>NZ_CAKLBZ010000001.1:2156666-2846250 GCF_921008455.1 Bacillus basilensis | reverse complement strand
TGAGCCGATGAAAGAAAAGACAAATGTGGGACTACGTTCAATTTCTTGGGTAGATGCACGTAAACATGCGGAACAAGAAGGGGAAGCGGAGTCTACTACAAATACATTTGGAATTGAAAATCCATACTACTATAAACATAATTTAAAGAAAAAATTAAAAGGATTAAAAAACTTTAGAGCGAATGAATCATATGAAGAATCACCAGAATATGATGACTTGCAAATTGTTTTAAATATTTTTAAAGAGAAAAATGTTAAGCCGCTCTTTATTTCTGTACCTGTAAATGGACCATGGTATGATTACGCTGGTTTCCCTAAAGAACGCCGAGAAGTGTATTATAAAAAAGTTCGGGAACAAGTTGAGAAAGCAGGATATCCAGTAGTCGATTTCTCTGGCCATGAATATGATAAGTATTTCTTAAAGGATACAATTCATTTAGGTTGGAAAGGCTGGATTTACTTTGATGAAGCAGTGCAAAACTTTTATAATGAGAAATAAGTTAAGAGAAAAAGGAACGGCTATAAGCTGTTCCTTTTTTAGTACAGAGGATTTTGATGTGGACAATTCGGGAATGCATGTATATCTTGAATTTGTCTAAAATCATAATGCTTCATTGCGAACTGAGCTTGGTAAAGGTATTCATAAACATATAATTGACCATCATGTGCTGAACATAATACACCAGAAGTTCCTTGCCCATTAATAAAGGAAATGCCTATAGGGCGTCCAATTAAGTAAGGTAGCTTTTGTTGCCAATGCATAGGGAAATCAATCCTTTTTGAGATAATATACGAAATCAATGAGTGAATTGTTGCTTTTCCACGTAAATCTTAAGTTGGAGGTTTTTTATGTAGTTTCTAGAAGTTATATATGAATCGGTTATAAGTGTGAACGAGGAAGGAATGAATTATGGAGAAAGAAAGTATTCTGGAAGAAAAGTTAGGTTTAATAGAATGGTGTCAAACATTTAAGTGTGTAACTCATGATGTATGGTTTGAATCTTTTAGAAAAGGTTCATGGGGAATTGCAGATGTGATTTCACATTTTATTGTTTGGGATGTGTTTTTAATAAAGTATAGAATTCCATACTTTATAAGTGGACAATCTGTACCAAATGTTCCAATAGATGTTGAGGAAATGAATAAGGGAGCAATGAAATATGCGAGATCTGGTATTTCAAAAGAAGAACTATTAGATCAATTTAGTGTTACTCGTAAAAAATTAGTAGATCAAATTGAGCGAATTCCTACCCAATATTTTGATAATGACTACCAATTTGGCACTAAAAAAGTGAGATTAAATAATTACTTTTCATCACTCATTCAACATGACTTAAAGCACAAAGAAGAAATAATGCAATTTCTAATATATAATCAAGCATATAATAAAAACCGCTATAATTCTGAATGAATGTATAGCGGTTTTTATTTGGGATTTTAAGCAAGATTTTTACGTTTTTTTGTCCATTTTTTAATGACAAAGTATAAAAGGATAAGTACGACACCACCGATTGCGAATGATTTCACATACGGTCCAGCAATATCATTAATATTCTCCCAGTTTTCACCTAGTTTTTCACCTAAATAAATGAAAATGATAGACCAGGGAATGATCGCAAGTGCTGTTAATGTAGTGAAACGTAGTAAGGGCATTTTTGTAATACCAGCAGGAATTGAAATCGCATGGCGTACTACTGGAATGAAGCGCGCTGTGAAAATTACGCCAGTTCCGTAACGATTAAACCAATCTTCAGCAGCGTCTATTTGTTTTTTATGTATGAAAATATATTTTCCGTAACGTTCTAAAATAGGGCGTCCACCGTATCGTCCAATCCAATAAATAAAGATTTGAGCAATAACACCGCCAATTGTACCAAATACAACTGCACCTAAAAATGAGATACTACCATTGAAAACTAAGTATCCTGCATAAGCAAGGACAATTTCACTTGGAATAATCTCAATCATAAGTCCAAGCATAATGCCCCAATAACCTAATCCTTCAAAAAATGTTAATACTGAATGAATAAAACTACTTACCATTTGTTGCACCTTCTAGTTTATGAATTTTTGAATAGGTTAACCTTTTATTTAATAATATAAAAGATTAACTATATGTAGATTATACCTTATTTATATAAAGGATTGCTATTTCAATTCTTTTATGTCTCTCATAAGTATTATAGCAAAGGAAATAAGCCCAGTTTTCTTGAAGAGATAATGAAAGGATTATTAAAAATTTCTCATAAAAAAATAGGAGCATTTCTGCTCCTATTTTTTATGGCTTCACATCTAAGTTCTGTAAAAATAACGTTGCTGTTACGTAACGTTTCGCTAGCATTTGTACATAAGCGGTATGCACAGATAATGTCGCAATA
Organism: Bacillus basilensis; assembly: GCF_921008455.1. Classification (NCBI taxonomy): domain Bacteria; kingdom Bacillati; phylum Bacillota; class Bacilli; order Caryophanales; family Bacillaceae; genus Bacillus; species Bacillus basilensis. The sequence goes on along the minus strand of NZ_CAKLBZ010000001.1, from coordinate 2,843,872 downwards.
ATAATGGCGTTACGAATTGCTTCGCGTTGCTCGTTATTAATTTGATCGAACTTGCTTGCGATTTTATCAGCTTTTTCTTTTACGATATTTTCAATTGTATGAACTGTATCTGTTGCATTTAGTTGTAAGCAGTTCCCTTGGTTAAGTTCTTCAAATAGAGAAGAGTATGCTACATATAAATGAACAGGATTGATTAAATCATCACTTCGATCAGCTGGGTCATTAACGATTAGGCGTAATAGCTTACGAATGGATTCAAAATCAAGTGCTGTTTTTAAATCTTCGACAATGAATAGTAAGGCTGCTTGTTCAATTGAATATTTTTTCCCTTTTTGAGGAGAGCCAATCATTTCTTTTATATCTCGTTTCACCCAGTTTTGCATAGCAGTTACAGAGAAACTTGTGTTTTCGATCTGATTGCCAAGCGCGACTATTTCATTTAAAGAAAAACCGACGTCTGTATCGTCAATTTTAATCAGTTTTTCGAAAATAGGTGAAAGTGCGGTAGTAATAAAAGCAGTTACGCTTTGTCCGCTTTCAATATCTTTTTTATGTGACTTTGCCCAAGCTTCTTGTAAAATACCGAGAGGCTTTTTCGTATTCCATCCTCTTAATGATAGAAGGAGGGTTGCCATTTCGTTTCGTGTGAGATGAAATGTTTCCATCTTTTCACCTCCAAAATAATAAAAAGTTCTTATGAACTTATAATATGTTTTGTTTCATTTAAAGTCAATTCAGTTTTGCTTAATTTTTCCTTTGTCACTAAACTGTTGGAAGTAAATAATACTTGCATATTTCGACAAAAGTTCATATAATGAGTTCATAAGAACCTTTAAATGTTCTTAAAAATAAATCTATCATTCTGAATTTACTAGAAAGGTAGATTTCACATATATCTATATAAAAGGAGAATGGATATAATATGTTGAAAAAACTTGTAGCAGTAATGACAGCATTCATGGTGATTTTTGGGGCTAGTAGCTTTATGTTCGTAGATCATGCGGCAGCGAAAAGTTACAAATCTGGTAAAAAATCATTTACACCAAGTTCAGGTCAAAAATCAAAAGTTGATTTAAACAAAAAAGATTCAAATGTAAATTCTCAAAAAACGACTCCAGATTCAAAAACAAAAGCAACAAACACAGCACCAAAAAGTAATAAAGGAAGCTTTATGAAAGGTTTATTACTAGGTGGTCTTGGTGGTTTACTAATGGGTAGCTTATTTGCAAATATGGGAGCTCTTGGTTCTGTATTAGCGTTTATGGTAAATATGTTAGTAATGGCTGGTATCGTAATGTTAGCAATTCGTGCATTTAAATACTTCAAAGATCAACGTAAGAAAAAGGCAGATGAAGTAGCATGGAAACAATAAAAATTTCTGAACAAGAACTTATCAATGCGCTTTGCGTATATATCGCTGAAAAAAGACAAGTTGGTCCAGAAGAAGTTTTAGTTGAACTCATGTATGACGATGACTACGGATTCTCTGCTGAAGTAGAGGTAAATGGTCGCCAGCAAATTTTAATCCAAGCGAACTTAATCGAAGCACTACGCTTATTGCTTGACAGAGAATATAATGTCAATTCATTTGCGGCAAGATTACAACTTGAATTAGATGATGAAGAAGGTATTTACGCATTAGCGAAATTTAATAAATCAGATGAGTAGGAAAAAGAGCTGTTGAGAGTAATCTCAGCAGCTCTTTTTAGTATGTGCATATGCAAGGGAATAATCACGCCAAATTTCATTCATTTTGCGTCTACCGACATCAATCATCGGGTTAAATTGAATGGCAGCTTGTTGACGTACAGCATGTACATGTTGGACCGCCTGTTGCAACTGTTGTTCAACCGAATGGGATATTTTATTTGCTTGTTTTACAATTGAATATCCAGCAACAGTTCCTTGTGCCATTGCGATTTTCCCGCTTTCAATGCCAGTTATATTGCCGGCTACAAATAAACCTGGAAGAGGAGTTTCCATTGTTTCGGAATGGAGAGGAACGTGTCCGCCTAATTCCAGAATGTAACGGAACGGACAGCCAGCTACAGCGGCTAGCTCAGCAAGAGGATATAAGCCGCCGGCAATACAAACGAAGTCTGCCTCATATATTTGTTCCGATCCAGTGATGATGTTCCCTTTCGTATCAATATTAGCAACGCGTACACCTTCAACTTGATCTGTTCCGATAATTTCAAGTGCTGCTTTTCGAAGATGAAGAGGTGTGCCGTTTATTTTCATTCCAATGTTTGGATAGAAGGTTAATCCAGCTTGTTTAGCCCAATTATATTTCATTAATTTACTACCTATACGTAATAAAGGTGACGGGGCAAGGTGTGCAGCATGTAATAGAGAATTTAAAACTTCTTCTGGTTCACCAGCCTTTCGACTTAATTCACTTTTTTCAGGAAGTACGATATGCTCAACTTTAATGCCCGCTAATTGTAATTCATTTAAGATAGCGAATGACAAAATGTTAGCACCAATAATTACTCCTTTTTTTCCAACTTGAACGCGATGAACATTTGTCATTACTTGGGCTGCCCCAATCGACATGACTCCTGGAAGTGTCCAACCAGGGAGGGGGATAGAGTACTCAGCAGCGCCAGTAGCAAGTAAAACGAACGATGCTTCTAACGTACCGATATTCGTATGTACGAACCAAGAATTTTCATCTTTATCTAAATTGTAGACGGAAATACCGCATCGGATATCAACTGAAAGTAATTCTGCTTCTTCACGAAGTCGCTTCGATTCTTCTATTCCGTTCCACCATTCTCCAGAAGGCTCTTGATGCAATTGTCCTAACAATCTTCCGCCAGGTTTCATAAATTCATCAATAACAAGTACATTTAGTCCAAAACGAGCACAAGAGATAGAGGCTGATAAACCCGCTGGTCCGGCTCCGATAATTATGACATCACTCATCGCTTTTTCACCATCTCTCTTACGATATTTGGATGCTGTTTACCACTATCAACAATCATATCTTTTTCTACAACAGTTAAGCATGCTCGTACGTTTGCTTGATTGTTTACGGTGACGCGGCATTCAGAACAATGTCCGATATTACAGTAAATACCTCGTGGCGTCCCGCTATCTTCATGCACTCTTAATGTTCTTATTCCGTTTGCAAGTAAAGCGGCCGCAATCGTTTCATGTTCATATGCTTCGTATTGTTGACCATTAAATTGGAAAGTAATGTGCTTATTACTATTTAAACTCCCTAAAATAGGGTGATTTGTAATTCTACTCATTTACTTTCACCTACCGATCCAAAAGTAACTGCGCGCACTGGTGGTTGATATTTTAATGGGATTTCATTAGTAGTTACGTCGGGATTTGCACTTTCGATCATTCGATCTATCATCATTCTACATGTGCGGCCACCGCAAAATCCCATGCCAGCACGTGTTCTTAGTTTTAATTCTCTTGCCGAGCATTTATATTCAGCGATTGTCGATTGAAGTTGACCGTATGTAACTTCTTCACATCGACAAACAATTAAGTGATCTTTATTCGTCATATGTATTCCTCCTCTAGTTCGGTTTGCACAAATTATTTAATGCAAAAACTATGCCAATATAGAGGAGTGATGTTTTATTGTAACCCAAGTTTTTTTAAACGGTTATATAAAGTGGCTCTCGTAACACCAAGCTGTTTCGCGCATTCTAATTTATTCCCATTCAAAATGCGTAAAGCCCTCTCAATGACTTTTTTCTCATGTTCATCCATCTCTTCTTGCAAAGAGAGAATTGTATTATTGTTGCTGAGCAATAGGGAATGAGCCGCATGGTCGTCTAACGTTTCAGTTGTATGAAATGGTAAATATTCTTGTTTTATAATACCGTCAGTCGCAAATACGACAAGTCTTTCAACAACGTTACGAAGCTCGCGAATATTACCTGGCCAATTGTAATGAAGTAGTTCATGCATAATACTGGAAGGTAAGTCGCGAATTGGTCTGTTATAGTTGATTGAAAAATCGTTTAAGAAAGAGTATGTTAATTCGATAATATCTTCGCGTCTTTCGCGTAGCGGTGGAATATGCAAGCTAACTACATTGAGGCGATAGTATAAATCTTCTCGAAACGTACCTTTTCTCATTTCTTCTTGTAAATCACGATTTGTTGCAGCGATAATACGGAAATCAATATTAATCTCCTTTTCTCCACCAACTCGGTAATATTTTCGTTCTTGTAGTACGCGCAAAAGTTTTACTTGCATATCGAGCGGCATTTCTCCAATTTCATCAAGGAATAATGTACCGCCTTGCGCGAGCTCTATTTTACCCTTTTTTCCTTTACTATTTGCACCAGAAAAAGCCCCGCGCTCATACCCGAATAATTCGCTTTCAAATAACGCCTCTGGAATGGCACCGCAGTTAATCGAAATAAAAGGTGCCTTCGCTGCCTCACTTGCTTCATGAATTGCTTTCGCAAATACTTCTTTTCCAACACCACTTTCGCCGAGTATTAAAACAGTTGATTTCACCGAACAAACCTTTCTAGCTAATTGTATTGTTCTTTGTATAACGGGGCTTTTTCCATTCATTGCAAGAAAAGGATCGGATTCATCTTTATACTTTGCTACTTCTTGTTCTAAACGGTGCATTTCATGTGACATATTAAATAGTTTTTCATTTAAAGCAACTTGGTTTGTCACATCAGTTTCTGAGACGACCGCTCCGATAATTTCATCGTTACAGTAGACTGGGTTTGAATTGATTAATACGAACAAATCTGGCCGAGGCTGATGGAACTGAGCGATTATACTTTTTCCGTCATGTAATGATTGCAAAATTTCCAAATCTTTATAGTCAAAAAAACGAGTGATAGGTTGTCCAATAATTTCAGTATGCTTGACTGAAAAAATCTTTTCGGCGCCATCTGTCCAAGTACGAACACGTTCTTTATCATCGATGACTGTAACAGAAGAATCAGTAGTTTGTATTACGGTGTTATAAAAAGATTGTAGTTCATAGTAAGACTTAACAAGAAACGGAATGATTTGCTGAACCGTTATACAACATAAAGGATCTTTATTTCCATTCATTATGATAACGACTAGTTCATTGGAAAACGCGTTAATTAAAGTGGTGAATGAGTCATCTTCATATATAACTGCGCAGTTATATATTTCTGTAGTAGAAGGTCGGTAATAAAATTTTTCGTCAACTTGTTCAATGGGGTGCATGCTGTATGTACGATCAATGGATAAAGTTTTTAGAAATTCTTTTATTGTGGGAAATGAGAATGCCATATTGTCCTCCTGTTATGTATAAAAATTTTGACAGTGATAAAAAAATAATACACCTATTTACGATAAATTTAAAATATTTTTACAAATTAAAATATTATTTATAAAAAGTGTATATATGTAGAGTTGGCACGTCAATTGCATAAAAAGAAAGTGAGAGATTTAGGGGAAGGAGGAGTATTTTGTGAGACACTGCGACGTTTTAATTATAGGTGGTGGAATAATAGGATGTTCTATCGCTTATTACACTTCAAAATACGGAAGAGACGTAACAATCATTGAAAAAGGAGAATTTGTCAGTGGGACGTCTTCACGGTGCGACGGGAATATTTTGGCTATTGATAAAGACCCAGGGTTTGATAGTCAAATGTCGTTAGTAAGTCAAAAGTTAGTAACTGATTTAAGTGAAGAGTTAGAGCATTCATTTGAATATAGAGCACCAGGAAGTATTCTCGTATGTGAGTCAGACGAAGAAATGGAAGCTGCGCAGCAATGGGTAAATCGGCAAAAAGAAGCTGGATTACCGTTTCGAATGCTCGATAGGCAAGATATAAGAGAAGAATCACCATTTTTCGCAGATGATTTATTAGGCGGGTTAGAATGCGCAACGGATTCGACTGTAAATCCATATCTTCTTGCTTTTTCACTTCTTGCAGAATCGAAGAAATATGGTACGAAAGCTTTTAATCGTACGGAAGTAAAAGAAATGAAAAGAGATATAGACGGTTCCTTTATTGTAGAAACGACAAATGGGACGTTTAATGCAAAGCAAGTGGTGAACGCAGCTGGTGTGTGGGCTCCGAAAATCGGAAAAATGTTAGATGTGAATATACCAATTGGGCCGAGAAAAGGACATATTATTGTAGCTTCAAGGCAAGAATACGTTGGCTGTCGTAAAGTAATGGAATTTGGTTATTTAATCTCTAAATTTGGTGGAAAACGAAAAGTGGATGCTTTAACTGAAAAATATGGGGTAGCTCTAGTATTTGAGCCGACAGAAAGCCAAAATTTTTTAATTGGTAGTAGTAGAGAGTTTGTAGGGTTTCATACAAGGATAAATAACGAGGTAATTAAATGTATTGCGAACAGAGCAATTCGTTTTTATCCGAAAATGGCGGATATGATGGTGATTCGTTCATATGCTGGATTACGCCCGTGGACAGAAGATCATTTGCCGATCATTTCACGTGTGGAACATATCCCGAACTACTTTATTGCAGCAGGACATGAAGGGGATGGCATTAGTCTTGCAGCAGTTACTGGGAAAGTGATTGAAGAGTTATTAAATGAAAAAGAAACAATCATTCCTATTGAACCACTTCGTTTGAGTCGTTTTACAGAAAGGGTGTTAAACGGATGAGGTCACAAAGAGTCTTTACGACGATTGATACACATACAGGAGGGAATCCAACGAGAACGTTGATTAGTGGACTGCCTAAGTTAAGTGGAGAGACGATGGCAGAGAAGATGTTACATATGAAAAAGGAGTATGACTGGATTCGTAAATTGTTAATGAATGAACCGCGTGGTCATGATGTAATGTCAGGAGCACTATTAACAGATCCATGTCATCCTGAAGCAGATATTGGTGTTATTTACATAGAGACAGGTGGATATTTACCAATGTGTGGTCACGATACAATTGGTGTATGTACAGCTTTAATTGAATCAGGTTTAATTTCGGTAGTTGAACCGATTACTTCTTTAAAGTTAGATACGCCAGCCGGTTTAGTTGAAGTAAATATTTCTGTTCAAGATGGAAAAGCGAGAGAAGTCTCCTTTTGTAACATACCAGCTTTTTTACTGAAAAATATTACTGTAGACGTCGAAGACATTGGAACTGTAGAGGCTGATATTGCATATGGCGGGAATTTTTATGCTATTATCGATGCGAAATCAGTAGAGTTAGAGTTAGTACCAGAAAACGCATCTACAATCATCGATAAAGCGATTCTTATAAGAAATACAATTAATGAGAAATTTGAAATCATTCATCCAGAGTATTCGTTTATACGAGGATTAACGCACATTGAATTTTATACAGACCCTACTCATGAAAGTGCACATGTGAAAAATACAGTCGTTGTTCCACCAGGAGGAATTGATCGATCTCCATGTGGTACAGGAACATCAGCGAAGTTAGCTGTATTATACGCAAATCAAAAAATCGAAATGGATGAAGAGTTTATTCATGAGAGTATCGTGGGCTCTCTATTTAAAGGCTGTGTCATAAATACGACATTTGTAAAAAATATTGAAGCTGTCGTAACGAAAATTACCGGTTCAGCTTGGCTTATGGGGATGCACAGATTTTTTTACAATGAAAAGGACCCACTTAAAGAAGGCTTTTTGCTAATTCCGCCGATGGAACATGAAACGGAGGATGTAAAATGAACATTCAAAAAATGTATACGGCAGTAGACGTACATGTAAATGGTGAAGCATTTCGTGTAATGAAAGATGTACCATGCAAATACTACTCCAGTTTGGAACAATTAAACGAGCAATTTTCAGGTGAATTAGCAGAAGAAATGAAGCTCTTATTAAATGAACCACGTGGTTTTATCGGTTTAAATGGATGTATTGTCGTTCCTTCTATTCATACGGAAGTCGATGCAGCTGTATTATTTTTTAATCATGAAGGATCCATTCCGCTTCATTATGGAGGCATTGTGGCAGTAATAACGATGTTACTAGAAAGCGGGTATTTAAAAAAGAGAGAGACGAATCAATACAAAATAGAAACGTTATCTGGCATATTTGTAGTCCATGCGTATGTAGAGAATGATGAAGTTGTATCTGTTTCTTTTGAAAGTAAACTATGTTATGTGATTGAGCAAAATTTACAAGCTGATAATATAAGTTACTCTCTCATTCAGGCAGATAAAGTATATGCAGTTGTAGAAAAGGATACGTATTCGCCAGAAATTCGTATTGAAAACATTTCTGAATTGAAAAAATGGGGAGAAGCTACACTTCAAACTATACAAAAACAGTCGTTAATAAAAAGACTAATTTTAGTAGATTCCACGCAAAAAGAAAAGAACCATATAAAATCGATTACATTTCATGAAGATAACTTTATCGTACGTTCACCAGGTTTTGTTTCTACTATTGTGTCTTATGTTCATGCGTTATTTAAAAATGATTATATAGTGGATAAACCTTTTATAAATGAAAGTATATTTAATAGTTTTATAACAGTTGAAAAAGTGAAGAAGGAAGAAAAAGGTTACATTTTCCGTTTTGAAAGTAGAGGATTTATTACAGGTATGCAGACGTTTCTATTAGATCCTACAGATCCGTTTCCATCAGGATTTTTATTAAAATAAAATATGAGAGGGAGAGATACATATGAAAAAAATTAAAGGGGCATTTCCAGTATTAATCACACCGATGGATGAGTTTCAAGAGATTAATTGGAACGGTGTAAAACAAAACGTAAACTACTTTATTGAGCAAAAAGTGGCTGGCATTATTATTAATGGAAGTACAGGAGAGTTTGTTAGTTTATCAAAAGAAGAGCGATGTAAAATGGTAGAAACAGTATTAAAAGAAGTTGATGGTCGTATTCCAGTTATTGTTGGAACTGCATCAGAAACGACGAAAGAAGCGATTGAATATACGAAACATGCAGAAGCGCATGGAGCAGATTGTGCATTAATTATTAACTCGTACTATTGTAAACCGAAAGAAGAGGAAATTTATTTTCACTTTAAAGAAATCTCAAACGCTGTAAATATACCAATTATGTTGTACAATAACCCGTTTACATCTGGTGTTGATATGAGTACAGAACTCATGCTACGTATTGGAAAAGACTGTGAAAATGTTACACATATTAAAGAATCTAGCGGAGATATTCGAAAAGCGAGAGATTTAGTAAGACAAGGCGAAGGTGCTTTTCAAGTCTTCTGTGGATCTGAAGATTTAGTTATGGAATCTTATTTAGTTGGTGCAACGGGATGGGTTTCAGTAGCAGGAAATATCGTACCGGGACTTGTTACGAAAATGTATGAGCATTTTCATAATGGTGAATTAGAAAAAGCTTGGGAAATAAACGACGCTATTTTACCTCTTTGCGAGTTTCTTGAAGGATCAGGAAAGTATGTGCAAATCGTGAAACGCTCAATGGAATTACACGGGCAAGCTGGGGGACCTTCACGTTATCCGAGAATCGGATTAACTGAAGAAGAAAATCAAAAACTTCAAACGATTATTTCAAAAATTGCAGCTCATGCGGCTGTTTAAATAAGGAGGAGAGCATATATGTTAACGAAAAACATTGAACTAAAACCAAAAGTGAAAGCGTTTTTAAATGAAGAAATTAAAATGTTTATTAATGGTGAATTTGTTCCTTCAATTAGCGGGAAGACGTTTGAAACATACAATCCAGCAACAGAAGATGTTTTAGCGGTCGTATGTGAAGCACAAGAAGAGGATATTGATGTCGCAGTAAAAGCGGCACGATCTGCATTTGAATCAGGACATTGGGCAGAAATGACTACCGCTGAAAGAGCACATCTTATTTATAAATTAGCAGACTTAATAGAAGAGAATGGAGAAGAATTAGCACAGTTAGAAGCTTTAGATAATGGGAAGCCATATCAAGTAGCACTGGATGATGATATAGCAGCGACTGTAGAAAATTATCGCTATTATGCGGGATGGGCTACAAAAATTATCGGGCAAACAATTCCGATTTCAAAAGATTACTTAAATTACACACGCCATGAACCTGTGGGCGTTGTAGGTCAAATTATTCCTTGGAATTTTCCGCTCGTTATGTCTTCTTGGAAAATGGGAGCTGCATTAGCAACAGGTTGTACGATCGTATTAAAACCAGCAGAGCAAACGCCTTTATCTTTATTATATACAGCGAAGCTTTTTAAAGAAGCAGGTTTTCCAAATGGTGTCGTAAACTTTGTGCCAGGTTTCGGTCCTGAAGCAGGAGCTGCAATCGTAAACCATCATGATATTGATAAAGTAGCCTTCACAGGTTCAACGGTTACTGGAAAATATATTATGCGTCAATCTGCAGAAACAATTAAACATGTAACATTAGAACTTGGTGGTAAATCACCAAATATCATTTTAGAAGACGCTGATTTAGAAGAGGCGATTAACGGTGCATTTCAAGGCATTATGTATAATCACGGCCAAAATTGTAGTGCTGGATCTCGCGTGTTTGTTCACCGAAAACATTACGAAACAGTCGTAAATGAACTAGTAAAAATGGCGAATAACGTGAAGCTTGGAGCAGGTATGGAGAAGGAAACGGAAATGGGTCCACTCGTATCTAAAAAACAACAAGAGCGTGTGCTACATTACATTGAACAAGGAAAAGCTGAAGGTGCTACTGTTGCTGCTGGTGGTGAACGTGCATTTGAAAAAGGTTATTTTGTACAGCCAACAGTATTCACAGATGTTACTGACGATATGACGATAGTTAAGGAAGAAATCTTCGGTCCAGTTGTCGTTGTACTTCCTTTTGATTCGACGGATGAAGTAATCGAAAGAGCAAATCGTTCGTCATATGGGCTTGCAGCAGGCGTATGGACACAAAATATTAAAACAGGACATCAAGTTGCCAATAAGTTAAAGGCAGGAACAGTATGGATTAATGATTATAACTTAGAAAATGCAGCGGCACCATTTGGTGGGTTTAAACAATCTGGTATCGGTCGTGAGTTAGGTTCATATGCGCTTGATAACTATACAGAAGTGAAAAGTGTTTGGGTAAATATAAAGTAATAGAGAGTCTAACTGTTAATGAATAGAGATACGGACAACTGGAAGTTTTAATAATAGTTGTCCGTTTTCTTATATATAAAATAGTTTTCTAAAGAATGATAAGGGGGATTTGGATGGAGCAATTAGTAGAGTGGTTAGTAGGACAAGTGTGGAGTATTGGTTTAGTTATTTTCGCATTAGGAGCAGGTGTGTATTTTACAATTGCAACTCGTTTTCTACAAGTTCGTTATTTTAAAGAGATGATTAAACTATTATTTGAAGGGAAGAGCTCGGAGACGGGAATTTCATCTTTTCAAGCATTTTGTTTAGCCTTATCAGGTAGGGTTGGGATAGGTAATATCGCCGGGGTCGCGACTGCTATCGCTTTTGGCGGACCTGGAGCTGTATTTTGGATGTGGGTAATGGCCCTTTTAGGAGCAGCGAGTGCATTTGTTGAATCAACATTATCTCAAGTGTATAAAAGTAAAGTTGGAAATGAATACCGCGGCGGTACACCATATTTCATTGAAAAAGGCTTAAAAATGAAATGGTTTGCAGTCATTGTAGCGATCGTTGTAACACTTTCATATGGCGTTTTATTACCAGGGATTCAATCTAGTAGCATCGCAGTTGGATTTGAAAACTCTAATGGGATTAGCAAATATATAACTGGTATATTGTTAGTCGTATTATTAGCAGCGATCATTTTTGGTGGCGTAAAGAGAATTGCGGGTGTTTCTCAAATGCTTGTTCCATTTATGGCAATTGGTTATGTAATTGTTACATGTATCGTATTAATTGCGAATGTAACAGAAATTCCAAGTATGTTCGCTTTAATTTTCTCTAGTGCTTTTGGTGTAAATGAAATGTTTGGCGGAATCGTCGGCGCAGCAATCGCATGGGGCGTAAAGCGGGCTGTATTTTCAAATGTTGCTGGTGTTGGAGAAGCGACGTATAGCTCCGCTGCTGCTGAAGTATCTCACCCAGCAAAACAAGGGTTAGTTCAAGCATTTTCCGTTTATATCGATACAATTGTTGTATGTACAGCGACAGCTCTTATGATATTAATAACAGGTATGTATAATGTTATACCTGAAGGGAAAAGCGCTATTGTAAAAAATATAGGGAATGTTGATGCAGGTCCAATCTATACACAACAAGCAGTTGAAACTGTTATGACAGGATTTGGACCAATATTTATTTCCATTGCTATCTTCTTCTTCGCATTTACAACGTTACTCGCTTACTATTATATCGCTGAAACAACACTTACTTATTTAGATCGTAAATTTAAATATAGCTGGTTAAAGCCAGTTTTGAAATTTGGATTTTTAATTATGGTTTATATCGGTAGTGTAGAATCAGCGTCGCTTTTATGGAATCTTGGAGATTTAGGAATCGGTAGTATGGCATGGCTAAACTTAATTGCGATTCTACTATTAAGTAAAACAGCATTAAAAGTGTTAAAAGATTATGAAACGCAGAAAAAAGAAGGGAAAGATCCAGTATTTGACCCTAAAAATGTAGGGATTGAAGGATTAGCATTTTGGGAAGAAAGAAGTAAAGAGGTTGAAAGAACAAACTCTAAAGAACAATCAGTAGTGGATGATAGTCTGAAATTGTAGCTATAATAAACTGAATTTTCATTCTATTTATCGGGGTATATTGCCTTCTTTTCATCACATACTACAATAGGTACAGATAATTTGAATGGAGGTAATAATAAGATGGAACACGAACAACATCATAGTTCAGTAAATGACGTTCTACATCATTATAAAGAAGGAATCGGTAGTTTTACAAACCAAATTCCTGAAATTGCTGAAACATATAATGCATTCACGCAAGCTTGTTTTCAAGAGGGTTCTTTAACAAAAAGGGAAAAACAACTTATCGCATTAGGAATTAGTCTAGCAACGCAAGATGAATATTGTACCGTTTATCATACAAAAGGTTGTCTTGATCAAGGGTGTTCAGATAAAGAAATTCTGGAAGCGTGTGGTGTATCAGCAGCATTTGCTGGCGGAGCTGCGATGAGTCAAGCAGTAACTTTAGTGCAAGAGTGTTTAACAGAACTGAAAAATCAAAAGCATTGAATAAAAAAACGTTTTAAACTTTATGTTTAAAACGTTTTTTATGTGAAATTAAATTTGTATTCACTTTAATATTCTATGTCTTCATAAATCGATTACTCTACATCAGAAAGAACTTTGTATATCTCTTACCAATTATAGATTCTAATAATTTCATCTTAGTATTTCATTGTTCCTTCGTTTAAAATTGATACAATGAAACAAAAGGGGGATTAGTAATGCGAAATTTAGTAATTGAAGAGATTAAGCAAATAAAAGGTGATGTGGAAGAGCTTTCTAACCTTTTGAAAACGGTTGTAGATGATGGAGCGTCAATTGGTTTTTTACCTCCACTGGAACAAAAAGAATCAATAAAGTATTGGCAAACTGTTATAGCGCCAGAAGTGATCTTATATGTCGCTAAAATAAATAATGAATTGGCAGGGAGTATTCAATTACATTTAGTTACAAAGCCTAACGGAATTCATAGAGCCGAGATTTGTAAGTTAATGACTCATCCGAGCTTTAGACGTAATGGCATAGGGCGTTTACTTATGCAAAAAGCAGAGGAACGAGCGAAGCAAGAAAATAGGTCTCTTTTAGTACTAGATACGAGAGAAGGAGACCCTTCCAACAGATTGTATAAATCATTAGAGTATCAAGAAGCTGGAAAAATACCAGAATACGCAATATCTCCAAATGGTAGTTTGGATGCCACAGTTATTTATTATAAATTTTTATAAGTGATGATTACAATGCTATCATGCTCCAAATAATAAACTCCAATTTTTAACACCGTCTATATTTCTCTAGCGGTGTTATTTGAATTTGTTTAATGTACGAATTGAATTTGAGAAAGTTTTTAGAGGGTTATGTTTGCATGGTCTCTCGACTTATAATGGATGTAGAGAAGATGACTAGGCAACTATAGTTATTTTCGCTTTATTATGGGAAAGGGGATGACGAGATGAAAACGAAAGGTTTACAGAAGGTAAAGAAAGTTATATTAAGTGGTGGTATATTACTTACAGGATTGTTAACTTTCGGTTTTTCAGAAAAAGCTTCCGCTCATGGATACGTAGAATCACCAGCGAGCCGTTCTTATTTATGTAAACAAGGGGTAAATGTAAATTGTGGTCCGATTCAATATGAGCCGCAAAGTGTAGAAGGAATAGGTGGATTCCCACAATTAGGACCTTCTGATGGACAAATCGCAGGAGCTGGCCATTTCCCTGCTTTAGACGTTCAAACAGTTGATAGGTGGAAGAAAGTTACGTTAAACGGCGGAACGAATACATTCAAGTGGAAATTAACTGCTCCTCATAGTACGAAAGAATGGAAATACTATATTACGAAAAAAGATTGGAATCCAAATAAGCCGTTATCACGATCTGATTTGGATTTAGTACCGTTTTATGTAAAAAATGATGGAGGAGCTAAACCTGGAACTTCCGTAGCACATGTAGCAAATGTACCTACTGATAGAAATGGATATCACCTTATTTTAGCTGTGTGGGAAATTGCAGATACTGGGAATGCATTTTATCAAGTTATAGATGTAAACCTTGTAAATAATGGTTTAGCATCAAATATCGCGCTAAATCATGTAGTGCAAGTTCCTACATTATTTTAAATAAAATATACATTTCGATCATCTAATTCATTTTAGATGATCTTTTTTATGAAAAACGATGAAAAATATAGAAGAAAGTGCAATTATTTATAAAAAAATGGGCTTTAAATATTGTCATATTTGCTTCTTTAAGATATCCTTTTCATGAAGAGGTGGAAAACATGGAAAAAGTACTAGTTTTCGGGCATAAAAACCCAGATACAGATGCAATTTGTTCTGCAATTGCTTATGCAGAATTGAAAAAAGAATTAGGAATGAATGCTGAGCCTGTACGTTTAGGCGAAATCAGCGGTGAAACTCAATTTGCGTTAGACTATTTTAAAGTAGAAGGACCGCGTTTTGTTGAGACAGTTGCAAGCGAAGTGGACAACGTTATTTTAGTTGATCATAACGAACGTCAACAAAGTGCTAACGATATCGAATCTGTTCGTGTGTTAGAAGTTATTGACCATCACCGTATTGCTAACTTTGAAACAAGCGATCCTATTTACTACCGTTGTGAGCCAGTTGGTTGTACAGCTACAATCTTAAACAAAATGTACAAAGAAAACGGCGTTACAATTCGTAAAGAAGTTGCAGGTTTAATGTTATCTGCAATCATTTCAGATTCTTTACTATTCAAATCTCCAACTTGCACAGAGCAAGACGTAGCAGCAGCTCGTGAATTAGCGGAAATCGCTGGTGTAGATGCTGATAGCTACGGCTTAGAAATGTTAAAAGCTGGTGCTGACTTAAGCGGAAAAACAATGGAGCAATTAATCTCTCTTGACGCTAAAGAATTCCAAATGGGTAATGCGAAAGTTGAAATCGCACAAGTAAACGCTGTTGATACAAACGACGTTCTTGTACACCAAGCGGAACTTGAAAAAGTTATCTCTGCAGTAGTAGAAGAAAAAGGGTTAGATCTATTCTTATTCGTTGTAACTGATATCTTAACTAACGATTCTGTCGGTCTTGCGATCGGTAAAGCAGCAAACGTTGTTGAGAAAGCATACAACGTATCTCTAGTAAGCAACACTGCTACATTAAAAGGTGTTGTATCTCGTAAAAAACAAATCGTACCAGTATTAACAGAAGCATTCCAAGCTTAATTCTATTGAGTACAGATAAACAGCAAGGACAAGTAGTCGGATTGGCTACTTGTCTTTTTATATCTCTAAAAAACAGAAAATTAGAATTTTAAAAGGAGGATTGTGTATGTTTAATGATTTGGAGAGTAAATTACAGTCACTATTAGAGCGAAATATTACTTCTGTTTCAGAATTAGAGAGTTGGCTTTTGGAGGAACTACGTGTAAATGCTGAAATAGAAGAGGAGATAACAAATAGTTTAATTTCCATGTATAGAGATACAAACAATAGTAATATACGTGATTTACATATATATAACCAAAATACAATTCAACCACTTTTAAAAAGATACAATGCAAAGTTTGACCAGAAATTTATAGATTGTCCGTTTTCTAATTTTTTAGATGAGCAGAAATATGGATTTATGAAAAAAGTAAGATTGGTGAAGAGTAAAATGTTTAATGAAAAAAACATTTCTCTTTCCGTTAAAGAGCAAGAGCTTATTACGAAGTATAGAGAAATAATGTCTAACATAACAATTAATTGGGAAGGTGAGCAGAAGACGTATGCATACGTTAAAGCAAAGTTAGATAACTCCAATAGAGCTATACGCGAAAAACCTTGGTATGCTTTATGCGAAGCAAGGAGTGTAGTGAAACCAGAAGTGGATCGTATTATGAATGAACTTATACAATTGCGGAATGAGATAGCTTTAAATGCAGGGTTTAATAATTATAGTGAATATGCTTTTAAACAAAAAAACAGAGATTACAGTATTGATGATTGCTATAAGCTCCATGAATCTATAGAAAAGTATGTTGTACCAATTTGGAAAAAGTTGGGAAGTATTTCTAAAAAGAATCTCGGTGTAAAAACGTATCGTCCTTGGGATCTTTCTCCATGTAATTTACCAAAAGTCCCATTCCAAAATGTGATTGATTTATTAAATGGTGTGGAAGAAATATTTCGAAAGACAGATTTATATTTTTATGAGAAATTTATTCATATAAGGAAAGCGGGATTCATTGACGTAGAAGGACGTAACAATAAAGCACCGGGAGCTGCCTGTTTTACCTTACCTCATAGTAAAGAGGTTTTTGTGTATTCTAATTTTAGTCCTTCATTTTATGCAATTAATGCACTAATACATGAATTGGGTCATGCATTTCATTTTTATAAACAATTTAACAATGATAGTAGCATGCAGGAAAGGTATCTTCGTGAAGAGGTGGCTGAACTTTATTCCCTCAGTCTTGAGTTACTAGTAATGGATAAGCTGAATGTTTTTTATAAGCAAGAGGATGAATATAAAGAAGTGCAACGAGTACAATTATATCGTAACTTATCTTTATTAATATCGTCAGTTGCAGGAGATGTATTCCAGCACTGGATCTATGCGAATCCAAACCATACACCAGAAGAACGTGATAAGAAATACGCCGAACTATGCAAAAGATATCAATATTCAACAGTCGACATTGCAGGATTAGAGGATGAAATCGGTGCAAGTTGGATAGAGTCATTTCACTATGTTCAGTTTCCTTTTTATAAAATTGAATATGCAATTGCACAAATAGGAGCAATGCAATTGTTTCAAATTTACCGGGAAGACACAGAAAAAGCGATTGCTTTCTCTAAAGAAGGTGCGAGTGCAGATTGGAATTTATCTATACAAGAAATATATGAAAAAACAGGTGTCACGTTTGATTTTTCGGAAGAAAGGATAGAAAGTACTGCAAGTGTTATTTTGGATTTGATTAATGAATTAAAATAAGGATAGCATTTGCTATCCTTATAACTGTTTGTTCGTAGATTTTTTCTTGTTTATATAAAATGTAATAATAGCCGCAATGAGGAAAATAGGTATAGCATACGCTTGCCCAACAAACAATTTCCAGCCAATATGATTATAGCCTTGGGATGATGGAGCAATCATAGCGATTATGCAAACAATAATATAAAGTACTAGTGCAGGGGTTATATTTTTCATTTGTTCACCTCCTTTTCATAAAATCATCACATGTATATTTGTATAATACATTATAGTTTGAGATAAAATATATGTTTTTCTAATAATTATGTAAATAAAAGGGTTGTTTTTAAGTGGAATAGAATAGGTGTATGTAGAATGATATAGGGGTGTTATATATAATGAACAATATACTAAACCGAATAAAGAAAGATGTAAATATGGATTTATTAAATGGGCTATGGACTGGTTTTAAGAGGGCTGCATTTGCATTATATGATGATGAACATGTGTATGTATTTCATCATCCTCTATTTTTGAAAGATAATGATGAGTATAGAGTTTTAAAGTGGGAGGAACAATTTAAAGGTGATACTTGTATTCTATTCAAAGATTATCCAACTGCCATCGTAAATATGAATAGATATAAAGATTATGCAAGTTTACTTGCGATTGTGGTGCATGAACTTTTTCATTGCTATCAATATTTGAATAAAGAAAGTAGATTTCCAAATGAATCTCTAGGATTTCAATATCCTATAATAGAAGAAAATATACAATTGCGAAATAAAGAACGAATTTGTTTATATGATGCGGTTCATTGCAAGTCACAAGCTGAGAAAAATAATTATATTAAGCAATTTATTGAATTAAGAGAGCAAAGAGCTAGATTTATGGGAGAAGAGTTTATAACATATGAGTATATGGTTGAAAGTATAGAAGGGCCTGCTTGGTATGTTGAAATGAATGCTTGTATTGCAGTATGTAAAAATGTTAAAAGCGAAACATTACGAAAATATAGCGGGCTTATTTTAGATGCATATGATGCTAATTATAATATTAGAAAGAGCTGCTATAGCTCAGGAATGCTTTTATGTTTATTATTAGATGAAATCCTCCCTGAATGGAAACCGAGCTTCTTTAATAGTGATAAATCGTTATATACTTTTTTAAAACAAAATATAAATGTGGATTTGAGTTTAAATATTGAAATGACAATAAGTAAAGAAACGAAGCAAATCCTTCATTTTGTTCAAAACGAAAGAGACAAGGATATTAAGCAATTTTATGATAAAGAAGGGTATCATTTGTATATTGTAGGAGATATAAAATTAAATTCGTTTAATCCAATGAATGTAATTTTAAACGGAAATAAAGCATTACATCCTTTTTAAGTGTAAATATACATAATAAAACATATATGATAAATCAGCCTGTTTTAGCATCTTTCGAAGAAGATTTTAAAAATATGACACAAGTTCATATCATAATGAACGAAAAACCGAAAGAAACAAATAATGGTTGGAACGTTTTTGGGGTTGGAGAAATAGAAGCTGCGTATGAAGAAGTAGAGGGTTCTATATTTTTATATTTAAAAAGTTAGAAATGAGGTAAGAAAAAACGATGAAAAGGTTATGCATAATTCCATGCGGAAAGAAGAAAATTTGGGATAAGTATCGTGATTACGGACCGATGGAGGCAAAAGATGTATATATTAGCCCATTCGGAAAAGCATGTCAGGCGTACGCAACTATGTTTTTCGAGAATTGGGTTATATTATCGGCGAAGCATGGATTTTTAAAACCAAATGATATTGTACTAGAAAACTATGATCTTGCCTTTGATTCAAAGAGCGATGAGATTATTAGTATTGAACAATTAAAACAACAGATGATTGAAAAAGACTTGCTTCAGTTTGATGAAATCGTCTTACTTGCAGGGAAGAAGCATAAAAAAGTAGTGACACAATTGTATCTAGAAGAAATCATTACGTATCCGTTAGAAGGATGTAAAGGAATTGGGTATATGTTGCAGAGGTTAAAAGGGGCTGTGGGGGAAGGGAGAGAGTTATAGCCAACTTTTAGTTTGAGCCTTTCAGTTTATATATATTGTGTGTGAAAAAAGAAAACACGTATGAATTTAAAGCCTAAATATTGGGGTTTTTTCTTTGTAGTATTTACTTTAAAGAGATTTGGAAGGACTAACAGAGAAGTATAACATTTATAACTATACTTATAAAACTAGAATATAGACTAGCAAACAAACCTTTTTCTACTCTTAACCATAGAATATGATGAATTCTATTTAGGAGGATGCATATTCATGGGGAATCATTGTAATTGTAGGCGTTCATTTTGGGACGATTTAATGTTTGGAAGATGTAGATGTAAATGCAGGGAGTGTAACGAATGTCATTGTAAAGAGAAACCGAAGTGCGATTGTGAAAAATGTAATTGTAAAGAGAAACCGGAATGTCATTGTAAACATGAAGGGTATTAATAATAAAAAGAGTACGTTAAGTACTCTTTCATTTTATAAGGTTATATTCCATCTTCAACCGATTTTTTTACAATTTTCCATTTATCTTGTTTTTTAATCTTTATAGCTACATGAGTTCCAGTAGACTCCTTATAAAAAATATATCCATTATTTGCGTTCACATATGTCAATGGTTCACCTATGCAATCTCGTGAACAAGATGTATTGATAATCTCAATTAAGGATAGTTCGCTCGGATCAGTCCTACTTGCATCTATAATAGTATCAAGGTCTGTTTTACGATAACCTTGTAAGTTTACATGGGAATTCTGTTCAATTTCTCCTGTAATACTAGTATTCATTACTTCAACTGAATTTTTCTTTTCTTGAAGAAATCCGTTTTCATAAAGTAATTTTGTATATCCAACCCATGCGATTAAAACTAGCATGATAAACATACTACATATTTTAAGTGTTCGAAGCCGTTTACTTACAATTGTTTCTGAGTATTTCATTCAGTTTAATCCTCCAATGTTTTTAATTTAAAGTATGCTTGGATACATATATTTAGAAGAGGATGAAAGGTAACTAGTTCTGGATTCAAAAAAGAAAACATCTGAAATTAGATGTTTTCTTTTTTGAGTGATTTTCACTATCTGTTCGTTACTTGTTTCATAAGTGGTCTAATTTCTTTAACGGGTGGTTTTTTATCATAGGCATCAACATAAGAAAAGTAGTAATTTAAATTTCTAAGAAGTCCTTTTCCTATTTTAGCGCTTAAGAACGGAAATACTTGTCCAGTATAATCATCAAGTGATTTACAGTAGTATTTTTCATCTAAATATATACTGTATTTACATGTTAGTTCTACTAGTGAGTTACCTTCAGCATCAAATACTTCCTTAGAATCAATAATGTCTATTAATGCAAATTTTTCATTCAGATATACTTTCTTCTTTTTCTCGTGCTTATTTGTAAGGATAAATACGAGACCAATGGCGTTAATCAAACTATTTCCTCCTATAAAAAACGGATATTAATAAAATATATCGATATACGTTAAATGTAAAGAGGACAGGAGAAATATCATTGATAGAAAGTTTAATAAGCCGATTTGTTTTTTCAAATCGGCTTATTGTTATTGAAACACTTGCGGAAATTGTTTTACGATTGCATTTGTTATCATGTCAGCCATTTCTAATGCTTCTTTTTCAATTTTATCGTACAATTTTACTCCTGCTTCATAATCTTTATTTAGAAAGGCAAGTGCTTCTGCTTTCGTAAGTGCTAAATGTTCATAAAACATTTTTCTGAATTCTTCCTTTTCTATATATGGGTTGATGCTTGTTAGAAACGCAACAATTTCATCACCGTTAGCGTACCATTTTTTTTCTATAGCGGCAGCTGCATTTTGGTCACCAGCTTTTGCGGCTTTAACAAGATCTGCTGCAATTACTAAGTGATCTTTAATTAATGCACTATATTTTTTCACTGCATCTTCACCATAGAATGGTTCAAGAGATAGTCCCATATGTGTTGCATTTTGAAGAAGCCGTCCAACAGTAACGTTTACGTCAGGTAAATTGAAAACAATACTTATAATAGCTAATCTCGTCCAAGCAACGTGTTGTTCCCATAAAGAACGCATGTAACCTTTTAAAAAATTCTCGTTTTTACTAATTCGGTAGTTACGTACAGATACATCAAAGTTTACATAAGGATTATGATAGGGGGAGTAATATGATTGCCAATATGAATACATAAATAGTAACACTCCTTTGAACATGTATAACTCAAAGTATGATGAAAATTTATTTTTAGTTACGTGTCCTAGATTAATTTCAAAAAATGATATGGAAAAAGATGAAGAATTTTATTGTGGTATATATAAATAAATTGAATTTAAAGTAAAAGAGGCTCTGCAAGGGAAGTTGCAGAGCCTCAAAAGGGTATTGCCGAGATGTCGGACTCGACTACGTAATATTATCATAAAATTCTATTAAAAAAACCTGGTAAATGTGTCCAAATGAAAGTCAGTCTTTAATAAAGTCAAAGGGACCTGCTTCCCGCGGCAGGTCCCTTTAACTAGATAATGTCGATGAGCAAAAACTCATCTGGAGTACCTTTATAGTAACAAGTGAAATTCGTTTTGTGTATTGAGAAAAAAAGATTTACTTTATTAGATGTTAAGAACTTATATTTTACTTCCTGTTATTATCATCATTTGTTGTGAGTGGAGTATGGTTATAAAATGGAGAAAAGATTTACAATCACATCTAAAAGTGTACTGAAATATATAAAAATCAAAAAAGACCTGCACAAATAAGCAGGTCAACTTAAGGGGTTTATCCAACAGAATATCTCATATGTTAACAACTGTATTGTAGTATGTCTATAAGGTTCATATTGAGAAATTTATTATGAATGATATATTTCGCACGTGTATTAATGTTTAAAAAGTTGAGAAAGAAAATGAAAAAGCTTTCTATAAGAAAATAATGGTTGGTACTTATAATATGATTCATATTTCCACGCATCATTATTTGAGAATTGGAGTTGGTTCGGTACTGTTTTCTGTTTGATGGAACTAATATTACGGTGCTTCATATAGTAACCTCCTGAATTCATATGTATAAGATTAGTAGTATTCAAGGAGAATTAATAAAATGTGTATTTATTTTGAAATTCGTTATAGTTGCTAATCAATCTCTAAAACGTAAAGAAGCATAAAATAATGAAAAAGCAGGCTGTTAGTTATGCATTCATCACTTTCATGACGCATAAGAGATGATATAATAGGAGTAGATGAAAGATAAAGAAAAGCAGGTGACTCTTTTTTGTTTACAAAAGCACAAGAACTTTTAGCGTCTTATTTCGGTTATTCTTCATTCCGAAGAGGACAAGATGAAACAATTAAAAATGTATTAGATGGGAAAGATACAGTCTGTATTATGCCTACAGGTGGTGGTAAGTCAATTTGTTATCAAATTCCCGCATTAGTATTTGAAGGAACAACGTTAGTTATATCGCCTTTAATATCACTTATGAAAGACCAAGTAGATACATTAGTACAAAATGGTATTTCGGCTACTTATATTAATAGTTCTATTTCTATTACAGAAGCGAATCAACGAATTCAATTAGCGAAACAAGGACATTATAAGTTACTTTATGTGGCGCCTGAGCGTCTTGATTCAATGGAGTTTGTTGATCAACTTATCGATATGAAAATCCCGATGATTGCAATTGATGAGGCGCACTGTATTTCGCAGTGGGGACATGATTTCCGTCCGAGTTATTTACATATACATCGCATATTAGATTATCTTCCAGAAAAGCCGCTCGTATTAGCATTAACTGCTACGGCAACACCACAAGTTCGTGATGATATTTGCAATACGCTTGGAATTAATCAAGAAAACACGATTATGACAACGTTTGAGCGCGAGAACTTATCATTTTCTGTTATTAAAGGACAAGATCGTAATGCATATTTAGCGGATTATATTCGTCAAAATCAAAAGGAATCTGGGATTATATATGCAGCTACTAGAAAAGTAGTTGATCAGTTGTATGAGGATTTAATGAAAGCGGGAGTTTCTGTATCAAAATATCATGCGGGTATGAGTGATAACGATCGAAATGAGCAGCAAGAACTCTTTTTACGTGATGAAGTAAGTGTAATGGTAGCGACATCTGCATTCGGGATGGGTATTGATAAATCGAATATTCGTTACGTTATTCATTATCAACTGCCAAAAAATATGGAAAGTTATTATCAAGAAGCAGGACGTGCTGGCCGTGACGGATTAGATAGTGCATGTATATTGCTGTATTCTTCTCAAGATGTGCAAGTACAGCGCTTTTTAATTGATCAATCGACCGGAGAATCTCGTTTTTCAAACGAACTTGAAAAATTGCAAAATATGACTGATTACTGTCATACAGAACAATGTTTACAATCATTTATTTTGCAATACTTTGGAGAAGAACCGAAAGAAGATTGTGGCCGTTGCGGTAATTGTACAGACGAACGTGAAAGTATTGATGTGACGAGAGAATCACAAATGGTTCTATCTTGTATGATTAGGACGAACCAAAGATTCGGAAAACAAATGATTGCACAAGTACTAACGGGATCTAAAAATAAGAAAGTCATTGAATTTAATTTTCATACTTTACCAACGTACGGATTACTATCAAATCGTAGTGTAAAAGAAGTCAGTGAGTTTATTGAGTTTCTTATTTCAGACGAGTTAATTGCAGTTGAACATGGTACGTATCCAACATTAAAAGTAACAGGAAAAGGGAAAGAAGTGTTACTTGGTAAAGAGAATGTTTTACGCAAAGAACGTGTAGAGACAAGACAAATTGTTCAAGACCATCCTTTATTTGAAGTACTTCGTGAAGTACGTAAAGAAATTGCACAAGGAGAAGGTGTACCTCCATTCGTTATTTTCTCTGATCAAACGTTAAAAGATATGTGTGCAAAAATGCCGCAAAGTGACTCTGAACTTTTAACTGTAAAAGGGATTGGTGAACACAAACTTGTGAAGTACGGTTCTCATTTCTTGCAAGCAGTACAGCACTTTATTGAGGAAAACCCAAACTATGCTGAAACAGTTAAGACAGAAGTGGTGACAGAGCGGAAAAAGCCAGGGAAAGCTTCAGCAAATTCTCATTTAGAGACGTATGAAATGTATAAACAAGGCATTGATTTAAATGAGATTGCAAAAGAACGTAACTTATCAAGACAAACAATTGAAAATCATTTAATTCGCTGTTTTGAAGATGGAATGGAAGTAGACTGGAACAGTTTTGTTCCTGCAGAATATGAACAGCTGATTGAAACTGCAGTGCAAAATGCTGATGGTGGTCTGAAATCGATTAAGGAACAACTTCCGAATGAAGTGAGTTACTTTATGATTCGTGCTTATTTACAAATTAGAAAGTAGTGACATGTAAAGGGGATAGGGGTTTTATGCATCACGTTTTTGTGTATGGCACGTTAAGAAAAGAGCAAACGAATGCTCATTATATGCAAGGTGCAACATGCATTGCAGACGAAGCATGGACGTATGGGGAATTATTTGATACAAACGAAGGGT
The DNA here is from genome assembly GCF_921008455.1 of Bacillus basilensis. NCBI lineage: Bacteria > Bacillati > Bacillota > Bacilli > Caryophanales > Bacillaceae > Bacillus > Bacillus basilensis. The sequence goes on along the minus strand of NZ_CAKLBZ010000001.1, from coordinate 2,818,769 downwards.
ATCCAGCCATGACTTATTCGAATGAAGAAAAGGTGTATGGTGAAGTTTATGAAGTAAATGATGAGATATTGCGTAAGTTAGATGAACTAGAAGAGTATACAGGTAATGCGGAGACTGATTTATATGATCGAATCACGCAAACAGTATATGCTGCTGATAGGGAAATAGAGGCATATGTGTATATCGCTCAAGATAAAAAGATGATATTGAAAGTGATTGATTCTGGAGATTGGGTGGAGTATCAAAAAGAAAAATAAGAGTAACTAAAGAGTAGATAGTGGAATAATCCATTATCTATTTTTTATATTTACACTTTTAAAATTCTTATTATTTTGATAAATTGTAAATATAGGGAAATAAAAAGGAGGATTTTTCATGGGTGTCAGAAATTTAGTTTCTCAACTGTAGTAGAAAAATAACGTACAGGAGGAGAATAATAATGAACGAATTAAATGTAAAAGAATTTTATAAAAAACAATTTGAATTACTAAGCCATGATATAAATAATGAAAATTGGTTACAGGAAGTTGCTGAAGAAATTCAAGAGCAAGTGGGATATCCATTTCAGACGATGTTAGAACTAGGTGCTGGAAATGGCGGGTTTGCAAGAGCGATGTCTAATTTGGATGTAAAAATGACTACGGTTGAGCTTGTACCAGAGTTAGCTATGTTTGCTAAAGAACATTCTACTAACGACATTGTGATTCATTGTGCTGACTTTTATAAAATTAACTTTGAAGAAAAGTTTGATGTTGTTAGTTATTTAGACGGATTTGGTGTAGGAACAGATGAAGAACAATTGGTTTTATTAAAACGAATCCATAATTGGTTGAAAGATGATGGGTGTGCACTTATTGATATTTATCAACCATTATATTGGGAAAAAGCAAATGGACAAGAAATGCCGATTTATTCTGCAATGCGAAAATATGAATATGATAGTGAAAATGCTAGGATGCTGGACCACTGGTGGGAAATAGATTCTTCAAATGATATCGTGACACAATCTTTACGTTGCTATACTATAGATGAGATTAGTAATTTATGTGCAGAGGCTCATTTCAGTATAGTTGGGATTTTCCCCGGGGGAGCATATGACTTCGAAGAGAGAAAATATAAAGAGCAAGCGTCTTTAAATGAATGTTTATCATATCGTATAAAAGTAAAAAAGAGTAAGGATTAAATTCCTTACTCTTTTTTGCTTGTATAGTGTGAATATTTAATTGTCGTTCTTTTTTTATTCTTATGGATCTTAGTATGATCCCAATTCGAAGAAATAATACAGTAGCAACGACGTCTTAATAGACAACTAGATAAGAAATTGGAGAGTGTGTAAGGGGAACTTAGTTAGATAGTATAAAGTTCTTTTAATCAATAGATAATAGCAGCTATTGTATAAATCACTTTATTATATGTGTAGTTGTATGATTTAGATGTTATATATTCTTATAATGTAAAAATATCATTTGAATTTCGATATTAGAAAGGTGAAAAATAAGTTTTTTCGGAAAACTTAAATTAAAATTGTTGACTTTATAAATGGATTTTTAATACAATTATGTTTCGACTGAAAAATTAGAACGGACAGGAGGGAATCATCAAATGAACAACATTTTTAACGAAGAATTACAAAAAATGAAAGATACATTAAGTACGATGGATGAACAATTGGATCAGCTTGAAAAAATTCCAGTTTATTATGGCGATGATTTTAAAGAACAAATTCTTGAAAGTATGAGGGAGTCTAATAGACAAAACTTACGTATTGGTGTACAAGAGCCGTACTTTGGAAGATTAGATTTTCAGGAGGATGGCAAGGAAGACGTTATGCCGATTTATATCGGTAAAGTAGGTGTTTCGGATATAGACACGATGAAACCAATCATTATTGATTGGAGAGCGCCTGTCGCAAGTATGTTTTATTCATTTACCGGCGGTGAAGAATTAGCATTTTATCAATCACCAGACGGATTAGTAGAGGGTGATGTTTATTTAAAGCGAAACATATCCATTCGAAAAAGAGAACTAGAACGTGTTGTTGATACATATGTGAAAGGAAATGAAGATGTATCGCATGCTGATGATTTTCTTCTATATCGACTAGGTGAAAATAAAGATAATAAACTAAAGGATATTGTTTCGACGATACAATCGGAGCAAAATGATATTATTCGTGCGGAAAGAAACTTACCATTACTAATTCAAGGGGTTGCAGGGAGCGGAAAAACAACGATCGCTTTACATCGCCTTGCTTTTTTAATTTATGAATATCGTGAACAGTTAGAAGCTGAAAGAATGATTGTATTCGCTCCGAATAGTTTATTTTTAGACTATATTTCGAGCGTACTTCCTGAATTAGGTGTAGGGAATATTAGTCAAACAACGTTTTCAAATTGGGCATTACATACGTTAGATGATTCGGTGAAACTAAAGCAGACAGATGAAAAATTAAAAGAAGCCTTTTCTATTAATCGTGATGAAAGAAAGGTTATGCTTGGTAAATTGAAAGGTACACTGAAATTTAAGTCCTTTATTGAAGAGCGAATGGTTGAATTTGAAAAAGAACTAGTGCCAACAAGTGATTTTGAGGCATGGGATAAAGCTGTTATTCCAGTGGAAGATATTAAAAAGTGGATGCAAGTGGAATATAAACATTATCCATTAAAGAAAAGAAGAGAACGTTTACTCGGCCGAATGAAACGCTGGATTGAAATTGAACTGAAAAAGTATGGAGAAACTAACGAGAAGAAATTATTAAAAAAAGAAGCGACAAAGAGATTGAACAGTTATATGAAGTTTTGGCCGAAAATGAGCCCACTTTCAATATATAGTTCAATATTGAAAAGTAAAGAAATACTCGAAGTATTACCTGAAGAACTTGTTAGAGAAACAGAAAAGAATTGTCGTAAAAAAGAAGTGTATGTAGAAGATTTACCCGCTTTAATATACATACATCACCGCATCACAGGTATTGAAATTGGACAAAAGTTTCATCACGTCGTTATCGATGAAGCGCAAGATTTCTCGCCATTCCAAGTTTATGTATTGAAAGAAATTACACTAGGTAATTCTTTTACTATATTAGGTGATTTATCTCAAGCGATTTATGATTATCAAGGGATTGAAGATTGGAGTGCTTTTAAGGAAGTCTTCCAAGAAACAGGTTATTATGAACTGACGAGAAGTTATCGCTCTACAAAAGAAATTATAGAATTTGCGAACGAAATAATTAAAAATGCAGAGATTCCTGTAGGGCTTGCAACGCCAGTTTTCCGTAGTGGAGAAGAAGTAAAAGTAATTCATACTGAAGATCAGTTTACTGAAATTGTGAAGACATTAAAACAGCTTCAAAATGCAGATGTGAAAACAATTGCGGTAATCGGAAGAACAGACGATGAATGCCGCGATATGTATGAGAAATTAACAAATGAAGGATTGTCTGTAAACGTTATTGAAGCAGATCAAAGTAAATATAAAGGTGGCATTTCGGTAGTACCTGTATACTTAGCCAAAGGGTTAGAATTTGATGCTGTTCTACTCATTGATGTTGATGAAGAACATTATAAAAATACGAAACATGATGCGAAGTTATTGTATGTCGGATGTACAAGATCGCTTCATGATTTATGGATTTTCCATAGTGGGGAAGCATCTCCTTTAATTAAGAAATAAAAATTCAAGAGGCTTTTCTAGTAATGAATAGGAAAGCTTCTTATTTTATAAATATATAGGGGAAATGATAATGATTACAAAATTAATAACAAAAAGAAATTGGGAAATCGCAAAAACAACTGGAGAAATTAATGAAAAATCACTAATTGAAGAGGGATTTATCCATTGTTCATATTTAGAACAAGCTTTAAACGTTGCACAAAAACATTTCATGCATGAAGAAGATGTTTTATTACTGACAATTGATCGATCCTTAGTGAAAGCAGAAATAAAATATGAACTTGCTTCTAACGGCCAAGAGTATCCGCATGTTTACGGAGCAATTAATATTGATGCAATTATTGATGTTGTTCCATTTTCTAAAGAAAAATGGGAATTTATATTACCAGAGGTACAAAGATAAGAATGTTATATATAAGTTAGTGAGAAAAGCACAAATCATATAGTTTGTGCTTTTTATTATCCGTTTTTTGGTAAAAAATTGTTGTTTTTGTCACAATTATACTGTACGATACATAGTATAAAACATATACTGTATGACATATAGTAATAAAAATGAGGTGAATACATGGATGCTTTATTAAATTCATTAATTACTGAACTAAGAAGAGGCACATTAACATTAGCGGTTTTAAGCCAATTAAGAACGCCGCAGTATGGATATTCACTTGTCCAATTATTGGAGCAATCAGGGATTACAATTGATCAAAGTACTTTATATCCACTACTTCGCCGATTAGAAAAGCAGGAGCTAGTGACGAGTAGTTGGGATAAAACGGAGAGTAGACCTCGTAAGTATTACGTTTTAAGTGAATACGGATTAGAGATATTTTTGCAGTTAAAAAAGGAATGGATAAAGGATTCGAAAGAACTTTATAACTTATTAAAGGAGGAGGACAAGAATGAACTTGATTGATATTTATGTCGAGGAAGTAGCGAAGAGATTACCTGAAAAAAATCGTGAAGATATTATTCTTGAACTACGATCAACAATAGAGGATATGTTACCTGATGATTATAATGAAGAAGATGAAAAAAGAGTTCTTGAAAAATTAGGAAGTCCGGTTTCGTTGGCTAATGGGTACTTGGATAGACCGATGCATTTAATTGGACCACGTTATTTTGATGTATATATGACATTATTAAAAATGATCATTCCAATTGCAGCCGTTATCGCACTCATTGCAATGGTTGCAGAAAATTTTATAAGTTATAATGGTGATCAAGCGGTATTAAATATTGTTTTACAATTGATAGGTAAAGGTGTAGGAGAAACACTTGAAGTGGCTCTCCATGTATTTTTCTGGTTAACACTTGTATTTACTATTTTAGAAAGAACAGATAAAAACAAAGATACCGAGCCGTTGACGACAAGTTTAAAAAAGTGGACGCCAGATGATTTGAAAAACATTTCGCATATTTCGAAGAAAAAAGCAATCTCCAAGTTTGAAGTTTTTGGAGGGTTAATGTGGACGGCAATATGGGGTACACTTTATTTTTATGCGAATCATCTCGTTGGCGTATACAGTGGTACGGGAAGTGGATTGAAGTTTGTCGCGCCGACGTTTAATCAAGATGTGTTACTTCAGTATTGGCCAATCGTTGTGATGATAATTGTTTTTGAAATAGCTATATCTCTTTATAAGTTAGTACAGGGACAATGGACGACAAGATTGGCAATTGGGAATGCTCTTCTTCAAATAGCTGGAACAATAGTATTCATTGTAATTGTAGTAAATCCGCACTTGTTTAACGAAGGATTTATTACGTTTGTGGCAAATGTGTTTACTATTTCTCCAGAGGAATTTAAAGCATGGTTAATTGGTGGAGGTAGTCTCATTTATATAGTATCTGCTGCATTAAACATTTATGATGGCTTCCGAAAAGCTAGTGTTCGTGTAACGAATAGGTAGTTAAAAAGATAACGTATATGAAAGGAAGAAAACAATGATAAGGGAAGCAATGGAAACAGATGTAACATATATTTTAGATATTTATAATGATGCGATACTAAATACAACAGCTGTATATGCATATAAACCTGTAACCCTTAAAAATAGAATAGATTGGTATGAACAAAAAAAGGCTGATGGCTATCCGGTTTTTGTATACGAACAAGATAATAAAGTAGTAGGATTTGCGACATTTGGTCCGTTTAGAGCTTGGCCTGCTTATAAATATTCAGTTGAACATTCTATATACGTTAAAAAGGAATATAGAAAATGTGGGATAGGAAATTCTTTAATGAAAGAATTAATTACAATTGCAAAAGCAAGGGAATATATGACTTTAGTTGCTGGAATTGATGCAGATAATGAGAAAAGTATTGCCTTACATGAAAAATATGGATTTGCTCATGCTGGGACAATCAAAAAGGCTGGCTATAAGTTTAATAAGTGGCTAGATTTAGCTTTTTATCAATTGGAGCTTAGTGGTCCTAAAAATCCTTTAGAAGAATAGAGGTTTTTCGTAAAAATTTATCTTTTAGGTAGCAAGGAGTAATTCATGCTGCCTTTTTCTTATTGTAATAGCCGATTTAATCTGCTAAAAAGGATTTTTAAATTCTATATTGAATTATTAGAAGGTGATAAAACGATATGAAATGAGGGATGAAAATGGAAACTGTCATTCGAAAAATGAAAGAGATACACTCTGATCATGTTGGGATAGCTATTTATTCTACAAAAAGCAATGGTATAGTTGCTTCATATAATAGTGAATTAAATATTCCGTTAGCATCGGCAGCAAAAGTAGTAATTGGATTTGTAGTAGCGCAAATGGTGAAGGAAAATAAACGTAATTGGAATGATATACTTCATCATGTTAAATTTAATCCACATGAAGATAGTGCGCAGTTATATCCACATTTACAAGGAAGAAATACTTTAACACTTAGTAAAGCAGTTGAAGTAATGATAGCATGTCATGATAGTTACGTTGCACAGTCAGTTGTAATGTACTGTGGTGGATGGGATGCTGTGAAAATGTATGCTCAAACGTACTTTTCAAAAATTCATATACAAGAGGACGCTAGAGATGAGAAAAACATTGGAGAATTAAATGAAGTTCTTTCACTTTTAGTACATATTTTTCAAGGTTATAAATCAGAAGCAGAATTATGGGAACCAATTATTAGCGGCATGGTAAGGCAGCAAGGTGAATATGAAGGAATACATTCATATCACTTAGCTCATATGACAGGTGGACTATCTTCAGCTACAATAAATATTGGAATAATAGGAATATTTAACGAATTCCCGTTTCTTTATGTTATTGGGGGAAAAGACTTACCTAATCGACGTGAAAATAAAGAGGTAGATAAAGTTTTTGCAGTAGCTTTGAAGTACATATACAAAGAATATAGTGAAATTATGCTAGGAGTTATTGATTGAAAAGAAACTTAAAGACATCAACAATCATTATATTAATAGTAACAATTATCGCCTTGGAAGTTGGAATCGCGATTTACGATCACACTTTATCGTTAGATACAATTTACTTTGCAGCGATCCTCATTTGTATTGTATTACTTTTTGGTACACGTATTTCTAAAGAGAAAGAAAGTACATCGAAACAAGGGCGAAGAAAAACAGCTCTTCTATTTTGGACATTTATTTTACTGTCTATCGCTTCTTTTGCAGTTATAAGTTATATAAGAATAGGCTATGTTTCTGTGCCCGGGATAATTGGTTTTTCATGCTTTGTTACATATGGTGGATTCGTATTTATTAGTATTTTAAAGAGGAAAAGTAAAAATTAAAGGTAACTTACTAAGTTGAAAGGAAGGAATATATGAAACACATAGAGAATGGTACTCGCGCTGAAGGAGAATACATAAAAAATAAAGTCATTCAATATAACATGTCTATTTTAAATGATGAAGCGAAACAGCCGATGGAACAAGTAAGTTTCGTAGTGAAAGATGAGGATGGAAAAATCTTTGGCGGGGTAACAGGAACGATGTATTTTTATCATCTTCATATAGATTTTTTATGGGTTGACGAATTGGTTCGTCATGATGGTTATGGCAGTCAACTATTACATAAAATCGAAGACATCGCGAAGGAAAAAGGTTGTAGATTAATATTACTAGATTCATTTAGTTTTCAAGCACCAGAATTTTATAAAAAACACGGCTACCGAGAATATGGTGTTGTTGAAGATCATCCTAAGGGACATAGTCAACACTTTTTAGAGAAGAGATTATAGTAATAGTATTCTACAAGGAAAATAGATTTTAAAAGTATCACTAACAAGGTGATGCTTTTTATTTTGTTTATAGCTACTACTCAATCAGATGCAATTATGGGAACAAATAGTAAGATTCGTATAACAAAGATTTTCTTTTTTATCGGAAATGAGTTACTGTCTTTGTAGAAGAAACTAGTCGTATTTACTATATGCACTAACAAATACTATTGAATTTTTAGAAGGAGAAGAGCAATAAGACGAGCACTGAATATAATAATGATAAAGGAGGTGTTAAGTTATGGGTTATATTGTAGATATTTCGAAATGGAACGGTAACATTAACTGGGATGTAGCAGCTCCCCAACTAGATTTCGTAATCGCTAGGGTACAGGATGGCTCAAATTATGTAGATCCTTTATATAAAAGTTATGTTCAAGCAATGAAAACAAGAAATATTCCTTTTGGTAACTATGCATTCTGCCGTTTTATTTCAATTGCTGATGCGAAGAAGGAAGCACAAGATTTTTGGGATCGTGGTGATAAGAGCGCTACAGTTTGGACAGCTGATGTAGAAGTGAAAACAATGGATGACATGAGAGCCGGTACACAAGCTTTTATCGATGAATTACGCCGACTAGGTGCTAAGAAAGTTGGTTTATATGTTGGACATCATATGTATGTGCCTTTCGGTATGGCGAACGTAAAAAGTGACTTTGTATGGATTCCTCGATATGGTGGTAATAAACCAGCATATCCTTGTGATATTTGGCAATACACTGAGACTGGTAATGTACCTGGTATCGGTAAATGTGATTTAAATCAATTAATAGGAAATAAGCCACTTTCTTGGTTTACTGAATCAGTACCAAAACAAGAAAATGTGCAAGCGCAAGTTTCAAAACAAAACATTATCCAATCAGGTGCTTTTTCACCACATGAAACTCCAGATGTTATGGCAGCGTTAACTTCTTTAAAAATGACTGCTACCTTCATTTTACAATCAGATGGTTTAACATATTTTGTTACTGAACCCACTAGTGATACGCAATTAAACGCAATGAAAAGCTGGCTTGATCGAAAAGGTTGGTGGTATGAAGTTAAATAATAAAAAAATAACTAGCTACTATTTGTGCAAAAAAAGAGCCGTCCAGTTTTTTGGAGGGCTCTTTTTTACTATTCAAATAGCTTATTCATTAAATCTTGTATTTCACGTCTTCTTTTATCTGTTTCGTCTTTATCAATTGTATACGTATCATCCTCTATTATAAGAACATCACCCTCTTTTGCAGTGGAAGGGAGTTTGGATTTTGGTACATCAATTGTTACGTTATTCACTTCAATAACTGCTAGTTCGCCTTCAAAACGGTCAATAATACCTCTTTTCATAATTATCTCTCCGTTCTTACAGAAATGCTAGAACCATCACTATTAATAGTTACAGTTCCATTTAAATCGGTTCTATATACCTTAACAGCCATTGCATTTAACTTTGCTAAAGTTTCCTGTGTAGGATGGCCATATCGGTTACCTGCACCTGCACTGATCACAGCGATACTTGGTTTCACTGCATCTAAAAATGTTTGAGAAGAAGATGTCTTACTTCCATGGTGACCAGGTTTTAATACATCGGATTTTAGGCTGGAACCGTACGTTACAACCATATCTTTTTCACTTTTAGATTCAGCATCACCAGTAAATAAGAAAGATTTGCTGCCATGTGTTACTTTTAATACAGCACTCCACTCATTTAGATCGTTACCGTATTCTTTAACAGGAGCTAAAAATTGTGAGTTTAAACCATTGATTGGTAAAGTTACTCCAGATTTCGCTTCTTTAATAGTTAACCCTTTGTTAGCTACTGCAGTTAAAAAGTCTTTAAACGTTTGTGTCGTATGACTCACTTTAGGTGCGTAAACGTTTTTTACATTTATAGCATAAAGCACTTCATCCAATCCGCCTACATGATCGGCATCAGGATGAGTGGCAATCATATAATCGATAGTTTGAAATCCTAATCCTTTTAAATAATTTGCTACAACTTTACCTTTTCCGTTATTTCCACCGTCAATAAGGATCGTTTCTCCACTTGGAGATTTAATAAAAGTAGCATCACCTTGTCCGACATCAATATAATGAACTTCTAACTCTCCTTTAGGCTTAGGAAGAGCAGGACGGAAATTTGGTTCTAATACACGAGCCAAAAATGCAGCGAATTGTTCACGAGTTACTTTTACACCTGGACCAAATGTACCATCAGGTAATCCAGTGGTAATATTATTTTGTGCTAAAATTTTGACATAATTGTAACCCCAGTGATTAGATGGAACATCAGGGAAATTGACGTCAGCACCTGTAGGCTTCAAATCAAAAGTTTTAACTAAAACTTTTGCCATTTCTGCACGAGTTAATGAGCGGTCAGGGAAATAGTTTGTTTCGCGTTGTACAATGTTATTATGTGCTAACTTATGTACAGAATCATAGTAATAGATACCTTTGGCTACATCGGAAAAAATATGATTATAACTAGATGGTTTTTCTAATTTTAATGATAAATCTAGCATTAAGGCCATTTGTCCACGAGTTACATCATCGCTTGGCTTAAAAGATCCATCTGGCGTACCTTTAATGATACCTTTATCCGATAAATAGTTAATTTCTTTAATTGCCCAATGATTAGATTGGACATCAGGGAAAGATTTGGCACTTGTAAGATTTGGAATGAACAATGATAAAATCATGACAAATGCTGTTAGTAATAAACTAAACTTTTTCAAAAAATCGCCTCACTTAATGTATTTTTTACCTTATTAACTTTACCATTTCTTACAAGTAATTCAAAGTTTAATAGATAAATATCCCATTAGTAATTGTTTATATTCACAAATTCACCAATTTTAAATAAGGTAATTTAATAGAGGGGATATGAAAGGTAGTGAAGAACTGTTTATATTGCAATTGTAGAATCTATATTATAAATTAATCTTACGAAGGTTTGATAACAGGGTGCATTCCAGAACTATATAGTGAAAGAAGGAAAAGTATATACCAAGAGAAACTGCACTGTTTAGATTCTTTTGAGGAATTCGCTGAAATCACATTGTAGTTACTTAATGAGAAGTGCTAACAAATATGCAAGCGAACTTGCTAATACCAAATTTAATTATTCATAAAAGTAATTATAATAATATAAATTCTATTCAATGGGGGGAAAGAAAATGTACACGTATAAATTACAACATGATCAACCAATCTGCGCAGAAAAAATAAAGAAACTTTACGATTCTGTCGGTTGGTGGCCAGAAAGAAAAGAAAACGATATTCAAAAAATGTTAAAGAATAGTATAGCTATTGGGGTATGGGAAAATAACGAATTAATAGGATTTGCTAGAGTTGTTTCTGATGGTGTTTTTCGAGCGTACATAGAAGATGTTGTTGTACATGAGAGTGTAAGAAATAAAGGTATTGGAGAGAAGATGCTTACAATGTTACTTGAAGAGATACCTCATATCGATATTGTGAGCTTATTTTGTGGAGAGAAATTTATAAAGTTTTATGGTGAACAGCAGTTTCAAGCGACGAAACAAATTGTAATGCATCGTAATCAAATAGTGAAAGAATAAGAGGTGACAATTAGAATGATTGCAACAAGAACATATTGTTTATCAAAAAGAAAAGCGACAGAAGATTCTCCTGATGGTTGGAATGCAACATGTATGAGGCTTGATAATAAAATATTTGCGATATTGAACTATGAAGAAGGTGAAAAAGCGGCAATTACATTAAAATGTGATCCAGAAATTTCAATAAGAATAAGAGACGATTATCCAGATACAATCATTCCAGGATATCATATGAATAAAAAACATTGGAATACAGTGTATATTAATAAAGTTGTAGAGCAGGAGCAAATTAATAAGATGATTGATTGGTCGTATGATTTAGTTCTACAGTCATTTTCAAAGAAAAAGCAGCAAGAGTTATTAGATTAATATGTATAAGGGGTGGATGTATTGAAAGACACGATTAAAGGTACATATGATAAATTAGCGAGTACATATAAAGAAAACCTAGATGTGGCAAATCCATATAATAGCTATTACGAAAGACCAGCGATGATGGAGATGATACCAAAAAAGTTAGAAGGGAAGAGTATATTAGATGCTGGGTGTGCAGCTGGATGGTATACTTCTCAATTTGTAGAGAGAGATGCAAATGTTACAGCAATTGATGTAAGTTCTGAAATGATAAAAGCTGCAAAGGAAAGTATGGGTGATAAAGCAACGTTTCTTTGTCATGACTTGCAAGAAGTATTACCGTTTGAAGATAATACTTTTGATGTAATTGTAAGTTCGTTAACTCTTCATTATTTAGAAAATTGGAATCAAGTATTTCAGGAGTTTTGCCGAGTATTGAAGCCAGGCGGAGAATTTATATACTCCATTCATCATCCTTTTATGGACTTTACAAAGTTTCCTTGTGAAAATTATTTCGAAAATCAATTATTAGTAGATACTTGGGTTAAACCAAATATTACAATAGAAGTTAGCTTTTTTAGAAGGTCACTCCAAGATATAATTAATGAAACAACAAATTATTTTTTGTTAGAAAAAATGGTAGAACCGAGGCCTGTTGAAAAGATGATAGAAGTAAACGAAAAGTCATATCATTATTTAAATACAAATCCACATTTTCTTATTATGAAAGCCATTAAAAAATAGCTAGTAAAATAATTATATTTTACTAGCTATTTTGCAGTTTTAAATGATGAATTAGGAGTTTTGAAATGAATACGAAACGAAATAGATTACTATACGCAATGTTTACTATCATTGTTATTATTTTAGGGCTTAGTTCAAGAAAGTTTGCTTTTGTGCTACCGGCTCTATTAAATGATTATTTAGGTGATGCTTTATGGGCGTTAATGATTTTCACTGGATTTGGATTTTTATTTCCTAAAATAAAAACGAGGAAATTAGCTTTTATTAGTTTAATGTTTTGCTGCGGGATTGAAGTGAGCCAATTATACCATGCTGAATGGATAGATAGCGTTCGTGCAACGACTTTAGGTGGACTTGTGTTAGGTTACGGATTTTTATGGAGTGATTTATTGGCTTATACAATTGGTATTGGGATTGGAATGTTTTGTGAGTTTTTGTTACTGAAGAAATAAAAGATGTAAAAAGGGGTATTTATGAAAAAAATTATATTAATCGGTTCTGGTGGTTCAGGAAAATCTACATTAGCAAGGCAGTTAGGAAATAAATTAAATATTAAGGTGCATCATCTTGATGCACTATTTTGGAAACCAAATTGGGAGGGTGTTTCGAAAGAAGAGCAAAGAACGGTTCAAAATGAATTAGTTAAAGAAGATGAGTGGATTATTGATGGGAATTATGGCGGGACAATGGACATAAGAATGAACGCAGCTGATACAATTATCTTTCTTGATATTCATAGAACAATATGTGTTTATCGTGCTTTTAAAAGGATTGTACAATATCGGAATAAAACAAGGCCGGATATGGGGGCTGGATGTAAAGAAAGATTTGATTTGCAATTTTTCAAATGGATATGGGAATACCCTAAAACGAAACGACCTTCAATTTTAAAGAGGCTTAATCAATTGAATAAAGATAAAGATGTTATTATTTTAAAATCTTCAAATGAAGTAAGACAATTTTTAGAGAAGTACGATACCATAAATAGCTAGATTATAAAAAGAATGAACATGGGGGGAAAGGATTGAATAGATTCATTGGCCAGGTTAATTCTAATATGGTGAAAGTTCCAGCGGGAAAAGTAAAATTAAGAGATGATCGAATTAAAAAAGAATGGCAAGTGCAAATAAAACCATTTCTTCTTGCAAAGTATGTTGTAACGATGGAATTATATTATGCTATTACAAATAGTACATTTAATGATTATAAAAATAGCAATAAGCCAGTTGTAAATATTTCATGGAATGATGCCGTTATGTTTTGTAATTTACTTTCAAAAAAAGCGGGATTAAAAGAATATTATTCTATTAGCAATCGTGGTCAAATTGTTAGTTGTAATTTAGATTCAAATGGCTATCGGTTACCTTCAGAAGCAGAGTGGCAGTATGTGTGTAAAGCAGGAACAACTGGATACATATATGGAGAACTGAAAGAGATAGCTTGGTACAATGAAAATTCAAATGGACAAATTCATGACGTCGGTAAAAAAGAGCCGAATGCATGGGGACTTTATGATATGTTAGGAAACGTTTGGGAATGGTGCTATGATTTGTATGATGAAAAGGTATATGGATCGTACCGAATTTTTCGAGGCGGTAGCTGGGCTGAAGAGGCTAGAGGTTGCGGTGCGACTTGTCGTCGCCGTAGTCATCCTACATTTTATATAGATGACCTTGGGTTTAGGCTCGCTAGGTCCATTTAGAAGAATAAAACCAAATATCTATAATCCTAATGACAGCATAGAAAAGATTTAAATTAAGGAGTGTTTAAAGTGGCACGTGTGTTATTCATTAATACTGGATCAGAGGGACATATTAATCCAACATTGCAAGTTGTAGAAGAGTTAGTTTCAACGCGGGGAAGAAATCGTTTATTTTTCAATAGAAGCTTTCAGGGAGCGTATTGAGAAAACAGGTGCTACTGTACGAACGATTGATGACCAAAAATTTATAGAAGCATTTCTTTCCGGTGGCCGAAATTATTTACGAGAAAGAATAAATGGTCTTTTATATACAGCAGATGTGATTATACCCAGTGTTCTTGAACAAATTGAAGGGGAACATTTTGATTATATGATTCATGATTCTATGTTTGGCTGTGGCCGTATAATTGCTCAAATTCTCAATCTCCCTGCCATAAATTCCTGTACATCTTTTGCGCAGGATGAAAAATCATTTAAACAAATGTTAGATCATCTTTCTAAAAATATCCCGCGGGAAATTCAGGATAGAATACATAATAATTTTCAAACCTTAACAAAAGGAATTGCAGAAAAATATAGTGTTGAAATAAACTCACCGTATGAAGTGTTTTGTAATCCAGCATCACTCACTATTGTGTATACGATTAAAGAGTTTCAACCATTGGGTGATATGTTTGATGAAACATATAAATTTGTAGGTCCATCTATTTCTGCACAAGTAAAAAATGAAGACTTTGATTTTACTTCAATTGAAGAAAAAAGCCCAATTTATATTTCTCTAGGCACTGTTTTTAATGAAGCATTTGATTTTTATAAACTTTGTATGAGGACGTTTGAAAATAGTGAACATACAATTGTGATGTCTATTGGGAATAAAAGAAAAATAAGCGATTTAGGTAACATTCCTAAAAACTTCAGTGTAAAAAACTATGTACCACAAACTAAACTACTTGCATATACAAAGTTATTTATTACACATGGCGGGATGAACAGTACACATGAAGGATTAAATAACGGGATTCCACTAATTGTAATTCCGCAAAGTGCAGATCAGCCAGTAATTGCAAAGCAAGTCGAGAATCTAGGAGCTGGGATTAAGTTGTCTATGAAAGAATTAACTGTGGAACAACTACGTGAAAGTGTAGAACTTGTATTAAATAATCCATCATATAAAGAAGCTGCATTACATTTGAAGGAGTCATTTCGAAAATCTGGTGGGCATAAACAAGCTGTCGATGAGATTTTTACATTTATAGGTCAGTAATAAATAGAAGATTATACATGAGAAAAGTGTCTATATGAAATGGTATAGACACTTTTCTGTTATATAAAGCGGAGAATCAATTACATTGAAAGATTAAATATCCTGTTTTATAAATTCTGGCCATAGTATTACGTGTTAGTAATGCTTTCACATTTTCTGCACAACTTCTGCACATGTTTTGTTGATTTCTATGTCATGATATATTCATTAAGTGAAATATTTCACATGAATAGAAATATATTTTCACTGCGGTGTATGCATAACTAACACATACATCGATACAAGATTGTCTCTCGTTATTCTTTTACATCAAAGCCCACATTACACTACAAAGTATAACAAGAAGGGGACAGGAACATGAATAATCGATTTTTAAAACAACTACAAAACATGAAAATGAACAAAAAAAGTCTAGGAGCTGTTGCATTAACAGCTGGAATTATTGGTACGACACTTATTCCTCAAAACGCATACGCGCACGGTTTTGTTGAAAAGCCTGGCAGCCGATCTGCTTTATGTAGTCCAACTTATGGTGCACTAAATGTAAATTGCGGAAGTGTTATGTATGAACCGCAAAGCTTAGAAGCACCAAAAGGATTCCCGCAAGGTGGCCCAGTTGATGGGCAAATCGCTTCTGCAAGTGGTGAATTTGGTGGTATTTTAGATCAACAAGCAGACAATCGTTGGTTTAAAAATACAATCACAGGTGGTGAAAATACATTTACTTGGAAGTATACAGCGCCTCATTTAACGAGTAAATGGCATTACTATATTACAAAAAAAGGATGGAATCCAAATAAAGCGCTCACAAGAGCAGATTTTGAACCAATTGGAACTGTACAACATGATGGTTCTGCAGCCTCAAATAATTTAACTCACAAAATCAATGTACCTACTGATCGAAGTGGATATCATGTGATTTTAGCAGTATGGGATGTAGCTGATACTGCAAATGCATTTTATAATGTAATTGATGTTAATCTCATCAATGACGTAAAACCAGATACAGAAGCTCCAAGTATTCCAAATGGAATTCAGGAACAAAAAGTAACAGCGCATAGTGTAGAACTAGCATGGAACGCTTCTACGGATAATGTAGGGGTAAAAGGATATCAAATCTTCCGTAACGGAGAGATGATCGACACTGTACCGGGCACTCATTTTATTGATAAAAAATTACAACCAAGTACGGAATATTCTTATACTGTAAAAGCGATTGACACAGCTGGAAATGTCTCGAAAGAAAGTGCAGCATATACAGTGAAAACGACAGTTGAGGCTCCTGATACAGAAGCACCAACACAACCAAAAGGATTACATAGTATGGGAACAACAACGTCAAGTGTGGATCTAATGTGGAGTCCTTCTGACGATAATATTGGTGTAGACCATTACGATATTTATAGAGAAACAGAAGGATCGATGAAAAAGATTGCAACATCCAATACGACTTCTTATATGGATAAAAATTTACTCCCTAATACTACTTATAAATATGTAGTGAAAGCTGTTGATGGAGCTGGAAATGAATCTGTACAGAGTGATATATTCACAATTACTACAAAAACTGAAAGCGCTTCATATGAAGAGTGGGATGCAAAGAAAGCATATGAAAAGGGAGATAGAGTTCTACACGAGGGAAAAGTATATGAAGCAGTCCAGAGTTATAAAGGAAATGGGGATCCAAATTGGATTTATGCCTTATCATTATGGAAAACAATATAAGCTTTACCGAGGTATGAACTAAGAGATAATGGGCTTTGATGCAAAAGGACATCTTGAGAATTCATTTTTCTATTAATAAAAAAGGGTAGTATATGAATACATAAAGTAGTTTCATATACTACCCTTTTTATTATGATAATATTTTCGTCATAAGTATATGCGGAATTCCATCTTCCATAAATACATCAGAAGAAGTTTGATAATCTAGTTTTTTATAAAACCCTTCAGCTTGTGTTTGACCGTGTAGTTTTACTTTTGTAGCGTCTTTGTTGCGAGCAATTTCTTCTAACGCTTGAATAATTACTTTTCCTAAACCGTATTTACGATAGTCTTTTAAAATACAAATGCGTTCTAATTTACCAGTACCATCAACAAATCGGATACGACCTGTACCTACAGGAAGCTCATTATAATAAACTAAAATATGTTTACATGTCTCTCCGATTTCATCAAACATATCGAATTCATCTTCAAGTGGGACATTTTGTTCTTTTACAAATACTTCTTTTCGAATGTGAAAGGCAGTTTCTAAATCTGTAAGTTCTGTTATGAGTTTGGAGTGCAAATTGTTCAGTCCTTTCTAGTGTGATGTGCTTTTGTTTTCATAGTATATCATAATGTTACGCAATAAAGAGAAAATATAAAAAGCTGACTGTAAGAGTCAGCTTTCATGATAATTCCTTAATCCCATTTTTTGTTCCAATAATCGCCTTACTAGTCATATTAACAAACAATCCGGTTTCAACTACACCAGTAATTATTTTTAATTGTTTGTGTAAATCGGAAGGAGTAGATATATGATTAGGGAATATACAATCGACAATCATGTTATTATTATCAGTTATAACCGTTACATTATTTTTTAAGCGTAATGTTGTTTGACATCCTAAAGATTGGATTTTACTTTCGGTTTGTTTCCATGAAAAAGGTATGATTTCAACAGGTAATGGAAAAGTTCCTAAACGTGTCACAACTTTTGATTCATCAGCGATAATTATAAGTTCTTTCGAGGAGGAGGCTACAATTTTCTCTCGTAGTAATGCACCACCGCCGCCTTTAATAAGCTGTAAATTAGGATCAATTTCATCAGCTCCATCAATTGTAAGATCAAGACTTTGTACGTCGTTTAACGAAATCAATGGGATATTTAATTGCTGTGCTAATGCCACTGTTTCCTTTGATGTCGGTACAGCTTGAAATGATAACCCTTCTTTTACACGATCACCTAATTTTTGAATCGTCCAATATACAGTTGAACCTGTGCCAAGCCCAACTGTCATTCCATCTTTTACAAAGTTTGCAGCATATTCACCTGCGAGCTGTTTTAGATTCATCGCTTTATTCCGCCGGACGTGGTCCAGCATCAAGACCTGAATTCTCAACTGTAAGTACCGGACGAACGACTAAATCTTTATGTACACGCATTTGACAAGATAATCGTAAATGATCCTCAATCCCTTTTTCCGTCATCGCATTTTTTTCATTCGCACTCGCTTCACAAAAATCACCCGCTATAATTTCTACTCTACAAGTTGTGCAACGTGCTTTTCCGCCGCAACGATGAAGTATGTTTACACCGTTGTCTTCAATCGCTAATACTAACTTTGTGCCTTCTATTACATCAAAAGTTCCTGCACCTTCAATTGTTAATTTTGGCAAATTTATTCCTCCTCACGTAAAATTGTACATAACATATTTATGACCGCGAATTATTGAACATAAACATAATTTTTTTATATGCCCCGTAACTTTTTTATTTGTTGAATCGTTAATTAAGTAAGCGCTGAAAAGGAGTGGTTATTTTGTGCACAAAAGTAACTCATATTTTAAAAAATCATATCGATATGAATCATTCAAATATAAACTTTTTAATTGAGCAATATGGAGAATTGAAAAGGTACTGTACATTTTTAACGAAAAACAAATGGGACGGCGAAGATCTTGCCCAAGAAACAGTTTGTAAAGTTCTTCAAAAATATAGTGATAAAGATATTTGTATGACGCTTGTATATAAAATAGCTAGAAATCGTTGGTTAGATCAAATAAAGTCAAAATCAGTTCATGAAAAAATAAGAGACCAAATTACTTTTGAAGAACCACATGAAAAAATTGCGGATTTGCATGAAATGGTAGGGAAAGTATTATTTTCATTAAATGTCCAGCAATCCGCAATTTTATTATTAAAGGATGTTTTTCAATATAGTATCGCTGATATTGCTAAAGTATGTTCCGTATCGGAAGGGGCAGTGAAAGCTTCTTTATTTCGGAGTAGAAATAGGCTGAAAACTGTAAGTGAAGAAGGGATTGAGATAGTCGAATTCACAGATGATATTGAAGTTGTAGTAACGTCTATTCGTGAAGAAAGGCCGGAATTATTAACCAAACTTCTTCCGACAATTGATTTTACTAAGTTACCATCTAAACAGCCAGTCTTATTATTTAATGCGAAAAACCCTTCTTCCTACAGTTGTATGCTTTGCGCGGCATAACAATTATTGGAGGGATTTAAAATGAATGCAATTCCATATGTAGTAGAACAAACGAAATTAGGAGAACGTTCCTATGATATATATTCAAGGTTATTAAAAGACCGAATTATTATAATCGGTTCAGAGATTAATGATCAGGTTGCGAGCAGTGTAGTAGCGCAATTATTATTTTTAGAAGCGGAAGACGCGGAGAAAGATATATTCCTGTATATTAATAGTCCTGGCGGCTCAACGACAGCGGGATTTGCAATATTAGATACGATGAATCTTATTAAACCGGATGTGCAAACGCTTTGTATGGGCTTAGCAGCATCATTTGGTGCCCTTTTACTATTAGCTGGCGCAAAAGGAAAAAGGTTTGCCCTTCCTAATAGTGAAATCATGATTCATCAGCCACTTGGCGGTGTAAAAGGGCAAGCAACAGAAATCGAAATTACAGCAAAAAGAATATTGAAATTAAAGCATGACATTAATAAAATTATTGCTGACAGAACAGGACAGCCAATCGAAAAAATAGCACATGATACGGAAAGAGATTATTTTATGACAGCAGAGGAAGCTAAAGAATATGGGATTGTTGATGGGGTCGTTGAGAAAAAATAACATAAAACAGGCTAGAGAATATGCTAATTCTCTAGCCTGTTTTTTTAATCTTTAATCCATTCATCAACTAACGATTGATTCTTTTTAATCCAATTTCGAGCAGCTTTTTCTGGATCTTTCGTTTTATTTAACATGACCATTAATGTACCAAGCTGTTCATCGTTCATTTTCCATTTATCAAAGTATTTCACGATATCCGGATGATCTTTTTCGAAACCTTTACGAACAGAGTAATAAATGTCATCTTTTTCACCATATACTTTCTTAGGGTCTTTTAAATATTTTAAGTCAAATTCTGAAAAGCCCCAATGTGGATTCCAAAGCGTAACAGCGATTGGTTTCTTTTTCGTATATGCTTTCTTTAGTTCACTCATCATCGCTGCTTCAGAAGATTGGACAAGTTTTAGTTTAATATCATATTCCTTCATTGCTTTATTCGTTAAATTCATAAGACTACTACCGGGTTCGATACCGACAATTTTATTATCTAGTTCATCTTTATGAGTATTTAAATCCTCGATACTGTTTATGTTTTTCACATAAGAAGGTACGACTAAACCTAGTCCAGTACCTTCATACCATTTTGATTTTAAGACAATATCATCTTTATAACGATCGTTTAGCGGTTTATCCGTAACGGGTAGCCATACTTCTAAATTAGCATCAACATCACCACGAGCGACACCAGTCCAAATCGCCGCTTTTTCTAAATACATGAGTTCAACTTTGTAGCCTTTTTGTTCTAATAAAACTTTCCACATGTTTGCTGTTGCAATGTTTTCTTTCCAACTTGTTACACCAAGTTTAATTTTTCCTTTCGAATTTGCATTTGTTGCATTACATGAGGTGAAAATCATAGTAATAAATAATGCAAGGCATATAAGCCATATTTTCTTTCTCATTGAAAACCTCCTAAGGAACGTTTGTCTTTTTAAATAAATGTATAAGTAAGCATTCTTATTATGAACGGAAACGAGAATTTTAAAGAAATCTTATGAATGTCATTTTTATGTAATATTTCTTTGCAAAATCGCAACACTATGTGAATAGATGGGTAGAAAAGGAGTAGTGACATGGATAATACAAAGGTGCGTGTTGAAAACGTAACAAAAGTATTCGGGAAACATCCGCAAAGAGCCCTTTCCTTATTAAAAGAGGGAAAAAGTAAATCGGATATTTTAAAAGAGACAGGAATGAACGTTGGTGTGAAAAAGGCAACGTTCGAAGTATATACTGGAGAAATTTTTGTTATTATGGGTTTGTCTGGTAGCGGGAAATCTACGTTAGTTCGTATGTTAAACCAATTAATTAAACCAACCGCAGGCCATATATACATAGACGGTGAAGATATCGCAACGATGGGAAAAGAAGAATTACGGAGAGTAAGAAGAACGAAAATGAGCATGGTATTTCAGAAATTCGCTCTATTTCCGCATCGTACCGTTTTACAAAACGTTGCATATGGTTTAGAAATACAAGGAGTTCCAGTTGAGGAACGAGAGAAAAAAGCGTTAGAATCTTTGAAATTAGTTGGACTAGATCATCATAAAGATAACTATCCAAGTCAACTTAGTGGTGGAATGCAGCAACGTGTTGGAATCGCAAGGGCACTAACGAATGACCCAGATGTTTTATTGATGGATGAGTCATTTAGTGCGTTAGATCCACTTATTCGAAAAGAAATGCAAGATGAGTTATTAGAACTTCAAGATAAAATGGAGAAAACAATCATATTTATTACACATGATTTGGATGAAGCTCTTCGAATTGGTGATCGAATTGCGTTAATGAAGGATGGAGAAGTTGTCCAAATTGGAACACCAGAAGAAATTATGATGAGTCCTGCCAATGAATTTGTAGAGAAGTTCGTGGCGGACGTGAATTTAGGAAAAGTAATTACGGCAGAATCTATATTAAAACGACCGGAGACATTATTAATTGATCGTGGACCACGTGTAGCACTTCAAATTATGAGGAATGCAGGTGTTTCTACTGTATATGTTGTCAACAAAAAGTATGAATTTTTAGGTATATTAACTGCGGATGATGCGAGTAAAGCAGTGCAAAAACAGTGGCCGATTGCTGATTTATTACTTAACGATATTCCGCATGTTTATTTGGATACTTTACTTGAGGAAACATATGCAAAGATGGCGGAGATGAAATATCCGTTACCCGTAATTGATGAGAAGAAAAGACTTAGAGGAATCATTAAACGTGAAAGTGTCATTCAAGCTCTTGCAGGAAACATTGAGGAAGAGGTGAAAGACGATGAATAGTATTCCGCGTATTCCATTAGGGGAATGGGTCGATTCATTTGTTGCAAGTTTATATGAGCACTTTGAAGGCGTATTCCGAGGGTTCTCTTATATTATTGGAGGATTCGTTGATTTACTCACTAATTTTTTAATAATAATACCTGCCATATTGATGATTATTATCCTTTGTTTCCTCATTTGGTACACAACGAGAAAATTATCTTTAGTTATTTTTACACTGATCGGTTTATTATTTATTTTAAATATTAACTACTGGGCACAAACGATGCAAACATTAGCACTTGTACTTACATCTGTTATTATTTCAATCATTGTAGGTATCCCAATCGGAATTTTAGCTTCGCAAAATGAACGCTTCTCAAAATTTTTAAAACCGACATTAGATTTTATGCAAACAATGCCAGCTTTCGTATATCTTATTCCTGCGATTACATTTTTCGGAGTAGGTGTAGTACCTGGGATTATTGCATCAGTAATCTTTGCAATGCCACCGACAATTCGTTTTACTGATTTAGGAATTAGACAAGTTCCAGAAGATTTAATTGAAGCAGCGAATGCGTTTGGCTCTACCGCATCACAAAAATTATTTAAGGTACAATTACCACTCGCAACTGGAACAATCATGGCTGGTGTGAACCAAAGCATTATGCTTTCGTTATCAATGGTTGTAACAGCATCTCTTGTAGGAGCACCAGGTCTTGGAGTTGATGTATACCGCTCTGTAACACAAGTTAATATCGGGATGGGATTTGAAGCAGGACTAGCTATTGTTGTCATTGCGATTATATTAGACCGCATTACACAAGGATTTCATCAAAAAAGAAGATAAAAAGAAAACACACTTTATTATACAAAGTGTGTTTTTTTATATTCGAAAAGATCAAATACGAACAATAACAGAACCACCAGCTGACGCAAAAACTTGGTTTTGTTGTTATTTCATTGATTTAATTCTTCGATGAATAACGATATGTTTATTTAATAGCGACTTGAAAATCTCTTTTTAAGAAGAGGATTATGTGGTGGAAATGTATAAGTAATAAAGTACATTTTTTGGAAATTATTAAGTGGAATAGCGAATATATTAGGAGACAGCGACGTCATGTAAATGGATATTATTAGGGGAGAAATGATGGGAGGAGATGCAATTTGGCTAAAAATATAAAAAGAAATGATGCCTTGGCAATAGGCGTCGGTATAGGGGTTGTAATCGGTGTATTCCAAGGGTACTTTACAAATAATTTAGTAATCGGAATTGTGATTGGGCTTGTAATTGGAATTGCGTTTTTGAAGAAAAAATGAGGTTGTAAATTCATTTCAAAAATTGTTACATTAAAAGAACGAATATTCGGAATATAAAACCTTTTTTTCCTTTTTTTATGATATTATATATAAAAAGGATGGTGATGGATATGTCAACAAACAAACAAGTAGAACAAAACTGCTTTATTTGTGAAAAACATAAAGGAAATATTATAGTTCCAGGTGGTGCTATTTAAGAAGATGATCTTATATACGTTGGACATGTCCATTGGGATAGTGAGGAAACATATCTTGGTTATATAATGATTGACATAAAAAGACATGTACCTGGTCTAGCTGAATTAACTGAAGATGAGGCGAAAGCATTCGGACTTATAACTAGTAGAATGAGTAAAGCGCTAAAAGAAAGTGAAGGTGCAGAACATATTTACACTTTTGTTTCAGGAAATGGTGTACCACATATGCATATGCACATCATACCGCGTTATACAAATACACCAAAAGAGTTTTGGTCACCGACTGAAGTAGCGAAATGGACAGGTGCGCCTTATGGTGACGCAGAAGAAATCAAAAAACTATGTGAAAGAATACGAAAGTATATGGTGAGTTAATATGCATACAACAAATAATAGACAATATTCATGGATTGGAAGTAGGGAAATGTGTTTAGACGAAATTTCGGTAAAGCAATATGGTGACATCTTGCTTGGTACATATGGTGGGAATATAAGCGCAGGAGCAAAAAAGAATGAAGATGGTGCGTTAGTTTGGTCAAATGGTAATTGGGAATTTGCAGCTATACTAGATGGACATAATAGTGCAGAAAGTGTTGATTTAGTAGTAAATACAATTGAAAAAGAGTATGAAAATATAAAAACGATTATGAAAGAACCAATTGAAACTGTGTTTCGATCTCTTGAAAATCATATACTTACAATTTTTCAGTCCTCTTCATTTAAGGAACAGTGCAAAATAATTAAAGGTGAAACAGCTTGCTTACTATGTGTAAGAAAAGAAAATTATCTATGGTGGCTATCTATTGGAGACTGTTTAGTTTATTTATTTCATGAAGAGTTACATAAGTTAGGGCAATATGCATTAAATCAACGTCATTTTTACGAATGGATTGGAAATGTAAACACATTTGATTTACCTGTTTCTTGCTATTCATCAGGAATTCGTGAATTACGTACTGGAAAGAATCGAATTGTAATGATGACAGATGGGGTATTAGAATGTGGGGACCGCCGATATGAATCGCCATTAAATCTATATAATGATATGAATAGAAATAATATAAAACTTGAAGAAAGTGTTCATCATGTATTAGAGCACGTTCATCATCAATTCGGACGCGATAGTGCGACAATTATTAGTTGGGACATTGATAATAAAGGAAAAGCTACTTATCCGAGTGATCAGCCAGATAAAAAGTAAAGGAGGAGACATCACTGTTTTTAGTTAAAGGAATTTTATTAATAGTATGGATCATATTCTTAGTTGTTTTGGAAAAAGTAGTGAGAAAAAAATTAAATATACCGAAACAAACAGGATGGAATAGTAAATATGTAAACAACACTCATAAATGGGGTATTAGGGTTCTTATCGTTTCTTATATAATTGTTACGATGATATGTGCCAATTTAAATCCTATTTATATTAGCAACTTACCCATTTTATTTTTAATAACTTTATACTGCTTTCAATCATATATGGAGTGGAAATTTGATAAAGAATCGAGGGAATATGTCATTTCTTTAGGAACGGTTCCTCTATTAATAATAACAGGGATTATGCTTAATCTTTTCTTTTATACCTATTGGATTTAGACATATATGAAATGAATGGGGAGACAAAATGAAAATGCCTAAATTACGTGCTGAAGCAATGATTGTAAATGAAGATTATTCTAAAGTACTTGTACAATGTGATTTAAGTGAATCATTTTATCGTTTTCCAGGAGGCTCTATTGAATTTGGTGAAACAGCAAAAGAAGCGATAATAAGAGAATTAATGGAAGAATACGATTTGAAGATTGATGTCCAAGAGCTAGCTGTTGTAAATGAGCATATTTTCGAGTGGAACAACGAAAAAGGACATCATTGTACATTAATACATAGGGGAACAGTTGAAGAGATGATTACAAATGAAATAAGACATAAAGAACATGAAGATATTATATTAATATGGAAGAGCATAAAGGAATTAAAAGAGAAACCAACATATCCTGAAGGAATTGTAAGTTATTTAGAAGAGAATAACCGTAATATAGTCCACTTTATTACTAAAGATAAATAAAGTAATAGGAGAGATAGCAATGGGTACTTCTACAATTTTGATTATTATTATTGGACTTGGTATAGGTGGTTACTTTATAGAACAGTTTTTAAGAAGAAAATTAAATATGGAGAAAAGAGGCTTCTTTGGATATAAGCATGTGAATAGTTTACATGTAAAATTAGAAATAGGGCTTATTATTATTTATGTAATAAGTAGTTGTTATTATATGTTTAAATTTGAAAACGCTAAAACGGCTTATGTCATGTTCACTTATTTAGGGATATCATGGACTTTAAGAGCATGGATGGAATGGAAGTATGATAGAGAATCAAAAGAATATATACTTTCGATAAAGGGAATGGTTGCATTTATATTGATGCTTTCAATACTATTTTATTTCGTTCCACCTGCTACATAATAAATTCATTAATAATGGTACAAATAATGAAATAACTAATAAATAAGAAACCATTTACTGCTAAATGGTTTCTTATTTTATTTTAGCTAAAATAGATTTAACGAAATTTGTTTTATCCTCTGCATATTGGTGTTTATCATTAGGATTAGCTTGTGAAAGTTGAATTTTTAACTGTTCATACTGTATTCGAGAAATTTTATTGTCTATTAAGTAATCTCTGAATTGTAATTGTTCTATTAAATATTTATTCCCTTTCTCATACATATGAATTTGATGAGTTCTTGGCTCACCTTTATTAAAATAGTATCTTTCTGGCAGTATATCTTTTCTGTATTTATAGTGTAGTAGTTCTAACTTTTTAATACATTTTAAACCGTCCTTATAATCTTCTAATTCGATTGCAATATCAATAATTGGTTTTGCACTTAAATGAGGAATGGAAGTACTACCAATATGGTGTATTGCTAAAATATGTTCGCCAATTTGTTCCTCAATGAATTGTTTCTCTTTCATAAATTCAATTTCCCATTCTTCAGTCCACGGAACTAAAAACACTTTGCCATAAGGTAAACCTAACATATAATTAGCACCTCTTTCAAAAAAATTACATCTTCTTTAAACTTTTCAAAACAAGGTATTCCCACAATCTCCAAGGAAGAATCTTCTTTGCTAAGAACATAAATTTTACACCTTTTCCAATTGGATATCGTAATGTTGTACGCTTTGCTTCTGCAATTTCTACAATTTTATTAGCAACATCTATCGGATTACCAAATGTATCACTGCCACTATTAATATGTTTTTGGATTTTATCCATATATTCTTTGTAAGGAGAAGTAGTATCAGATTGGTTTGTAGCTAGTTGTTTACCAACTTCCCAAATATTCGTGTTATAAGAACCAGGTTCAATTAATGCAACATCTATTCCGAAAGGTTGTACTTCTAAACGAAGGGATTCACTCCATCCTTCTAATGCATATTTTGAAGAAACGTAAGGGGATAGACCAGGGAATCCAACTTGACCACTAATGCTGCTTATATTAATGATTTTTCCACTTTGTTGTTCTCTCATATAAGGTAAAACAAGCTGAGTAATTGAAATAGCGCCAAAAAGGTTCGTTTCAAATTGTTTACGGTATTCCTCTACTGGAATTTCTTCTACAAAGCCGCCATTTGCATATCCTGCATTATTTATAAGAAGGTCTACTCTGTTTATTTCTTTTAAAAATAATTGAAAGTTATGTAAAGAGTTTTGATCGGTTACATCTAATTGTTGAATTTTTATGTTTTGCTGCAAGTTGAGTTGATTAGCTTGAGATATTAAGTTCACTTGTTTTTTAAGGTTTCTCATTGTAGCGATAACTAAATAGTCTTTTTTCGCAAGTGCAATTGTTGTTAAAAGACCGAACCCACTTGAAGCCCCGGTTATAACTGCGATTTTTTTATTCATTTTTTGCTCGCTTTCTTTTTCTTTTATCATAACCAGTTATAATAAGAAAATCTATTATTCTTATATTCATTATGAAATCAATTCGTATGTAAAAAAGGGGTTTATAGGGAATCAGCGTATATAGAGTAGTGTATATTAATATGATAATGAAATGAGGGAAGAAAAATGGCTCAAGTGAAAGATGTATTAGCAGATCAGTTATTAGCGAATGCGAACGATCCCAGTTGGTATATTCCATTTTCAGATGCAGTTAAAGATCTATCTGAGAGAGAAGCTTTCTGGAAACCGAATGAAGAGAGTAATAGTATAGCTGAAATTGTACAACATTTACTGTATTGGAATTCAACGTGGCAAACTAGGTATAAAGAAGCGAATGTTAATGCCGTGCCCGCTATTGGTGATAATAACAAAAGTTTTATGCTTTCAGATAATCAAACCTTCGATGAGTTAAGAGAAAAACTACTAGAGAAACTGTTACAATGGCAAAAGCTTATCAATGAAGAGAAGGTTGAAAGTGATGTAATTGGATTTCCAGTTTCCGCTAAGTGGTGGGAAGTGCTAGCAAATGTAACAACTCATAATGCGTATCATATTGGTCAAATTATTTACATCCGGAAGTTACAGAAGAGTTTTGATAATGAATAACATAATAATTCTAAAATTAGGTGAACAAAAGTGGACAAAACGAGACAGATGTCTCATTTTGTCCACTTTTTTATTATGAAAGTAAAGAGAAAACCTATTAAATCAAGGATTAGAATTTGGCACAGTACTTGCAATATAAAAGATGAACAAGAAAATAGGAGGGCTGGACATGTTAAAAACAACTGAAAGTAAAGGAAATGAAATCACGAAAGAACAAGCTAGTTGGATGTATGAAAAAATGTTAGAGATTCGTAAGTTTGAAGATAAGGTGCATGAATTGTTCGCTCAAGGCGTGCTGCCAGGTTTCGTCCATTTATACGCAGGTGAAGAAGCGGTAGCAGTTGGTGTATGTGCCCACTTAACGGATAGTGACAGTATTACAAGTACGCATAGAGGACATGGACATTGTATCGCAAAAGGCTGTGATTTAAACGGTATGATGGCTGAACTTTTTGGGAAAGCGACAGGTTTATGTAAAGGTAAAGGCGGCTCCATGCATATTGCTGATTTAGATAAAGGAATGCTTGGTGCAAATGGGATTGTAGGTGGCGGTTTCCCGCTTGCTTGCGGCTCAGCACTAACAGCTAAATATAAAGGAACGAAAGATGTAAGTGTTTGTTTCTTCGGTGACGGAGCAAATAATGAAGGAACATTCCATGAAGGCATTAATTTAGCAGCGATTTGGAAGTTACCAGTAATTTTTATCGCTGAAAATAACGGTTACGGTGAAGCAACGACATTTGAATATGCTTCAAGTTGTGACTCTATTGCTGATCGTGCAAAAGCTTATAATATTCCAGGTATGCAAGTAGATGGAAAAGATCTACTTGCAGTATACAAAGCTGCCGAAGAAGCGGTGGAACGCGCGCGTAATGGCGGTGGCCCAACAATAATTGAATGTATGACATATCGTAACTACGGTCATTTTGAGGGTGAAGCACAAACATATAAAACTGCAGAGGAAAAAGAAAAACATTTAAATGAAATAGATGCGATTGTGAATTTCCGTAAACATTTAATTCATGAAGGTTTATTAACAGAATCTGAACTTGTTGATATGGAGAAAGCAGTAGATGATGCAGTGCAAAGATCAATTGAATTTAGTGAAAATAGTCCATATCCAGAGGATGAAGAATTATTAAAAGATGTATACGTTTCTTACAAATAAGAGGAGGGTGAAAAATAATGACTAGAACAGTAAGTATGTCAACTGCAATTAATGAAGCGATGAAAATCTCAATGCGTCGTGATGAAAATGTAATTTTAATAGGAGAAGACGTTGCAGGTGGTGCACAAGTTGATCACTTGCAAGATGATGAAGCGTGGGGCGGTGTACTTGGCGTGACGAAAGGGCTAGTACAAGAGTTTGGCCGAAATCGTATTTTAGATACACCAATTTCTGAAGCGGGTTACATGGGAGCTGCGATGGCAGCGGCGGCAACAGGCTTACGTCCGATAGCTGAATTAATGTTTAATGACTTTATCGGTAGTTGTCTTGATCAAGTATTAAACCAAGGTGCAAAGTTCCGCTATATGTTCGGTGGTAAAGCAAAAGTTCCAGTTACAGTACGTACGATGCACGGTGCTGGATTTAGTGCAGCAGCGCAGCATTCACAAAGTTTATACGCATTATTTACAAGTATTCCAGGTATTAAAGTCGTCGTTCCTTCCACTCCGTATGATGCAAAAGGCTTACTATTAGCGGCAATTGAAGATGATGATCCAGTAATCTTCTTTGAAGATAAAACACTTTACAATATGAAAGGCGAAGTACCAGAAGGGTACTATACAATTCCTTTAGGAAAAGCAGATATTAAACGTGAAGGTACTGATGTAACAATCGTTGCAATTGGAAAACAAGTTCATACTGCGCTCGCTGCTGCTGAGCAATTAACAAAAAAGGGACTTGAAGTAGAAGTAATTGATCCACGTTCTTTATCACCGCTTGATGAAGATACGATTTTAGCATCTGTTGAAAAAACAAATCGTCTTATCGTTATTGATGAAGCAAACCCAAGATGTAGTATCGCAGCAGATATTGCGGCAATTGTAGCGGATAAAGGATTCGATTTATTAGATGCACCTATTAAACGAATTACAGCACCACATACACCTGTTCCGTTCTCACCACCGCTTGAAAAGTTGTATTTGCCAACGCCAGAAAAAGTAATTGAAACTGTATCAGAAATGATCGGAGACCAATCTTTATTACATGTGTAATGAAACGATGAGAAGGGAGAGAGAAGCATGGCTGTAGAAGTTGTAATGCCGAAGTTAGGTATGGCGATGAAAGAAGGTATTATTACGAGCTGGAATATTAAAGCGGGTGATAATGTAGCAAAAGGAGAATTAATCGCTAGTATTAATTCAGAAAAAATTGAAACAGAGATAGAAGCACCAGCTGATGGAACTGTTCTTGATATAGCTGTAAGTGAAGATGAGGGAGTTCCACCTGGCACTGTAATTTGCTATATCGGTAAACCGAACGAAAAAGTAGAAGTCTATGAAAGTACAAATGTTGTAGAAGAAAAAACATCTAATCCAGAACCTAAAAAGGTCCAACATCTAGAACCATATGTGATAGATGTGACGAAGCAAAGAGTTAAAATATCTCCAGTAGCGAAGAAAATTGCAAAAACTGAAAACCTTGATATTAGATCATTACTTGGTACAGGTCCTGGTGGAAGAATTACAAAGGTAGATGTATTAAAGGCGCTTGAAGAAAGAGTAGCAATACCAGAAGTACTTGAACAAGAAGAAAGTAAAGTGATTCCTGTTACAGGTATGCGAAAAGCAATCGCAAATCGTATGCATGCAAGCTTACAAAATAGCGCGCAACTAACGTTAACGATGAAAGTAGATGTTACAGATTTAGTTGCTTTACATAAAGAAATAGTGGAAGTTGTACAAAAAAGATATGATAACAAACTAAGCATTACGGATTTCGTTTCTCGTGCTGTTGTATTAGCACTTGGAGAGCATAAAGAAATGAACAGCGCTTATATAGATGATGTAATTCATCAATTTGAACATGTTCATTTAGGCATGGCAGTCTCATTAGAAAAAGGATTAGTCGTTCCAGCTATTCGCTTTGCAAATAATCTACCTTTAGTAGAGTTATCTAAAGAGATTAAGAATGTAGCACAAAAGGCACGAGCAGGCAGTTTAAATAGCGACGATATGCAAGGAACAACATTTACAATTAGTAATTTAGGAAGCTTTGGTATTGAATATTTTACGCCAGTATTAAATACACCTGAAACTGGTATTTTAGGTGTCGGTGCGATTGAACATGTTCCTGTATATAAAGGAAAAAAATTAAGAAAAGGAAGTATGTTACCTTTAAGTTTAACATTCGATCATCGCGTATTAGACGGTGCACCAGCAGCTGCATTTTTACGCACAATTAAATGCTATTTAGAAGAACCTGTAACAATTCTTTTATAAAGAGAAGGTGAGAGAATGAGTAAATTAGTTGTAATTGGGGGCGGACCTGCTGGTTATGTAGCGGCAATTACCGCGGCTCAAAATGGTAAAGACGTCACTCTTATTGATGAAGCTGATCTTGGTGGTACGTGTTTAAATGTTGGGTGTATGCCTACGAAATCACTGTTAGAAAGTGCTGAAGTGCATGACATTGTGAGAAAAGCGAATAATTATGGAGTTAAGCTTAACAAAGGAAGTATATCAATTGATTGGAAGCAAATACAGGGAAGGAAGTCACAAATTGTAACGCAGCTCGTACAAGGAATTCAATATTTAATGAAGAAAAACAAAATTAAAGTAATAAAAGGGAAAGCAAAATTTGAAACGGATCACCGTGTGAGAGTTATGCACAGTGATAAAGAAGCTGTAGTAGATGGAGAACAGTTTATTATAGCGGCAGGTTCAGAACCAACTGAATTACCTTTTGCTCCATTTGATGGAAAGTGGATTTTAAATAGTACCCATGCAATGTCTCTAGAAAACATACCGAAATCATTATTAATCGTTGGCGGTGGTGTAATAGGTTGTGAATTTGCAAGTATTTATAGTCGTCTTGGAACAAAAGTTACGATTGTTGAAATGGAACCGCAATTATTACCAGGTGAAGATGAAGATATCGCACACATTTTAAGAGGGAAACTAGAAAATGATGGCGTAGAAATATTTACAGGAGCAGCTTTAAAAGGATTAAATAATTATAAAAAGCAGGCTTCATTTGAATACGAAGGAAGTATCCAAGAAGCCAATCCAGAATTTGTTCTCGTTTCTGTAGGTCGAAAACCACGTGTACAAGAGTTAGGATTAGAAAAAGCAGGCATTCAATTTTCGAATAAAGGAATTTCTGTGAATGAACATATGCAAACAAACATATCACATATTTACGCAGCTGGTGATGTGATTGGGGGAATCCAGCTTGCTCATGTTGCCTTCCATGAAGGAACGACAGCAGCATTACACGCGAGCGGAGAAGATATAAAAGTAAACTATCATGCTGTACCTCGCTGTGTTTATACAGCACCAGAAATTGCTAGCGTCGGTTTAAGTGAAAGATTAGCAAGAGAGCAATATGGTGATATTCTTATTGGAGAATTTCCTTTTACGGCAAACGGTAAAGCACTTATTATTGGAGAACAAACGGGTAAAGTAAAAGTTATTGTTGAACCTAAATATCAAGAAATTGTAGGGATTTCTATTATTGGTCCTCGTGCAACCGAATTAATCGGACAAGGAACTGTAATGATTCATACGGAAGTTACCGCTGATATAATGAGAGATTATATTGCAGCTCATCCAACTTTATCTGAAGCGATTCATGAAGCGCTATTGCAAGCTGTAGGACATGCTGTACATGCTTAAATGGAATTATAATAAACCACTATTCTCTAGATGAATGAGAGAATAGTGGTTTGGATTTTTATAGAAGAAATTAAATCCTCTATTATTTTTTAATGTCAATAGCTGAAGTTTTATCGTTCCATTCAGGAGCTAAATTAGCAGTTTTACCATACCAATCAGCGTGTTTAAATACAACACCTTTCCCATATCCTTGTGTAGAAGTATGCTCCCAAAGTGTCGTTGAATAACTTGCAGAAGGTGATGCTGTGCTTACAGAAGAAATTCTGTCATTCCAGCTAGAAGGTAAGTTTTTAAAGCCGCTACTCCAGTAAATATATTGTCCGCCTTTATTTATATGTTCATAAAAATCAGTACTACCAGCGCCGCTACCTAAAGGATTAATTTTATTTTTAAGCGCTTTTTTATCCTTCTCAATATAAGCATCCAATGTTTCTCTATTAGTAAAACCATAAGCTAACCAATCTCCATTTTCATTTTGCTCTGGTAATACCATAGTAATTTGGATGCCTTTCTTATCTTGATCACTTAATTTTGCAAAGGAAGAAACATTTTGTTCATCCACTTTTAAATAATCAAATGATTTGATTGTGTTACTTTTTTCTTCAGCACTTACTGCACCTAATCCTCCAGTTAATGCAAATCCAGCTACTAATGTCCCTGCTACTAATTTCTTCAACATATAACCATCCCTTTTTGTTTAAGATTTTTGTACAGATGAATCTTTGTACTAGTAAAATGTAGTCTAATTATTGATTTTTGTAAATATTCTGAAGTTTTAGAAATAAAAGGCGGAATATTTAAAGTTTTACATTTTTTCTTTAGAAAAAATGGTTATTGGAATGATATAATAAGTGGATATATTGCTTTTGTTGGATTTTAAAATGTTTTAGGGGGCTGCCATTGAAGTACTTCACTAGAGATTGGTATAAAGAAATGCAAGTATCTGGATTTTTAATTTTCTCAGAAACTATTGAAGAATGGGAAGAGATTTTGCGAGAGAGCGAAAAGGCAGGAATGGATTATAAGCAAAGTTTGAGAGAAGACGTGGAAGAAAAGAAAGAAGAGTTATTAAAGTTTCTACCTAAGTCATTACATCCATACATTTATAACAATACAATTAATTCAGAATACCCATCGGAAAAATTAAAGTAACTTGTGCTTGAGTGGACAGTAGATTATGAAAAAAGAATGAATGATTTAGAGCAAGCTTATATAGAGAATTATAATTCTATAAAAGAAAGGCTCGCGCAGAATGTCGTTCAACTACATGAATACTCACTACATGACAGTGTAGTCAAATCAGTAGAGAGAAGATCAGAGGATACGCTAATTATAACTTTAGATTGCAGTGGTACTTTCAGTGAATTTGATAAACTACAAGTAACTTTTACAGGAGTAACGAAATGTTCTATTCCGGAAAATTTTGAAGGTGCTTGGTGGTTATGTCATGAAATAGACCTTGCTGAAGATGGTTTCGAACTAGGAGTTTTATTTGATTGCCCATTTAGAGAAGTAACGATTTGCGCAGCAGATGTATTACTGGAGAAGATGTAATTTTGTATGGAGTATTACAAATGTTTGACAGGATAAAGAAATAGAGTTATTATAGATATATGAAGTCTACAATAGGAGCCGTACTATGAAATATTCTAAAGCTACAAATTATGCTCTTCATACAATGCTTTTTCTGGCAAAGGCAACACCAAATAAGTTAGTTAGTGTTCACCAATTAGCAGAAATGCAAAATGTTTCACCAACATACTTGTCTAAAATACTAACTAAGTTGACGAAGGAAGGGATGATACATTCATCATCTGGTCCAAAAGGTGGTTATTCGCTTAGTCATAATTGGGAAGATATTTCATTTTTAGATATTATACATGCGATTGAAGGTAAAACATCATTATTTGAATGTTGTTTACATGAAAAACCTGGATGTTTAATTAATGAAGCAATGCTCGCAGCAGAAGAGAAAATGGAAGAAGAGTTAAGAAATCAAAAAATTGTAGATCTTGCGAAAAAAATAAAAGTGGATTTTTAATCCGCTTTTATTTTTAAAGATATTAAAGATAAAAGGACTCTTTAATATCTTTAATTATAGTTAAATTTATTCATTTATGGAGGATATTTGCTTATGAAATATATAGACTGTGCAGTAATAGGTGCAGGACCAGCCGGACTTAATGCGAGTTTAGTTTTAGGAAGAGCTCGTAAACAAATAGCGTTATTTGATAATAAAACGAATAGGAATCGTGTAACACAAAATTCTCACGGATTTATTACGCGTGACGGGATTAAACCGGAAGAGTTTAAGGAAATAGGATTAAATGAATTGATGAAGTATCCATCAGTTCATTATTATGAAAAAACAGTTGTAATGATAACGAAACAATCCAATGGTTTATTTGAGGTTGTGACCAAAGATCACACAAAATATTTGGCAGAAAGAGTTTTATTAGCGACGGGCATACAGGAAGAATTCCCATCTATTCCTAATGTTCGAGAATACTATGGGAAAAGCTTATTTAGCTGTCCGTATTGTGATGGATGGGAATTAAAAGATCAACCGCTCATTATTATTTCTGAAAACGAAGATTATACGTTGCATATGACAAAATTAGTTTATAACTGGTCTACTGATTTAGTAATCGCAACAAATGGCAATGAGCTAAGTCAAATTACTATGGATGAACTGTCTAATAAAAATATACCTTTTATTACAGAACCTATACGTGCACTACAAGGTGAAGGAGGTTTTTTAAAAGAAGTAGAGTTTTATTCAGGTTTACGGATTGAAAGAGCTGGAGGATTTATAGTACCTACTTTCTTTAGAGCAAATCAATTTATAGAACAACTTGGTTGTGAACTACAAAGTAATGGAACTTTTGTAATTGATGATTTTGGACGTACTTCAGAAAAAAATATTTACTTAGCAGGAGAAACAACGACTCAAGGGCCATCCTCATTAATTATTGCTGCATCAAATGGGAATAAAGCAGCAATAACTATTAATAGTGATATTACAGATGAGCGGTTCTAACTAAAAAATGATATGTAGAAAGGGAAAAGAAGATGAATAATTTTTGGAATGATCGATATAAATCAGATGAATATTTTTATGGGGAAGAACCTAATGCGTTTATTAAAGAACAAGCATTTCGTTTAACAAATTATAATAAAGTAATAGCTTTCGCAGAAGGAGAAGGTAGAAATGCTGTATTTCTAGCAAGACAAGGGCATAAAGTAACAGCTATTGATTATTCGGAAGATGGATTAGAAAAGACAAAAAAATTGGCAGAGAAGCATAACGTAAACGTGCATACAAAAAAAGTAGATTTATTAGCTGATAGTTTGCCAGAAAATGAATATGATGCAGCAATTATGGTATTTGGACATTTTCATGATGATTATAAAAAAATGATATTAGGTAAAATGATACAAACGATAAAGCCTGGTGGATTAATTATGTTTGAAGTTTACTCAAAAAAACAAATAAACTATGGTACTGGTGGACCAAAAGATGTTGATATGCTGTATGATCCAATTGATATCCTTACTTGGTGTGAAGAACATAAGGTAATTCATTTCTTTAATGGCGAACAAGAGCGAATTGAAGGGAAAGGGCACACTGGTTTAGCTGATGTTATTCAAGTTGTTATTAGAAAATTAATATAAGTGTTAATGAAAGTTAAATGTATGAATGTAAAAAGACCAGTCATGTAAGACTGGTCTTCTATTTAGATACTAAATTATCAAGCTTCCAATATGTATCTGTTAACGGCGCTGCTTTGCTATCTATGTATAAATACATATTATTTAAATCTTTTGGTGAAGTTTTCATATTAAATTCAATGTCAGTAGTTAAAGAAAATTCAGATGGAACTTTTTTAGCATTTTCATTTTGTATAACTTCACCTCCGTATTTTCCACCCGTTTTGTCATCTTTTATGAAATATTTTATTTCTGAAAGATCTATCGTTTGTCCGTCAACACGAGCGTTATTTATAGTAACGCGAGCTGTGAGACGCCACTCTTTGTCTATTTTTTCGAATTTAGCATTTTCAACAGTTGCTCTATAGTATTCGTTTTTAAATATTTCTCCATAGTGCATTGCATTCTTTTCAAGAGCGCTCTTCTCTTGTTTTGGTGCAGTATTCCCATTACATCCTGCCATTAGTCCTGTAAATAATAATGCTGTACAAGTTACTTTAATTATAGATTTCATAGTAATTCCTTTCTGTGTTAAAAAGTAAAACATAGGAATAATTTTACAGCAATAGGAAGGTAAATGGAAGTATATTTGTGGAATATGCAAATATACATTTATTTCGTTGTCCAGTTAACGGAATAGAAATAGGGAAAAAGCTGAATAAAACGGAGTGAATAAGAATTGAAAATATTGTAAAACGGAAGAGACATGCATATAATTAAACTAAGGATGAGATTTCAGAATCTTCAATAACGGCGGTGGGCACATGTTTACTGAAGAGCGTAGAGAGAAAATTTTAGAGTTACTTAAGAAAGATGGAAGGGTAATCGCAAGGGATCTTGCGGAATGTTTCGATATGTCTATCGATTCTATAAGAAGAGATTTGTCTATTATGGAGAAGGATGGCTTGTTAAAAAGAACACATGGAGGTGCAATTGAACTTGCTAGAGTAAGGAATTTAGCTGCCAAGCCATTTGAACGTTATAGTAATGGTTCTGTATATGAAGACGCAATTGCAAAAATCGCAGCTTCTTATATACAAGAAGGAGATTCCGTTTTTATTGGTGGAGCTTCGATTCATTATGCCATGTTAAAATATTTACCTGAAACATCATTTACAGTTATTACGAATGCTTTAGAAATTGCTAGTAAGTTACGGGAGTATAAGAATGTAGATACGTACTTAATTGGTGGAAAGGTGAAACCATCAGGAAATATGACAGATACACTTGCCTCAGAGTTAATAAGTAGATTTTCTATTGATCTTAATTTTTCTACAGGTGGTGGCATTTCATTGAATGGTATAAGTACTGCAACGCCGGAAGTTGCTTATTTTAGTAAAACAGTAAGTAAGATTGCTAGAAAGAATATTTGTTTAGCACCCCATAATAAACTCGGAATAGACTGCTTTATAAATGGAGTTTTACTGAAAGAAATTGACCTTATAATAACAGATGAAGAGGCAAGTAAAAAAACGATTCAAGAATTCGAGAAACAAGGTAAAGAAATTGTAATAGTATCAATAGACTGCGTTTAAAAGGAGTTTGAAATGATTATAAAAGGACAAGAATTTCATATAAATGGACTAACTTATACAATTCGTTCTGCAGCTGAGAAAGATGCAGAGCAGTTATCGAAAATTAGAGTTCAGATTGATGGAGAAACTGAAAATATGGATAGAGATGCTGGAGAGGGATTTATAGATGATCTAGGATTTCAAAAAATAATAAAAACAGATAGTGAAGAGACTAAGAATCTCTTTTTAGTTGCAGAAGTGCACAATCGAATCGTTGGATTTTCAAGATGTGAAGGATCAAATTTTAAGAGATTATCTCATAAAGTGGAGTTTGGCGTTTGCATTTTAAGAGAGTTTTGGGGATATGGAATGGGCAAGAGTCTATTGCAACAATCTATTCATAGGGCTGATGAAAATGAAGTGAAAAAGATATCATTACAAGTATTAGAGACAAACGAAAAAGCCATTCAACTTTATAA
The DNA here is from genome assembly GCF_921008455.1 of Bacillus basilensis. Taxonomy (NCBI): domain Bacteria; kingdom Bacillati; phylum Bacillota; class Bacilli; order Caryophanales; family Bacillaceae; genus Bacillus; species Bacillus basilensis. Next base: position 2,779,524 of record NZ_CAKLBZ010000001.1, on the reverse strand, counting down.
AAAATTAGGTTTTGAAGTAGAAGGAATTTTGAAAAATGATAAAAGGCTTTCAGATGAGCAGTATTATAATACGGTTGTAATGGGAAGATGTATTTGAGTCTGTTCATAAAAGAGGTGGAAAGGTATGTTTTATAGAAGAAAGTATTATATAGTAAAAAACGAATTTATTAAAATATTTAATGATCATTTCAATAACACGAACTTACCTAATCAGGTAAAGCATGGATCTAGGCTAATAGGACGCTGGATGAAAGATAATAAGAATGGTACGACTGAAATGTTTGCCATATGGGAATATGATAGTTATGAACAGTATAAAGAAATAGAATCAAAAATTAGAAGTGACGAGAAACATACTAGAAGAATACATGAATAGTATGAAAAACATGGCGGGAAAGAGTATGTTTTACAGGAGTACATAGTAGAGATGAAAAATGAAGAGTTAGTATGTACTGTAAAGTGATAGAGAGGTGAGGGATAATGGGAATTAAAACAAAATTATATTTTAGTGTAGCGTCCATTATACAAAATATAGTTCTACTAAAAAAGAATAAAGAAATGCATTGAGATATTCAAATTATTAACATATTTGTGTCGTCTTTCTAGTTTTATTGAAAACGCTTTTATTCAGTTTTATAATAAAAGTATGTTTTTACAGATCTCCAAAACAATGAATAGGGAGATGATACAATGTTAGCTTCACCGTTTTACTTACATACATGGAAAAAGTTTGTTGATGAAGGAGTCCTTGATTCGAACCGTATAAACGAAAGAATTTCAGAGTCATGGCATCGATGTAAACAAGCAAATGTGAATCCTCATATGAATAAAGGTCAGAAAATTTTGTCTTCTGTTGTTTTTCAAGATCAAAAGAAAAAGAGTGAAATCTTCCTAGATATAGCAATACCTCAAATACAAAATATGAGAAAAACCATTGATGAACTGCAAATGATGGCATTATTAATTGATCCAGACGGTTACGTTCTATCGTTAAGTGGAAATCAACAAACGTTGAAACGAGCGAAACATATTAATTTCATTGAAGGTGTGAAGTGGACGGAAGCAGCTGTTGGTACAAATGCGATAGGAACAGCGTTAGAAATTGAAGAAGCTATTATGATAAGTGGTACAGAACATTATTCTGTCGCATCTCATAGCTGGAGCTGTGCGGCCGCTCCCATTCATAATGATGATGGGAAATTAATTGGCGTTCTAGATTTCTCCTGTCCAATTGAGTTTTCACATCCATATATGCTCGGTATGGTAACTTCGCTTGCCCATGCAATTGAACGTGAATGTAGTATTCGAGTGCATCAAAATGAGCTACACTTAATTCATCGTTTTTTAGATGTAATTGATAGTGATGAGCAAGTTGTTATTTGTAATCATCGTGATGTTATCGTTTCAGCAAGCAAGAGGGTTCGTGAACGAGTATGTAATTGGTCACGAATGAAATCTGAAGATTTAATGCACTATGGATTGAAAACTAAATTAGAAGTTCCAGTATACAGTAATAATAGAATGATTGGGAAATGTATTTATGTAAAGGAAAATAAACAAGAAAAATTATTTTCAACTTCCCTATTTATAAATGGAATTACTTTCCCTGGAGTAACTGGGACGAGCAGTGTATTTCAACATACATTAGAAGAAATTAAGCTTGTATCACCAACTGACGCAAGTGTATATGTTTGTGGTGAAACAGGTGTAGGGAAAGAATATGTAGCGAGAGCGATTCATGAAAATAGTCCAAGAAAAAATGGTCCTTTTATAGCTGTTAACTGTGGTTCATTACCGAAAGAATTAATGGAAAGTGAATTGTTCGGTTATGCTGAAGGAGCGTTTACAGGTGCGCGGCGCCAAGGATATAAAGGGAAATTCGAACAAGCAGACGGAGGAACAATATTTTTAGATGAAATTGGTGAAGTGCCGCCAGAGATGCAAGTCGCATTATTGCGTGTTTTGCAAGAACAAACAGTAACCCCAATTGGCAGTTCAAAAGAGGTACCAGTCAATATTCGTATTATTACTGCGACACATAAAGATTTACTGCGATTAGTTGAAGAAGGAAAGTTCCGTCAAGATTTATATTATCGTTTACATGTTTATCCGCTATATGTTCCATCGTTAATAGAAAGAAAGGAGGATATTCCGTACTTCATACAACATTTTTGTGAACGAAAGAATTGGAATGTTGCATTTCCAAAGAGCATTTGTAATCAATTTTCACAACATACATGGCCCGGAAATATTCGAGAATTATTAAATGTATTAGAACGTATTTACATTTTGTCGCAAGGACGGGAAATATGCGAAAAACAAATCTCTTTTTTATTACAAACTATGATGGGAAATCAACATCAACTTGAATTGCAAATAGAAAATAAAACGAAGTATACATTAAATTTCCGTGAGAAAATACAGCGTGATAGTATGATTGAAGCGCTAGAAAAGACGAATGGAAATGTTTCGTTAGCTGCAAAACTGTTAGATGTACCTCGAAGTACATTTTATAAACGAATGCAAAAATATAAGTTATAAAGTAGATTTTTGTAATCTACTTTTTCTTTGTGGGCTCATGTTCTGTCGGAATGTGCGCTTACCGGGGAAATAATAGAATAGTTAGAAATTAATTTCCGAAAGGGGGACTTATGTGAAGTATATTGAAATTGGTATTGGAAATAGGTGGTTTGTTCGAACAGAAACAGAAAATAAAGATGGAACTGAATTTGAGGAACGAGGTATTATAAAACCTATTTATTTTGAGTCTTTATATGTACGAATTTGGTTTCGCAAAACGTGTTTAATTTTTGATATGAAAGAAGGGTTTAAAAAAGTAAGGAAAAGTAGAGCTGAGTATAAGTTTATTGTTGGAATTGTGAGTAGATTAAATAAAGAAAAAGTGTGTTAACATACGTAGTTATATTAACCAGGAAATTCTTTTGATTTATATCTAATTCATGAAAAATAATTTTACAAATATAAATTGTTAATAAAGCCGCTAAGGAAACTTAGCGGTTTCTTTTTGAATAGGAGGGATTTGCGTATGAATAGGATTTTAACGGTTTTACTTGCAATTATTGTAATGGGGTATTCCATTTATAGTTGGAATGATGCTTCGAAACAGAGTTTGCTAATTTTACAAACACTATTAGGGTTTATGTTAGTTAGTTTAGGGGTGCAAAATTTTAAAAATAAAGAAAATAGAAGTATGGGCATCGCTTTACTACTCGTTGCGTTATATTTAATTGTTGTATCGTTAGTAAGATATTTTGCATGAATAAGTATTTAAATTATTTATTCATGATTTTCTTATTACGAAAAACATTCTCGCAATAAAAGTTAAAATTCCACTTGTATTTCACTATATAAAATATGGCATAATGATTTAGTTAAATAGAAATGGATAGGGTATTTGAGAGGGGCAGTATAATGAGTTTTGCAATTGAAATAGTAATAAAAGCACCAATGGATGTTGTATGTGACTATATAATAGAAGATGAAAAAATAAAAGAATGGAATACGTTTGTAATAGAAAATCGCTATTCTTCAAATATAGATAAAGAGAATCCACATGTAGGAGATAAATATATTTCTGTTCAAAAAGTCGGTAAGAAAATATTGGAGGCAGAAGTAGAAATTCTTGAATACGATGCCCCCCATATTATTTCACTAGGTAGTGAAATGAAGCATTGATATTCAGCGATGACTTATATGTTAGAAGAAGATGAAGAAGGTACAGCACTAACATTAATTTCAGAATATGAACCGAGTAATTTTTACTATAAAATTATGTATAAGTTAACAGGATGGATTTCACGAGGTTTAACTATGGAACAAATGGAGCGTTTGGCAGAATGTGTGGAAACTGCTTATAATAAAGAAGTTTAATATTAAAAATATATTAAGGTAAAGGCGTTACTCAATCTCGTGAGTAACGCCTTTACTGTTTGAAGATTTTATATTGAAAATCTCAATAGTTCTTTCATATATTTCTTTATCGACACAAAATCTTTCTGTTATCCAATAATTAAGTTCGGAAGATGTAAGACTTTCTTCTCTTTTCTTACCTTGGAAATATCGTTTTAAAACATTATTATTAATAGAAGTCGGAATGCCATCGATATAACCGAAGATCTGAATTTTCTTTAATACAGGAGATGTAGGCCAATCATTAGACTTTGTAATGAGTTCTTTCATACTTGATAAATGTATTGGCTCTGTATTTAAGATTTTTGCTGGACCTGGATCTCTAGTAATTTCAACCCTATTATTTGAGACTTCATAAGTAAAAGTTTCTCTAACATTACTTATTTGAAATGATTCATAAAGTGAGTAAGCTTGGAATAAAGGCGCACAGTAACCAACATCGACATAATAAGGTTGGTCTCAGTTAACTCGTAAGCATAAATGTCCGGGGTCCATATACATATAATGAACATCAAAACCAAGATTTGATAATAACCAATGGAATCCAATCGAGTGCGTCCAACAAGTACCGCCCAGACCTTTTGTTGTAATACGGTTTATGTATGTCTCAATGGAAGGAAAATAATCCCCTGTTTCATTACCTTTTTCCCAGTCAATTATTTTAGAAAGGGTTTCCCACTTTACTTTTTCTTGATGAGCTTTAATTAGCTCATTTAAAAATTTTAAGCTATTAGGCTGTTTTGTAGCACCTAAAAATGATAGAAATTCATTTACTAGTTTTTCTGACGACATATTCTTTTCCTTTCTATATAGAAGTTAGCATTAAGAATATTATATAATAAATATCAGAAAATACAGTTATTAGTAGGGTAGGAGAGAATTATATGTCTATGTCGCTATATTATAAAAAGATCCGGAAGCAATTAGGTCATGAACTAATTTTTATGCCGAGTGTAGCTGCTGTGATAAAAAATGAGCAGGGGGATATTTTGTTTCAATTTCCTGGTGGGGAATACTGGAGTTTGCCAGCTGGAGCAATTGAGCTTGGGGAAACTCCAGAAGAAGCAGTAGTTCGGGAAGTTTGGGAAGAAACAGGATTGAAAGTGCAAGTAAAAAAACAAAAAGGGGTATTTGGAGGAGAAGAGTACCGTCATACATATCCGAATGGTGATGAAGTAGAATATATAGTTGTTGTGTTTGAGTGTGAAGTTACTAGTGGCGAGCTAAAATCGATAGATGGTGAATCTTTAAACCTACAATATTTCTCTTTATCTGAAAAGCCGCCTTTAGCGTTACCATACCCAGATAAAATATTTTTATAGATGTAAAATAGCACACCTTATTCATTGAAGGTGTGCTATTTATATAATCCCGTCGTATACATTTCCGTCAATGTATGTACTATCTTTTCTAACTCTAATTTTTTATCATTTTTCACAATCGTCCAAAGAAACATCTCATTCATCGCAAACCAAGCACGGGCTACAATTTCTTTATTTAATTTAGATTGTGCTAATCCACTTTCTTGAGAGTATGTAATATCCTGCGTAATATTGTTTATAAAGCGTTCTCGTATCTCGTCCCATTTTTGACGTATCTCTTTTGATAATCCGATTGCCTCCTGCACAACTTGCAATATAGCTCGTTCTTTCTCTGCTAATTGTAGGAATGCTCTAACTTGATTTTGAATCATGCTACGTGCTTCTTCTTTTGTTTGAGGCGAAAAGGAGCGCTCAGCAATATCATAAAATTGATTCATAACATCTTCCATTAAAACGATGAGGAGATCATCTTTGTTTTTAAAGTATACATATGCGGTTCCATAACCAGTTTCTGCATGCTTAATAATTTGTGTAATTGTCGTTTTTTGAAAACCATTATGTATAAAAATAGTATAGCCAGAGTGTAAAAGTTTTTTCTTTGTTTCTAAGGAGCGGTGTTTTCTTGATGAAAGAGTACTGTTTTTCAAAGAATCACCTCTTTATACTGAAATATCTGAAAATATAACTGTATTGTAAAAGAAATTCATATATAAAGTCAACTGACATAATATCATTGACGTTATATCAACTAAGGTGATATATTTCAATTAGTTAGAATAAAAAGAAAATTAAGAGAAGGTGACACCATGTATAAAGAACCATTTCAACCAACTTATGAGTATGCGCTTGAATGTGATAAACATGATGAACTGAAAGATTTTCAAACTGAATTTTATAAAAAAGAAGGAACAATATATTTAGATGGAAACTCATTAGGGCTACTTTCAAAAAGAGCAAAGAAATCGTTACTTACGTTGCTAGATTCATGGAAAGAGTATGGCATTAACGGCTGGACAGAGGGTGAGCATCCTTGGTTTTTCCTTTCGGAGAAATTAGGTGAACTGACAGCACCTCTTATTGGAGCTTTACCAGAAGAAACTATTGTAACCGGTTCCACGACGACGAATATTCATCAAGTAATCGCAACTTTCTATGAGCCGAAAGGAATACGTACAAAAATTCTTGCGGATGAGTTAACATTCCCATCAGATATATATGCACTTCAAAGTCAAATTCGATTAAAAGGGTTAGAGCCAGATCAGCATTTAGTGCGAGTGAAGAGCCGAGATGGTAGAACACTTTCTGAAGATGATATTATTCATGCGATGACAGATGATGTCGCTTTAATTTTATTGCCTTCTGTACTGTATAGAAGCGGCCAAATTCTTGATATGAAACGTTTAACAGCGGAAGCGCATAAGCGTGGTATTCATATTGGATTCGATTTATGTCATTCAATCGGTTCTATTCCACATCATTTCAAAGAGTGGGATGTTGATTTCGCTATTTGGTGTAACTATAAATATTTAAATGCAGGACCTGGTGGTGTAGCGGGGCTATATGTAAATAAGAAGCATTTTAATAGACTTCCAGGGTTATCAGGTTGGTTTAGTTCCAGAAAAGATAAGCAATTTGATATGGAACATACATTAACAGCTGCTGATCATGCAGGTGCTTATCAAATTGGTACACCGCACGTATTAAGTACAGCGCCGTTAATCGGTTCTCTTGAAATTTTTAAAGATGCTGGTATAGAACGTTTACGCGAAAAATCTCTACATATTACAAGATACATGCTTGATTTAATTGATTATGAATTAAAAGGTTTTGGATTTACAATAGGAAATCCATTAGAAGATGAAAAACGAGGCGGGCATATTTATTTAGAGCATGCAGAAGCAGCACGCATATGTAAAGCGTTAAAAGCAAATGGTGTAATTCCAGATTTTAGAGCGCCAAATGGAGTGAGACTTGCGCCAGTTGCTTTATATAATACGTACGAGGAAGTATGGCAGTCTGTTCGTATTTTAAAGAATATTATGAAAGATGAAGAGTATAAGCAATTTGAAAATAAGCGAGAGGTTGTGGCATAAACATGAAAACATCAGAGTGGATTGATATTTCACAACCGTTAAATAATGATATTGCCACTTGGCCAGGGGATACACCATTCTCGTATGAAGTTTCATGGTCAAAAGAAGAGAGTGGATCAGTAAATGTCGGAAAGTTAACGATGAGTATTCATACAGGCACTCATATTGATGCACCGTTTCATTTTGATAATGAAGGAAAGAAAGTAATAGACTTAGATGTTCAAGTTTATGTTGGACCTACAAGAATCATTGATGTTTCTAATCTTGAAAGCATCGGGAAAAAGGAATTAGAAAACTTTCATTTAGAAGGCGTAGAACGCTTATTGTTACGCACATCTTCACATGGTAAAGCGAATGAATTCCCAGATGTAATCCCGCATTTACGTGCAGATATAGCACCGTTTCTTTCAGAGAAAGGGATACGTTTAATTGGGGTAGATGTTCCCTCAGTTGATCCATTAGATGATAAAGAATTAGAAGCGCATCATCAATTGTTTAAACATGGAATACACATTTTAGAAAATGTCGTACTAGATCATGTAGTAGATGGAGATTATGAACTAATCGCATTACCACTTGCCTTAACAGATGCAGATGGAAGTCCAGTTCGAGCAGTTATTAGACCAATATAAGTAGAGATATATATAAAGGGGCGTTTGGCTAATATGAAAGAAAACGAAAAGGTAATTATGGAAAAAGGGATTCATACGGACTTTAAAGAGAATATGACGTACGGGGAGTATTTGCAATTAGATAGTTTACTATCTTCTCAAAAGAGATTATCAGACCATCATGATGAAATGTTATTCATCGTTATTCACCAAGCAAGTGAACTTTGGATGAAACTCATTTTACATGAGTTAAATGCAGCAATTGAATCTATTAAACAAGATAAATTACAACCAGCATTTAAAATGTTAGCACGTGTCTCAAAAATTCAATCTCAAATTATTCAATCTTGGGATATTCTGGCGACATTAACGCCATCAGAGTACATTGAGTTTCGTGACTCGCTCGGTCAAGCTTCAGGTTTTCAATCGTACCAATATCGTATGATTGAGTATGCACTTGGTTATAAAACACCACATGCATTAAAGATTTATGAAAAAGATCCAGAATTACATGCTCGCCTTCATAAAGCACTACATGCACCTAGTCTATATGATGTGGCAATTCAAGCGCTTGTAAAAGAAGGGTTCCCGATTCATAAAGATGTGTTAAATCGTGATATTACGCAGCCTTATGAAGAAGATGCAACAGTAGAAGCAGCATGGATAGAAGTATATGCAGACGTAAAAAAATATTGGAATTTATACCAGCTTGCTGAAAAATTGATTGATATTGAAGATTGGTTACAACAATGGCGTTTCCGTCATATGAAAACGGTAGAACGCATTATCGGACATAAAATGGGAACAGGCGGATCTTCTGGTGTATCTTATTTAAAACGAGTACTTGATCAAAGTTTCTTCCCAGAGCTTTGGAATGTTCGTACGAAATTATAAAAACAAACCTGTCAGTTTAACTGGCAGGTTTGTTTTTTTATTTGAGCACAATTATGTTTTAATGGAAACTACAAGATATAATACATTGAGTAACTATTTAAATGGAGGTAAAGTTTTGGATTTCAAGCAACTAGAAAATAAATTTGAAAAGAAAAAAGTGAATACATTTCTCGTTTATCAAAAAGGTGAGTTAACAACTGAGTATTATAAAACGTTAGAGTGTGAAAATAATCTATTTAAAATAAATTCGATTACAAAAAGCATTGTATCTATATTAATTGGTATTGCAATCGATAAAGGATATATAAATGATATACATACATCGATTACAGAGTGGATTGAAAATGTATCTGAGGAAAAGCGGGATTTGACTCTGTATCATTTATTAACGATGACCACAGGTGAGGATTGGAAAGAGTTCGGAAATGGAGTAGTGTTCCCAAATGATTTTGTAGAATCGGAAAACTGGGTGCAGTACATATTAGAAAAATCAATAATTGAAAAACCCGCTACAAAAATGAATTATAACTCAGGTTCTTCGCATTTACTTAGTTACATTATCCAAAAAGCTACTGGAATGTCGACAGAGCAGTTTGCGAAAAGATATTTGTTTAATCCATTAGAAATTACCGAATATGAGTGGCAACAAGATCCCCAAGGAATACATGTCGGCGGCTTCGGTATGAAAATGAAATCCAAAGATTTATTAAAGCTCGGAATATTATGTTTGCAGAATGGATATTGGCAGGGGAATGAAATCGTATCATCGAAATGGTTAGAAAAATCAAGTATGGCTCTATTTGAAACGTATGAACATGTCGGGGCATATGGATATCACTGGTGGGTATTGAATAACGAAAGATTTCACATACCGTATTGTATGTACTTTGCTATGGGATATGGCGGACAATACATCGTTATCATTCCGCAGTTAGAGGTCGTTGCTGTAATAAGCAGTCATATGCCAAAACGTGGACTCGTTCCATTGAAATTATTTATTGAGCATGTACAAGAGAATTACAATGTTCAATAAGGCCACAGGTGGATCCGTTCAATCCAGTTCAATTGTTTAGTTTCTTCACAATTAAAAGTAATTTAGAAAATAAAACCCCACTGTTTACATTAGTAACAGTGGGGTTTTATTTTATCTACTCGTCTTCTGGAACGACACCGTTATAAATTTCTCTGTCTTCGTTTCAAATTCTACATCAACAAAAACACCATATTCTTTTCCATCTTCACGTAGCCATAATTTAAATTTTTCAACTGTTATTTGAACGGTTTTTGGTTTTCTACCTATATGAAGATAATCAATAATCTCAGCTTTCGGGTATTGTTCTTTCGTCTTTTCTACAGCAAGTTTCCCCCATTTAGCATACGGCGGCTGCGCATGAACAATTGATGAGCCGGTATATATATTTGAACATGTTGTTAGGAACAGAATGACGAGTGCGACACGCTTTAACAATTTCTTCATGATGAACTCCTTTTATTCTTTTTGTATATTGTTTACATATTTTTTCAACGATATTAGCTTGGATTTTTTTGTCTTCTTTACATAAAAGCGAGGCTTTTACAAAACATAACCAAGAAATCATTTCCGTAATTAAGGAGGGAAAATTATGCGTCAAAAAGCTATTTTTAAAATAGCAGTTTTACTTGCGTTCATAGGACTATCTTTGATGGTCAGTAGTATACAACTAAAAAATGTAGAAGCCTTTTCTAATCAAGTCATTCAAAGAGGAGCATCTGGCGAGGATGTCATTGAACTGCAATCTCGTTTGAAATATAACGGGTTTTATACGGGAAAAGTGGATGGTGTTTTCGGATGGGGTACATATTGGGCACTTCGAAATTTTCAAGAGAAATTCGGATTACCTGTTGATGGTTTAGCTGGAGCTAAAACGAAGCAAATGCTCGTGAAGGCAACGAAGTATGACAAGTCAACTGCTAATAAAGGAAATAGTGGTGGTACTGCGCAAGAAAATAAACCACCTCAAAATAAAGGGACAAATGTTCCAAATGGCTATTCTCAAAATGACATTCAGCTCATGGCAAACGCAGTATATGGAGAATCACGTGGTGAGCCATACTTAGGACAAGTTGCAGTAGCTGCAGTTATATTGAATCGTGTTACAAGTGCATCATTTCCAAATACCGTTTCAGGTGTAATCTTTGAGCCAAGAGCATTCACAGCAGTAGCAGACGGGCAAATATATTTAACACCAAATGAAACAGCAAAAAAAGCTGTATTAGATGCAATTAATGGATGGGATCCAACAGGAAATGCATTGTATTATTTCAATCCAGATACTGCAACAAGTAAATGGATTTGGACGCGTCCACAAATTAAAAAGATCGGAAAACATATTTTCTGTAAATAGAGCGGAGGTGGAACTATGTTACGAGGTATTATAATCGTATTATTAACAATCGGTGTAGTTGGGACAGGATACTGGGGCTATAAAGAGCACCAAGAGAAAAATGCAGTATTAATTCGAGCGGAAAATAGCTATCAACGTGCATTTCATGATTTAGCATATGAGGTTGATTTATTGCACGACAAAATTGGAACAACGCTCGCGATGAATTCACGTGCATCTTTATCACCTGCATTAGCAGATGTATGGAGATTAACATCTGAAGCTCGTTCGGATGTAGGGCAACTTCCTTTAACATTAATGCCTTTTAATAAAACGGAAGAATTTTTAGCGAATATTGGTGATTTTAGTTACCGTGCAGCCATTCGTGATTTAGAAAAAGAGCCGTTAAATGATCAAGAATACAAAACGTTGCAAACTTTATACTCAAATGCAGGAAATATACAAGATGAACTAAGAAAAGTGCAACATCTTGTTTTGAAAAATAATTTACGCTGGATGGATGTTGAGATGGCACTCGCATCAAATCGTGATCCTGCAGACAATACAATTATTGATGGATTAAAGACTGTAGAAAAAAATGTAACATCGTATTCATCTACAAACTTCGGACCGACCTTTACAAGTGCGCAAAAAAATAAAAAAGGCGGATTTGAAGCAGAAGGAAAAGCGATTTCAAAAGATGAAGCGGCGAAAATCGCAAAATCATTTTTAAATTTAAAAGGAAATGAAAAAGTAGAAGTTGAGAAAAGCGGAAAAGGTGCAAAAGAATCTTTCTATAGTGTGAAAATTAAAGATGAAGCGACGAATAATGAGTTTTATATGGATATTACCGGAAAAGGCGGATATCCAATTTGGGTTATGAATAATCGAGAAATTAAAAAACAGAAAGTTAGTTTAAACGATGCAGGAAGTAAAGGTTTGAAATTCTTAAAGGACCATAAGTTTAATAATATGGAGCTTTATGATAGCTCACAATATGATAATGTTGGTGTATTTACGTATGTTGTAAATGAGAATGGCATACGAATTTATCCAGAAGCAATTCAAATGAAAATTGCTTTAGATGACGGTTCTATCGTTGGATTTTCCGCAAAAGAATATTTAGCGTCACATCAAAAACGAACGGTTCCATCAGCAAAGCTAACTGCAGCAGAAGCGAGAAAGAAAATCAATCCAGATGTTAAAGTTATGGAAGAACGCAAAGCCGTCGTAGTAAATGATTTGCATAATGAAGTACTTTGCTATGAATTTGTAGGTACGTTAGGGAAAGATACGTACCAAATTTTCATTAATGCAAATAGCGGAGCAGAAGAAAAAGTAAAGAAAATGCAAGCTGTTGAAAAAATTTATGATTAAACCTTATTAGTAAAGTGGTGAAAATAATGAAAACCCTAATATATATGTTAATGTTTTGCTTTTTTATAGTTGGATGTAGTATTGGAAAAAAGGACAACCCAAACGAAAAGCCAGAACAAAAAAATGTTAATTATACGAACAAATCAAATAAGCCAAATGAAAAAGCAGCAGACCATTTAGCATCTTTAGCCGCAAGTGTGCCAGGAGTGAATGATGCAACAGCAGTCGTTGTTGGGAAATATGCTATTGTAGGTATTGATGTAAAAGCGAAACTCGATCGAACTCGTGTGGAGTCCATTAAATACTCTGTAGCAGAAAGTTTAAAAAACGATCCTGATGGTGCTAATGCAGTTGTTGTAGCGGATGTTGATACGTATGAACGTCTCAAACAAATTGGAAAGCAAATTAAAAAAGGAAAAACAGGTGAAGGTATACTTGATGAGTTAGCAGCAATTGTTGGCCGAGTAATGCCACAAGTTCCAAATGACATGATTGAAAATCGAGAAACAAATCCAATTAAAGATAATGATAAACAATTACCAAAAGATGAAGAACAAGAATTAAGAAAAGAACAGAATGACCAATCAAATAATCATTTGAATAAATAAAGTTAACCTTAGGCCCGTACTAAATTGTACGGGTTTTTTTATATAATATTAAATATTCAGTTTATTTTTAAGGGAATATATGGTTTAATTATGATGGGAGGGACAACTGTTATGATGAAAAAAAGCACATTAATATTATGTAGTTTATGCTTAGGTTTCAGTATGACAGCGTGTGAACAGAAGAAAGAAGTAAAAAAACAAACCACAACTTCTTCTACTGTGATGGAGAGACAGCAGAAAGAATCTATCAATATAAATCATTTCTCGCACATAAATGAAGGAATGACTTATAAAGAAGTAAAAGAATTAATTGGTTTTGAAGGGAATTTACTCATAGAAGAAGGCGTAGAACATTCTACACAAATTAAACAAATTTTTTCTTGGAAAGGAAGCGATTCAACTTCATTTGTTGAAATTACCTTTTTAGATGGAAAAGTGCATTCAAAAGCGCAGCAAGGTTTAAGTTAATAAGTAAAAAATGGGAGAGTTTTGCATGAACATACATACAGGGGAAATTCAATTAGTTCCGTATAAAGAAAAATATAAAGAAGTTATACAAACATTTACTTTACCAAGTGAACAAGTTCAATTTACATCAGACCCAGGCGAATTGCTGGAGAAAGCTAAAAGTGATCATACAAAAAATGTGATTGTTATTTTGGATTACAATGGGGTACCTGTTGGCCTTTTCGCATTGCAAACAGGTGATAGAGTACAGGAGTTCACAGATAATGAGAACGCATTACTTTTAACTTCATTTTCTATAAATCACAATAGACAAAGGAAAGGATATGCTAAAAAGTCATTGGCGCTATTACAAGAGTTTGTAAAACGTTATTTTCCGATAAAAAATGAAGTTATACTTGCTGTGAATGAAAAAAATATTCCTGCACAAAATTTATATGAAAAAGTCGGCTTCCAAGATAAAGGCTTTAGAAGAATGGGACCAATTGGTCAACAAATCATAATGCATTTACCTATCATGAAATAATGAGAAGAAAAACTTACTCTTGCATAACAAAGTAGTAAGTTTTTTACTTAGAACGATAAGAGAATAAATATAAAACACATATATTTAGGAGTGAAGAAATTATAGCTAGTGACATAAAAAAATAAAGATACTTGAAAAACATTAATTTTAGTTAGTTTTACAAGTATTAAATAATACTAATGGAGGTCGTAGCTTTATGGAAATAATTCAATTACTAAAGAAGGATGACTTATTTAATAAGGCAATAGATGTGTTTTGGAAAGAATGGGGTGAGGAAGGAGGGCGTGCTTTTTATGAAGATTGTATGACTAATGCTTTAATTGATCCAAATGACATACCGAGTTTTTACATTGCAAAAGTAGATGATAAGATTATCGGAACTTATGCATTAATTCGTAATGATTTAAACAGTCGTCAGGATTTGAGCCCGTGGCTAGCATGTTTGTTTGTAGATGAAAAATTTAGAGGTAACTCTATAGGAGCAGACTTGTTGAATCATGGACTGCTAGAAGCAGCAAAAAGAGGATACAAATTTCTTTATCTTACTTCAGATCTTAAAGGCTATTATGAAAAATATGAATGGGAAAAAATTGGAGTTGCTTATGGGCCTAGTGGAGGATACATACCTTTGTTTAAAAAGTCAACAGTTCTATAACGAAAGCACCTTTCGTTGAACAAAATTAAAGAACTTTAAAGAACCTTACTACGATAGATTGTGGCAAGGTTCTTATAGTTTATATTAAAATTAACTTACTTTATTATCACTGTAGATCAATTGTGAAATACATTTAATTGAGGAGAAATGATATGGCAATTTATATTGCATTACTAAGAGGGATAAATGTAGGCGGCCATAAGGTAATTAAAATGGCTGATTTAAAACGAGTGTTTGAATCAATAGGGTTAAAACAAGTGAAAACATATATTCAAAGCGGTAATATCGTATTCGAATCTGAGGAAGATATAAAATTTCTAAAGGAGCGAATACAATCTGAAATTAAAAACGTTTTTGGTTTTGATGTTCCAGTCATGTTAAGAACAAATGAGGAATTTATAAATATTATAAAAAGATGCCCCTATAAAGCCAATTCATTGCTAGAAGGGGAAAGTATACATGTTGCCTTCCTAGCAAATGAACTTTCTGAAATAGAAAAAGATCAGCTGCTTATGCAAAAAAATGAGACTGAAGATTGTTATATACATGAAAAAGTTGTGTATTTATTTTTCAAAAATAGCATTCGAAATTCCAAATTAATGAACCAGTTTCAGAAGTTACATACACCAGCTACAGTAAGAAATTGGCGGACTGTGAATAAATTAAAAGCGATAGTTGAGGATATGTAAATATAAAAAGATGAGATTTTCTCTATATAGAAAATCTCATCTTTTTATTTATATTGTTTTCCGACTATAAGTTCGACAATAGGATAAATAAAGAATGAAGAACAAAGTGCGATAAAGAGAGGAAGATTCTTTATTTCATCAAGTAATAGGAAGGCAAATCCTTCTGAAAATATTAAAATTAGAAACATGAAACAAATAAGTGCAAAATAAGAAATTTTAAAGCTTTTATATCTGATTTGCTGTCCCATTTCATCTTGGCTTTCTTCCGATACTCCATTTGGATCTCCCCAAGTAATTTGATTAATTAAATTACCAAATATTAACGAAAAAGCGAATAATGTTCCTCCCAAAATCGAACCTTCTGTTACATATTTATATGCGCCATGTATGAGGACTCCGATTAATGATAAGACGATAATCATGAAAATAAATTTTTTATGCTTCAATTTAGAAATGACACCTCCATAGTTGTAAAAAACTCTTTACACTCATAGTATAAAATTGGAAAAGCTCCATGTCAAATACTTTTTACATAAAGGGCGAGAATATGATATTTTGTTTTTAAGATTAATAAAAAATTACATTACATTTGAATGTAAAAGAATGGGCTCGCATATATTTGGAAGGGATGTCAGATTAATTTAGGGGGTAGTTATGTCTATTCTTTTAAAAGCTGGTGCTGATGCAGGAAATAACGGTTTGAAGTTAATGGTGAAAGGGCAAGACCCTATTTTTATTCCGAGTATATATTCTTTATATATAGGAGAGCCTACAGGACTCTTAGATGAGGGAGATGTTTCATTATCTGAATTAGAAAATCACATTGACGTGACCATTAGTTCTCCATCGTTAATGTTAAATAACGTGCGGTATGTCGTTGGAGAAAAAGTAATTCAAGATCAATTAAAAGGTACTGAAGTAGAGAAGAAATCGAATAAGTCAACGGATGAGTTAATGGTTATTACAATTCTATCAGGCTTAGCAGTAAGTGCTATGCGTCAAAGTCCAACTTCTAGTCATATTAATATTCGTTATGATTTATCAGTTGCTCTTCCTATGCAACTCATTACGCAAGAAATAGCTGCGGAAAATGCAAAACGTTATATGGGTAACCATAAAGTGGTGTTCCATTATCCAAACGGACGTGATGTGACAATTAATATTTCTATCGAATATTGTAAATGCCTACCTGAGGGCGCTTCTGGGACGTGGGGCATTGTATATGATGAAGAAGGAAATGTTGTGAAACATAAAATAGAATGTGAACAAAATCAAGTTTCTGAAATTGATTTTGTTGATAAAACACTATTATCTTTTGATATTGGAGCAGGGACTACAGAAGAAGTAGTTTCACTAGGCGTAAACTTTAGACCACAACTAAGTAAAGGCTTATCATACGGTGTGAAAGAAACGTTACTACAAATAATTACGAGATGGAACCGGAAGTATCCAACAAAGACGATTGATAGCATTACAGAGTTTAACCAAATATATTTAAATGAAAAGCATCCAAGAAATGCGTTATTAGTTGAAGAATCACAACCAGCATTATTAGGTTTAGCAGCACGTGTCGCAACGGATATTATTAACAAAATTGATGATATGAAAGACGATCCATACGTGTTTATTTATGGCGGGGGCGCAGTTATCATTAAAAATAGCTTGAAAATGATTTTAAAACAAAAAGGGCGTTTAACAAATGTAATCTTTGTAGATAATCCATTATTTACAAATGCACGTGGATTATTAGTATACACTTGTTCACCAAAATATAGAGAGCATAAGCAAAAAGAGTTAGGATTTACAAACTTAACGATAAGTTAGTTGGTGGAAACATGCGATCTAGGCGATATAAACGTGGTGATCGAGTGAAAATCAATATTCATAAATCAGTATCACCTGAAATGCTTGCATGGCTGAATAAACAATCAAACCCAACCAATTTCTTTTTCTTTGCTGCACAGCAACTCTTTAAACAAGTGGGAGATATTGATGTGTCAAAAGCTATACCAAGCAGCCATGTTTTCTCATTATACGTAGAGCCATCATCCTTGTTAAAGGTCGAAGTTAATCCTTTTAAAAACGTACCACTAGAAGCAAATAAATCCACCGATAATATAAAAAAAAAATCATGGGAAGCTGTTGATCAATTAGATTGTCCGTTTTTTTAAACATATAAAAATATAAGTATCGCCCATCACTATACATACGGATACAGTGATGGGCTTTTTTTAATGTAACGAATAGAAGGGGCACAAATTACGGTGTGCCCTTCTATTCGTTATTTATCTATAATTTAGATGTATGCTCAGTAACAGCATGAATTATGTCTTCCCAGTCATCGGGATGATTTTCATGTCCTGCGCCTTCAAGGGTTAATAGCGCTGAGTTAGGAATTTCATCAATTATTGCAAGACCATGTTCAAAAGGGAGTGCAGTATCGTCTGTTCCGTGAATGACTAATGTAAGTGCTTGTATGGAGTGAAGCACACCTTCATATGCATCATCTCCTTGAAGTAGAGCATGATTAAACATACTTAATAGATTGTTAGCTCGTTCTATTTCTTGTTTGACTTGTTTGTAGACCCTTTTTTCATCAAATGTTCGTTTGGATCCACATAATAGGCGAGATCCTGAAACTAAATATTCTGCTACAACATTTTCATTTGTCCAATCTAAATGCGCGCCATTAGCATGGTGTGTTAAAATTCTTTCATCCATCGGGGGTAAATCGCGCGTGTTATTGTCAGATCCTATCACACTTGTAGCTAGTAATGTTAACGTTAAAATTCTTTCGGGATGTTTTACAGCAGCAATTTGAGCAATCATGCCACCTAATGACATACCAAATAGATGTGCTTTGTCAATATGATAAGCATCTAGTACCCCAATTGCATCTTCAGCCATATCTGTAACGGTATAATTGGAAGTTCCAGGCTCGTATGCAACTGAGCGTCCCACATCACGGTTATCAAAACGAATAACAAATTTCCCTGTGTTCGCCAACCGTTCACAAAATTCTTCATCCCAATAAACCATTGAACACGTAGCACCCATAATTAATAAAATAGCTGGGTTCTTAGGATTCCCAAAGCTTTCTGTACATATATCAATTCCGTTTATTTTAAATATCTTTTCAGTCATAAAATTATCTCCATTTCTTTTGAATTTAATTAACAATACAGTTTGTAATGGTTCTAAGATGTGAGTAAGATTTGTTTATAGCATAATTACCCCCAAAAATAATTATATGATTATTCAAGACAAAAAATTTTGAGAAATAATTGTATGTTATTACAATAAACAACAAGGAGGAGAGGAAATGAAAGCAATTGTTATAGATCAATATGGTAGTGTTGAAGAATTAAAAGAAAGACAAGTTTTAAAACCGGTTGTTAAGAATAACGAGGTATTAATACGTATTCTCGCAACAGCTGTTAATCCTGTTGATTGGAAAATAAGAAAAGGAGACCTACAAGAACAGTTGCGATTTTCATTTCCAATCATCTTAGGGTTAGATGTAGCTGGAGTTATTGAAGAAGTTGGGGAAGGTGTAGATTGTTTCAAAATAGGAGATAAAGTGTTTACGAAACCTGAAAATATAGGAAAAGGCTCTTATGCTGAATTCATTACAGTAAAATCAGATTTAGTTTCCTATATGCCTACTAACCTAAGTTTCGAAGAGGCAGCTTCGATTCCTCTTGCAGGACTTACAGCGTGGCAAAGTCTTGTAGATTATGCAAAAATAAAAGAACATGACCGAGTGCTCATTCATGCTGGAGCAGGTGGAGTTGGAAGTTTAGCAATCCAAATCGCCAAATCATTTGGAGCTTTTGTTGCGACCACTGCGAGTGATAAAAATAAAGAGTTTTTACAGTCTTTAGGGGCAGATCTTGTTATTGATTATAAAAACGATAAATTTGAAGAATTACTATCAGATTTCGATATTGTATTAGATACAATAGGTGGTGAAGTACAAGAAAAAAGCTTTCAAATTATTAAGCCTGGTGGTGCTTTAGTTTTGATTGTTCATGAGCCAATTCAAAAAGTAAAAGGGATAAAATCAGGGTTTTTATGGCTAAAACCAGATGGAAAGCAATTAGAAGCATTGTCAGATTTAATTGTACATGGAAAAGTTCAGCCTATTGTAAGTAAGGTTGTGCCGTTTAATGAAGAAGGGATCAGAGAAGCTCATATTTTGAGTGAAGGTCAACATGTTAGAGGTAAGATTGTCATGAAAGTGGAATAAAAATGACTTAACATACTTAAAAATTTCATAATACCCCAAAACAAAAATGTTTTGGGGTATTTACTTTTTTTAGCTTAAAAGGATTGTGCATGTGTTTCTAAAGTTTATAGTTTCGTATTGTATCATGTAATTTCTCTAATCCAATTAACATCTCTTTTTCATTTAACATAGAATAGCTAATTCTTAATTGGTTATTATTTCTTTCGTTATGTAATAGACAAGCTGTTCCTGGCAAAAAAGAAACATCTACTTTATTTGCTTTTTGTAATAAAGTAAAAGGATCTATCGAATTAGGAAGTGCAACCCATAAATTAAAGCCACCATTTGGAATTTTAAAGTTTATTTCCTTAAGTGGTGATAAAATATCAATCGTTATATCACGTCTAATTTGTAAAGCTGTACGTAATTTCTCTAAATGATTTTTCATACGTTCTGCACGTAAAAACGGTAGAAGTGCTTTTTGTGTTAATAAAGGACTACCGATATCCATTGAACCTTTTACAGCAAATAACCATTCAAAAATAGGACCATCGGCAATAAGTGCTGCGATACGCAGTCCTGGTGCTAACGTTTTACTAAATCCTTTTATATATATTACATGGCCATTCTTATCAAAAATTTTGATTGGAGGGGGAACAATAGCATCCTCAAAATATATTTCTCCGAAAGAATCATCTTCAATTATAAAAAACTCATATATCTCTGCTAGTTCTATAAGTTCCATTCTTCGCTCTTTACTCATTACTGTACCTGTCGGGTTCTGGAAAGTTGGATTCGTATACAATAAAACGGGATTTTTACTTTGACAAATATCATCGATTAAATCGGAGCGAACTCCATGATTATCAAGAGAAACTGGAATAATTTGAACACCTTTATTGATGAAAATATCAAGTGCAGCACTGTAACACGGGCTTTCCACTAATACAATATCACCAGGTTTTAATAATGTTTGAGCAATTAAATCAATTCCTTGTTGTGCTCCGCTTGTAATTAATAATTGAGATGGGTCTGTCACTAATTTCTGGTGCTCATTTAAGTAATTTGCTATTTCAACTCGCAGTTCATAATCGCCTTGAACTGGCCCATAAGTTGCTAGAATCATCTGGTCTTTATTAAGTATTTTATGCATTTCTTCTGCCAAGAATGGATTTGGTAATAAGCGAGGATATAAAATCGCTTGTGAAAAATCATAATATTTCCGGTGCTGATTCATTGCATATTGAGATCGCATAACATTAATCGTTTTTGTTTGTTGCCATTTATACGGAATTGACCTGAAATCTTTCTTTACATGTTTATGTATATAAGCACCTTTTCCTTGCTCAATGCGTATATATTCTTTCTTTTCTAACTGCTTATACGCCTTACGAACAGTTAATAGGCTAATCTGTAAATCTTCGGCCATAGAGCGTAAAGATGGAAGTAAGTCACCATGCGAAAGCATGCCACTTTGTATTCTTTCAACAATTTGCATATATATTTGCTTGTAATACGGTATGTTGGATTCTTTACGAAGGACAATCTTCATGGTTTCACCTTTTTCGTTTTTATTTTATTAAAGCGAAAAATATATAGAGAATCAACTATGATTTTAGGCAACTGTTATATACATAGTTACACTGTTATACACTATACCTTCTATACTCATGTTAAGAGTAAAAAGGAGGAAAAGTAATGGTTATTTTCAATTATATTTTAGTATGTATTATTTTTGGTACAACATTTTTAACGATAAAAATTGGAATTGAAGCAGGAGCACCCCCATTATTTTCAGCAGGAATTCGTTTCTTTTTAGCAGGCGTTATCCTTATGATTATATTTAAGTTAAAGCGAAAAGAGATTACACCGCATCTATTTTCAAAACGTATTATGTATGCTGGATTTTGTTTAACTTTCATGACGTTTGCATCATTGTACTGGGCGGAACAATATATTTCTTCAGGGCTAGCTGCTGTTCTTTCGGCTACGGGTCCAATGATGATTTTGTTATTACAAGCTAAGAGAAATAAGGAAAAATTACAAAAGGAGCAACTCGTCGCTTTAGTTATTGCACTAATAGGCGTTATCTTTGTTTCTTTACCAGGGATGCACCAAGAAATAAGTTTCATATGGAGTATCGCTTGTTTTGTTTTAATAATAGGAGAATTATTTTACGGAATAGGCTCTATTCGCTCAAAAGAAATACTTTCGGATTTACAAAGTGTATCGCCATTTCTCATTAATGGTATTCAAATGTTTTACGGAGGTGTTTTATTACTAATCGTATCCGTCATAGTAGAACAACCGGATGTAACTGTATTAGCTTCATGGAGTGTACAGTGGCCTATTTTATATCTCATCTTTATCGGATCAATTGGTGGACACGGATTATATTACTGGCTCTTATCAAAAACGAATCCTGTATTTCCGTCAACGTGGTTATATGTCTCACCACTAATTGCTATTATAGTTGGATACATCATATTAGGAGAACCTTTAAACCCTACAATGGGAATAGGTGCTTGTTTTATTTTGGTTGGTGTATTTTTAGCTAATCGATCCACACTCCGTATGTATTTCAAACAAGGAAGATTATTTGAGAAGGAAATGTAGTTGTATAAAGAAGCAGCCCTGTATAAATCAGGGCTGCTTGAATTTTATTTACAATACGGATTGACTTTATTTATTGGAAAGGCGTAATATTATTAAGCTATATGAAAGAGAACTGTAAAAAGAGGGGAGTTATTATGAAAATGAATTGGACTGAAGTAAAGGGAAAAATTCGAACGCAAATTTCAAAACCATCATATGAAACTTGGTTTACTAATACTACTGTTTATTTAGAGGATGATATATTAACAATTTATTGTCCGAATGAATTTGCACGTGATTGGTTAGAATCTCATTACAAAGAATTAGTATTTAATACATTACGAGAAATGTATAATACGACATTTGAAATTCAGTTTGATCTATGTAATGGCGAACCATCTAAGTTGAAAGATGTTCAAAAAGAAAGGCTTAATAGCTGGGATGAAGTAAAAAAAGCATTAAGACCAAAGCTAGCAGAGAAAACATTTATGACATGGATTAGAAATACAAATGCTACAATAGAAGATAATAAATTAATAATATTTTGTGAAGATGCGTTTCATCGTGATTTGCTTGAAGGGGAGTATAAAAATATAATTTCAAGTACCGTACAGAAAATTACAAATGAAGAATATCAAATTTGGTTCGAAATAGAATCAAACGCCACTTCTAAAGCACAGATTCATCACGTGCAAAATAATCAACTTACTTCCGGACAAGAGGAATCAAAAATAATTTGGAATAAAATAAAAGATAAAATGCAATTAACAATTTCGAGACCATCATATGAAACATGGGTCAAAGAAACGACAGCCAGAATAAATGAAAATTCATTGATCATTTATTTTAAAAATAAATTTCAACAAGAGTGGGTTGAAAAGTCTTATAAAGATTTAATTTCGCAAATAGCTAAAGAAGTAACTGGAAATACATATGAACTTCAATTTGAATTAAATTCAAATACAAATACAACCAGTAATGATGAAAAATCACAATCAACTATTGAAGATATCACTTCCGAATTAGGGGAGCAGTTCAAAGTCTCCAATAACAGTTTAAAACATAATGATGTAGACGAAAGCAATAAGCGTATTCAAGCCTTAGAAGAAAAAATAATGAACTTAGAAAAAATCATTGGTACATTAGTGGGAACATTAGAGGTAGTAAAATCAAAAACACAGTTGGAAAAATAACCAACTGTGTTTTTTTACTTAATTCGCTTTTTTTATAAACCCTTTATAATGACGTTTCACAAGCTGACTTTCTAACGTCTTCATTGTTTCTAGTGCTACACCGACAATGATCAGTAAGCTTGTACCACCAATTTGAGCAGAAGGTGGTAACGTAGCAATTTTTGTGAATACGAGCGGTAAAATTGAAATTGCACCTAAGAAAATTGCGCCGATAAATGTTAAACGGTATAAAATTTTAGTTACATATTGTTCTGTTGATTTACCAGGACGAATACCAGGAACATATCCATTTTGCTTTTTCAAATTCTCTGCCATTTGTTCAGGATTTACTTGAATAAATGCGTAGAAGTATGTGAAAGCAACGATAAGACCGACATAAAGTGTCATTCCAATTGGATGTGCAAAATCAAGATTTGCAACTAACCATTTTGATACGCTTGAATCAGGGAAGAGCTGCGCAATTGTACGCGGCGTCATTAAAAATGCGGAAGCAAAGATTACTGGAATTACACCAGCACTATTTACTTTTAGAGGTAAATGAGTGTTTTTTGCTCCTTGATATTGATTGTTTCCTGAAACAGCTTTTGCATATTGAATCGGTATTTTACGCACGGCTTGTTGAATGTAAATAACGCCAACAACTATCGCTAAAATTACGAGACCAATTAAAACCATTTTTATGATGTGCATGAATAATTGATCGCCTGCATTTTGAAATTGTTGCAAATAAATTTGATTCGCAACATTTGGAATCGCTGCTACAAGTCCTGCGAAGATAATCATCGAAATACCATTACCTACACCATTAGCAGTAATTTGTTCACCTAACCAAAGTAAAAAAGCAGTACCTGCAGTTAAAACTGTCGCAATAAATAAGTATGTAGTCCAGCTTTGATCTGTTATTAATTGTCCACCTGCTATATTATTAAAGCCATAAGACATCCCAATGGCCTGTATGAATGCGAGAATGATTGTAAAGTATCGAGTGAATTGAGCTGATTTCTTACGGCCCATTTCTCCTTGCTTTGCCCATTCCGAAAATTTAGGTATAACGTCCATTTGTAGTAATTGTACTATGATAGAAGCTGTAATATATGGTGTAATACCTACAGCAAAGATTGAGAAGTGTTGCAGTGCTCCTCCGCCAAATACGTTTAGCATACCTAAAACGTTAGCTTGATCTTGTACTTTTAATACCTCTGCGTTAGTATGAGGAACTGGAATAAACGTGCCAATTCGAAAAACAATTAGCATCGCTAATGTAAAAAGAATTTTGTTTCTTATCTCAGCTACTCTCATGAAATTTGAAATCGTACGAAACATTATGTCGCCTCCTATATTTTGATCAATTCAAAACTGATTATTATATCCCGATGAAGTAACCACAAACCTCCTTCCGCATTAAATTCATTTGACAAATGGAATTTTATACATTTTGTAGTTTTCTCGGATATAAAAATATAAGGTGTTTTTTAGCGACCAATAAGCTTTTCGTAATCATTCAATACACATAATATATCGAATAAATTAACAAATGTACATACATACGCATGAAAAATGAATGAATAGGGGCATTTTTTACATTTATTTAATGCTAGATTGATAATTAGGAACGTTTTATGTAGTTGTATTGAAAGGATTCCGTGGAAAGTATTATGGTGTAGCTGTAGCACATGATAACCTCAAGGAAATCTTCAAGGATGTTGAGAAAACTCATATATTTAGTCGTGAATTAGAGAAACTATTAAAGCAAGAAAAGATTTGATTGAAATAGTAGTGAAGGAAAATCTTTCTTCTATAGAGAATATTTCTAACGCAGGAATCTAAGTATATAGGTTCTAATGAAAGGAGAATTCACATGAATACATTTGTAAAGGACAAGTTTTATGAAACGAGAAATCAATTATTTGAGGAAATTACTTTGTTAAGTGATACTCAATTTAATAGAAAACCAGATAAGGATAAATGGAGTATAGCACAAGTTTGTCATCACTTAGTTTTATTAGATGAGAGAGTTATAACGGTTATTTTGTCAGGATTAAAAAAGATGGATAGTTTCCAAAATGAGCGTAAAGAAATTCATACTATTGTATTAGATAGATCGATAAAATTTATAGCACCAGAAATGATTGAACCAAGTATAGAACCATTTGAATTGCTGCAAATGGTTGATTTGTTAAACGACTCTAGAAAAGAATTGATGCGTTTTCTGAGTACAATAGAAGATGAATCTAAATTGGCAAAAAAATCAGTGATGCATCCAGCTCTTGGAGAATTACTTCTTGATCAGTGGATAGAATTAATCTATTTGCATGAACAGCGTCATATAGAACAAATCAAAGAGGTAAAATTGCTTTGTGAAGTTGAAAAGTAAAAATTATTATCTATTTATTGAGCGATTTAGGATAGCATCAAGGGTTCGAGTGATAAAATACAAGTCTTGATTAAAATTATGATGAATTTAGTTGAAAGCAACCAATAAGCAGAAGAAAATACGAAACTAGCAGATCTTACTCTTGAATAGGAAACGAACATTCAAAAAAAACTGAATCCGAATTGCTGTATAAGTGAAACCCCGTCTTAAATGAAGAACGGGGTTATTATTTTTGGAAGTGATCTCAGCATTTTCATTTAGAAGGAAATAAATTAGCAATGAAATCCGAAAATGTAATCAGCATTACACACTATATCTTTAAGTTATAATGATTTCCGGAAATGAGTTATATGTCCATAATTTTGATAGTACATATACATCTACCGTTGGTTTAGCGCTCTTCACACGTTAGAGGAAGAAGTAAATACTATTCTGCTAGGGAGGGATATGCATTTTATTCTCTATATTTTCACAGCAGAATCACCTCCAAAATTATCTTTTGCAGTTGAATTTTTCCGAATAATAAGTTACATTTTTAAAGTTCAAGCAACTTTATAGCAGTACAAAAAGGGGAGAAATATTGTTATTATGCAAAAAATGAAATGGAAGAATTATGTATGCTATTTTATTATTCTTATGCTTCTTGTAACAGCAGTAACAGCCAAACCAGCTATTTCTAAGGCTGAGGAATCTGATGTTAATATTACATTGTTAGGTACGGCAGATATTCATGGTAGATTTATGCCTTGGGATTATGCACTTGATGGAGCAAATATGAGTGGAAGTTTGACACAGCTTTATACGGTTATAAAGAAGGTACGTCAAGAAAATCCAAATACCATATTAGTAGATGCCGGGGATACAATTCAAGGAAACTCAGTAGAATTATTCAATGATAAGCCACAATCGCCAATGATGGTAGCGATGAATACAATGGGATATGACGCCTGGGCATTTGGAAATCATGAATTCAACTTTGGATTAGATACATTGAAAAAAGTTAGTGAGCAATATAAGGGAAAGACGTTAGCAGGAAATATTTACAAGGAAAATGGAGAGCGTTTTCTTCCTGCATATACAATTGTTGAAAAAGGTGGAATTAAAGTCGGGATTATTGGTATGAATACACCAATGATTAGTGATTTTGAAAAAGGGACAGATCATTTGGATGGTTTGGTAGTGAAAAATCCAGTAGAAGAGACAAAGAAGGCCATTAAAGAATTAGAAGGTAAAGTAGATGTAATGGTAGGCGTTATGCATATGGGATTAGAAAATGAGAATGGGATCCCTGGTACTGGTGTTCAAGATATTGCGAATGCTTGTCCGGAACTAAGTGCTATTTTTGCAGCTCATATGCATAAACTTGTTAAAAAAGAAGTTTTAAATGGCGTTATTATTACAGAACCAGATAAATATGGAACACATATCTCGCGTATTGACCTTACTTTTACAAAACAAGATGGAAAGCTGGTTTTAAAAGATAAAACTGCTACAGCTATACCTGTAAAAAATACTGATGGAACAACAGTAGTATCTGATCCTACACTTGAAGACACACTGACACCTTTTCACGAGTATGCGAGGGGAGATGCAAATGTTGTAGTCGCTCAATTAAAGGGTAGAAACCTTGTTCCTGAAAATGAAATAAAGGGTATTCCAAGTGTGCAGATTCAAGAGACACCTTTATCAGATTTCTTTCATGAAGTCATGCTCTATTACAGCAAGGCAGATGTAGTAGCCCATCAAATTGATAACGACTATGCCCGTTTGGATGTAGGTCCTATTAAGAAGAAAGATATTGCATATAATTATCAATATGCATTGGGAGAAATTACAGTATATAAGGTAACTGGGAAAGATTTAAAAGACTACATGGAATGGGCGGCAGGATATTTTAACTCATCTCGTGCAGGAGATGTAACCGTTAGCTTTGATAAAACCCGCCGTGCGTCTAAATACAGTACGAATGATTTCTTTGGTGGCGTAAAATACGAAATTGACTTAACAAAACCATATGGAAGTAGAATTACAAATCTACGATCTATTCGTACAAATAAACCAATCAAAATGAGCGATGTTATGACACTGGGAATGAATGCATATAGAATGGAGGCTCTTCAGGCAAAAGGTGGAGCTTTAGAGGGGCGTAAGTTTGAACAAATTTGGTCATCTAAACAAGAGAATGCATTTGGAGAAACAGGTGGAACCATCCGTAACCTTGCTATTACATATTTAAAAGAGGTAAAGAATGGTGTATACACACCAAAAGTTATGCATAATTGGAAAATTACTGGCGTGAATACACATTCTTCAGAGCATAAGGCTGTAGTGGATCTTGTAAATAAAGGGATTTTAGAAATTCCAAAAACTGAAGATGGAAAATATACAAATATAGCATCTATAAATACTAAAGATTCAATTACAAAAGAAGAGATTGTAGCACTCTCACAAAAAGCTAATATTAATCCAAATCAATTTAATCATGTAAAAAGAAAAGGTGAATTTTACAAAAAACTTAGTAGGATAATTAAATAAATATAAAATAGATAGCTTTCGTGCAAAAAACTATTAAACTTGGACATACCATTATCCTAAAAAAGTTTGTGATTGGTATGGAAATATAAAGAATCAACGATAAAACATCCCCTGGATCATTAAACAAATCCGGGGGATGTTTTATTTAAATAATTTTGGTTTTATTTCTTACTATGCATATTTATAATATGCTTTAAAAGAACATACCTTGAGCTAATAACATGCAATAGATGTGTCCTTTACTATATTTAAATGGGAGACAAATTAAAGATGTTTTTGACAAAATAAAAAAGTCTGAAACTCATATGAGACTTCAGCTATCTCATAATATTACAATCCATGCAGCTATAGACATACATAACAGCATTATATTAAAAAATCTAAATTGTAGATGCGCTGTCTCACTAAAGTATTTATATACTATATACATCATAAAACAAAACACGCACTTTCTTTTTCTTATTTATCAAGGTCATTAGTATTCATTTGATCCATCTTTATCCTAAATCAACTTCATGTCCGAAATATAAGTTTAAATAAGTAATATAAATTATAAGATGTCCTATAATAATTGTTATTTTAATAGCATTAAACCTACTCTTAAAATAGTAAAGAGTGGGTTTTTATGTTGTTATTTAGATGTAAGGGTACTTTGATTAGAATGAATATAGATAATTAACAACTAACCAATTGGATGAGCGCCTAAAAGAGCTCTTTTTTATTGAAATTAATATACATATATGTGTCGTTCTTTATTTATATCATCGACCACATATATGTAATTTTGCATAATGTTACATAAATTGTGTATTTTCCCTTTTTTTCGACAGAAACAGGCAGTATACTTTGTACAAGCTTTCTATTTCAAAATTATACGAGGTGAAAAAAATGAAAAACAAAAAGACGTTAACTAAGGTAGCATTAACAACAGGTTTAGCTTTAACAGCTGTAGCACCATATGGAGTAGGGCATGCAGAGGAAACAGATCAACTACAAGTTCAAATTCAGGAGGAATCGTTCCGTTCGGGTGAACTTACACAACCGTCACAAAAGGCACCAGAGAATGTAGTAAAAGATGCTCTTAAGGAGAAAACAGAACAAGTTCTATCACCAAAGCAAGTCAATGGAGAAACAGGAGTAGATTATAAAGTTATTCAAAAACGTGGTTCATATGATGGGACTACACTTGTACGTATACAGCAAACTTACGAAGGAAAAGAAGTATATGGTCATCAATTAACTGCACACGTAGATAATAACGGTGTTATTAAAAGTGTTTCAGGCGATAGCGCGCAAAATTTAAAACAAGACGAATTGAAAAAAACTATCAATCTATCAAAAGATGAAGCGAAACAATATATTTATACGAAGTACGGGAACGATATCAATTTTATTTCTGGGCCAGAAGTTAAGGAAGTTATTTTTGTTGATGAAAATAATGGACAAGCTAGCAATGCATACCAGGTTACATTTGAAGCTGCAACACCCAACTATGTTTCCGGAACTTATTTAGTAAATGCACAAAATGGTGATATGTTAAAAAATATGGTGCAAGAATCTAACTTGAAAGCAAGTGAAAAATTAGTTGGAGCTTTAAAGAAAAGTAAAAAAAGCAGTCTTACATCATTAACCGGAACAGGGAAAGATGATTTAGGTATATCACGTACATTTGGTATCTCAAAACAAAGTAATGGCAAGTATGCTCTTGCTGATTATACAAGAGGGCAAGGAATTGAAACATATGATGTGAATTACAGAGATATTACTAAAGAAGAAAGCTATTATCCTGGTACATTAGCAACTAGTACTTCGACAGCATTTAACGATCCCAAAGCAGTAAGTGCTCATTACTTAGCGACAAAAGTATTTGATTTTTATAAAGATAAATACAAGCGTAACAGCTTTGATAATAAGGGACAGAAGGTAGTTTCAGTTGTACACGCTTGGGATTCTGAAGATACGAATGATCCGAAAAATTGGCAGAATGCGTTAAGTGCTAATAATGGAAGTATGCTTGTATATGGAGATCCTATCGTCAAAGCGTATGACGTAGCTGGCCATGAATTTACACATGCTGTTACTTCTAGTGAATCTAATCTTGAATATTACGGTGAATCTGGTGCAATTAATGAGGCGCTATCTGATATTATGGGAACATCTATTGAGAAATACGTAAATAATGGAAGCTTTAACTGGACGATGGGAGAACAAACTGGATCTGTCTTCCGTGATATGGAAAACCCGGCTTCTGTTCCATCTTCACTTGGAGTACCTTATCCAGATGATTACAGTGAATTTAATGATTTTAATGGATGGGATCAAGGTGGCGTTCATTTTAATTCGAGCATTATTAATAAAGTTGCGTATCTCATTGCAAAAGGCGGAACTCATAACGGAGTAACTGTCAAAGGAATTGGTGAAGATAAAATGTTTGATATTTTCTATTATGCAAATACAGATGAGTTAAACATGACTTCTAATTTCAAAGAATTGAGATCAGCATGTATTCGAGTGGCAACTAATAAATATGGTGCGAATACAGCTGAAGTTCAAGCAGTTCAAAAAGCATTTGATGCAGCAAAAATTAAGTAAGTTAGAAATATAGTTTTCATTCATATATTATTACATTATGAAAAACAGCTAATGTCATTATAGAGATATTAGCTGTTTTTTTATGTAGCAATGTATTAGTAAAAATAAACTTAGTAAGTAATAATTAGGCATTCTATCTTTAAGTAGTTGAAACAAATTTTTAAGGTTTACAGTATATAAAAACAGAAAATTAATAATATATTGACCTCTTCATAGAAAGTGCTATAGAATGAAAGCGATAACAAACGATTGCTTTAAAATGATTTCCCTGATCTTTTAGTATTTACAAATATATGAAGACAAAAACATATCTATTTTTTTAAACACTAATGCAAACGTTTTCGTATTAAAAGATCATTGAAATACATATGTGAAGATAGCCAACATGGGGGTGAAATAATAAAGATTTCTAGATTAATTTAAGCAGTGTAATTTAGTACAAGCATAATAAATTGTTCGTATTATTTAAAGAAGGGGTGTATGTGGTGCAAATGATAAAAAGATTAATAAACAAATCAGTTTTATTACTTACTATAATCGTTATGTTATCATCTGTTTTCTCGTTTCAAAGTGTAAAGGCAGTTTCAAATTCGAAAATAACTGAAGTGATCGTTCATTACAAAGAGCAGTCTGGAAATACAAAAGACTGGAACCTTTGGTTATGGGGAGAAAATGCAAATGGTAAATCATATGAATTTACTGGTGAAGATGAATTTGGAAAGTACGCTAAGATTAATATAGATGGTGACTATAATCGTGTAGGATTTATCATTCGTACGAATGAGTGGGAAAAAGATGGTGGCGATCGTTGGATTGAAAATATAAAGGACGGTCGTGCTGAAGTATGGATTCTTTCTGGTGATGAAAAAGTATATAACTCTAAGCCTTCTTCGGATCTATCAATTCAAAAAGCAACTATTGATAGTTTCAATGAAATTACTGTAACGACTAATGTCCCGTTTAATATTAAGGAACGGAAAATTGAAATTGAAGGCATTAAAATTAAAAATATTAGTCCTTATGATATAAACAGTAGCAATTTTACTAATAAGGTTAAAATAATTACAGAGCAGAAAGTTGATTTAAAACAGACATACAATGTTAAAATTGAAAACTTAGCTGATACGAATACTGAAATCGGTAAAGTCATTCGTAGTGAGGAGTTTGATAATTTATTTTATTATGGAAGTAACGATTTAGGTAATGTATATACTCCGCAACATACAAAGTTCCGTGTATGGGCTCCTACTGCGAGTGAAGCGAAGTTAGTTACATATAAAAAATGGAACGATAAAATAGGTACTGAAATAAACATGCAACAAGGTGAAAAGGGCACTTGGAAAGCAGAACTTAAAGGGAACAAAAAAGGTCTCTATTATACATATAAGGTGAAAATTGGTGATAAGTGGACTGAAGCAGTTGATCCGTATGCACGTGCTGCTTCTGTAAATGGAGATAAAGGTGCTGTTGTTGATTTAGAAGAAACAAATCCGAAAAAATGGAAAGCAAACAAAAAGCCAAAATTTAAAAATCCGGAAGATGCTATTATTTATGAATTGCATGTACGCGATCTTTCCATCCAACCTGAAAGTGGCATTAAGCAGAAAGGGAAATATTTAGGAGTAACAGAAAAAGGAACAAAAGGGCCTGAAGGTGTGAAAACAGGACTTGATCATATGAAAGATCTTGGTGTTACACACGTTCAGCTTTTACCGATATTTGATTATGCTTCAGTAAATGAAGAGAATTTAAATGAACCACAGTATAACTGGGGATATGACCCGAAAAACTTCAACGTTCCAGAGGGATCCTATTCTACAAATCCATATGAGCCGACTGTTCGAATCACTGAATTAAAGCAAATGATTCAAACACTGCATGATAATAATCTTCGTGTTGTTATGGATGTAGTCTATAACCATATGTATAATGCTGCTGAATCTAATTTTCATAAGTTAGTTCCAGGTTATTATTATCGTTACAATGAAGACGGAACATTTGCTAATGGAACCGGTGTAGGAAATGATACTGCTTCAGAACGAAAAATGATGAGGAAATTTATGATCGATTCTGTAGCATACTGGGCAAAAGAATACAATTTAGACGGATTCCGTTTTGATTTAATGGGTATTCATGATTATGAAACGATGAATGAAATACGTAAAGCTGTTAATCAAATTGACCCTTCTATTATACTGCATGGAGAAGGCTGGGATTTAAATACACCCCTTGCAGCTGAGTTGAAAGCAAATCAAAAGAATGCAGAAAAAATGAAAGGGATTGCCCATTTTAACGATAATATACGTGATGGATTGAAAGGTAGTGTATTTGAAGAGAAAGAAAATGGGTTTGTAAGTGGAAGGGAAAACATAGAAGACCGTATTAAAAAAGGTATTACGGCAGGAATTGACTACGATACAAATTCGTCTACTTATCAAGATCCGGAGCAGGTGCTAACTTATGTGGAAGCACATGATAATCATACATTATGGGATAAACTTGAGTTGACTAATCCAGGTGACAGTGAAGAAGTACGAAAACAAATGCACAAATTGTCTTCTTCGATTTTATTAACATCACAAGGTATTCCATTCTTACATGCAGGACAAGAGTTTATGCGCACGAAATATGGTGATCATAATAGTTACAAATCTCCTGATTCAATTAACCAGATGGACTGGTTGCGCCGTGCAGCATTTAATAATGAAGTAGATTATATGAAGGGCTTAATAGAATTACGCAAAAAGTACTCAGCTTTTCGAATGACATCTGCTGAGCAAATAAAAACACATGTATCATTTATTGATGCTCCGAAAAATACTGTAGCTTATACAATAGAGGGGAATAAACATGAATACTTTACAGTGGCTCACAATGCAAATAGAGAAGCTGTTGAAATAACACTTCCATCGAAAGGGCCTTGGAAAGTACTAGTAGATGACAAGCAGGCGGGAAGTAAACCACTGTATGTTGTCCATGACAATAAAATTAAAGTTCCTGCATTAAGTTCCATTGTTTTAAAATCAGAAAAACCGATTAAATAAAAGCGAAGAATGTGGAAATAAATATTGCATTGAGCAAAGTTAATAAGGATTGCAAATGAAAAAAGCGAAGTGAAGGTTGTTCTCACTTCGCTTTTAAAGTTAATGTAATATAATTTCACATACTGTAATTATATTACAATTTAATAAAAGAAATAAGCAATAGATTATTGCTATCGTGACAGTAGGGGAGAAGATATCTTTGAGTTTATTTATAAAATTATCTGAAATACATTCGTAATTTATATAATTTTTATTGTATATTAGAACATGCAAAAAGTTAGATATTTGAGTTGTATTAATTCCTACAAATCGTTTGAAAATAACAAATGCGTAAAAAGTATATGGAATTAAAATAGAGAAAAGACACCATCCAAGGTGACTTTTCTCTATTTTGAATATGAAATGTAAGTAACTCAATTGTATGTAATAGTATGTGATATTTTCACACTAACTGATTAAGAAAAATTTAAAACTCTTTTCTTAATCTATTTGTAATAAATTACACCATAAAATTTTATCAATATAATAAATAAAACTTTCTCAACATTATTTGATTTAATAACTATATTCAACTGCTCTCCAATCCATTACAATAATTTCACATTGGAAATACATGAATATTCCCAATGTTCTAAATGGTTTATACCTTATAGGAATACTATGGGAAAGGATGTGAAATATCCAAAGAAAAATCATTTTTTACAATGAAATAAAAAATTTTAATGAAGAAAAAGTTATTTCATTATTTTCAAGTTTCATTGAAGTGTATGTATTTATAATCACTATGAGACAAGGATCAGAATCTAAAAAATATTTTTTGTAGATTAGAAAATTGCATTTCAAAAATAAGTTAAACGTTTATGGAGGGTTATATGAGCGAGAAAATTTATTACTGGTCTCCTATTAAGCATTGGGAGAAGTTGCATAATGAGGTTTTGATAGGAGAAATGAGATTTACAGGTATTCTGTCTGAGTGGTTTCCTGATTTTTATTTTATGGCTCAAAAAGGTGTGAAAATTAGTGAACTAGTAGAACGCTTTTCGTTAGGAAATGTAGAAGAGACACAAAAAACCATAGAGCTTATGATAAAAAATCGTGTGTTAGTAAGTAACATATTACACCCAAGAGAAGTATTTTCTTCACAAGAAAATATTTTTCCAAATCCATATAGCGACCAGATTCGCTTTTCTAAAGAAGAGTTAGATAAGTATATGAGTGAACAATTAAATCGTACGCACGTTGCTGCACGGTCAACCGAAATTCAACTTGAAACAACAGATGAGCTACCCACCTTAATCAAGGAACGTAGGTCTTGTCGTCAATTTGATGTGGAAAAACATATTAGTTTTTCACAATTTTCCCAACTTATATCAACTCTAAAACAGGTTAGGGAAGAAAAAATATACTATCATTACGCAAGTGCAGGCGGGCTCTATCCCATTGATATCTTTGTTTATGTAAAACCAAAACGTATAGAGGGTATGAAAGCTGGATTTTATTATTATAACCCATCAAAAAATAGTCTTGTGATTATAAACAACATTGATCAAGTAATCAAAAGTGATCATGAGTTAATTAATCAGGATTTATTTACTCAATCTGCCTTCTCAGTTTATTTGGTTTATAATGCGAGCGCTTCCATCCCGAAATACGGTTCAGATGGATATTTATTTGCTTGTATTGAGTCAGGCATTATCACTGCTACCTTAAATATGGTTGCTGAGACATTAAATTTAGGGGTTTGTTCAGTTGGTCATATGAAATTTGAAGAGATTCAGCAATTTTTATGTTTGGATAACCATCAAGTGTTTCTCCATGGGCTTGAAGTTGGCTTGAAAATTAACGA
This sequence comes from Bacillus basilensis, assembly GCF_921008455.1. Lineage (NCBI taxonomy): Bacteria > Bacillati > Bacillota > Bacilli > Caryophanales > Bacillaceae > Bacillus > Bacillus basilensis. The sequence goes on along the minus strand of NZ_CAKLBZ010000001.1, from coordinate 2,743,584 downwards.
GTAGAAGAAATGAATATTAGGGGGATAAAGATAAAAATGCACATTAAAGATCGAAGTTCGATTCATGAAAATAAAGAAGTAGAAGCGTTTTGGAAGGAGCAATTATCTTCCGAGGTTCTCGATTTTTCTGTATTTAATAGCGATTACCAACTAAATAAAGAAACACCTTGTGAGTACGTTCAAGTCATAGTGAATGCAGAGTTTAGTAAAAGTATACAAAAAATAAGTAAGTCTCAAGATTTATTATTATTTAGCTGGTTTCAAGCCGCTTTAAGGGTTTGTTTGGCACATTATACAGATCAAGAAAGAATTACTATTGGTATTCCTATAATTGAAAAAAATCTTGAACAAAGTGAGAATCTTAATAAATTGATTCCTTTAGGAAGTGAAATCCATCCGCATCACACCTTTAAACAATTAGTAAATGAGATTGAACAAACGACTTTATTCGGGTATGAAAATCAGGAGTATCCACTCTCTGAATTATTAGTTAAACACAATTTAACTCCTTTTCAAATTGTAATCGGGATGGAAGGATTACATAATGAAAATTCGCTAGAAGAATACGCAGAGAATAATTTAGCCCTATGGATACGAAGAAAATGGAATGAAATACATAATGAATTTGAATTTCAAATTTCTTGCAAGTCCCATTCATTCTCTTCTTTGCAACAGTTTGCAAATTCGTATTGTTATGTTTTAAAGCAAGTTTCACAAAAACCGAATTTGGCAGTGAAAGATATTTGTATTATTGCAGAAGAAGAAAAAGAGTTGCTAGAAGGATTGAATACTTTTCAAACGGGCATAGACTTGTTTCAATCATTTCAAGATTTGTTTGAAGCGCAAGTATTAAAAACTCCAGATCAAATTGCTGTTGTTTGTAATGATCAATCTTTGACATATAGAGAATTGAATAAGAAAGCGAATCAATTGGCTTCTATTCTTCAAAGTAAAGGTGTTTCAAAAGAAAGTATTATTGGCGTTATGGTAGATCGGTCATTAGAAATGATTATTGGTATGATGGGGATTTTAAAAGCAGGAGCAGCGTATTTACCAATCGACCCTAACTACCCAACTGAACGAATTGAATATATGTTACAAGATAGTCAAGCAAAATATTTACTTAGTAAGCGAACAAAGGAGGTATTGCCACAATTTGCGGGTGAAGTACTGTATCTTGATAAAGAATATCTTTTCCAAGGTGAAGAAAGTAATTTAGTACGAGAACATAATCCTAATGATTTGGCTTATGTTATTTACACATCAGGATCGACAGGAAATCCAAAAGGGGTAATGATAGAACAAAAATCGCTAGTTCATTTTTTAAATGTAATGAGAGAAAAAGTAAAGGCTAATCAATCATTCTTGTTTCTTGCTAGTGTATCTTTTGATATTTCCTTGTTAGAAATATGTCTTCCTTTAACGCAAGGTTCAAAAGTAGTAATTGCTACAGAGGACCAGTTTGCAACAAAAGAATTGGCTCATTTGGTCAAAAAACATAAGGTGGATTTATGGGAATCAACGCCATCGCGAATGGAAGTGATTTTGAGTGATCCAGAAGGGGCAAATTTTCTAAAAGATTTAAAATCTATTTTATTAGCAGGAGAAGCATTTTCCATTGATTTGGTTGAAAAAATTCGTTGTATCAGTGAAGCAACAATTTTAAATATTTATGGTCCCACAGAAACAACCATTTGCGCAACAGTAAAAGACTTGAGCACTTCCAAAGAAGTTACGATTGGCAAACCTAACCCGAATTATCATTCCTATATATTGAATAAGTATGGCCAATTAAAACCATTTGGAATTCCCGGTGAACTCTGCATTGCTGGCGTAGCGGTAGCACGAGGGTATCTTGGTAAAAATAAACTGACAGATGAAAAGTTTGTACCGAGTCCTTTTACGGCAGGGGAAATGATGTATCATACAGGTGATCTTGTTCGTTGGTTGCCTAATGGAGAACTTGAATATTTAGGTCGAATGGATCATCAAGTGAAAATTCGGGGGTATCGGATTGAATTAAGAGAAATCGAAACTCAATTAAGGGAATATCCAGAAATAAACCAGGCTATCGTTGTTGATCAAGTGTATGGAAATAGGAAATTATTAGCTGCCTACTATGTATCGGATAACAAGGTGTCTTTTGGTGAAATCAGAAAATATTTAAGTGATAAACTACCTGAGTTTATGATTCCTGAAAAAATGATTCAGGTAGAAGAGATTCCATTGAATCCAAATGGAAAAGTGGATAGAAAAAGGTTGTTGGCTATAACACAAACGGATTATGTATCAATTCCATACGTTGCCCCGCGCAATGAAATTGAACAAAAATTAGTGCGTGCATGGGAAAAAGTTATGGAGATTGAGGGAATCGGTATTCATGATAATTTTTTTGCATTAAAAGGAGAATCCATTAAAGCACTTCAGGTAATTAATTTATTAAGAAAAGACTGCTTAAAAATAAGTACAACAGATTTTTTTAAGCACCCTACAATCGCTCAACTGAGTTCTTGTGTAAAGTTAGAGCATAAAGAGGAAAACCTTGAAAGTAGACCAACTCATGTTAAAGATTTGTCTAAGCCATTTTCCTTAACAGAAGTTCAGACAGCGTATATGTTAGGACGGAATTCACAGTTTGAATTAAGTGGTATTTCACCTCAAACATATTTTGAATATGAAACAGCATTGGATATCAATCGTCTTTCAAAAAGTTTTCAAAAGGTAATCCATCGTCATCCAATGTTGCGAGCTGTAATTTCACCAGAGGGAAAACAGCAAATATTACAAAGCATTCCTGATTACGAGATTGAGATAGTGAGTCTCATAGATTTAGATGATAGGAATCAAAATGCTCGCTTACAAGAAGAGCGTTCTCGAATGACTAACCATGTATTCCCTTTGGGGCAATGGCCTTTGTTTGAATTAAAAGCCTTTCTTTTAAAAGAAGACACGTATTTATTATGTTTTCGATACGATGCTTTATTAATGGACGGAGCAAGCATGAACATTGTTGGACAGGATTTGTTGCATTATTATTATAAACCCAATCAAAAATTAGAATCTCTATCTTTTGATTTTCAAGATTACATGTTTATCTATGATGAAATGGAACAAAGCGAAGAATATAAAACAGCAAAAAATTATTGGACAAGTAAGCTTACTGACTTTCCGTTTGCACCTTCTTTGCTGTTAAAAAAGGATCCAGCAGAGATTGCTACTCCTAAATTCAAATCACTTACTAAGATCCTGGACAATGAAAAATGGACAAAGCTACGAAAGTTAGCACAAGAGAAAGAGGTAACTCCTTCCGCTCTACTTTGTACAATATATGGTGATGTGTTGGCATATTGGAGTAATCAACGTAAATTGGCAATTAATTTGACTGTATTTAACCGTTATCCTGTTCATGATGAAGTAGAACAGATTGTGGGAGATTTCACATCGCTTATTTTGTTGGATGTTGATGTAAAACCAGAGCAAACTTTCTTTACTAGAGTAAAAGAAACGCAATCTACTTTATTAGATGGCCTTGAACATCGTCATTACGATGGAGTTAACTTTATTCGAGATTTTACTCGATATCATCAAATGACGCCAAAAGCAGTTATGCCAATCGTTTTCACCTCGATGTTAGCAGGTGCAGGTGCTTTCTCTTGGGAACAACTTGGTTCTCTTCGCTACATTCATGCTCGGACTCCACAAGTGTATTTGGATAATGTAGTAATTGAAAAAAATGGAGAGTTATTAATTAGCTGGAACTATGTTGAAGAGTTGTTTGATGTTGATGTGATAGAAGCAATGTTTTCCCAATTTGTTGACTTATTGGAACAATTGGTGAAACAAAGCGATATAACATCTTTGCAGATGAAAGAATCGGATCAAACTTTAATTGAGCAATACAATGAAACAACAGAAAAAATACCTTCAACTACTCTGTATCAATTATTTACAGACCAAGTAAAACGTACACCGTATGAAGTGGCAGTGGTATTTGAACAAGAATGGTTAACATACTCGGAACTTCATAAACGCTCCAATCAAATTGCCCACTTCTTAAAAGAGCAAGGCATTGGTCTAGGTGACAAAGTGGGTCTTTTAGCAAAAAGGCGAGTTGACACAATTGTTAATATGTTAGGTATTTTAAAAGCAGGTGCCGCTTATATTCCGATTGATCCCGATCATCCTTTAGATCGCCAAACATATATTTTAAAAAATAGCTCATGCAAACTTTTATTAGAACCTAGTCTTTATGAAGAAAATCATTTGTCATTTTATACAACAGAAGATATGCCCGCTATTGCTGGTCCAGAAGATATTGCCTATATTATATACACTTCAGGAAGTACAGGGAAACCAAAAGGAGTAATTATTACTCACCAAGCGGTTACAAATACTATTCAAGACATAAATCAAAAATACGAGGTAAATGAAGATGATCGTATTATTGGTATCTCTTCCATGTGTTTTGACCTATCTGTATACGATATTTTCGGAACGTTAAGCACAGGTGCAATGTTGGTAATGATTCGTGATCCAAGAGACATGCAAGAATTAATCCGTACCGTCGAGCGTAGAGGGATTACAATTTGGAATACAGTGCCTGCAATCATGGATTTGGCATTGGATCAAGTAGGTTCTCATTTTGAACATTCTTCTTTGCGTTTAGTTTTACATAGTGGAGATTGGATTCCACTTTCTTTACCAGAAAAAATAAAACGACATTTTCCGATTGCAGAAGTAGTTTCACTAGGAGGAGCAACAGAAGCATCGATTTGGTCAATTTATTATCCGGTCAAACAGGTGGAATCACATTGGAATAGTATTCCATACGGGATGCCCTTGGCAAACCAAACGTATTATGTGTTGAACTATGAAAAGAAAATGTGCCCTGTTGGTGTAATTGGGGATTTATATATCGGGGGAGTGGGCCTTGCTAAAGGATATTTAAATGATGAAAAGAAAACAAATGAAGCGTTTGTGTCACATCCTGATTTTGGTCTTATATACAAAACAGGAGATTGTGGAAAAATGCATTCTGAGGGATATATTGAATTTTTAGGCCGCCAAGATTACCAAGTGAAAATTCAAGGATATCGAGTAGAGTTAGAAGAAATCTCTCATTGTCTTCTAACTTATAAACAAGTCGAACATGCTGTCGTAATTGATCAAACAGATGAGAACGGAATAAAATTTTTAGTTGCATATGTGGTAACTGAGCAAAATATTAGTACAACAGAACTACGAAAGCATTTGCGAGATCACTTGCCAGATTACATGATTCCTTCTTATTTTGTTTATTTGGACCAATTACCCTTGACTCCAAACGGTAAATTAGATAGAAAAGCGCTCCCTACTCCAGAGAAACAAAAAAATGAAGTATTTATTGCTCCAAAAACTGAAATGGAAAAAATATTAACTAGTATTTGGCAAGAAGTACTCAAAATAGATCAAGTTGGAGTAAATGATCATTTCTTCGCCTTAGGTGGAGATTCGATAAAAGCGATTCAAGTGTCCGTCAGACTGTATCGACAAGGATTTGAGCTTGAACCAAAAAATCTATTTTCATTTCCTATATTAAGGGACATGGTTCAATTTGTTAAAAAGCTAGACCATTTTTCAAGTTCACAAACAAATGATGTAAACATAATGAACGATAATAAAGCTACATTACTAAATGTTAAAGATAAACAACTTAATCAACAAACACTTACCAAAATACAAGAAAAAATGCCGGATATAAAAATAGAACGTATTTACCCGTTAGCATCTTTCCAAGAAGTTATTTATGAACATGCTACGAATGAACCTGATACAAATGCATATTTTGAACAAACAATTTGGGCACTTGAGGGGGAGCTGGATATTAAACTCTTTATTCAGTGTTTCCAACAATTAGTTGATCGTCATGATTCTTTAAGAACAATAATTGTGCAAGATGAACAAGCAAAACCTTGGCAAGCTGTTCTATATGATGTTCAAATAAATTCAGAAATAAAAAACTTGATTGAGATGACGAAACAAGAACAGCAAGAATTCCTAAAACAGTGGATGAATGAAAATTTAAGCCGAGGATTCAAAAATGATGAACTTATGACACGTCTCTGTATATTCCAACTAGGTAATAACGAGCATAAGGTAATTTGGAGTTCCCATCATCTATTATGTGATGGTTGGAGTGTCAGCATTTTGATAGACGAATTATTCCAGCTCTATGAAACAACAAAAGCGGGAACTACGGCGGAGTTACCTATGGTAAAACCTTTTGAAACATTCATAGACTGGACTTTGGCACAAGATCATGAGAAAGCACGTCATTTTTGGAGGGATTATTTATCAGGATACAATCGGAAAATTAGTATTCCTAAAAAGAAAGTCCCATCTAAAAGTGAAAGGTTAAACTTCACTTTTATGGATTTAACATTAGACAAGGATTTGACTAATCAGTTACAGACATTTGTAACTAAAAACAATATAACTATGAATACAGCACTACTAGCTGTATGGGGAATATTACTTGGCAAATTCAACGGAACGAGAGAAGTAGTATTGCCTAATCTAGTATCAGTCAGACCTCCCGAAGTAGAAGGAATTGAAAATATGTTCGGTCTGTTCACAAATGTTTTGCCTATCCGATTAGCATGGACAGAAACGCAATCTTTTGTGGACCTCCTGCAAAAAGTACAACTAGAAACATTGAAATGTAATGAGTATGCATACTATTCATTTGTTGATATACAAAAGCAAAGTGAATTAAAAACTGAGTTGACTGACCATCTTTGGGTTTTTGAAAACTATCCAACTAATCCAGCAATCTTTTCTTCAAATGAAAACAGACATTTTGCCATCACAGATTACGAAGTTGTCGATGAGCCGCATGTAAAGTATGGAATTATGTGCTTCCCTGAAGAGAAACTTACAATAAAGTTTGGATATGATCAAACCGTATATGAAGCGGCGAAAATACAAGAAATATTGAATCACATGCATCAGTTAATCAATATGATTCTTCAAAATCCAATACAGGCAATCGATGATTACAAATTATAAAAAAATGAAAAGGCGAGCAAGAACTCGCCTTTTTAAATAGAATAGGAGTAAACCAAATGACAAAAAACTTGCAGTTATCAGCCGAAGAGATGCGTCAGTTAGGATATCAAGCGGTTGACTTGATTGTTGATCATATGAATCATTTAAAAAGTAAACCAGTTTCGGAAACGATTGATAGTAATATTTTTAGAGACAAGCTAATTGAAACGATTCCGGAAAACGGATCTAATCCAAAAGAATTACTTCATTTTCTTAATAACAATGTGTTTAATCAAATTACTCATGTGGATCATCCTCATTTTATGGCTTTTGTGCCAGGTCCTAATAATTATGTTGGTGTAGTAGCAGATTTTTTAGCAAGTGGTTTTAATGTATTTCCTACAGCTTGGATAGTAGGTGCAGGTGCTGAACAAATTGAATTAACAACAATCAACTGGTTAAAATCAATGCTAGGATTCCCTGATTCAGCTGAAGGACTATTTGTCAGTGGCGGTTCCATGGCTAATTTGACTGCACTTACTGTAGCGAGACAGATCAAGTTGAATAATGACATAGAAAATGTGGTTGTTTATTTTTCTAACCAAACTCATTTTTCTGTAGATCGAGCACTTAAAGTATTAGGTTTTAAACAGCATCAAATTTGCCGAATTGAGACAGATGAAGATTTGAAAATTTCAGTTAGTACTTTAAGAAAGCAAATAAAAGAAGATCGATTAAAAGGGAAAAAACCATTCTGTGTTATTGCGAATGCAGGGACAACGAATTGCGGAGCGGTGGACTCCCTCGATGAATTGGCTGATCTATGTGGTGATGAAGATGTATGGCTACACGCGGATGGCGCTTATGGGGCTGCAGCAATTCTGAGCGAAAAAGGAAGAGAGTTATTAAGAGGAATTCATCGTGTTGATTCTTTGACGTTAGACCCGCATAAATGGCTTTTTCAGCCTTATGATGTTGGTTGTGTACTCATTCGAAATAGTCAATATTTAAGTGAAACGTTCCGTATGATCCCAGAGTATATTAGGGATACGGAAACCAATATAGAAGAAAAAGTGAATTTTGGGGAACGTGGAATTGAACTTTCTCGTAGATTTAGAGCATTAAAGGTATGGCTTTCTTTTAAAGCATTCGGAGTTACAGCTTTTCGTGAGGCAATAGATCATGGCATTATGCTAGCTGAACAAGTTGAAGAGTTTTTAAGGAAAGAAAAAGATTGGGAAGTAGTAACACCCGCCCAATTAGGAATTGTTACTTTTCGTTATATTCCATGTGAGCTAACATCTACAGATGCAATTCATGAAATAAACAAAAAATTGGCGGAAGAAATTAATCAAAGAGGATTTGCTATGCTAAGTACGACTAAATTAAAAGAAAAAGTAGTAATTCGACTTTGCTCTATCAACCCAAGGACAACAAAAGAAGAAATACTTCAAATCATGATGAACATAAAAGCATTGGCAGAGGAAATAAACACATCGCCTAAACATCGTATATCTGTTTCTCAACCTTGATATATTAGGTGAATTTTACATATTAATAGCCGATTTCAAATGAGAATCGGCTATTATGTTTAAATGATAATAACACTCACAAATGTATACTATTTATGAGTGTTTCTCTTGTAATGGGATTAAGCCTCAACCTTAGATACTCTTTTGAACCCAGTTTTTATTGCTTGTACTATTTCGTTCACAGCATAAATAGATACATCGGCATTTGGATTTAACCCTTCAAACCAGTGATAGGCATTTGGATATAAATGAAACTCGACATCAACACCAGCTTGCGCTAGTTTGCTTACATAGGTTAATGTTTCGCTTCGGAATGGATCTAATTGACCAACAAATGTGTAAGTATACGGTAAGTCACTATAATCCTCAGCTCGAGAAGGCGCTGCATAGGTAGGAATTTGATCCGTTCCATACATTTCTCCTAAATACATTTTCCAGCCAGCTTCATTTGCCTTTTGGTTCCAAACAAATCCCTCTTTAATTTCATTCGCTGAAGGTGTATTATTTCGGTCATCAATCATTGGATATAGTGGCATTTGTAAACAAATTGAAGGATATTTTCGATCTCGTGCTAATAATGATAATGCTGCTGTTAGTCCACCGCCAGCACTTACTCCTGCAACCCCAATTCGATTCGAATCAATGTTTAATGACTTTGCATTATCAGCAATCCATTTTAAAGCTGAATAACAATCCTCAATTGGTGCTGGGTAAGGGTGTTCAGGTGCTAAGCGGTAGTCTACAGACACGACCACACAGCCAGCTTCTTTTGCAAACCTCATACAAGTATCATCGTTATCATCTATAGACCCTAAGATATAACCACCACCATGTATCCATAATAAGACAGGTAAAAATTCATGATTGGATTTTGGACGATAAATTCTTAATCGTAACGGATTATCATCAGGTCCAACAATGACTTTATCTGATAAAGAAAGGGAGTCATCAACAACGGTAGGTGGTCTCATTTGAGCTATTCCTTCTCTGATTGATTGCAAGTTTTCCGGGCATAAATCGAGATCCGGAAACATCTCTAACCCTTGTAATAATTCTGGATTTACTCTAGTTTTCATTTTAGCACCTCTATTTGTAATTGTTTTCAAATAAATGAAGTGTATTCTAAGTAGTTTAATTGTGAAAGAACACCACAATTAAATTGTAAATTGGATATGTTATAATGGTCAATAGAATATTCTGAAATTAAAACCTTTCTCAAGAAGGAGTTTCATGCAATCAATAATACAAGTAGTGGATTTAAGAGCAAAGTGTTTTCATGTCGTTGTAATTATGTACATTAGAAAAATTTCTTTTTGAGTCTAGAAAAGGACTAGATTCTTTTTTCTTATCTAGACTCATGAAGAATTATGAAAAGCAAAATTTATAGATAGTTATCTTAAAAATAAACAAAAAGAGAAGAACTAACTAATGTTTTTCTCTCTTTTTTATATGTAATTTGGGTATCCATAACTGTAAAAACGGATGGTATAGATTAATGGAAGAATAATTTACTTTTAAATTAATAACGGAATAAATAAAGATTTTTGAATGTAATATTGCATATTAAAGGGACCACTGGTGAAAATGCTGAGCAATGTTTTTCCATATGGTAAATTAGTTCCTTAGTTATTTATTTTATTTTCAATCGTGTAAGGCTAGGGGCGAAGATTTACAAAGGTGACTAGTAAAAAATATAACAATATAAGTATAAGATTTTGTACTTAGTAATCTCGCGATTTAAGGCATGACATTGGATAAGTGCGGGGAGTTCAATCGATTTTGAATAAAATTGATAGTATCAGTTGCAATTTTTTTACGTCTAAGAACGATCCCGGCATGCCCACATGTATAAATATATCGCGTAGGTCTTTCCCAAGATTCCCACAAATAGTCCGTATCCTCAGAGTGCACATATAAATCGTGTTTACCTGAAATTAATAAAATATTTTCTTTTTTTACTCTTGGTAATGCTTGACTCGGTTCGGTGATTTTCCAATAATCTATTAAATCATTATACGTTACACCATGATGTTCCAAGTCTTCTCTAATAAATTTACCCGGAGTTGTATTCCAAATAGAATAAGAAAGTCGATTCGCGTAGAAAATGGATGCTAATACATCAATTTCTGGTTCAACAAGAGATGTTAGGTTAGTAATAACTCCACCTAAACTAATTCCTATTAGAATCAGGGGACCATTTTTATTTGCTTTAATCCATTTGATTAAAGTTCGTAAATCAGCTACCGCTTGTCTAGTTGCTTGTACTGTTCGTTCAATATTCGCACTTACCATGTACTCTCCACTGAATAGGGATTGATCGGGTTTTCTTTCAAAATGATAGGGTAGAGTGAAATAATACATATTCCACTTCAGGCTGGTCATATAATCGTGGAATATATTTTTTACACGTTCGTTAGAATCCATTCTCCAACCGTGAACAAAGATAACATGAGGTGCATTTTCATTTTTATGTAAGAATAATTCCCCAGTTACAGAGTCGTTGCGTGAATCACCGGATTGAACCGAGCTTTTATATTTGAATTGCCCAACCATGTATTCATATTTCTGTTTTGAATGCTTAATGTCAAAATGAATATAGGATGGTTTTACTTTATAAAAAGATTCTATGTCCTGTATATTTAATGAAGTGTTAGAAAGGGAAGTATACTGAAACGCTACACTTCTTTTTTTGTGTAAATCATATAAGGCGTACCGATCAATGAGTTTTGAAAAAATCAAATTAACCTCCTCCAAAATACATATTGTTTAAAACATAGACAAAATTTATGCTTTTAATTAATTATAAAATATTCTCTTTTCCTAATAGTAGTTGGTAAATTTGTATATTATAAAGCTTGTAATAAAATAAAACTATAAATAAATTATACTGAAATCTAAAAAGGTGCACCTTTTAAAGCGATGTGATTTGTGTGAAATACAGTAACTATTAAAATCCTATATAGATATCCAAATAGGGTTCTCTATATTTATTGTATAGAAATTACACAGTAAATATATTTTTTGTACTACATATATTAAATCACCCTTAACCTCATAAGTTCCTTAAATGGAATAACTCCTTACCAAAATTCAAAAACGACTACATTTTTAAATTTGTGTTCTAGTTTCTCTTGAACAGGTAAATGAATAACTACACATAAACTCCTTATATCTCTAGTTAAACTACCGATTAGCTCCATATAAACTCTAGATAACCTATATAGAATACAAGTTATCAAGGAGGTAAGAAAAAATGAATTTTATGAAACGAGCAATTCTTAGTATGAAAAAAAGGATAGGAACATCATTAATTTTGATGGCAGTTTTTTTGATTGTTACAAATTTGGTTCTTTCAGGTTTCACAATCCAAAATGCGTCAAAAAAAGCAGCGGATGCTGCGAGAAAAAAACTTGGTGCAGATGTTACTTTAGGTCTTGATTTCGACAAATTAGGTCAAAAAGCTAAGGAAACTGGAGAAATGCCAAATCCGCCGCAGCTCGATACAAAAGAAACAGATCAATTAGCGAAGTCCAAGTATGTAAAAGACTATAATTACATAGCTAACACTTTCGGGATTTCTGATGGACTTAAACTAGTAGGAGCTTCAGAAGGAGAAGAAGAAGGTAAAGGTAAAGCGGGAATGGCGGCTGTGCGAGGCGGTTCAAGCTCTGGTACAGAAATAGATATGAATGCTTCTTTTATGATTGAGGGAGTCCGCAATACTGCATTACAAGAAAGCTTTAAAAACGGAAAAAGTAAAATCATCGATGGAAAACCAATTACAGAGCAAATGAAAGATCAGATTGTAGCTTTAATGGAAAAACGATTAGCGGACTTAAACAATTTGAAAGTAGGAGACAAACTTAAAGTGCAATCAGGGGATAAGAAGGAAACCCTTGAGGTTGAAATTATCGGTATTTACGAAACAAATGAGCAAGCAATGGGTCAACAGGCTCCTCCTATTATGGATCCAGCTAATAAACTATATATGCCGTATTCAACTATGAAAAAATTAGAAGTAGACCAAGGTATAAGTAGTGTTCAAGTCGTGTATTTCTTGAATGATCCACAATATATTGATGCATTTAAAAAAGAAGCAAAAAAATCTAATATTGATTTTAATTATTATAAATTAGATGCGCATGATTCATTGTACAAGCAAATGATTGGTCCTATCGAAAATATCTCTTCGACTTCTCAAATAATTATTTATATTGTATCGATTGCAGGTGCGATCATTTTAGGGTTAATCATTATGTTATCAATTAAAGGACGTCGTAAAGAAATGGGAATTCTATTGTCCATTGGAGAGAAAAAGTGGAAACTGATGGCGCAATTCGTAGTAGAAGTAGTGTGTGTCGCTATTTTAGCATTTGGATTATCCATAACAACAGGAGCTAAAGTTTCTCAATATATCGGGGATAATTTACTTTCGAATGAAATTGCTACTGCAAGCGAAGAAACAGATACCTCGCAAAATGGTACTGTAATGATGGCTGGACCTGGTGGGACTCTACAAAATCAAAAAGAAGATCCAATTGATAAAATTGATGTAAGTGTAACAGGAGAAGATGTAGGGAAAATGGGTGGAATTGGACTAGCTATTGCTATAATAGCAACGCTTCTTCCAGCATTATCTATTCTACGTTTAAACCCAAAACAAATTCTTTTAAAAGATGAATGAGGAGGCTCGATATGGAGACGATTTTACAGTTTAAAAATTTGGATTATTATTATGAAAGTAATGGAAAAAATGTAGCGATACTAGATAATGTTAACTTTTCTTTTCAAAAAGGACATTTCTACACGATTTTAGGACCATCTGGATCTGGTAAAACCACAACTCTGAGCTTAGGTTGTGGACTGGATGTCCCTAAAAATGGTTATGTACTGTATAATGGCAAAGATATTAGAAAAATTGGTTTGGATCGATACCGTAATCAAAATGTATCTGTAATTTTCCAATCTTATAACTTAATTACCTATATGACTGCTCTTCAAAACGTCTTAACAGCAATGGAAATTACAGGTGTTAAAGTGCAAAATAAAACAGCAAGAGCATTAGAATTATTAGAGAGGGTAGGACTCACAGAAGCTGAAGCGAAACGAAACGTCCTGCAACTAAGCGGTGGGCAACAACAGCGTGTAGCAATTGCTCGAGCACTATCTTGTAATGTTGATTTACTGATTGCAGATGAGCCGACAGGAAACCTCGACGAGGAAACCGCAATGGATATAATAGAACTGTTTCAAGAACTTGCACATAAAGAGAATAAATGCATTATTGTTGTGACGCATTCACAGGAAGTTGCTAAAAAATCAGATCGTGCAGTGTATTTAAGTAAGAAGAAGTTGGTCGTAAATGAAATCTAATATAAGCATCGTAGCTGTTTGATTCACATAATATTCAAAAAATAGACCTTTCAAAAGCTTATATTTGATTTATAATAAAATCAAGCCATAATCAAAATGGTCTCCCTGTACTGAATGTTAAAATAGTTTGTTGTTCCCGTTTTAATAATATTTGAAAAAGAACTTGTAGGATATTCTACAAGTTCTTTTTATTATAATTGGTTACCTATATCATGGGATAATCACACATAAAAAACGAGACAATACCTAGATATATAATCTAAATGCTGTCCCCTTTAACTGTTTATCTGTGTAGTTATTGCAGAATTAAACCTACAATCATAATTAAACTAAATACTATTATCCAACCAAACGCACAATAGCCAAAAATTCTAATCCATTTAGGTAATTGATTCATGTTAATTTTATTTGAGGGAACTCCCTGCATAGAAAACATCATTTTTTGATCTCTATCTCTATTATTTTGTTGTTCATACATAATATCATCACCTTTCCAGAACTATTGTGTTTATAGTATATCAGCCTAAAGAAAATTATGTACAGAATAAGAGGGGATAGCATATATATTATGTGGTGAATTTTATAAATAAATGCATTTAATTGCCATGGTTCTAAGCGCTAATCAGTTATAAATACTGAAAAAGAGCCCTACATAGATAGGACTCTTTTTCTTCAAATATTAAGTTGCTGGATATACATTAGAACCAAGGTAACGTTCTTTTATAATTTGAAGATGATGAAGCTCATGACCAGCAATGATGTATGCTAATGCACGAACTGTAACTTCAGAATTATTCGCATTTCCTCTTTGTGACCAAGCTTCTTTATCTAAGCTTCTAAGTAAATACAGGGTAGATTGGCGAACAACTATTAAATTCTCAAGAAGATCTTGCATAGATTGCTTATCAAAAGCAGCTCTAAGAACATACATATCATCATTATAGCCTGGAAGTTCTGCTGTCTCGCCTCGAGCGATAGATAGCAATCGATATGCCATAATACGTTCTGTATCTGCTATATGACCGATTACTTCTTTTATACTCCATTTAGTAGGAGCATACCGGAAAAGTCCCTCACTATCAGAAATTCCCTTTAATAAAAGATTCGTTTCCTTCATTTGTTGTTCTAGAATATGTATGATATTTCCGTCTGATACCAAGTTGGTATACGCTGCATAATAGGAGTTATATTCACTTACTTGTGGTCTTATTTGCATACGAATCATCCTTTATGTTTAATCTTTACATATAGCTTATCATAAAAGAATTCCAAATTAATCTGAAAAATGGAGGCAAATATTCATTTTTCATCCTCCTTTTCAGTTTCATAGATGAAATGCAGCTCAAATAAGAGAATCTAATTTGCTGCTAAGCGGAATTTCGTTTTTTTGCTTTTATAGTAGAAGGTAAATATTTAAGTTGAATACAGTTTGTCAATACTTATGACAATCGCCATTTAAGAAGCAGCATATGTCATTAAATGAAAAACCTGTTAATAAGTTTATACTTACTACAAAAACAAACAAACTCGTCTTATTTAAAGGAGAGTTTGTTTGTTTTTATGTTTAGATAATGGAATCCTCATGCAAAATTGCACACTATGTTCCATATTTTTTATTGAAAACTTTATATCTAGCGTTTTAAGAATTTGTTTAACAATATATAGCCCCAAACCACTTCCTCCAGTATTTCGATTTCTTGATTTTTCAATTCGATAAAATGGTTTGAAAATTTGTTGTAAATCTTCATCTTTAATATTGACACCTGTATTTATAATTTGTATTTCGATTTGATCTTGTTTAGAATTCTCGCTTAACTTTATATAGACTTTTTCATTATGTGGTGAATACATAACCGCATTATGGATAATATTTTTACATGCTTTTTCTAAAAGAGCACAATCTGTATAAATAGAAAGGTCAGAATCAATTTCTTTTATTATTTCGATGCTTTTTTGAGCAGCAAAAAATTCGAGATCTTTTGTGATTGTACCTATTAACTTTGAAGGAGTAACTTCCTCTACTTTTAGTTTGAAGGTGTGTTGTTCTAATTTCGATACGCTTAAAATTTCACGAACTAATTGTTCCATACTTTCAATAATTTGATGATTTTTCTTTAAATATTGATCGCGATTTTGATAAGGGCCAATATTGTATATCATCCCTTCTAAGTATCCTTTCATTACAGTAAGAGGGGACTTTAATTCATGTGCTACAATCGCAAAAAACTCTCTGCGTTTTGTTTCTATTTCTCTTTCTTTTTCAATATCATTTTTTAATTGTTCATTTGCTTTTTTTAAATCAAACATAGCTTGTTGTAAGTTAATAGACATGTCATTCAAACTATTAGATAATTCTCCTAACTCATCTGTAGAGCGAACCTCAATTTTTTCGGAGAAATCTAAATTTGCCATCTTTTGTGCACCTTCATTAATATAAATAAGTGGCTTTGTAATAAACCTAGAATAAAAATAAGCACTCCCTATACCAATAACGAGCACAATAATACTAATATAAGGGAGAAAGCGCACTAAAACCTGTGAAGCTTCATCAATCGGTTGAAATGTAGCAAACACTACAAGCGTTAAACTACCATCTTGGAATTGAATTGGTTTCGTAACGTTATATGAATTGCTAAGGGTACTTGCATTCTCGAATCGTGTGGCTTTAGTAACTACTGTTTTTTGCTTACCACTTTGAATAAAAGAAAATGAAGGAGAGTAAATAATTATTCCTTCTTTATTTTGAAGCGAAAGCATTGCATTATTTTTTTGGGCGTATTCATCAAAAAGTGGTATCGCATCTTGAAACGTAAGATTTTTAGATTTATCAATTATTTCGTTTATCCCTGTTTGAAGTTGATCTGTTTTATATTGCTCATAAAACGTAGGAAGAAAGAAGTATAAAGTTAAATAAATCAATACTGCAAAAGATAATAAAATGAGAGATGTAGTCATAAAGAGTTTATAAGTAATTTGCTTCATCTTCATGAGTTTCACAATACTATTCATCAATTTTATAACCAATACCCTTTATTGTTTTAATATAAGGGATAGCTAATTTTTTGCGTAGATTTTTAATATGTGTATCAATTATTCGTGTTTCTCCAAAATAATCGTACCCCCAAACCTTCTCTACGATATTTTCTCTAGTAAGTACTTTTCTCTCATTTTGAAATAGTAGTTGTAGAATTTCAAACTCTTTTGTTGTTAATATAATTTCAACGTCATTTACATATACTCTATATGCATCCACATCGATACGCACTTCTTTAAATATCAAATGATTATTTTCATTTTTATAATAACTTCTTCTAAGTACAGCTTCGACTCGTCTAATCAAAACATGAAATGAAAAGGGTTTTGTTATATAATCATCGATCCCAAGATCGAATCCTTTCATTTGATCTTCTTCTTCTTCCAACGCAGTTAGCATAATAATTGGTACGTTTGACTGACTTCGAATCATTTTAGAAACTTCAAACCCATTAAGATTGGGCATCATGACATCTAGAAGAATTAAATCAAAGGATTGCTTATTAAATTGTGTCATACCCTCTAGTCCATCTGAAGCGACTACCACTGTATAATGCTGCGTCATTAAAAATTGTTTAATTAATTCCTGAATTTCTTGATCGTCCTCTACCACGAGAATATGATAGTTTTTCATAATATCACCTCTGGTAGTCATTATAGCCGTACTATCTGGAGTTTATGTGGAGAT
Organism: Bacillus basilensis; assembly: GCF_921008455.1. Lineage (NCBI taxonomy): Bacteria > Bacillati > Bacillota > Bacilli > Caryophanales > Bacillaceae > Bacillus > Bacillus basilensis. The sequence goes on along the minus strand of NZ_CAKLBZ010000001.1, from coordinate 2,725,932 downwards.
ACAATAGGAACTTCATAGGACGTTTAACGTATTAGCTTCATTTTCAAGAATGTGTATTCTCCAAAAAAGTATTATTAGCCATATTCCTTTTTTATGAAAAAATAATTGTATGCTTGAAAAAACTTATCGTATGAAAAGATGTACGATTAAAATTTACGAAAAACTAATGTATAATAATGTAAATTGCATATAATTTCTTGAAATTTGTGAAAATATACTTTTGCTTCTTTACCAGAAGAGGGAAAGGAATTTCAATATAGAAGAAGCTACCGTAATACTAGAGTGTGTGGCACAAATTTTGGATTTCTTTTATGTTGTTTCTGTTTAATCGTTAATCACTACATAACAATGCTCTTGCAAAACCAAAAGTTTAAAGGTACGAACTTAGAGAGATTTACATAATGACAGAAAGGTTGTGAAATGATTTGAGGGGTTATAAAGCTGTGCTGTTTGATTTAGATGATACGTTACTTGATAGGGATAAGGCAGTAGATAAATTGTTTTTATTTGTTTTAGAGAAGTGTTATGAGGATGTTAATGATGTAGTCAAAAACAACATGTTACGGAAATTCAAAGAATACGATAAAAGGGCATACGGCATTGCTAATAAAACGACAGTTTTGGAGTCTTTATTTGATGAATTTCCACCGAAATATCGATTGCCACAGGATAATATTCAAGATTTTTGGAATAATAATTTCCCTAAATGTTTTTCTATAAACCAAAATACTATTAATTTCTTAAATAGTATCAAGATGCATATTAAAGTTGGTATTATTACAAATGGTTCAACTCAGAGGCAAAAAGCTAAAATATTTAACACGAATTTAAATAGATATTTTGAAACAATCATTATTTCTGAAGAAGCGGGATGCAGTAAACCTGACAAACGTATTTTTGAATTAGCATTAAATGAGCTTAATATGGAACCAGAAGATGTGCTCTTTGTTGGAGATGACTTAGAAAAGGATATCGGTGGTTGTCAAAATGCGAATATAAAGGGAGTATGGTTTAACCCTCAGAGGATTAAGAATACTACCGAAATACAACCGTATGCCGAAATTAGTACTTTTGATAGTTTATTATGTTATTGTGGAGACATAAATTTTCAAAAATAGTTAATAGATAGATTACCCTTAATTTCATTGACCGTATAATAAGTTTAAAAATAATATGCATTAACAACAACATAGGGAGAATATTAACCTAGGGCAAATCATTTATGTGTATTCATGAAGAGTTGTAAAGCATGTTTTTATATAAGCCTTAAGCATTATAGAGGAGTGAGACTATGGAAATACAGAAAGTAGTAATCGACGGGATAAATATTGGGATCATAAGAAACGATAAGGTACTAATATCCGATGTTCAATCTGCATTGGATCTTATGGCAACGGTTCAATACGAGGTAGATGCGAAGTATATTATTATCAACAAGTCATTAATAAGTGAAAGCTTCTTTGATTTAAAAACACGTCTTGCGGGTGATATCCTTCAAAAGTTTATAAACTACAAGGTAAAGATTGCTATCATTGGGGATTTCTCTATTTACACTAGTAAAAGCTTAAAAGACTTTATTTATGAATGTAATAAAGGGAATGATATTTTTTACTTAGCAACTGAACAACAAGCAATTGAAAAACTAAGTACATTAAAACAATAATAATATCCCAGTAAAATCTCCCTCTTTTTCACATCGCTTATTATTTACAACATATAAGAACTGATGTTTGTGGTAAACTAAGAAATGAATAAAGGGGGAGTTTTTTTGAACAATTATAATGATACGATTCGAAATTTAAACAATATAGTTTACAAACCTAATAATTTAATGATAACGAATCTAAAAGAAGAAAAGCAAAACGCAGAATATGCAGGATGTTTATTTCACTTAAATAACAAAACCATTCGTTTTAGAAAATCAAAAATTACTCCTAATAAAATTGGTCAATTTGTTTCTTTTTGGGAGAAAGATGACAATATGCAAAATCAAGCGTTTCCTTATGACGCTGCTCCTGACTTATTAGTTATCACTTGTATAGATGATAATAAACTAGGACAATTTATTTTCCCTAAAGAGATTCTTCTTAAGGAAAAAATCTTGAGAACACAAAATCAAAAAGGCAAGATGGCTATGAGGATTTATCCGATCTGGGATACCCCTGTTAGCAATCAAGCTAAAAAGAGCCAAATGTGGCAGCTTCAGTATTTTGTTGATTTAAGCGATCATAATAATTTACCCATAGACAAACTATTAAATTTGTATTCGTAGCTTCTTATCTTAAGTAATCTTGTGGGTTAGACTTTTTGTACCGGTACAGTTAAACGAAATGTACATTGTTTCAGTACCCCATCAAAATTACAATCAGCATATACTATTTTAACTTATATATTTTAAGGGGTGCTGACTATGACAAATCTACAACATAAGCTTTTTACAAGATTGAATCTTGTAAACCGTAGTGAAGTGAAGTTTGAAGAATTAAATACAATTCTCTTTGCTTTTGCACATGCTATACCATTTGAGAATTTAGATGTTATAGCAAGTAACACGAATACAATTACTATGGAAAATTTACAGGATAAAATTTTAACTAGTTCCCGCGGCGGGCTTTGTTATGAGTTAAATACTCTTTTTTACTACTTTTTAAAAGATTGTGGTTATGATGTACAACTCGCATTAGGTACCGTATATAAAAATGATATAAACGCTTGGGCACTTGAGGATGGACATATAACGATTATTCTAAATTATGATAACGTACGATACTTAATTGATGTAGGTATTGCTTCATTAGTACCTCTAGTCCCTGTACCTTTTAGTGGTGAGTCAGTTTCTTCTAAAAATGGTACGTATCGAGTGAGAGGAAAAGATACAAGTAAAGGAAATTACGTTCTAGAAAGAAAAGATACGAACGGAGAGTGGAAAGTTTGTCATGCTTTTTATAATCATATGATTGATGAGGCAGTAGTAAATGATGTTCAAAAAAGAGTAATAGAAGATGAGAAATCTATTTTCAATAAAGGGCCCATTGCAGTCAAATTGACGGAATCTGGTCATGTCTCTTTAACAAATACTAGTTTAACTGAAATAATTGATGGTGAAAAAGCGAAACGTGAAATTACAGAAGATCAATATAGAGAGCTTTTATATACTTTATTTGCTATTGAGTTATGATAAAACAAATAGCTAGCCGGTTCTTATGAAGAATCGGCTATTTTATTTTAATTTAAAACAACTATTAAAGTTTGATTTTCTTAATAGATATAATACACTAGAACAGTATAAATAATGAATTTTGAATGTAAAGGAAGATTTTTATGTCAATTATCGATAAATTGAAACTTAATAAGTATACGAATATGGTTGTTATTAATGAACCAAGTGATTACGAAGTTTTTACAGGAAAAGAGACTGTATTTTCAAAAGAACACGATGCCATTTTTATTTTTGTAGAAACACTTGATGAAATGGTAAAACAAACGAATTATATTATTAGTAATGAAGAATTACTAATTGAAAAAGGATACATATTCTTCGCATATCCGAAAAAAGGTAATTCTCGCTACAGTACGTTTATTCACCGTGATGAGATGTTTCCAGCATTAAACGTTGGAGAAGATGGATATGTGGGAGAAAGCGATATTAAATTTGCGCGAATGGTAAGTATGGATGACATCTTTACTGTTGTAGGTTTAAAGCGTGAGAAGAAAAAAGCGACGAAAACGCCTGCAATGAGCCAATGTGTAGCTGATTATGCAGATCGAATTCAAGATGTTGAAGCTTTATTAGCTAATCACCCAAATGAACTTAAGTTTTATCAAAGTTTAACACCTGGATACAAAAAAGATTGGGCACGTAATCTGTTTTCTGTAAAACAAGAAAAAACACGTGAAAAACGTTTTGAAAAGATGATTGAGGTTCTATCACAAGGCTATAAAACAATTGATTTATTCCGGAAAAAGAAAAAATAAGATTAGGAAAGTCACAATGATGCAACAATTAATTGCGATGAGTACATTGAAAAAAGTATTCCTTCCATTATACTAAGAAATGTTCTTATATTTATATAATTAGTAAAAGAGAAAAGGTGTTTGAAATGAAATCGTATATTGTAGTTGGAGCTGGAATTTTAGGAGCATCTACTGCTTATCATCTTGCTAAGACTGGCGCAAACGTTATTATCGTGGATCGTCAACAAGTAGGTCAAGCAACGGATGCAGCAGCAGGTATTGTCTGTCCATGGCTTTCGCAACGTCGTAATAAAGCATGGTATAAAATCGTTAAAGGCGGTGCACGTTACTATTCTTCGTTAATTCAGCAATTAGAAGAAGACGGTGAAACGGATACAGGTTACAACCGTGTAGGTGCAATTAGTTTACATACTGATGAGAAAAAACTAGATCAGATGGAAGAGCGAGCTTATAAACGCCGTGAAGATGCACCAGAGATTGGTGAAATTACGCGTTTATCAGCTGAAGAAACGAAAAAATTATTCCCGGCATTATCAGAAGAATATAGTTCTGTTCATATTAGTGGTGCTGCACGAGTAAATGGAAGATTATTACGCAACGCGTTAATAAGCGCTGCGAAAAAACATGGTGCAACTTTTATAAAAGGCGATGCAGTATTAGTCCGTGAAGGTAATCATATTACGGGAGTTAAAGTAAACGATGCAACAATTTTAGCAGAAAAGGTTATTGTAACTGCAGGTGCATGGGCGAACGAAATCTTAAACCCTTTAGGAATTAACTTCTTAGTTACGTTCCAAAAAGGACAAATTGTTCACCTGCAAATGGAAAATACAGCAACAGAAAATATGCCAGTTGTTATGCCGCCAAATGATCAATACATTTTAACATTTGACAATGGCCATGTCGTAATTGGTGCAACACATGAGAATGATACTGGTTTCGATCACCGTGTAACGGCTGGTGGTTTAAATGAAGTTTTCCATAAAGCATTAATAGTTGCACCTGGATTAGAAAATGCTAAAATGCTTGAAACGAGAGTTGGATTCAGACCATTTACGCCAGGATTCTTACCTGTTATTGGTCCGCTCCATAATTTTGAAGGTATTCTCGTTGCGAACGGATTAGGTGCTTCAGGTTTAACTGCAGGTCCATATTTAGGGTCTGAACTTGCTAAATTAGCGCTGGGACAACTAATTGAATTAGATTTAAATGATTATGACGTTGCTGGTGCAATTGAATAATATGGGGTACTGCTAACATTTAGAAAAAACCACGCTAAGCGAATTCGATAGGAAACAAGCAGGGTTTTCCTCCGTTAAGAGTAAGCCTGTTTATGAAAAATAAAATTCTTTAAAAATAGAGGGCCGCCACCATAAACCTGCATTATTAATGTAGAATTGTGATGTCGGCTCTTTATTCATATTTATTTAAAGCTTATTTTCGAGAGGAGATTAAGTAATGAGAGCACCATATCAAGTATTAATATTTCCTTATATAAAAACTGACGATTCTATTCAATATGCGATTTTCAACCGAAGTGATTATGGTTATTGGCAAGGGATAGCTGGTGGTGGAGAAGACGGTGAGATTCCTATTGAATCAGCAAAACGGGAAGCGTTTGAAGAAGCTGGTATTACAAGAGATTGTTCATATATACAATTAGATTCTGTTTCTTCACTACCAGTAGAGGATGTAGTTGGAGGATTCCTTTGGGGAGATGAGGTTTATGTAATAAAAGAATTTTCTTTTGGAGTTAAAGTCCCTACAAAAAACATCTCATTATCTAAAGAACACTTAAATTATAAATGGTTATGCTTTGAGGAAGCAGTAACGCTTTTGAAATGGGATAGCAACAAAACAGCATTGTGGGAATTAAACAAGAGACTATTAAAATAATAATAGTGTTAGCTAACAAAGATAGTAGTGAAACAAGAATTGAATAATTAAAAACCTTGCTTCATATGTAGCAAGGTTTTCTCTATACAGTTGTTTCTAAAAACATGAAAATAGTTAAAAATATTTTTATGTTATACGGTTTTTGACTATGAACAGCGGAATACATATTAAGTATTCAACAGTTCAAATGAAACGAGTCATTTTTTATTTTAAGAAGAAAGATGACTCGTTTTATGCTAAAATTCGCTTAGTGTATATTTTCGTTAAAATGTGGGTAAGCCCCCTTTTAGCAAAACCGGAGTGGAAATGATGAGTATAAATAGTTTTGTGGGATTGATAAAGGACGAATTATTAAAAGAGGTAAGCATAAGAAGCGAGGATGAATTCGAGCCTGTAGTAGTTAATGATATTCCTAGACTTTGGAAGTGTTTAGGGATAGGTAATTATGCCGCAGTATTCATGCACAGAGAATACAAAGATTGGGTAGTGAAAGTTTACGCGCGAGAAGGAGAAGGAATTGAAAAGGAGTCAGAAGTATACCGCAGAATCGGAAATCACCCTTCTTATTCGAAGCTTATTTATAAAGGAGAAAATTTCATAGTATTGAAACGTTTAAAAGAAATTACCTTATACGATGCTATTCATAAGGGAATTAAAATTCCTAAACAGGTGATCCTTGATATCAATAAAGCTTTAGAGTATGCAAGAAAACAAGGATTAACTCCTTGTGATGTTCACGGGAAAAATGTGATGATGGAAAAAGGAAGAGGTTATGTAGTCGATGTATCTGATTTCTTAAAAGCAAAAGAAGATAGTAAGTGGAGAGACCTAGAAAAGGCATATTTTACATTTTATTTGCCTTTCATGTATAAATTGCCTTTCCCTGTTAAAATACCGTATTTTATGTTAAACATTGTTAGACGTTCGTACAGAAAATATAAGAAAGTTAAAAAGAAATTCAAATTGTAAAAGGATCGCATACTTATCTTTAAGTTAGATAAGTGAACCAATAGTAAACAAATGTACCGTACATTTTAGATATGTCTAATATGTACGGTACTAATCTTTTTTATGTATACATATTTTTGTTAGTTATATCACTATCAATTCCAAAACGAGATATTTTGAATAAATGAAACTGTCAAAATAAGTGTTGATACGGAACCAGCAGTTAATAACATTACTATTTTTCGTCCATTCTGTTCTTTTGAAGGTTTTATAAGTTCTGTAATCAACACAATCCATAATATTATAGAAACTATAGAAATAATATTTATAGACATATGCAACACATCCCTTCGTGTTTTTACATAAACATTGCTTTTTTTTTATAAAATAATAGCAGTCTAATAAGAAAATATGTACAGCATTACAAATCAATATTCTCCTGTTAAACCACCTTTTTTAAATAGAAATACGACTGATAAAACGATAACAACAGCCTTCAAACTGCCCCAATATGGATAAATAGCATGATCTGTTAGATTAGCATGTTGAAAAATGTTCTCTAAACCAAAAATCCCAATAATGACTGCTAAAAGAAAAGCGGCTTTTCCAATAGTTGTATTACGATAGAGGGTAAATAAATATATTGCAAATATAAGTGGTAAGATGATTTGTAGTAAAAGTGTCATAAGTAGACCCCCTAGTTTATTTATAATTATATTATGTACAAAATTGTAATAAAAAGGAATGCGGCTTATTTGATACTAATAAGATCACTCTAATCATACTCTTCTATTAAAAAGAATAAAAAGGGGTGTAAAGTTAATTGACAAAAGTTAAAGTTCATTTACGACCCATTGTTCATAATATAAATTTACCTACTGTAATAAAAACAACTATTCTTCCAGGTGAGTCGGCTGAAAGACTATTTATCGCAACACAATTAGGGGAGATTTTCTACATAGGAGACGGAGCTATAAAAACATTTTTAAATATTCGTCAACGGATTATTACATTAGGTACATCTGAAGAAGGTGTTTCTAGTAGTGGTTATGATGAACGAGGATTGCTAGGACTTGCGTTTCATCCACAATTTAATCATAACGGCTTATTTTATCTTCATTATTCAGCAGCTGGAACTCAAGGAGCCGGTGCACTTTCTGAACAATTTAAACCGAATCCTTGTGACCCGAAAACTTTAAACTTAAAGTGGCTAAATAGAGATACTCAATATGATCATATTGATACAATTGAAGAATGGAATTTACAATCAAACGGTCAACCTCAAAAACGTAGGACATTACTTAATATAAAACGCCCATTTTTTAATCATAATGGAGTGAATACTTTGAATTTCTCTCCTGAAACAGGAAAACTTGTTTTTACAAATGGAGATGGTGGGTCGGGTTATGATCCTTTTAATTTAAGCCAAGATGATTTAGAAATAGCGGGTAAAATAATTGAAATTGATGTAAGTAAAAATACATTCATAAATAATCCTCCAGTTGTTACACGCTTTAATGAACTTCCCCTATCTATACAAGAAACACTTACAGTAATTGTGAAAGGTGTTCGTAATATAACCGGCATTTCATTCCAAAGGTTTTATAATCAATATATTAAATATGCGGGTAATGTCGGACAGGATATTGTAGAGTCTATTTTTTCATTTGTTCAATATAAAGCGATACCGGTTACCGAACTTGTTAAAATGCATGTAATGAGACTCACTCCCAAACAAGATGGTTTTATTAATTTTGGTTGGCGGGGATGGGAAGGGGAATTACCTACTTCTTTTATAAGGCACTGTTCTGATAATCCTGCTTTGGATGAGAGAACAATGGCTTATTATAATGAAACAATAGAATTATCCGCAAAGCGTATTCAGCCACTAATTAGTTATTTTCATAAAGACCCCAGACCAGATAAGTTTGGAGGAACTTCACTAACAGGAGTTCAGCCATATATGGGAACTGCAATCCCGAATTTAAATGGTAGCGTTGTGTTTACCGATCTTGCTAGGAAAGAAGATTCTCGGCCACCAGTAAAGGGTGTTTTAGCATATACTAGAGCCGGTACAGACGGTAAACATACTGACTTTCATGTTATTGAGACCAATTATGATTTCGGTACGCAAGCAGCTTATTATATGAGTTTAGGAACAAATTTGGATCAAACTCGGTTATATTTAGGAGTTTACGGTTCTATGAAAGTAACTGATTTTAACAAAGGTACCATTTTTGAAATTATTCCTTAATGCGATATACACTCGCAGTTTAATAATACAAGGATTTCATTTTATTTCAAAACGCAAAATTTGTCCCCCTAAAAGCCTTTTATTGTCTAGTAATTCATAACAAGTAGAAAGCAGCTCATAAACAACTAGTGTATGAATAATATAGAAAGTGATGAATTAGATATCTTTAGGGGGTATTTTGATGAATCGGTTTGTACATTATTGGTGTCAACTTATGATAGAGAATGATGGGAACTTTGTACATAAAGGAAAATTGTCCCTAGCAAATAAGGTAGTCATTACAGCTTTAATGAGCGCTTTGACCACCATGTTTCAAGCAGCGGGGAACTTAATTCCTGGTATAGGGTTATTCATTAGTCCATTTGCGACATTACCAATTTTTTTAGCTATTTGCTACTCTATTCGCGAGGGAGTACTTTCTTATATCCTTACTATTCTTCTATTATTTATTATTGAGCCAAGTGAACTAATTGTATTTCCCTTTACTACAGGCTTATTAGGTGTAGCCTTAGGACTTTCCTTTATACAATTCAAGAGAAGAATTTGGGTGGTTTCCTTTTCTGCGATTTGTTTACTGATAGGAATTATGATTGTTCTAGATATTTTCCGCTTTCCGATACTTGGTCCTACTATTCATACAACTATGGATATAAAAATTATTTTATCAATATTTATACTGAGCTTTCTATACTGCTGGATCTATGCAGGGCTTTGTAGAATATTGTTGAATAGAGTATATAAAGTATGGTTTTAACAATTGTGTAGAATGGAGATTTAAATCATGTATAACGTTGAAATTAGGAGACCGAATTCGGATGATTTAGAGGAACTTCACTTGTTTTTCCGTATAGTTATTACGAATACATATAAAGACGAAGGATTATCACAACTATTGGATGACATAGAAAATGAAATTAACATGAAAAAGCAATATTTGAAAACAGATTTTGATAGTAATGGAGAAAAACGTTACTTTTTATTAGCAATTGATACAAATTACGATAAAATCATTGGAACAATTGAAGTTGGTCCAGCAAGTACATTGATTAATAGTTGTACAGGCGGTGTACTTAAGGATTTGTATGAAATAGGAACTGTATTTATACTTCCGGAGTATCAAAGAAAGGGTATAGGAAGTTTACTACTAAATACAATGTTTCTTACGTTACTTAGCAGAGGAATAACTGAATACTGTTTAGATAGTGGATACAAAAAAGTGCAAAGTATATGGATGAAGAAGTTTGGAGAGCCTAGTTATGTACTGAAGGCCTATTGGGGAGAATCAAGTGATCATATGGTTTGGAAGAAGAGTTTACATGATACACCTATAATATTTGAATTATAAAATGAAATATGGCTCTGAACGTAGCTTTTCTAACATATGTATGCTATTATTTATCTTTATAATAAAAGAGGACGTGAATGAACTTGATTAAAATTAATATTCCTGAAGCTGATGTTTCAATTACTGAACGTAAACAAGTTATTAAAGGAGACGAGCCAATCATTACTCCAATTAATGGTTTTATTGATTTCCACTTGTTCCCTAGAGATAAAGGCGGCATTTTTATGTTTTACAATATTAATGACGAACTTCTATTCGTAGGTAAAGCTCGTAAAATTAGACAACGTATTAAGAAGCATTTTGAAGACAATGTATCACCAATTAAAAATCACCGTGATGAAGTATACCGCATCGATGCATGTATCGTAGAAGATCCAACAGAAAGAGAAATCTACGAAACATATATCATTAATGAATATAAAGCAAAGTATAACGTTGATAAAGTATTCTATAAATAAGTAACAAAAAAACAATCCTAGTACATATACTGGGATTGTTTTTTTATTTAGATTTAATCTTCATATTTTGCTCTTTTTTAAATGATTAACAACAATAAAACAGCATACACCTATACATATAAGTACAATTCCAATCGTTTTATGTTTCCCCTCAAAGAAAGGAATATCAGAAATAACATTTGTCATACATAACCCTACAAACACAAGTATAGGCCCTAGCCACAGTAAGACATTACCGAATTTCGTATGTTGCCACATAGTAAGCCTTCTCACCTCTTTTTTACATATATCCATGAATTAAAAGTAAATTCATAGAGAAATATAGTTTTTTTCATATCGAAAATTTAACCTTCATATATTGGTACAAGCAAACAAGAAAGGGGACCATCATGAATTGGTTAGAAGCTTTTATATTAGGAATCATACAAGGTTTAACAGAGTTTTTACCGATAAGTAGTACAGGTCATCTTTATTTAGGAAGGCATTTGTTTCAATTAGATGAAGCAGGCTTATTTTTAGATACAATGCTGCATATTGGGACTTTACTTGCGGTGTTTATTTATTACAAAAAAGAATTTATATATTTAATTAAAAACCCATTTTCAAAGCTCATGTTATTACTTATCGTTGGTACAATACCCGCAGTTATAATTGGTTTATTGTTTAAAGACTTCTTTGAAGATATTTCAAAAACAGGAATCACGATTGGTTGGGAGTTTTTAGTGACCGGATTCTTTCTCTACATGGCAGATAAACAAAAGAATGGTCGTAAAAAAATGGATGATATAACATATAAAGACGCATTAATTATAGGTTCATTTCAAGCGGCTGCTATTTTCCCAGCAATTTCTCGTTCTGGTATGACGATCGTCGCTGCATTATGGAGAAAGTTAGACCGTGAAACTGCTGCTTACTTTTCTTTTTTATTATCAACTCCAGCCATTGTCGGAGCTATCATTTTGCAATTTGCAGATGTTTTTCAAGGGAAAGCAGAATCTATTTCAAGTACATCTTTAATTGTCGGAACGTTATCAGCAGCGTTCTTTGGTTACATAGCCGTTTCATGGATGATACAATATTTAAAAAATCATTCCTTAAAAGTATTCGCGTATTATGTATGGGGATTAGGTATTTTAATTTTAACGTTGCAATTTACTCATGTGTTTTAATGTAGTAACTAATCGTTTAGATCCTGTTTCATTCATACAAGGCAGGGTCTTTTTTCATTAAGGGGGAAAATATGTTTAATAAAGCTATTGTTATTGGTGGAAGTATAGCAGGAAAACTCGCAGCAAAAGCATTATCAACTACTTTTAAAGAAGTAATCATTATAGAAGCCGGTGAAAGATGGGATGGAAAAGCTTCGAGAAAAAGAGTTCCACAAAGTAATCACCCTCATGTGTTGTTAAAAGGTGGAGAAAAAGCCATTGAGGAATTGTTTCCTAATATCACTAATGAACTAATTGAAGCAGGTAGTATCGTAAATAACTTTACCCGCGATTTAAAATGGCATCAATTTGGTTTATGGAAACAACCATTCATAGGAGAAGTACATATGATTCAACAAAGTAGGTTTTTGCTTGAATGGCATATCCAAAAACGAATACATCAGATTTCAAATATCACCAGTAAATTTGGAACACTGGTTGAAGGGTTATTAGTAGATGGAAAGGTTAACAAAGTACGTGGAGTAAAAGCTAAATGTTTAGAGACAGGCACGCAAGAAGAAATTCAAGCAGATATTGTTATTGATGCAAGTGGATTTAGTTCAAAAAGCATAGCGTGGTTACGAGAATACGAAATTGAAGTGCAAGAAGAGAAAGTGCGTATTGATTTATTTTACGCAACTAGAATGTTCAAACTTAAAGAAAATGAGACATTAGACTGCTGTAATATGCTAATGTCTCCAAGTTTCCCTAACAATCCGTATGGTGTTCTTATTCAAACGATTGAGGATAATCGTTATTTTGTTACTTTTAGTGGATATGCAAATGAGAAAGCACCACAAACAGATGAGGAATTTTATGATTTTGCTGAAAACCTATCAATTTCTAATGTGACAGATTTTCTAAATAAAGCTGAGGCAATTTCAGATATCAAAACGTATAAAATTCCTTACCAAGTACGTCGGCGATTTGATTTAGTGAATAATTTACCAGATGGGTTGTTAGTAGTTGGAGATGCTCATTGTCGTTTTGATCCTGTTTTCGGGCAAGGTGTTTCAGTTGCTGCTATGGAAGCTCACCAATTGCAGTTACTTTTACAAAGAAGACAAAAGCTCGATAATGCATTTACACAGCAGTTTTATAATGAGACCGCTCATATCATACAAACTCCTTGGGAAATGACAACAACGGAAATATCACGTCATCCACAGCTAAAAAGAGAATTAACGATAAAGCAAAAATTTCAGCTATGGTATACGAAACAAATATATCAACTATCTGCAACGGATTCTGACGTTTATATTCGATTAGTAAGAGTGATGAATTTAATTCGTAGTCCATTTCACCTATTTCATCCAAAAGTACTACTTGTTGTGTTACTGAAACGAAAGAAATAGCAGGAAATTAACAGATTTAAAAAGAATATATAACAGTTAGTAGATATAGAAGGGGTAAGCGAGATGAAAATATACATAGAACAATTAAAGAAACACGATGCTAAGGATTTATTTACGTTTGAACTTACGAATAAGTCTTTTTTTGAAACAATGGTACCAAATCGTGGCTCGCAATATTTTGATTTTGAATATTTCCAAAAACTACTAGATGATTTGTTAATAGAACAAGCGAATGGAGATTCTTATTTTTATATAATTCGTAATGAAGAAAATGAAATTGTAGGACGAATAAATTTAGTAGATGTAGATTCAGAAACTCGAATCAGTTCGTTAGGTTATCGGGTCGGAGAAAAGTTTACTAAAAAAGGAGTTGCAACAGCAGCTGTAAAATTAATTTTAGACGTAGCGAAAAATAATAAAATTAATGAGGTTCATGCTAAAACAACTACTAATAATCTCGCATCACAAATTGTATTAGAAAAAAGCGGTTTTTCTTCTTATCAAAACGAAGCAGATACAACATCTGTACAATTAAATGGGGAACATGTGAATTTTGTACATTATATTTGGAGAAATACTTCGCGCTTATAATAAGGGGGACTTATTCATGAATGATTTACGTTATCCAATTGGGCAATTTACATACAAACGTCCTATAACTGAAGAAATGATAGATACATGGATTCAAGAAATTGAAGATTTACCTAATGAACTAACGAAGGCAATCAAAGATTTAGATCAGAAACAGTTAGACACACCGTACCGCGTTGGTGGATGGACAGTTCGTCAAGTAGTCCATCACGTTGTTGATAGCCACATGAATAGTTACATACGCTTTAAATTAGCACTAACAGAAAAGAATCCAACGATTAAACCATATAAAGAAGAGAAGTGGGCGGAATTACCTGATTCTAAATTACCAGTAGATGTTTCACTAGTAATGTTAGATTCATTACATAAAAGATGGGTTAACCTTTTATATTCTTTAGAACTTGAAGATCTGGAAAAGACATTTAACCATCCAGAGACTGGTGAAACAAAACTTGCTGCTACAATAGGACTATACGCATGGCACGGACGTCATCATACAGCTCATATAACTTCATTAAGAAAGCGACTAAATTGGTAATATGGAGATTACATTAGAGAAGGCGACAGAAAGTGATGCAACAGTTTTATTTCAAATGCAAATAGACTCATTTAGCCCTCTATTAAATAAATATAAAGACTATGAAACAAACCCAGCAAATGAATCTATTGAAAAAACTATTTTTAGAATAAATAATCCCAACAGTAATTTTTTTAAGATGATAATAGGTTCGAAACTTATTGGAGCGATATGTATATCCCAAAAAGAACTACCTTATAAATTTTGGATCAGTCCAATGTTTATTCATCCAATCTATCAAGGAAAAGGAATTGCTCAGAAGGTACTTATTTTAATTGAAGAGATGTTTCCAGAAGCACGTAGTTTTGAACTTGCTACGATTTTAGAAGAAGAAAGAAATTGTTTTATATACGAAAAAATGGGGTATAAAAGAACAGAAGTAATAAAGAAATTAAATGATAAAACTACACTTATTTTTTACAAAAAAGAAAGGTAAAGCATTTGAAATACGCTTTACCTTTTTATGTTACTTTCGATTAAATATACAAAATCTATGTATATTCTTCCAAAATACTCGGGTTAGTAATTTTACAAATGAATAAACATGCACGAACCAACTATTTCGTCGTATATGTTACCAATGCTTTTTGAATGCTTAAAACACTATCGTCACCTTTAAATTCCTTTGTAATTGGCGTACTCAAACTAGATACCCAAATTTTAAGTTCAGCATCTAAATCAAAATGTCCAGCTGTTTCAATACTAAATTGTGTAATTCAACTTTTTCATCACCTAACATAATCTTCTCTAAATCACGTTCAACACTTTCTGTACTCGCATTTGATGCATTTCCTAAAATGCCGCTAAATAAACCCATAGGAAATTCCTCCTCCATTATTTGTGGATTGTGTTACTTATATTGTACCATGCTATTTACTAAGAAATTATGATATTACTTTAGTAGTTTCTGGTTATTGTTGCAATTCATTTATATAACCTCATCTTAATATCTTATGCTAATATGTAAGTAAGAAAAAAGAAGCAGAGGGATATAGCATGAAAAATATCGGTTTAGTATTAGAGGGCGGAGGAATGAAAGGTTTGTATACTGCAGGCGTACTCGAATATTTTATGGAAAAGAACTTATTCTTTCCTTATGTAGTCGGCGTATCGGCTGGAGCCTGTATGGGAGCAACTTATTTATCACGTCAAAAAGGGAGAAATAAAAAAGTAAATACAGAGCTAGTAGCAGATCACCGTTATATATCTTATCGAAATTTGATTCGAAAACGTGAATTATTCGGAATGGATTTTTTATTTGATGAAGTACCTAATAAAATTGTACCATTTGATTTTCAAACTTTCTTAAACTCAAATGAACAGTTTGTCATAGGGACGACTGATTGCGAATCAGGACAGGCTATTTATTATAATAAAACAGAACACGGAAATGATATTTTAAAAATCATTCGTGCCTCAAGTTCTGTACCGTTTATAGCACCTGCTGTAGAATATGATAATCGAAAATTGCTAGATGGAGGAATTATAGATCCTATTCCGGTTTTAAAAGCTCAAACTGATGGTTATCAAAAAAACGTTGTAATTATGACAAAGCCAGAAGGATATGAGAAGCAGCGAAATAAATTTTCAGGCCTAGCTAAAATTTTATATAGGAAATATCCGAATATCGCACAATCTTTAGTAGAACATTATCGTTTTTATAATGAGACGATATCTTATATGAATCAAATAGGACAAAAAGATAACTTTTATATCATTCAGCCTAGCGTACAGCTTCCAATAAGCGGGATAGAAAGAAGTAAAGAAAAGCTCGTTAATTTATATAATCTTGGCTATACAGATGCTCAATATCATTATGAAAACTTATTAAATTGGATAGAGAAATAAAGGGGTGGAAAGTTGAAGTTAGGAAAACAAATTATTTTTAAGGAATTGCAGAAAATGCATAGTCCATTACATAAACAGTTTCCATATCGTGCTACAGCAAAAATGCAGCGAAACTTAAAAAGTAAATTTACCGAAGATGACTGTATAAACGCTGATTTTAATCATTATTGGATGCATACAGCAGCAACTTTAAGTTCTGTACTAAACGGAAACGAACAGAACATTACATTTCAGCAAATCAAGTGGTTAAAAAAATCGTTTTTTGAGTGGTTTCCGCAATATCGTTTTCTAGAAACAGAAATTGTGAAGTATCCCATTTTGTATAGAGATTTCATGAATTATGAGAAGACCAGGAAGTTATTACTGTATTACCTTACTGAATAAAAGCAAAAACGCACAGGTCACATTACATGTGCGTTTTTTGTTCATAAAATATTCAACATTAACAACTTGTCCATGTAGGTATTTTAATGAGAAAAAAGAAGTACATATAGAATGGTGCAAGGGAGGAGAGAGAAGTTTGTTAGCTGTTTCCCTTTAAATTCATGTCCAACTCAAATATTTCGAGTAAAATTCGTTTCTTAATGGTATTATCAAATATCAAGAAAACTAATACAGAAACGAAGAAGGGACAAGATTAATATGGAAAACGTATCAAATGTAGATAAAGTAGAATCAATTAAATCTTTACAGTCAACAATCCATAAACTTGAAAATGCCTTATCACAGATGACTCAAAAAGGCTCAAACACTACTTTAGTGAAAAAAAGACTCAAAGCAGCTAGTATCGGCTTAGCTATGTTAGAAAGTATTTGGAATCAAGAAACCCATCATTACACGCAAGAGGATTTAGCAGACGCTCGAAATGTTCTAATTGGTTTGCTTCCATCAATTGAAAAGATTTATGTTAAGTCAAAACTCGGGAGTCCTCAAAGAACGCTTTTAGAAAGAAGAATAAAATCATTAGAACTTTCTATTCAAGCAATTGATCATTTTTCTAATACATAACTCCTTTAAACACATAACTTACAACTACTTTTATATAGGAATTCTAATGCGAAGAATAAAATACATAAAGAATACTACAAAGGAGGAAGAGGGGTGACTTCAATAATTAGTCCTAAGTTAGAGGAACTTAATAATCAATCAGAAAATGGAAACGAGAAAGCTTTTTATACCTTTCTGCATGAAATAAAGTCAAATCATACACCACTAATAGAACAATGTCCTGTAGATGATCAGTATAAGCTTATAACGTATATATGGTTAGGGGACCGAAAAACTGAAAACGTTTATGTATTCGGTAGTTTTCCTGGTTGGGATCTGTCTGTAAATCAATTACAACGATTGTTACAGACAGATATTTGGCATGTTACGTTTAGGACGAATAAGAGGTTTATTTTAACTTATTACTTTTCAGTAAACGATTTTTTCGAAAATGATTGGATAAAGCGTAGTGAACAGTACCGACTAGACCAATTTAATGAAAATATATTTGGAGAAGGTACCAATAAAGCGTCTGTGTTAAAAATAGGTATGGAAGTGCAGTATAGCAGTCGTTTTCCTTCAAATCATTATCCATCCGGAAAGATTGAAACATACTCTTTTTATAGTTCGATTTTAAATAACACACGCAAAATTCATATTTATACGCCTCATGATTATTCTCACACTTCACATCTTCAAGAACTTCTCATTGTATTTGATGGGAATTCATTCATTCATAACCTTTCAATCGCAAAAACACTTAATTATTTAATTTACGAAAAAGAAATCCCATCGTGTATTGCTGTCACTATAGATTCTGTTGATCGATTAGAAGAGCTAACTTATAACGATAAAATGAATGCATTTTTAGCGAAAGAATTACTTCCATGGATTCAAACTAGATATCGTGTGTATCAAAAAGCAAAACATACAACAATTGCTGGTTTCAGCCTTGGTGGCTTAGCAGCTTTTTATGCAGCACTTCAAAATCCACATATTTTCGGAAATGTGTTGTCAATGTCTGGATCCGTACATTAGAAAAAGAATAATTACGGAAATACAATTCCTTGGATTGAAAATCAAATTTCATCAATAGATTCTAATGCGACTCATCTTAACTCTTACATAGCAGTAGGAGAACTTGAAAACAAACCTCTTTTAACAGCTAATAGCCGCCTGTATAGAGCTTTAAAACAAAAGAAATACCAAATCACTTATGAAGAGTTTCAAGGCGGACATGACAGCGTGTGGTGGCGAGAAAATCTATTCGATGGATTAAGGGCATTAGAATTTACAAAAACGACACTAAAAAATAAAAAGGAGAGAGAATCTATGAATCAAGAAGAACTAGATAAAAAACTAAAAAAGCAAGAGATTTTAGTAAAAGATGAGAAAGTTTGGTCCTATACGTATGAGGATCATATTAGTTCTATCGTTAAAGAAGCAGAAAAGAAAGGGTCTTTTGATAATTTACCTGGTAAAGGGAAACCTCTTAATCTTGATAAAGACCTTTCGTACAATCCTGAAAAGCAACTGTATAGAACTTTGAAAAATAATCATGTTTTACCTAGGTGGATTGAGCTTTCAAAGGAAATTGATGACTTAAAAGAAAAACTAAAAGAAAATACAAATACTGTAGAAGCAGCGGATTTAATTCGAACTATAAATAAAAAGGTATTAGAACACAATTTACTTTGTCCACCAAGTGCGCAAAAAACGAGGGTAAAAACGGACTTTTAACAATTTTCAATTAAGCCATCTCTTGCTATATAATTAAGTAAGGCATTTTCAATTCATTTTTAAAGGGAGGCAAATGCGATGAAGAATACGTATCAACTTCAAATTCCGAAAAAACTAGAACAGTATCGTAATATTTTAGAAGAAAGCGTGAAACCGTATATTAAAGTGGCTGGAACGAAAGCAGAGACAACTCTTTTTGAGAGCAAGTTTGGTGGATATCCGTATTTACCTATAGATCAAGAGCATCCTAAAGATTCAAATGGACAACCTATGATGTTACTTGCGCAGTTAAATTTTGAAGAAATGCCACAAGTTGAATATATGCCTCAAAAAGGAATGTTACAGTTTTTCGTAAGTGCTAGTGATGAGCTTTATGGAGCAGATTTTGATTACCCAACAATCCAAAAAGACTTTCGAATTATTTATCATTCTACAATTATAGAAGATTTAAATAAGGTAATTACCGATTTTAGTTATTTAAACACTTTAGAATTAGAAGACTTTATCATACCTGAAGCAGCGAAATTAAAGTTTGAATTAGGTTATCAACCCGTAACATCAAGGGATTATCGATTTGAATAGATGTTTAGTGAGGATATTGATTGGGAAGAAATTGTTGATGAAGAAAATCATACAGAATTAGGCGAACTGTATGATGATTTATGTAAAGATTTCGGACATAAAATTGGTGGTTATCCATTTTTCACACAGACAGATCCAAGGGAATGGGAAGAAAAATACCAACAACATGATATATTATTACTGCAAATTGATACAGATGATTCATTAAATATTATGTGGGGAGATTCTGGTGTTGCTAATTTCTTTATAAAAAAAGACGATTTGTTAAATCTAGATTTTTCCAATGTCATTTACAACTGGGATTGCTACTAAAAATATATAAATGAAATACTAGCAAGCTAAAAAATCTTCCTGAAGGTGAGGGAGATTTTTTTATGTTAAAAATAAACGTTATGTTAACTAGAGTGTAGAACAATAGGAATAATAAAAGTCAAGCGTAAATAACGGAAATAACAACAAATAATATAAAGTTGTAAAACGTGTGTAAATAGCAATAAATCCATTAAACAAACATAAAATAAAATTATTAATTTATGTTTGTTTAGAAATAATTTTTCCGTATAAAAATTTCTTGTCGAATCAAAAATGTTTTTGATTCGTTAAATCTTAATTAATTATTGATTTAAATTTGCTGTGATGAATTTATAACAAAAAAACGATAGAAACTGTAGAAATTCGTTTAGATAAGATTTTATGTGAATCTCACTGAAAATCTCCGTTTCGTCTCATTAAGTATAGTTTACTTGGTTTTTGATACCTGATATCGCTTTGTTTCTGTAACTGCCTATAATATATATTATGTTAACTAGTAAAAAAGTAATAAACTTATTATAAGTTAGTTTTAGTGATTAGCCTCCCCTTTTTCTTTTAAATCATTCTGTGTGATGAATTGTTTAGTTATTTGTTTTTTTGTTGCTTTATAAGTTGTTGATGATAATGTCTCCAGATATAAATTATATTTAAGACAATAAAAAACGCAATTCGTTTTAAATGAACGCATTAAACGAATTGCATGGATATGATTAATAATAAGTTTTTAAAATTAGTTTGCTACAGCGATCGCTTCGATTTCAATTAATAAGTTATCGTTAATTAACTTTCTAACTTCAACAGCTGAACTTGCTGGTGGATTTTTAGTGTTAATGTATTGATCTCGAATATCTCTAACAATGGCCATTTGAGAAATATCTGTTAAGAAAAATGTTAATTTTACTACATCATTAAATCTTAATTCCGAAGTTTCTAATGCACTTTTAATATTTTCGAAAACTTGTCGCGTTTGTGTAGCTAAATCACCAACGCCAACTATTTGACCATCAGCATTGATCGCTACTTGTCCAGATATGTAAATTGTTCGCTTAGCGTTACTAACTTCGACTACATGTGAGTATCCAAAAGTTGGTGGCATCGTTTCTGAAATTAAAATCTTTATATTAGATTTTAATTTCAGATTATCCTCTATTTACTAATAATTATTTATCCATTTAGCTGCTACATTTGTAAAAGTCTATTAGCACTTTAATTTAAAGTTATTAATGGATTATGTACGTTTGATTTTCTTGTGCGCTGGTTATAATTACACCTTGTTTTATTAATTCTTCTGTTACTTTTGTATAGAAAAAGTGATACCGCCAGATAAAAGACTCTTCATAAGTTATTTCTTTTGAGTATCTGCTGCTAACAAAGTATTCTTTTAAAGATTTCTCATGTTCTTTAAATAATAAGACTAAATCTTCACTGATTGTGTTTGCGATTTCGTTAAGCGTAGATAAATGTGCTGTTTTAAACACCGGGATAATAGGTTGTGAATTTTGATATAAGCCTAATTTTTCGTAAACTACATTTAAATTTAAGTCTATTTGTCTATCCGCTGTTACGAAACCTTTTACTAATTGCTTTTTCTTATAATTAATATCAGTATTAATGTTTTGAAAATATTTTTCAAATGTTTCGTTATCTGCTGTTATTAAATTTAATGTTGAATATCGAGAATTTTCATAAAGACCAATTTGAACTTCTCCTAAATCTAAATACGTATTACCATACATCCCGAAAGCCTCTTTATCTGTTAGTTCTTGTTCTTGAATAGCATAATAATATCTTTTCTTATTTCTTAAAGGTCGTTTCTTTTTTAAATATTTTTCTTCAATGTAATTTATTTGTCCAAAATCTAATAACACACCACTATACAGTAAAAGACTATACGATTCTTTAGATAAATGATTAAACGTGTCAATTCTTTTTGAAATAACTTCAATTTGACTTGAATAATTTTCAATGATCTTAAGTGTTGGTTTAATTAGAGATTCACAAAGGTTATAAAGCTTTTTTCCTTCACAAGCTGTTATAACCATACACGTTGGATAGTAGCTCCCTTCTGTTTTTTTCAATAAACCTTCTAATTTTAATGAATTAATGTGCATTTCAAATTCCTCATTCGTCCAATTTAGCATCATTTTTATCGCATTTGACTCAAAACCAAGATGAAGCATTACAAGTAAATATTGAAGTTTCGTCCTTTTTATTTTTATAGATGGCGAATTATCTCCAGACGAAATCATTTTAGCTTCATAAGCTGTATGTAATATATTCTCCAGACTATTATTAGTGAGAATTTCATATTCCCTCCCTTACTAGTAAATTCATTGTAAAATCTATGTATTTACTAAGTTCTATAAACGAAAATAAGTATCCTTTAATAAGATCAAATTAAAAACCTTAGCATAGATATACTAAGGTTTCTTGAATTTTTATAATGAATTAATTCTTTCATAGTCTGTTTTAAATTGATTATCATTTTTTAACCAACGTTTAAAAGTTGATTCGCTTATTTCTAAAATAGAACAAGCTGCAGCATTACATTTATTTTTCATATATTCTTTAAGGAAATTTTGTTTTCTTTGTTTAACGGCATTTTGAGTTTGTTTTAGTTTTCGATCTTGCAATTGATCTAGACTTAGACCTTCTTTCTGAAATACTTCATATTTTCTATGCAAATAAATATCTTTGTCTTTATAAATCCAATTTGAAAAAAGTTGTATTGACTTTCTTCCGGTAAAAATGACGCGATAATGTTTATTTTGATTTAGTAAATCGGCTGGTAAATTTTGATTTTGTAGTACCTGATTTAAAGAATTCATAAAGCTATATGATCCTCCTACAAAGCTTACTGTATAAGTTTCATACTTGACGTAACCATCCCCATCAAAATACCCACGAACAAAATGATGTAAATATTCTTCTGGTACGAATGGAAATTCGATGTTAAATGTTTTACACGGCATAATTCCGTGTATGTTCATAAGGTCGTCTTTTATTGTTTTGCTATTAATGTTTAGCATATATACGCCTGTTTTTTTGTTTTGGTAAAGTGGCTGGTTTGTTTTTAGTTCTTTTTTTATGTCTTCTAAAATGTAACTTTCTTTTTGTGATATACTGACGCATTGATTTTCTTTTTGTATGACACCATCTGCTGCTATAAACCCTAATATATAAGCCATATTATTTGACCACATTTTAAAATAATCTTCTGTTATGTCATACTTTCTCTTCCAGCTCCCTATAGCGCGCCTTGGAACGTTGCTGTCTGATAGAACCATACGAATATACCTCGCAGACACATTAGCAAGCATAGCGATTTCTGAGGTGCTCTTTCCTTCTGCATACAAATGAATGATTTCAGATTTTGACAGTTTACATTTTGATTTCTTTTTTCTCTCTATTTGCACTTACGTCCTCTCCTTCCTTTTAATAATTAGAGACATATTTTCTTCTATAACATATAACGAAACGTATGTTCTATGTTACTTATAAGAAGAACTTTACTAAATTAAAACAATTTACATTTACTTCATATTCGTTTTATCTGCTGCTGTAGGATTTACATTTTATATATACGAATAATGAATTTTACAAATTTATGAAATGTACTGCATTTAAGGTGAAAGGTAAAATGATTTCGTTTAAACTACAAATAGTTAAAATAACAACATGCGTATATTGTTAAACGTAAAAAGGAGCACGAATGAAAAAGAAATATATAAATCAAATTCATACTGATGTAAGTTTTAAACCGAAAGATATTATTGGTTTAATGACTGATTACTTTAAAGCGAAATCAAAACTGCGTCCTATAAAGAATTTACCTATCGTTTTATCAAATAAAAATAATGAGTCTTTAGATAGTGTGACGTGGTTTGGACACTCTGCTTCTCTTTTGAAAATAGAAGGTAAAAAATTGTTATTAGACCCTATGTTTGGAGATGCCTCTTCCCCGTTTCCTGTGTTTAATAGCAAACGTTATAGTGGTGTGTTTTCTTTAGAACGTGAAGACCTTCAAGAAATTGATGCGATTATCATCTCTCATAATCACTATGACCATCTGAATTACAAAAGTATTATACAGTTAAAAGATCGTGCAAAGCACTTCTATGTTCCAACTGGAGTTGCGCAATATTTAATGAAATGGGGTGTTTCACCTAGTAAAATTAGTGAGCATAATTGGTGGGACGAAATTACGTTTGATAATATTAAGTTAGTATGTGCTCCTGCAAGACATTTCTCTGGAAGAGGTATGACAGATAGAGATTGTTCATTATGGTGTTCATGGCTTATTCTTGGTCAAGAGACTAAAATTTTCTTTAGTGGTGATAGCGGTTATGCCCCTCACTTTAAGGAAATTGGTGATAAATATGGTCCATTCGACCTTACGTTAATGGAATGCGGGCAATCTGATCCGAGGTGGTCTCCGATTCATATGTTACCAGAAGAGACGGTACAAGCTCATATAGACGTTAAAGGCGAACTACTTCTTCCGATTCATTGGGGTGCTTTTACATTAGCATTACATGAATGGAGCGATCCAGTTGAACGAGTTACGAAAGAAGCAAATCGTTTAGGAGTTCATATTACAACGCCACAAATTGGTGAAACTATTACATTAAAATCTACAGATTATCCATCATCAAACTGGTGGAGAGAAATTTAATTATAAATAAAAAAGAGCGAACCTTCTTTTAAGGAATTCGCTCTTTTACTGTATTTAAACTTATTTCACTATATTTGCTTTCCCACTATCTAAAACTCTATTTATCGGTACAGAGGTAATATTAATCACTGTATTCATGCTCTTATCGGTTAGTTCAATAAGTTCGTTTTCATGTTTTATTTTATTCAAATCCCACACCATTCCATGAAACTCATTATGCTGTCCACTTACTCTTATAATACTTTTCGTTTTATTTGAAGGCTGTATTTGAAGGTTTATGAATTGATTTCCACTAGTTTCATTTGGCGTGGTTACTTGACTATCCATATGAATCATATTTACACAGTCCTCCAAAGAAAAATTTATAAAACGATTAGCATTTATCCATGCATTTCCATCTCTCGGTTTTTTTGCTACTAATTTCAGTCCAGTTTCCATTCCTACAACTTTAATGTTTTCAAAGTTAACAAATGAAATCTCGTTTTCTTTTCCACTGGAGTATAATGAAATTCCTGTCCCTTTGTTTGTTTCTGCCCAATTGATAATATTTATATCTTTTATTTGTGTTTTGTTCCAAGTGTTATAGTACTTATTTTTGCCGTCCAAATAGATTACTTCTGAATTGAACTTGGGATCATCGATAGCTATATACGCTCCTTCTATAGAAGCATTTTTTTCTAGTTCAAGAACCCTAAAGTTTCCCTCAACGACAAATTGTGTTCCATAACCGAATAATAATTTCACACCCTTTTTCACTATGATTGGTGACGTGATTTTATACTTCTTATCATCAAGCAATACTGTTTTAATTTTACTAGACTCTGCTTTATTAATAGCAGATTGAATTTTGTTTGAATCATTTTTCCCTTTAAAGTCTTCTACATACAACTTATCATCTTTAGTTAAACCATCTTTATTATTGTATTGATAAAAAGCAAAAGTAATTAGAACTACACCTATGAGTAAAATAATTAGTTTCTTCATCACACTCATCCTCATATAAAATTTATCCTTAGTTACTTATCACACACTATGGCTTTTATATTTAGTTTGTAATTATTTTGCTAATCATTGCAGACTATAATTGATCCGCATTATGAATGAAGTTTATTGAAGTATCCTGCTTAATTAATTCTTCATTCCTATAATCTATTAATTTATGATTAGATAAAACAAAATTGTGCTCTAATATTAAATCGTTATGTAGTACTTCAGATAATAACTTAGGTAACATCTCTCCTACACCGTAATGATAGTCGCTTAATATCCAAGACACACTTTTCCAATCTAAAATCCCTTCGGATACTTTTTTAGGTGTTTCAAATGTAAAGTCATATGGAAGTTCTACTACATAAACATACATGCCGCCAGAGTATGAAGAGTCCTCCCACTTGATAATTCCCTTATATTGAATTTGCTTTTGTTTAACATCTATACTTGTCTCTTCTTTTATTTCGCGAATCGCATTTTCTAACGGTGATTCTCCTGGTTCTATCTTCCCTCCTACCCCGTTCCATAATCCTTTTACAGGGTCATATTCTCTATTTAACATAAGTATCTCTTCATTTCTTTTTATAAAACATAAAGTATGCTTGTACATTATGTGATTCCTTCCTTTTTTAATAAGTTCTTACTGGTGAAATAAGATGCACTGCTGCAGATTGCTCTCCTGCTTCAATCAATATAGGTCTCATTGAGCCACCAAAGCTTAAAGTAATTGTTTCTTCTTTTATTGCCTTCAAGGCTTCAACCATAAAACGTCCATCGAAAGATATATTTAATTGTTTTTCACCTTGAAGCCCATCTATTTGTTGCTTCTCGGATATTTTCCCAACCTGAGAAGCGTTAGAAGAAATCTTAATTGTGGATGCGTTTATGATTTCTAAGTTAACGTTGTTGTTTTCCCATTCACTTGCTAATAAACTTGATCTGTCTACACCTTGTAATATATTTTTTCTATCTATGGTAATAACCGTTTGAAATTCATTTGGAATGAGAGTAGAAATATTAGGATATTTCCCTTCGATTAGTCTTGAATATAAGGTAGTTGTGCCGTATGTAAAAACAATGTGACTTTCTGAAAGATAAATAGAAACGAATTCTAAATTGCTGTTCATTAATTTTAAAAGCTCATGAATGGTTGCGCTTGGTACAATACAATTTGCTTTCATATTAGTAGAAATTAGTGTTTCACATACAGCTAGTCTATGAGAATCAGTTGCAGCGCAAATTAATTTATTATGGTCTAACTCGATATGTACTCCGGTAAGAACGGGTCTAGATTCATTTTTTGCTACTGCAAAGACTGTTTGTTTAAACGCATCAATCAATTGTTTTGTTTCTATTTGTATTTCTGCGTGATCGTCAATTAGAGGTACGTTTGGAAACTCATTCGCTGAAAAGCCATTTAAGTTTAAAGTGATTTCTTCTGACTGTATGGTAATTGTTTGCTCATTCTTACTTTTTATTACTATATCACTTGGCATTTTCTTTATTATTTCAATGAAGTATTTTACAGGTACAACAATTGTTCCTGCTTTTAAGATAGTCGTAATTTGTTCGTCATCTATGGAACTAGGTATAAATTTTTCGATGAAAATATTCGAGTTACTTGCGATTAAAGTAATTCCAGATTTATCTGCTGTTATTTTTATGCCAGATAATATAGGAATTAAAACTTTTGTCGATATGGCTTTACTTACATCTGAAAGTGCTTGTGTGAAATGTTTGTGATTAACGATAAACTCCATTTTTTCCCCGCCTTACATGAAATGATAATTTTATGAAGATTGATGAATGATTGTTCCGTTAAAAAAGTAAGGTACTGTTTCTTTCCTTTGTAATATATTTAATAAGTGTTCTGGTATACGTAAATGAGGTACTGCTCTATGTAATTCCATCCAAGTAATTTCTTCAATTTCTTTTGGCTTTGATATATATGTCTCTCCGCCGATTATTTTGCCTAAAAAATTAAAGAAAATTGCATGATGTCCTCTCTCTTCAAAAAAGGCTTCGCTAATGTAACAAATACCATTCACAGTTATATGTAATCCGGTTTCTTCTTTCACTTCTCGAATTACTGCCTCTTCTAACGTTTCTCCAAATTTAACTGCGCCACCTGGTAATGTATAATAAGAACCATTTTTCCCTTTGTTTTTTACCATTAAGATCTTTTCGTTCGTTTTATCGTATAAAAGTGCATATGTAACATTTACTTTTTTCATCTAATTCCACCTCTAATAATGGGAATTTTCTATCTTTGTTACATTCTACCATTTAATCGCTTTAAAATATAAAAAAGTTAATTGAGTATTTCATTTAACTGCTCCTAGCAAAGTTAATAATCGATAGTCCTTCATTACAAAATAAAAAAGAGCGTATTTTGAAATTGATTATTCAACGTACGCTCTTTATGCTCTAATTGATTCATTTTTGGATTCTATATACTTCATAACCTTTTTTCTAAATAGTATCGATTGTGTCCCTTAGGATTATCTTCACTTACCCCAATTACTTTATATCCATACTTTTTATAAAAATCAGGTGCCTGAAAACTAAAAGTATCTAAATTGATTAACCTGCACTCTTTTTCAATTGCAAATTCTTCAATAAATTTTATTAACTTGGTTCCATAGCCTTCGTGTCTATATTCTTCAGAAACCCACAGGAAATCAACATGTACGTGGTGCCAAAATGTAATTGCAGTTATTCCGCCTACTATTTCTTCATTTTCATTTTTTACTATAAAACTAATTTTTTCTGAGGGCTTTTTCTCTTCATCCGAAATATGTTTTTGATTATATTCAATTACTTTTTCTCTTATGTAATCACTATCTTCCTGGACCCATTGTTTTATTATTTTCACTTTAATAATCACGCTCCTTTTATGGTATCTATTCAATTTAATAATCGTAATGTCCTGTCTAACTTAAAAGTTGTAGGTCACTGTTTCAGTTCACTAAAATAAAGAAAAGCCCTACTACATTCCATCTGTAATAAGGCTTTATACGTTGTTCAATCCATTTTAATTAGAGCGTCCGTCAGTTCAACATTTTAATAAAATAATGCAATTGTATCGCTGCGAAAAAGAATAAATATTCCTAAACCAATTAGAACAATTGGAACTATAATATGACTATTTTTCTCAAGTGCTTTAGCTAAAATAGGAGCTCTTATCAATGTGTAGCTAATAAAACACCATATTGCTATCATGGAAAAAAAGATAATTAATGTAACGATATTTGCTTCCAAGGTTTGACTAGCGAACATTGGTATATAAATTGAGATATTGTCAGCTCCATTAGCTAATGTAATTGCAGCTACTTTAAATAATGAACCAGAAGCGTTATCAATGACTTCACTACTTTTGTTAGAACGAAACGAGAATATTCCTTTAACACCCATATAAATTGGCACAAATCCTAATAATCCAATCCACGATATAGGAATGAAAAAAGAGCTTAAGGAACCAATAATACTTAGAAGAATAATTACACTAAATCCCAAAAATTGTCCAATAACAATATAAAGTTCTTTCATCTTAGTTTTTCCCTGGAAAGTTCTATCTTCTTCCTTGCATACTCCTGTCTTTACTTGTGAAAATAAAACAAGGAGTATAAAAATATCATCAATATTTGTTGTAGTGAATGCCACAACAGAAGAAATTATGGTTGTAACCAATATAAGCCAACTACCTTCATGATAAATTTATAAGTAAATAATGGTCTATGAATGACATGCGCGTTTCATTACAAAGTCGGTTAACTGTACTTTTCTTAATGTTTTTTTAACAATATTTTAGTTCCTTTATGAAACGATATGAATATTCTGTCAAATGGATACTTGGTTCATTAAGAAATAAATAACTTTACTGCTTCTCAAATCATTTCACTTTCAATTAAGTAACACCATTCTTCCTACACAATAAGGAAAAAGGGAAAATCAAATATTTTGTACTAAAAAAGAGCCCTATATGAGGACTCTTTTTTAGAATTAAGCTACTTTCCGATGTAAATGTTTTAGTTCCTTTTCCTTCTCTGCTTTTGGCGGTCGAATTAATATCGAAATAATGAAGGAAATAACGCTTAAAACACCGATTATAATAAAGGTCGGTTGAAATCCACCAAGTAATGCTCCGATGAATGAACCTGCAAGTGCACCAAATCCGAAACCTTGATAAACAATTCCGTAATTTGTACTATGGTTTTTCAAGCCGAAGTAATCTCCGACAATGGCTGGAAATATAGTAATGTTACCACCAAAGCAAAAGGCAACACTTGCTACACAAGCGAAATAAATTCCATAATTTAATGGAATGAAACTTAATGTAAAGACTGACAATCCAATAATAATAAACGTTGCAGAGACAATTTTCATTCGACCAATTTTATCTGATAACGTTCCAAGAACGATTCTACCTACTGTATTAAAAATTGCAATCATGGCGACGGCGTTAGCAGCAGTTGCTGCGCTTAGCCCAACAAGCTGTACCCCAATATCCTTTACCATACCGATTAAATACAGACCGCCCATACACGATGTAAATAGCATAAAAAACAAGAGATATACTTGTTTCGTTCGTATCATTTCACGAGGCGTATAATCATTGTGTAAAGTCTCAGTTACGGTGTTACTTACTGTTGCTTCACGTAAGAAGAACGATCCGGTTAATACTAAAAGCAAAACAATGATCCCCCAATATAAAAACGCTTGCGATACACCAAGACTATCGATAAGACTTCCGTTTATATATCTAAAGATTAAGCTGCCCATTCCATATGCAGAAACAGATATACCAGAAATAAGCCCTTTTCGATTTGGAAACCATTTAATTAAATTAGATAGTGATGTAATATAAGCAGTTCCATCTGCATAACCAACAACGACACCAGCTAATAAATATAGTAATGGTAAGGAAGAAACTTGCGAACTAAGTATTAGGCCGAGTCCCAGTACAATCCCTGCAGTAGCGATAAGTTTACGAAGTCCTAATTTTTGCTGTAACTTTCCTGCAAATAAAGTTGAAAATGATAAAGAAAAGCTTGTTATGGAGAAAGTTATCGCTACCGAATTGAGGTTCCATCCAAACTTACTGACAAGGGGCTGATTAAATAAACTCCATGTATAAATTGTTCCAAGGCCAATTTGAACAATGATTGTACCTAGAACAATTAGTAACGGATTTATAGAATTTTGTTTCATACTAACTGTCCCCTTCTTTTATCATGACATGAATTTTCACAGTTAGTATATCCATCATAAATTGCAAGATACTGTACGGAAAATGGTAATTAAGTTCATATACACAAAAAGACACTCCATTATGAAGTGTCTTTTTGCAGGTTATATACAGATATATTTCAAGAAAGCTTTGTTAAGATAAGACATTTTCAAATGCTTATGTATATATATTACCAAATAATTTCTTACATGTGATGGGACTTAAGATGTATTTTTCATTCATTATATAGTCGGATAAGGAATTAATATTCGATTTCATCAAAGTCCTTCGGCTGAGGTACAGTTTGCATATTAGCTGCGTCTTTAGGATCGCTATAAATCGCATTTTGTTCTGTATTTACATCTTTAATGTTTTGCTTTTTGTTTTTATTTATTTTATCTTTCATTTTCTTTCACTCCTTTTCATTATAGGAGTAATTATGCCTTATTACTGTTACGAAATGTATCAGCGACTAAATTGCTAAATTCACGTAAATAATATAAATAATTATCACCGCCGTAGTTGTATCTTTTATTGTACATTTTCGCAACAACTACATTATATTCGGGTATTACTAAAATAGTCGGTCCTGTAATTCCTAATATTTGATAAGATCCTTTTGGAACTCGTTCACCAAGCTCACTTAAAAGCGCAGGTTCATTTTGAACAAACCAAAATAACCCGTTTTGTGGTAATTCATTATTTATAAATGTAGGACTCTGCAAACTTGTCGCAATTTCTATCACTTCTTTTGGAACAATTTGTTTACCGTTTATCACACCTTGATTTAAATGAAGATTGCCCCAATAAGCAAATTCTCTAGCTGAGACAAACACATTTTTTTCAGTACCGTCATCTACTGTACCAATTTCACTGATTGCGATTTTATTTGGATCATCAACAACTGCAACTAAATTGTCATCTTGCTGTATTCTCCATCCTGTTTCTTGGAAATTAGCAGGTTTAAACACACGCTCTTTTAATAACTCAGGAAAACTTTTGCTATATAGCTGATAAATAAGATGGGTCATCATTCTTACATTAATATCTCTATAAGCCCAAGATTGTCCAGGTTCAAATTCACGAAAAATTTTTCCGTCATTCGTTTCTCCTAAACCGTGCGAATGAGTTACTAAATGTCTTATAGTTGTTTTACCAAGTAATACAGGATCGAAGTCTTTAAAATACTTTATCGCTTCATCATCAATAGAGTTTATTTTCCCCTCGTAAAGCGCATACGCTATCATTAATCCTAAATAACTTTTTCTCGCAGAAGCAACGTTGAACTGTGAAGATGTGGTTACTTTTTTATTACTCGATGTATTTGAATGATAGCCACTATAATGCTCTAGTACGATTTTGTTATCTTTTATAATACAAAGTGCTGTTGCAGAACTATGATTTTTTTCTTTAATATTCTCTACCCAAGAAATCAACTTATCATATGTATACAAATAATTCCTCCTTAATACGCATAAAAATTACAACTTGAAAGAAAAGTGCAAAATAGTTCTCACACCTTTCTTTCAAGTGAAATAGCTTTAATTTTCAATACTTAAATGATCCACCAGTTCCAGCAATTAAAGCAACTGAAACATCCTGCACAGCCTACACAACCTCCGCAACGTCCCGCACAACCACCACATCTGCCGCCACATCCTCCACAGCGTCCACCACAACCTCCGCATCCTCCGCATCCGCCGCAACGACGTGCATCGTCTTGAATGTAGTAGTATGGATATTGACTTTGTTGTGGATCCCAATACACAACATTACCAGTTTGATAATCATTAAGGTTCAATGATTGTAGTTCTTGTTGAAACTGATTCATTATGAAACCCCTCCATTTATAAATATAAATTCCGTCCAAATATTGAAGTTGATAAATTTTAATAAACAAAGTAGAAACAAATGGCTATATACTTAAATGCGTACATCAACAAAATATGAACTTACACTAGGTGATGTACCTTGTTTTTTAGCCTATTTTCTTAATCTCTTTTTACTGGACGAATTTACTATTAATAGAGGTTTTTAAAAATTACTTATCCAACAGTTTAGTAGTTCATCACTTAATTTTCTTTCTAGTAACTCTTTAACTGAAGGTGCTGGCATGATTTTATAAGTATGTAAAGCTTCTTGATTATAATCTATCCAGTGAAATGCTAAATGAGATTCTTTAGATTTTGGTACGAAATCAATATGTAACTCTTGTGAATCTATCTCAAAAATATGATTGATTTCATGGTGAAGAACTTCTCGATCTTGCCATTGGTTTTCTATGACTCCTAAAAATTGTTTTATACTACAATTTACTCCGAGTTCTTCTCGTAGTTCTCTTATTAATGCATTCTCAGCTGATTCGCCAACTTCAACATGGCCACCAGGTAAAAGATAATGATGACCAATGTATTCAGCAACTAATACTTTCTCATCTTTAATTACAACTGCTCGTACAATATGATGGAATTTACTTTTCAATTGATATTCCTCCTATGTATTCAATTTATACTTGCTCAAAATAGCCACTTAATATCGGTATAATATAAATCATAGGTGTTTCATACGTATCCTTTCACAGAACTATAGGACAGACAATGATCATATTTTCCCGTTTTACAAGCACCAATTTTATTTAACGCATTCCTCAACATTTCAATGTATTCTTCAGGGATAAATACTTCGATTTTCACTTCAGTAAATTGCATCTTTCATTTCACACCTTTATTACATCATAGTTAAACGAATAAACGATATACTTCCTCACCATCATAATCATGTCCTAATGGTTGAAAACCGTAACGTTCATATAGTTTCTTTGCAGAGATATTACCTTTATGTACTGTTAATTTTATTTCTTTACACACTTTAAATGTATCTTTTATTAAGTAAATACTTTCTTGTAATGCCGCTTTTCCATAACCGTTACCTTGCCGCGTTTGATCAATAATGAATCCGTTTATCCAATACATATCAGTTGTTTCTCTTACAACAGCATGCATAATAAAACCAACGATAAGATCCCCATCGTATATCGCAAATGGTATGTACTCTACATTGTCACCATCTGGTTTTATATAAACTTTAGCAAGTGAGACTGCTACAGCCGGAACAAATTTTCTTTGATCTTCTTTAACTTGTAACTTTAATGCATCTTCCCAATTCTCTCTCGTAACAACCTTTAACTGGACATTCAATATTGTAAGCTCCTTTATAAAGAGAATGTATTTATATATTCAACGTAGCGAAATAATTCCCTGTTTCTTGATTATAAGAAACAGGGAATTATCACTTCTAAATATAATCTATCCATTTACATTGCTGTACTTTTCACTTCGAATATCTTTCTTTAATGATACATGTGCTATTAAAACCCCGAGTATAGTAATTACCCCACCAACTACTGAAATAAAAGTAGGTACTTCACCTAACCATACCCAAGCTATAAAGCACGCAGTTACTGGAGTTAAATATAGGGAGCTCGTCGCCTCAGCAGCACCAGCATGAGATATAATATACGCTAATGCAATATACGGAAGTACTGTTGGAAATAAACCTAAATATATAACGCTCAAATTAACTTCAAGAGGAGCTGCTAGTATTTCTTGATACATTCCCGGTAAGAAAATAAGCATACATACAGTACTAGACAAAATTGTATATATGGTAAATGGTAAGAATCCGTACTTTTTTAAGTAAGATGATTGGAAAACGAAAAATAGGCTTTCTGAAATCGCTGCTAATAATATAAATAATCCCCCGCTATTAAATTGAATAGCCCCCCCTTGACTAAATGATATGAAAGCAATTCCTATAAAACTAATTACACCACCGATCCAACCATTTAATTTCATTTTTTCATTCATAAAAACAGAAGCAAGTATTGCCGTTACTATAGGTGTTACTGAAACAATTAAACTTGCAGATCCGGCATTTACTGTTTTTTCGCCGTAGTTTAATGCAATGTGATAAATTGTAAACCCTAAAGCACCAAATATAAAGATTGCTGGAATATCTTTTAAATCCGGTAGTCGTAGTTTGTATATACAGGAAAACACTAGAAGTATAAATGAAGCGATTAATAAACGTAGTAAAGTAAGATGCTCAGGTGTATAAGATTCAAGCCCCATACGAATTGCTGGAAAGGCAGTCCCCCATATTAGAATCGTAAAAGCATGAGCACATATAATTCGATAATCCCATTTTTTATAATTCATATTTTCTCTCCCCCTTCAAACCAACCATTTGATAATTACCAATTATTTCTTTTCATCATATTTAATAGTTGATACAATGTCTTCAACCAGTTATTTATCGTAAAAACCAACCACTTGGTATTTTTAAAGTGAACGAGGGAGTTTTTTTATGACAATTAATAAAAAACTGCCTAAGTATCGGCAGATAATAGACTATATGAAAGAAAAAATTGAAAATGGAGAATGGCCAATCGGAAGTAAAATTCCTAGTCAAAGGCAGTTAGCAAAATTATTTCATGTAAATCGAAGTACTGTAATAACCGCACTAGATGAACTTATGGCAGATGGCTTAATTCAAAGTCAAATCGGAGCAGGAACAATTGTAACAAATAATACATGGTCATTATTAGCAACGAATCCCCCGCCTGATTGGAATAAATATGTAAAGGCTGGTATTCATAAACCAAGCAAGTTAATGGTGCGAGAAATAAATGAAGCAGAAGCAAATAAAAAACTTATCCATCTTAGTAAAGGTGAACTTGCGCCTCAGCTTTTCCCGCTAGAAACTATGCAGTCCATATTGACAAGCGTATGTGAGGAATTAGATTATTTTGGATACGAAGAACAAAAAGGTTTTTTACCGTTACGTGAAGCAATAAGTAAATACGTAAAATCATTCGGAATACATGCATCACAGAGTTCTATATTAATCGTCTCTGGTGCGTTACAAGCATTACAATTAATATCAATTGGTCTTTTGCATAGAGAATCAACCGTTTTACTTGAACAACCTTCTTACTTATACTCACTTCACGTATTTCAATCAGCAAAAATAAATCTGTCTGGTATATCTATGGATAATTACGGTATATTACCTAACGAGTTATTAAAACGAATAAAATATAGTCAGAAGAAAAACATTTTATATTCAATCCCTTGTTTTCAAAATCCAACAGGGATCTTAATGTCTGAAGAGCGAAGAAAAGAAATATTAAATATATGTGAAAAGGAACAGTTACCTATTATTGAAGATGATATTTACCGCGAGTTATGGATTGATGAACCACCTCCAGCTCCTTTAAAATCGAAGGATAAACATGGACATGTATTATATATTGGTAGTCTCTCCAAAACACTTACCCCAGGACTTAGAATTGGATGGATTATCGGACCTGAACCAGTTATTGATAGATTATCAGATATAAAAATGCAAACAGACTATGGATCGAGTTCATTATCTCAAAGAGTTGCTGCTGAATGGATAAATAAAGGTTTTTATGAAGAACATGTAGCGAACGTAAGAATTCAACTAAAAGAACGAAGACAAATAATGATACGAGCTTTAAATAAGTATTGCGCAGACGTTGCATCGTGGGATATACCTAATGGTGGACTGTTTATATGGCTAAAGGTCGTACCTAACATTCCAATGAAAAAGTTATTTTCAGAGGCACTATCAAAAGGAATTCTTTTAAACCCAGGACGTATCTATAAAGAAGAATCCGATCAGTACATTCGTTTATCATATGGATATGCTTCTCCAGAACAAATCACTAACGGTATTAAATTGTTGAGTGAATTAATTCGTAAGCTAATGACATAACAAAAACTCCTCTTTTTTCTATAGAGGAGTTTTTGTGTATTTTATTTACCACAATCTCATTTCCTGCCCCAATAAAATCAGTTCTTCATAAGGATCTCCGTCAATGTGTAATACTTGAGCAAAAGCAGGTTCTGTTTTTAAACCTTTTTCTTTTAAATGAATTACTTCTTCCCTTATATGTGGATGCTCCATTAATAGCATGTGCTCTACTATCATATGTCTATATGCATTTTGATTACGCACTGGCTTAGGCTGAGCGAATAATTCAAATTCAAAGCCTTCAAATTCAAAATTTACTTTTATCGATTCTGTATTTTTAATTTTTTTCTGTTTTATTTTGAATCCTTCATAAGAACCATATAAAGATCTCATTTCCTGTTCAAAAACATCAAAGTTATGTACTTCCATTACTATATCTAAGTCAGATTGAAGAGTATCAACTCTTATAGGGATTGTCCCGCAAAGAACGGGACTATACAAAACTAAATCCTCCATTATGTTTAATTTATTCAAAACATCATATACCTTTTGTTGCTTGGCATTCCCTGATTGTAAATATGTAATAGATGTAAACATGGAAGTCTCTCCTTCATTTCACGTAATACTTGACTCACTAAAAATTTGTCCGTTTAAACTCGTTCTAGGAGTACCTTTACTTCAATATATTAAGGTGAATAAACAATATGTTTCAACTTTTCTCCCACATTGCAATACTATAAAAATAAAAAAGGAGGAATTATTATGAGCATTTTTAACATTCTTTTAACCATTCACATATTATTTGGAACAATATGCTTAATCACCGGTATTGTAGCAATGGTTACTCAAAAGAAGAAAGGAAAACATACGGAATGGGGCGAAATATATCATGCATCCTACGTTGTCATCACCATTACTGCAATTATATTATCCATTATAAACTGGGATAAAATTGCATATTTATTTTATGTTGCAATTTTATCTTATGCATTTGCGATTTATGGTTACCTTGCAAGAAAAAAGCGTTGGAAAAATTGGCTCCATCACCATATTAGAGGTATGTTAGGCTCTTATATTGGTGCTGTTACCGCACTATTAGTAAACATCGGTATTCATATTCCTATTATTAATTTACTACCGCCTATATGGTTTTGGTTTTTGCCGACATTAATCGGTATTCCTCTCGTAGTCAGTGTATCAAAAAAATATAAAAAGCGTAGTTAAAATTCATTACATTTTCGTTACTTTCTAACTAATCTTATGAAAAATAACACTCAATATCATATTCTTTCACGTTTGGTTCATTAAACTAACAAAAAGAATCCAATATGTTTATTGGATTCTTTTTAATTTCTTTATCATATTTCATTTCAATTTCAGTTCTATGTATACAATGATGTTACCATCTGGATGACGAACTATCATTTTCTTACTGGTGGGTACTTGTATTGGTTCAGTAATCATTACACCATTATAGTTTAAGATTATAATAATTAATGTAAAAGCAACTTTTTATAATTCATTCATTTTGCTCCTTTCATAAAAATTCGTATTCGAATCCTCCCGTATTAAATATAAGATATAAGAAATGTACCTATTTCTATAAAAATATTTCTTTAAATCACTCTTTGCACCCTAAAAGAATAAAAAATGATATAACGTTGTCGGAATGAAAAAAGTGGTATATAATAAATATTAACATTACTAGTAATTATTTTAGGTATTCCTAGAATAAAGGAGCGATACATATGAAAATTACTATTTATTTCGGAAGTCATGAAGATCAAGATGTTCGTACAATGGACTGTCATTTAGATGTAGAAGATACAGAAGAGATTGTTTCTGTATCATAATATAAATAATTGGGATGAACCCTCTTCCCTACAGCGTTTAAGGCACCTTTTACAGGTGTCTTTTTTATTGTTTTTTCGTCAAAAACCCTTTACTTTAGAGCGTTTTAATAGTAAAATATAAATATACGAACAAACGTTCTTTTAATTTTAATTGTACATGAAGGGATGATTTTTACAATGGCTCAAGCAAAGCGCAGAGGAAGAAAAAAGCAAACACCTATTATTTCAAATACAGGCTTTATCGGCTCTGTCTTTATTGATACATTGGAGTTACAAAAGAAATCCTATTATTTCGCCCGTAAAAAACTTCAAATTGTTCATCACGTACTAGATGCTCTCTCTGGGGCAACAAGTTCTCTATTTAAAGAACATAATATTTCAGCATATATGTCATGTGTGTATTTACATAAACAAAAGAAAATCGGCTTTGTTCTTTCAACGAAACCATTTGAACAAAGTGACGGTGTTGCTTATTTTGTAAATTATTTAATCGAAAAGAATTTTTACGGTAATCATGACGAAGACGTAGAATATCAAGAAGTATTTAATACTGGTTTTATCGGTGTAGTATTCGCCGATTTATGTAGTATAGATCGTTTTAATTTCGAATTTGAAATGGGTATGTTAACAAAATTAATGAAAGATATGATTATTCCAGTTAAAGAACTCTTTTTACGTCATAATGTTCCAGCCTATATCTCCACTTCTCATTTAGAGGAACAAAACAAATTAGGTTTCGTTCTATCTGTAAAACCATATGATGAACGTGCAGAAGCAGATTTATATTTTGAGGCGTATTTAAAAGAACGCGGGTTATTTATTGGTGATGAAGAAGATGATATTGATAAGATTGTTATTAGAAAAACAGCAGAATTACGATAGCTAAGCGCAGGATAATGATCCTGCGCTATTTCGATATTATTTAATTACCTTCAACACTATAACCTTTTGAATGGATTTCTAAATTCAACTTATTTGAGTAAGCCTTATTCAAAATAAGAAATACGATCCCTCCTCCAATTGGAAGCGTGTAGGCTGGAATATGATTTAATAATAGACCTGATAATGCGAGTGCTATCGGCTGCATCATTTTACCTATACTTAATCCAATACTAAGCACTCTTCCCCTATATTCATCTGGAATCTCTTTTTGCATAAAATAAATTAAAGGGATATCGATTAATGCTATCATTAGCCCTAAAAAGAACATAATAGCGCAATACATAGTAACAAATACAATATTATTCACTTCAATACTTTTAAATAGAACAGGGACACCTGAAACTATCATAAAAATTGCCAGCATAAAACTTATTTTTTTCAATAGATAGGAATAAGAAAAACGATCAGTTATCTTTTTTACTAATATTGCACCAACTATCATACCTATCGGAAAAGTCCCTTGAATCATACCAAATTGTTTAGAACTAAGATTGAGAACTGTATTAATAATGTATGGCAATGGAACAGTTACAGCAAATCCTAGGAAAAAATTAAGTGAAATTAAAATACTAAACGTATTTTTTAAGCTTTCCCGCTCCATTAAGTAAGTGTATCCCTCCTTTATATCTTTAATAAAATTAATTTCTCTAATTGAACATTCCTCATTTATGTATTGCTCGCACAACTTAAAGTTTATAAACAATATGGATATAGCAGAAAGGATAAATGAAATACCGTTAATCATTATAAAAGTTTTCATATCAAAGACTGCAAAAACAAAGCCCCCTAACATAGGCCCTAGAATTAAAGATATAGAGTCGATAATTTTACTTATAGAGTTAAGACTCATTAGTCTCTCTTTAGAGACGATATTTGGTTTTGCAGCCTCTAATCCTATTCCAAAAAATGTTGTAAATACTGTCATAAGAAAGGTAGTAGTATAAATGATGAATAAGTTTAACCCATAATAGCTGTTTAATATATAAACCGTTATTAATAAGCATCCGCTTAGTACATCCATACAAACGACGAGTTTCTTTTTATCAATCTTATCAGCAATTACACCTGCAAATGGATTCATAACAATCATAGGAATCGTTCCTAAAATAAGCGTAGTCGCGAAATTTAAAGCAGATCCAGTTATTTGTAAAACATATAATCCTAATGCGAAACTATAAATAGAGCTACCGGATATTGATATTGTTTTTGCAATTGAATATAAACAAATATTTCTTCGTTCTTGGTTGCTTTTTTTATTTTCTATATGTAATTGTAAACTTGCCATAACTTTTCCCCCTGCCTAATTTGTGTTACGTACATTGTAAGTTCTTGGGTCAACCCAATCGCAATATGTACTATTTGAATAGTTTTAAGGGAAAATAAATAAAAGATGGGGTTAACCCCATCTTTTTCCGAAAAATGAATATGTATAAATTTCTTCTCCTTGAACAAAGAAATTCTCGTACTTTCCGCCTCGTTTCAAATAATTTGAAGTACTTTCATCAATCGATTGAAACTGTAGATTTTGAATTTCTTTCGTTACTTTTGAAATTGTAAAATTTGCCCGAAAGTTATTTGTAATTTGGCTATTTGAGCTGAAATTTTTAAATAAAATAAATAAACTTAATAAATAACAATCCGTTTTAAAAAGCGGATTTAATTCGTGAAGTAAAAAATTCTCATGCTCAAAACTATAATTGCTTGTACCAGAGTGATCAATTACAATATCAACAGACCGATTTTGAATAGGGATGTTCAAAAAATCCGCACAGATAAAGAGAATATTTCTTCTCGGATTTCTTCTCGCTATTACATCTTTTAAAAATATAAGTTTATTGAAATCTCGATCCACTGCAATGTATAGGCAATCTTCTGGTAGTTCTTCATAAATGTTTCTCAAAAAGAATCCAAGTCCCGAACCTATATCCAGTATTAATTTGTTATTTAAATCTAATTCTATTAGTTTCTTTTTCGCCCATTCACCTTCTCTATGCATATTTTCCAAATATGCATTATCAGTTTCATAAATATAATCCGAAATAGTATCTTCAAGTGACGTTTGCTCATTTGCTTTGAATAATTTATCAGCAGTTATAATTCCTGAAATAATATTGTATTCTTTACCACAATTACAAATTAACTTCCCCTCTGTAATTTGATTGTTATTAATTATTCCATCTTGAAGAATTAGTTTTTTGCTACACTTAGAACATGTAAGTAAATGTAATACACTTAAATCTATCCCTATAATTGAATTAGAAGTTTCATTTGTTAATGATAAATCATGTAACACTCTCTTTAATTTATCCCGTTTCTTCTCCAAAATTTCTATTTCCTGTTCCATCTTGTCATATTTCAGTTTAAATAAAGATTGGTAAAAAGTATCTTTTTCGTAATTCATAGATTTCGCTAAATTTTTATAAAAAAATAGTCCTTTAATTTCATTCAAGCTAAATCCTAGATCTTTGTAATGTAAAATAAGTTCTAAATCTGTTTGACAATACTCATCAAAAAAATAGTGTCCTCCCTTTTTTTCAGGAATAATGAGACTGAGATCCATATAATGTCTAATCGTATCAATACTTATGTTATTTACTTCTCCAAACTTACCGATTTTCATAATATCCCTACCATTTAAATATTTTTTTATATAGATTTCTATTTTTATCTTTAAAAATCCTTTCACCTTTTTTATCAACATTATTTACGGAATGAAAAAATGGTATTATTTATATTGGTGTGCCTAATAATATAACATGTAAATTTTGGTTTTATGCATGTCAAATTATGAGTATCAAAATTATTAAACCTCAATAGATTTATTACTTTCTATTTAATGAAATGTACCTATAAGTGGACAGAATAGGATTACTTTATTGAACTATTAGAGTAGGATTCTGTAGAAGATTACATAGGGGTAGCGTCAGGAAAATGCGGATTTACAACGATAAAGGATTTCCAAATTAAAAAGCCCAACTTCTCTACAAATCAAAATAGAGAAATTGAGCTTTTTATTTATTTCATTTATTTAATGAATTCATTAACTGGAAGAAGTATTCATGTTTATGAGTCTTATTTAGATTATACCATGAATGTAATGCATCTGGTGTAAATACATCTATTTTTTTCAGTACCTCCATTGCAAATTCCAGAGGAGCTATTCCTGATGCAGTAACTAAATTCGCATCAGATACCGCAGATCCCAACTCATAGAACTTTTCTCCTTTATAGTTAGGACATACCATTTTAGTATATTCTAAGTTATTACTTGTATGCTTTCTAGTATTCAAGTATCCCATATTCGCGAGGGCATCAGTTGCGCCACAAATTGCAGCAACAATAGTGCCAAGCTTTAAAGCTTGGTCAATTCTTTCCAAGATAGGTTGATGAATTTCTTCACTCCAAGTAGTCCCACCTGGTAAAATTAAAAGATCTTTACTCTCAAGAGTACATTCATCAAGGGAAATATCTGGTTTTATGCTCAGTCCTCCCATAGTAGTAATCATTTCTTTATTAGCTCCTACTGTAATTACTTTTAAAGGTGCTAAATCTTTTTTGAAATATCTTCCTGAGTTTAGTTCAGCAATTAAATATCCATATTCCCAGTCCGACATTGTATTAAATACATATAGAAACGCTTTTTTTGTTTGCATCCAATAACACTCCAATCACAATTTGTATAGCTATTATAATATAACTTCCCTGACAGTTAGCGTCAGGGAAGTTATTATACTTGATGAAATTTTATTAATTCCGACAGAACTTCAATAAGCCTTTTTTTAAGACTTATTGGCTCAATAACTTTAATGGATTTATTGTACGGTAAAAGTAAATAAGGTACATATTTATGTATCATATCTTTATCAAGAAGAAAAACTGCTTGATTTGAAGTTCGTTCTTGTAAATAATTTCCTAAAAACCAATGTTGGCAAATATCAGCCAATACACTTTTATCCCCATTAATAACCAAAGAAATAATACCTTCCTTATCTTCTATAGTTGGAAGAAGACTTTTTATAAAAAAGTCACGTGCTG
This sequence comes from Bacillus basilensis, assembly GCF_921008455.1. Classification (NCBI taxonomy): domain Bacteria; kingdom Bacillati; phylum Bacillota; class Bacilli; order Caryophanales; family Bacillaceae; genus Bacillus; species Bacillus basilensis. The sequence goes on along the minus strand of NZ_CAKLBZ010000001.1, from coordinate 2,682,353 downwards.
AAAAATTTTCTGGCCGGTTAAACTTATTTTCGGTTAGCGTTAAACTTTCAATTCGATCTACTCTAAAATTACGAATATCATTCCTAAGATGACAAAATCCAATCACATACCATTTATTATTCCAATAGATAATTCTGTATGGATCGACCAATCTATAATTTAATTGCTTTTCGCCACTTTTATGGTAAATAATTTTTACTGAGTACCCGTCAGCTACGGCCTGCTCCAACTCCTTCAAAAAAGGTTCTATAGAGAGTGAACTTAATCGACTTATTACTTCAAGACTAGTTAAATGTTGGTTTATCTTTGTTTCCTGCTCTTGATTTGAGTATTTACTTAGTTTTGAAATGGCCCTATTTAGTGCTTCACCTCCATAATATCCGGCTTCTTCTGCAAAAACAGCAGCGTGAAATAGTGAGGTTTGCTCCTCAAAATCAAAAAAAAGAGGAGCCTCAATAAAATTATTCAATAAAGTGTATCCACCGTTATGTCCTGGTTCTGAAATTATAGGTACGCCACTAGTTGAAATTGTATCAATATAACGATACACAGTCCTTATATTCATCTCTAACTTTTCTGAAATTTGTTTTGCAGTAATTTTTTTACCTGAACGAAGCATCCATAGAATTGCTAACATATTGTCAATTTTAGGCATATAATTCCACCTCTATATGAAACTTATTTCCTATTATATATTTCCTATTTTTGGTATAACTCATCAACTGTTCCTTTCCGATAGCTTTCTATATAATGAGGCCCTAGACACATTTGTAATTTCACAAATTTGATTTACAGTCATATCTCCCTCTTTATAAAGCTTTACTGCATAATTCATTCCTGCATAATTTTTATGGTACTTCTTTAACCGACCTTTAAACTTTCCTTCTTTCTTAGCCAGTTCAATTCCTTCACGCTGCCGCATACGGATAAGATCACGTTCTAATTGATTTACACCTGCCATAACCGTAATTAAGAATTGGCTGTAGGGATTATCTTCTGATAAATCCAGTCATGTATCTTTTAAGGATTTTAAATTTGCCTTTTTACTCCATATGTTATCGATTAATTCAAATAAATCTTGTGTACTACGAGTAATCCTTCACCCGAAACATTTCTGAAAGTAATAGACCGACTCGAATACATACGGGGAATAGAATTAGAGACGGTAAAAATTAGCCATTTGCATCGCAACCTCCTTATTTAGAATACTCTCCACCTAACAACAGCAGTTGAATATAAAAAACGGACAGGTAGCATAAAATATTTTAAACAAAATGTACACGAGGTGCTAAAATGGCAAGGTTACAAATATTAAAGGGGATAGGACATAATATTGTTCAAAGTTATTTAAGCTTAATGAATTAAAGAGAAAGAGGATTTGTTTCTTTGATATAAAAAAGGCACTTACTGAAAAAGTAAATGTCTTTTTGAATGAATTAAAATCAAATAGCATACATACTTTGCATGAATTACTTACGTTTTTCTGCTTGTAGACTGTTTCCCTTTGCGTCTGTCATCTTGAACGAATCGTCTTTAAAGGAATCAACCTTGTAGTCTACTGCTACTTTTAACTGGCTTGTATCAATCTTCTTCCCGTTTTTTACAACTTCTTTCGCCGTTAAAGATACTTGGTTTTTTTCTTGAGTGTAGAACCAGCTTCCTTCCATATGGTTTTGCTCATAGGGTGTTTTACCTTTGTCATCATAAGCGATATATGTACCATCCTCAAGAAACTCAACTGCTTTGATGAATTCAGAACCTTCATAGCTGCCCCATTCCCCTACTAACTCTTTACCACTTATTGATAGTTGCACATCTTTATTACTAAGAGTAGAAGTATCAGAAGTTGAAAGACTATCAGTTTTAGAGTCAGAGTTATCCTTAATTTCATTCGTTTTACCTACTATCGCATCTTGAATTGGCTTGTAACCAGATACCCAAAGTTCAGAACCTTTTTTTAGTAAGTCTTTTGACTTTACTGCTTTATCCTTAAGTTCTTTCTCGTCTGCTTTCTTGTCTGATGTTAATATTTCTTCTTGAATCGAATATGCTTCTTTATAACAATCTACTGCTTTTAATATGTCTTTATGGGCATCTCGATACTCTACTGGCGGTTCAATAGTATCAAACTTCTTAATGATTTTCTGTATATCCTTTACTTGTGCTAATATTTTCTTAGATACTTCATTATCACTGGTTGTTCTATCCTTTGCTGTTTCAGACATTTCAGTGACTTTCTGCAAGAATTCGGTAGATATAGCTGTTATTCGATCAGGATACTTGTCTTTCGATAACTTCTCTTTTGTTTCTGCTTTTGATTCCACTTTTTCTTTCGGCTTTGCATCTGTTTTCTCAGATCCACAACCTACTAATAGCATAAATGGTACTGCAAGCGTAACTAGTTTCTTTACTTTCATATTAACCCTTCCCCCTTAAAACTAAAAAGATACATACCTATGCATATAAAAAGATATATCTTTTATATGCTGTTGGTTAAATTTGGATGAACGAATATTATTTTATATTGAAAAAATAAATACGTCAAAATTATTTTACAAAAATTATAAAAATCATATGATTTATTGATTGCTGGCAATTTATAAATATATTAGTAAGCTAATGAAACAAAGCCCCCCCTAAAAAAGAAAAATGTGTTTCTATCTGTAAATTTATAAGAAGGATGACGGTTTTATTTCTATTTGTATGTGTGATTTCCTTTAGAATTTTAAAGATTCTCATCCCCAATACCTTACAAGTTATTGCTACAGATCTTGGTTTTGTACAAAAAATCGCTAACACCCCTTTCATACGCATGGAATATACAGGGATTTATAACTTAATATAGAACATAAAAAGGAGAAGTTTATATTGTAAATAAAGGGACATACATATGGAGTTAGAATCAGTTGTTAAAGCAATTTTTTGTTAGAAAATTTAATTGGTAACGTTAACAACAGGAATGGGGGAGTAGAAAATGAAAATTGCAATAGTCTGTTTCGATAACTTTACTGATATAGATGTTTTTCTACCATGGGATTTATTAAATCGTGTACGTTTAGTTGGCGGTATTTCTGATTGGAATGTCCAACTATTAGGAACGGAAAAAACTCATATTTCCATGTCTGGTTTGCGTATTCCGATGACAGGAAGCCTATCTGATATTCCATCTGCTGACGCTGTAATATTTGCAAGTGGTAAGGGTGTACAAGATTTATATAAGAATCAAGAATATCTTCATAGCATTCATGTAAATCCTCAAAGACAATTAATAGGATCTATGTGTTCTGGTTCACTACTATTAGGAGCTAAAAAATTGTTAACTGGCAAAAAAGCAACTACATATCCATCCGCAGTAGAACAACTTAAAGAATTTGGTGTAGACGTTATTGAAAAAAGTTTCGTAAATGAAGGAAATATTTCAACTGCTGCGGGTTGTTTTGCTGCTCAAGAACTCTCAGCTTGGATTATAAGAACCCTAATTAATCAAGAAATGGTTGATATTGTACTAGAAACTGTTCAACCAGTAGGCAAAGGGTTATATTTTTAATTTCAAATCAAGTCAAGGGATTGTGGTTGCTCCCTAAAGCGATAAAATAAAATTTTTGTTTCGAGTTAACACAAATTTCGTTCTAAAGCGCTATAAAACTTCCACCTGATGGCGGCGTGGTGTGCACCATTTTTAAATAAAAAAACCCGCGAATTATTCACGGGTTTTCTTCTTAATAACTAATTGCTATTGTACCTTCACCTGCATGAACCGCAAATGAAATTGGTAATGGATACAGTTTAAAATCCATTTCTGGGAATGATTTTTTAATATCTGTAATCCATTCTTCAGCTCCATCTTTATCGTTAGCATGGAACATATGAAGTACTCTTGGTAACTCTTTTTCAAGTTCATTTTTAATGTATTCTCGACATTTTTGGATTTTGCGAACTTTCTTTTCAAGTAAAAGTTCTCCACCTTTTACTTCTAATATTAAGTTGACACTTAATAAACTTCCAAGTAAAAATTGAACTCCCTTTACACGTCCACTTGCATAAAGGCCTTTTAAACTTTTCGGGAATACGTGGAAAGGTCTTCTTTTTTCATCTACTAATGTTTTGTGTATATCTTGTAAAGTCATACCATCATTGTATAACGATTTCGCTTTTCTAATTAGTTCATCCATTGGATAGCTTGTTGTTTCACTATCTAATACCGTTAATGGGAAACCTGCCATTTCTGCAGCTAATTTCATATTTTGATAGGTTCCACTTACTTTTCCGCTAATAGCAACTGCAAATCCCTCTTCATATTCTTCTTTGCACTTCGAAAATAAATCTACCATTTCCCCTATGTTAGGCTGTGATGTAGTGACAGTTTTACCTTCGTCCAAAGCATTATAAACGCGCTCACGCACACCTTCTTCACAATCTTTGTACGACACACCATCAATAATAACTTCAATTGGGATAACAAAGTTATCTCCTTCTGTTGTAAAACTCGCAGTTGTACTATCAGTAATCCAAGCAACACGCTTCATGTTGTTCCTCCCTTAATTCAATTCCTCTTTTCTAATTTTTCTATATATTTATGTTATGAAAAGAGAATATCCCTGTAATAGTAACAGGACTTTATTGTTTTGGCTATAGTAGATAGATGATAAATGTGAATATTTCTTGTCTTTTTCACAAATTAAAAAGAAAATCAAGAAATTTGCTCGATTTTCTTTTTATCATACATTATTTAAAAGTTTCATTATCTAAAATCACAACATAATCATTTGTTAATCGTCCGGCTTCTTTCGTATAACTAACAAGTCTTTGTACATTATCACAACTAAGTTTTGCTCCCCATACAAGTAGTGGTACACCAATAAAGTCAATATGAAATCTTCTAGAAAACAGACCGCCAAAAGTCATTGGTAAAGGCACTGTTGGTGATGTATTAGAAAGAATAATCTTTTCATGACTTTGATAATGCTTTTGCAGAATTTCTCCTAAATGCTTCATCGCAGGTACAACGACTTTTGATGCGCCGCATCCAATTGTATAAACCGGGTTACCATTTTCATCTATTCCATGAAAAATAATTTTCCCCATATCTTCAGTTTTCAATTTATTAAAGTATTCTACATTTAATATTTCTTCTTTTGTTAGCTTGCGATCCGTTGGTAATTTATTTAAATGATAAGCTGCAGCGAGTGCAGTTGAATGTGTTCCGCCGAAATCTGTGTAAATGAATATCATATTATCATCCCTTGTTATAAAAGTTCAATGTTATTTAGTATTACCGTTCACAGCATTGATAAACAAGTGATGAATGTATTTACACTTTTTTGTTAATTTATTATATATTTTTCGATTATACTACCATCTATTAATTACGTTACATAATGTAATAGTTATTAGTATTATTTACAAAAGTAAACAGACGTATTTTTGACTCGTACGTCTGCTATCATCTTTATTCAAAACAAATATATCCTTTAACCCGTATGAATTGTTAACTAAAATACTTTTCAAAACAAAAACAATCATGAACCCGTTTAAATTGTTTTCTTATGTCTTCTTTATTTTCACCTGTATAATGAGCAAATGTTTGAACTGGATATAACTGATCTATATTACTTTTCATTACACCTTTCATCTCGTCAGTATGATCGCTATATACGTGTAAATAGGAGTCTACGTTTACAAATCCGTTCTTTTCATACCATCCATGAACCCATCAATTTTCCCTAGTCCATGCTTCCAGGCGATTTAGGTTATGTTCTTTTACTAACTTTTCTGCTTTATATAATAGTTGATCACCAATTGTCCTTCTACGAAAATCCGGATGAACTGCAATATGCCAAATCATACCGCCAAGGCCAGTTCCTCTTGAACAAACTGTACGTTCTTCTAATTCATATTCGATATCTATTAAACCCACAATTTGATTTTCATATACAGCTACTAATTCAATAGCAGGATGTTCATATTTTTCTTTCTCTCTAAACACATTATCGTAATAAGCTGTATCTAAAAAAGATAACACACGACAACGTACCCAACCGGTTTCATCCTCTTTTTTATACGCTCTAATTTCTATATCCATATAATTAAAAAGCTCCTTCTATTTCTTTCATTAATTTTTCGGGTCCCGCCCCTTTATTTGACGGAATAACTAATGTAATTCCTAAGTCTGGATATACGGCTGAGCGAAAACTGACGCCTGGATCATATCCCATTACATGATATTTAAATACCTTGTTTTCTCTTGTTTCAATCCATACTCCATAGCCGTAAGACTGATTCTTATTTACTTGAATGTGAGGAGTTAAAAGTATTTTTGTATATTCTCGGCTTATGATTTCATAGTTAAATAACGCTTCCCAGAACTTCAGCATGTCTGGCGCAGTAATAAAGGCTCCACCATCAGAACCACCTTTTATCGGAATAGAGTAAGCATTTGTTCTCCATGTCTGGCTAATTTCATCTTGTATATATCCAATTGCTGTGTGTCTTGGTAATCTATCTAAAGAAAAATAGCCAGAATCATTCATATCGATTGGTTTAAATATGTTTTTTTCTATATACTCCGTAAATGTAAGTTCTGTCTGTTCTTCGATTATTAATCCAAGTATGATAAACCCTGCATTATTGTAGTGAAACTTACTTCCTGGTGCAAACATCATATCTCTGTTTTGAAATAATGGTAAAAAGTCTTTTAAACTTTTTAATAGATACATAGGAGTTTCTTTCCAAAGATCCTCAAAGTTATCCAAAATACTTTCATCAAAATAATCTGGAATACCCGAACTATGCATCAGAAGGTGATGTATTGTAATATCTTCATTGAAATTTGGGAATTCAATACTTAAACAATCTTTTAACTTTGTATGAAAAGTAATTATACCCCTTTCAACAAGTTGACAGATTCCAATTGCTGTGAAGATTTTACATCCCGAGGCAATTCCGAATCTAGTTTGTAGTGTATTGTTTATACATTCATTTCGATTTGCATAACCAAACGCCTCTTCATAGACTAAGCTTTTTTCCTCTTTCACTAAAATTACCCCTGAAAAATCTATATGCCGATGTATTTCTTTTACAATGTTGTCTATTTGATCTTTTGTTTTCATTATAAAAATCACCCTTGTTCATCAATATTGTTCACCCTTCTTATATTTCCATATATAGGAGGGGGAACCCTCCTATATAACACCGTAAATTCTAAAACTATTTCGAATGTATTGACTCAGAAGAATACGCCTTAGAATGTGAAGGCAATAAAGTAAACACACACAATATGATAGTAATAAGTAGCATTACCAATGATCCTACAATAACTACGAGTTGTATAGAAATAAATTGGGTTGCAACTCCAAACAAAATCGTAATTAAAATGGTGATACCTGCAATAAATAAGCCATATATGCTCCCAATCCGTCCCATTATATGGACAGGGACATTATTTTGATAAAAAGTGTTAAACCCTGTATTTGCATACGCCATAGAAAAAGATAAAAGAAAGAATCCAATTGCAGCCATTAAAAACTCATTTGAAAAAGCATAAATTATATAACCGATTGCGATGAATAATGATCCTATTCCAATTAAAAATGAAGGTGTTAATTTTTTTGATAAAATTGTATTTGTTATTGCTCCTAAAATAAAGCCGGCTCCAGCGATACTAACTAAAAAGCCATATTCACTATCTGTTAACAATAAAACTTCTTTTGCAAATGACAATTCAAGTGAATCATTTGCGGCAACTAACACCATCATCCCTTGGAATAGGAAGTACACAAAAACGATATACAAAGATTTTTTACTAAAATTTAAAACGATGTTCCAATCTTTTTTTAGTACAGCTAAAGATAACCTGTCATTTGATGTATGAATATCAGGTTTTTTATCAAGATTAGGTAGCAGCAATGTAATTACTCCGGATAAGAGGAATGCTATAGCATTCATATATATAGCAAACTCTGATGTATTTGCTATTAACAATGCTCCCGCTATCGATGGACCAATTACAGAAGCACCAGATCCTATTAAACTACGCAATGAGTTGAAACGTTGTCTTTTCTCAACTGGAATTAATTTAGTCATATATGTCATAGCAGTTGGTTCATAAATCGCACTGGCCATACTTATAAAGAATACGAACACATAAACCATCCAAAGTGATGGAAGTAAAGGTAAAATAGCGATAAATACCGCGCGATATATATCGAGGTGAATCATTAACTTCCGTTTATTTAAACGATCAATCATACTTCCTGACCAAGCGTTTGTAAATAAAGCGGCTAATGGTTTAATTACATATAAAGTAGCAACTGCTAAGGCTGAGCCACCCATATGATAGACAAGTACATTCAGTGCTATTAAGTAAATCCATGCCCCTAAATTCGCAATACCAACTCCGAACAGTAGTAATAAAGGATATTTCCAATTTTTAAGTAAGTTTTTCATTTTAGGCCCCGCTTTCCAAATTGTTTTAAACCAATAAAAAAATCCCACCCCCAAGACTTTTAGTCTTAGGGACGAGATTTATCATCGCGGTGCCACCCTAGTTTGTTAATATGTCACCATATTACCCTTATTAGGTACTGCATTTTGATTCATGCTTATACCTTATCTCTATAACGGGAGCTCCCGTCACACCATCCCCTAATAATAGGTTCCGATGCGCTGCTCAGAGGCTTGGTTCAATAAAGAATTTTTACTCCTTTTCAGCTAAATGGAGCTCTCTGTGAAAAATTCATTTTATTTACTCTTCTCTTCACCGCATTTATTTTTTCCATATTATCACAATTATTTTTAACTGTAAATAAAAAATAATCAGATATTTAATGATACGTCACTGTTAATTCTCTTATTTATTATTTTTTTCTAAAAATTACGGTGCGTGAAATTACTTACATCTATAAAAAAGAGCCTATTGTATATAGACTCTTTACATTGCCCAAATTAATTTGTATTCGCCTCTGCTAACGGTTGTAATGGTGGTTCTAATTCTAGTTCTAATATATCGCCTTCTTGTATATCTTGTCCCTTTTCAATGCTTTGACTCGTTACATAGCCTGTCCCTGAAGTTTTTAAATCTAATTTTAATAGTTTAGAGAAATACATAACATCACGCATGGACCAACCTTTTAAATTTGGCATTTTGGGGTTGCTTCCTAATAAAAATATACGATCCCCTTCACTCATTACTTCACCAGACTGCGGATATTGTTTTTTGATTTTTTCTTCTCCTAAAATTATCGGCTGGAGTTTCTCTTTTTTTACACTATTCTCTACTGCATCTATTGATTGGTTGACATAATTTTGTACTTTTAATTGAGATCGTTTCGTTGCATCTGTCATTTGTTGTTCTGTAAATGGTTTCACTTTTAAATATTCAAGGCTATTTTTGATAACTGGTTTAAATATTTCAGCAAGCGGCTGAGCTCCATACTCGTCTCCCTTTAACTTTGGCTGCTTAATAGCTAAGTATACAATTAACTCTGGGTCATCAATCGGAGCCATACCTAAAAATGAAAAAATATAATTTTCTTTCCCTTCCATATATCGTCCATTTTCAGGATTCGGAATTTGCGCTGTTCCTGTCTTACCTCCAATTGGATAACCATCCACTTTATACATTGTACCAGTCCCTTTTGAAGACGTAATAACACGTTCCATTAAGTCTCTTACCTTGTTCGCTGTCTCTTTTTTTATCGGATTCCCAATTTCTTTCGGTTGATTTTCCATAATAACTTGTTTGTTTGTTGGATTTACAACTTTGTCAACGATATATGGTTGCATCATTTTCCCGTCATTTGCTATAGCAGTAGCAGCTTGGATTAATTGAATAGGAGTTACTGTAGAACCTTGTCCAAAAGAAGTTGTGACTTGTTGAATTTGTGTACTTAATAATAAAGTATTTTTACTTTCACCAGGTAAATCTATTCCGGTTTTTTGGTTAAATCCAAATTTATTCATATATTGCTTAAATTTATCGGGTTTTAATAACTGATCTTCTAAAATAGAAAAAGCTACGTTTGATGATCTTTCAAAGCCTTCATCAAATGTAATAGATCCCCATCCAAATCCACCATTATGATCTTTTATATCCGATGAACCAACGGAATATTTTCCGGATTGAAAATATTCTTTCCCGTTGTATACACCTTCATTAATTGCAGCAGCTAACGTAAATATTTTCATTGTTGAACCTGGTTCATATGCATTTGCGATTGGATCATTTAAAAAGTATTCAATATCGCCTTTATTAGGATTAAAACTAGGTTTACTAGACATTGCTAAAACTTTCCCTGTCTTTGGATCAGCTATGATTCCTACTAACATGGAAGGATCATAGTGCTCTTGTGCCTTATTCATCGATTCTTCTAAAAAACTATTAATTTGTTTATCAAGCGTAAGGTAAACGTTATTTCCATTTTTAGCGGGTTCTATTTTCCCTATATCATTTGTAAGCGGGATACCTCTTCGTGCTCCTACATATTCTATTTTCCCATTTGTCGAGCGCAAATATTTATCCAAACTTTTTTCAAGTCCAAATTTCCCTTCTGTATTTCCTTTATCGTCTGGTCTAGCAAAACCAAGTATATAAGATGCAAAATCTTCATTCGGATACACTCTTGCTTTCTCTGACATAAAAGATACACCCGGGATTTTTAATTTTTTAATTTGTTCTTTCTTTTCTCTAGATAAATTCCGACCAACTTTTCCAATTTCAACTTGCGTACGCCCCTCATGAAAATTTTTTAACACATCTTCTTTATCAATTTCAAGCGCATCAGCTAATTGCCCTGCGGTTTCATCTTTATTTTTCACTTTATCTGTTCCTTTTAAATTCACAACAACACGATACGTTGTGGAATCTTGGACTAGTACCTTTCCAGTTTGGTCATATATTGTGCCACGATTTGCTTCCAAAACACCATTTTTATTATGTTGTTCAGTTGCAAGATCCTTGACGTTTACATTATGCACGACCCCTACTGCTTGAATATAAAATATACGCAAAATCATAGTAAGAAACAAAATAATAAAAGCAACCATAAAATACCGCGCGCCTTTATTCGTTTGAAGTTTATGCATATTTCGCTCCTTTCTTTATTAATTGATACATGCACAGATGCGCTTTCAAATAAGTAATTTTTGCTTTCGATACTATATGTTTCGAAGTTTTCTTATTAATTCCTTTAAAACAATGTGAAACTAGTTATTGTTATTTTATTAAAATACAGTACGTTAAATTTAAGAATATTCATTCTTTTCCTCTTAATGCCTAACACTCGAATTGTTATTGCAAGCAATCTATTCACTTGTATACAACAAAAAAATCCTCCTCTGGATTTCCAAAGGGGGATTTTTTTTCCTAATCTATAAAAGGCTAGTTATAAAATTTAAGCTACATGGTTATATTTCTCTAAAAAAGGAATTCGTTTCGCTACGAGTGCATACACCTTGAAAACAAGTTTTGCAATTGGTTCAAATATACGTTTTTTCTGCAACAATAAACTGCTTGTTATAATCGTTATTACAGCTGCACCCATTACATCTAAAGGGAAATGAACACCTACATACAAACGTGATATACAAACTAAAACCGCCCATAAAAGTGCAATATATCTTAACTTTTCTCCTCTAAGAATAAAAATAAATGCAATCGATAATACAAGTACAGAATGATCACTAACAAAGGATGAGTTTTCTGCATGTGGTACTAATTGATTCACATCATATGATACAAAAGGACGTGGATGATAATATACTACATGAATAAAAACATTTACTAGTAATGCAATTATTACTGAAAGTGTCGTATACAACACTGTATATTGTTTTCTTATCGCACTCTCTTTCTTTCCGTTATGAAACCATAAGATAAACATGAATAGAATAGCCACATATGCAGCGCTATTTGTAATAGCAATCATTACCTTATCTAAGAGCGCAGATGTACCTGCTAAATTGTTTATCCATTGAAATACTGTGTAATTCACATTACTCTCTCCTTATAATTTCTTGTTTTACTTGAAATAAAGATACAAGTTTACTTGATTTACACAGTATACAACATTTACACACATTTAGATTTTCACTTTATTTATTTTACTATTTCTCATTTGACAATTATGTAACTATTTATATGGATTAAAGATATATATAGTTGAAAAAGCTTTTAAATCAAATGATCCACAAACTATAAGTGTGTATATTACATAACATATCCATATAAAAACATTGGTTATTAAATCATATTTTTATTCCATACGTAGGGCGATATTACCGAACTGTTCTCCCTGTTCCATACGGCTCAACGCTTGAATTGCTTCTTCTAACGAATAAACTTTATCCATAATTGGTTTAATCTTATATTTCTCTATAAACTTAATCATTTCATTAAATTCCACACGGCTACCCATAGATGTTCCCATAATATCAATTTGATTATAAAATAACGCTCTTAAAGGCAATTCTATTTTATCTCCTGAACTTGCACCAAAATTAACAATTCTTCCATTTGGTTTCAATACATCAAAATATTTCAAGAATGTTGCTGGACCTATACTATCGATTATTAAATCTACTTTCTCTCCTTGTAAAATCTCTTCCCAATTTCCAGAACTATTAAAAGAAAAGTCTGCGCCATATTTTTCTGCAAACTTTCTTTTGTTCTCAATCCTTGAAGTAACACTTACTTTTGCGCCAATTGCTTTCGCAAATAACATGGCAAATGTCGCTACACCGCCGCCTATTCCCGGAATTAAAACATGTTCTCCACATTTCAATCTACCCTTTGTAAAAAGTGCTCTAAATGCAGTTAACGCCGATAAAGATAATACGCCAGACTCTTCCCAAGTAAGATATGACGGTTTTGCTACTACATTTTCAGCTGGCACAATCACATATTCAGCAAACGTCCCATCTCTCGGTCCACCTAGCACCTCTGGTAACTCTGGTACTTCGGCAATATTTTCCCATCCAATGCTAGGATTTATAATAACCTCGTTATTTAATAAATTTTTTGAAATACCTTCTCCGACTTCTGTAACAATTCCTGAACCATCTGACCCTATTACTAACGGCAGATCCATTTCTTTTCTATTGTTTATAATAAATAAATCCCTATGATTTAATCCTGCAGCTTTTAACTTTATTTTTACTTCACCAGCATTAGGATTTGTTTCAGATAAAAATTTATATTCTAATCCCTCTGCACCTTTTTTATATTGATGTACAATTGCTTTCATTGCTTAATTCCCCCTTAATATTTTCAATGTACTAGAAATATCGAAATAAATAAACTAATCTGTCTCCAATAATTAGAAATAATGTATATCGTTATGACAAAATAAAAAATCCCTTCCTATAAATAACGTAGGAAGGGATTTTAAAAATTTTTCAGATAAGAATCTTTAATATTAAATTTTTTGAGTTTTGGCCAATTCTAATATCTTTTGAATAAACGGCGCTTTTGCACTTGTATATGAAGCTCGATCAAAAGGATATGTAGCTGCAAGTTTCTCTTTTAATTCTCCATATTCATTACGTGCCCATTCATGTTTTGTTAGAAAGTCTCGAAATAAAAGATTATTTTTCCATTCGTCACTATTATAAATATAAACGTGCAAATGATGGGTACCCGCTCTCCATTTTCCCTTTCTAAAAAAGCGCCAATTAGTTGATTCCTTTGGTACATACTCATATCCAATTTTTAATAGATCACCAATCCATTTTTCGATAATTTGCAAATCCGTTACACCAATCATCATATCAATTAGGGGTTTCGCTCCTAATCCTTGTACGGATGTGCTCCCTATGTGTTCAATAGCAATACATTCTCCTCCAAATAAAGAAATAAATTTCTCCTTTTCTATTAAATACTCTTCATGCCACTCTTTTTCATATGGTTTAATAACGATTTGTTGTTCCATTTTATTCACCCTCCTATAAGTGTTTATCATTATATTTATAAAATTTCATGTGATTAACATAGGATTTTTACAAAATATGTCGAATACTGAAATATACAACTTAATTATAATAAATGTGAGGTATATTATGGAAGCTAAACCAGTTGAAATTCAGTTGAATCAAATAACATTCCAATTAAAAGAACATCATAATTTTGATTGGCTATTGAAATTAGGAACCGTATTTGCAGTTTTTGACCAGCAAGATTCAGGTAATATAAGTTTTGGTGTAGAAAAAAATGGGCATAAGAAATTCATTAAATACGCAGGGGCACAAACAATTGCATACGAAGGAACAATGAACGACGCTATTGAACGGTTAAGAAATTCAGTTTCCCTATACGAGGAATTAAAACATGACTCGCTTATAAAACTAATTGAACATTTTCCAGTTCAATCTGGATATGTATTGATTTTCGATTGGTTTGATGGTGAATGTCTTCATTCGCATTGGAGTTTCCCGCCTCCTGAGAAATATAATAATCCAAAGTCCCCATTTTATAAATTTAAGCATTTATCTGTTATGGAACGAATTCAATCCTTAAATTCCATTTTTTCTTTCCATACGTATGTCGAAAGGAAAAACTATGTAGCAATAGATTTTTATGACGGTAGTATTTTATATGATTTTCATACAAATGAGACGAAAATTTGTGATATTGATTTATATTCTAAAAAACCATACGTAAATAAAATGGGAAGATTATGGGGTTCCTCGCGTTTTATGTCTCCTGAAGAATTTGAGCTAAACGCTATGATTGATGCGAAAACAAATGTATTTAATATGGGTGCAATGGCTTTCACAATTTTAGGGGGTGGAAAAGATCGCTCCTTTACAAAATGGGAAGCAAGTATGGATTTATATGAAATAGCGTATCGCGCTGTAAATGAAAACCGAACTGAACGATATGCATCAGTTGAAGAATTATATGAAGAATGGGTAAACGTGGCAAATACTAAAAAAATATAAACCTATATTATTTAATCAAATATATATATTATACTATAATCATGTATAATATATATGAAAAGGAAATTCAAAATAATGAGGCAAATATTATGGACTTTGTTTATATTAATCAAAACGTATTAAATAATCTTCTTTACATTTTAATTAGTATCTTTATTTTTTATTTTATATATGATAGCGGGCACTATTTGAAGAAATATAAAAAACTACTTATTATACTTTGTACGAGTATCCCTCTTATTTTATGTATGCGCTATCCTATCTATATGGATGAAAATTGCATTCATGATTTAAGACAAATACCAGTTATAATAGGTACACTTTATGGTGGCTTCCCTGTCGGTATCATATTGTTTGCTATTTTATTAATTACAAGATTTTCATTTTATGGATTTAGTATGTTAACAATACTAGTTTATGGCACAATGTTTATCATTACAGCATTCGCATCCGCAAAATTTAATACGTATAATAGAAAAATCAAAGTAGCTTATACAATGTTTTTAACATTTTTTCTAGGAATATTTACAACTGTAATTGTATTAACTTTATCAGATTTTGAAGTGAATAATTTGTACATTATTTATTTCATAATATTACCAACTACTTTAATGTTGTTTGTAGTTTATTTTAATGAAGTTTTAAAAGATGCAGTATGTATGCGATCGAAGTTGATTAAAATGGAAAAAATGGAAATTGTCAGTCAACTAGCTGCCAGTATATCGCACGAAGTAAGAAATCCCTTAACTGTTGTAAAAGGATTTACTCAACTTTTAAAAACACCAAATTTAACTCCAGAATCAAGAGACGAGTATATTAAGCATATACTTGAAGAATTACATCGTGCCCAAGGAATAATTGATGATTATTTAACGTTTGCCAAACCTGCTTCAGAAAAATTAGATGAGATTTCAGTAGAACAAGAGTTAAATCGAGTTATTAATATGATCTTACCTTTATGTAATATGAATACAATACATATTACAAAAGATTTCTCTACGGCAACAATAGTTGGAAATAAACAGCACTTTCAGCAATGTTTTTTAAACTTAATAAAAAATGGTATTGAAGCAATGCCTAATGGTGGCACTTTAAATATCTCCTCATCTATTAGTAATAATAAAGTTATAATACGAATTGAAGATAGCGGAATTGGTATGTCACAAGAGCAAATAAATCGATTTGGCGAACCGTATTTTAGTACAAAAACGAAAGGTACAGGTTTAGGTACAATGGTTGCTGTTAAGATTATTGAAACGATGCAAGGTAGTTTAAAAATCCGAAGCGTTGTTAATAAAGGTACCACTTTGACAATTACATTCCCAAAATGTAATCAGAACTCATCTGAGAACAAATAAAAAAGGAGCATAATTGCTCCTTTTTTATTTGTTTCGATACATAAGTATCTTTTATGTTTTTTTAGTTTACATTTGTGGAGACTAATTAGAAATTAGTACCCTCCGCCCCAGCAGCTGCATCCAACGATAATTAACAAAATAAATAACACAACTAATAAAGCGAAACCTCCACCAAAACCACAAGAACCACCGTAACTCATATTTTCTCCTCCTTTTGGTTTGAAAACTAATAGGTAGTTGATCATTTTAACTGGTTCGTATTATACATTATGTAAATATCCCTTTTTTGAGCATGTCTATATAAAAATAAGTAAAAGCACTCATTTGAGAGTGCTTTAAAATGGATACCAAAAGTTTTGAAATACATGTAATTTTAAATATACTGCAACAATTAAAATAAAAACACCTACAAATAAAGCAAAGAAATCCCCACTTTTCGCTTTATTTGTATAAAACCACGTACGTGTATCTTTCTTTCCAAATCCTCTTAAATCCATTGCGTTTGAAACGGTATCAATTCTCTCTAGAGAATGAATAATTAAAGGCCAGAAAATTAAGACACGGTTTTTCATGCGAATCCATAAACTTGCTTCTCCTTTTTCAAAAGCTACTCCTCTCGCCTCTTGCGCATGTTTAATAACTTTATATTCGGACTGAATATTAGGTATATAACGTAATGCAATATTTATTGCATATGTAATCTTATAATGAATTCGAAATTTACTTAAGCTACTCACGAATTCGCTTGGATCAGTCGTATAAATAAAAATAAGTGTAAATGGTAATAACGTAAAATATTTTAATGAAAGTGTAGCTGCATAAAATAATGTTTCATATGTAATTGTTGCATATCCAATATGCACAAACGAAGTATATGATTCGGTTAATTCAGATCCATGGGTTGGTGTAATAAATAAAATCATGACAGAATTTAATAAACTAAATGTAAATATAACACTAAAAACAATAAAAATTTTACGGAGTGGAATTTTAGCAACTATAAGTCCCATACATCCAATCAAAAATACAACTAGCAATACGCGAAAATCAAAAAATAAAAAGGTAAACGTCATACAAAAAATAAATAACAACAATTTCACTGCTCCATCCATGCGATGAAAATATGTACTATACATCTTCCTCCCTCCTAATAACATCAAAATAAAGTTCTATAAACCTTTCAGGATATGCAATCCCACTAAATTTAACTAGTTTGAATAAAGAACTTTCCCTTAGGTTCGCTCTTTGTAACGTTTCTGGATGCCCTAACACAATAGACGCGGTATTATTCGCAATAATTTTCCCTTCATGTAAAACTATCGCTCTGTCTGTATATTCCAATGCGAGATTCATATCGTGTGTGATCAAAATAAACGATATTCCCTTTGCAGCTAATTTTCTAATAAACGACATAAATTGTTTATAATGATAATAATCTTGTCCCGCTGTCGGTTCATCTAATATGATAAGTTTCGGATTTGTTGTTAGTACAGATGCAATCGTTAATCTCTTTTTTTGTCCATAACTTAACGCCTGAATTGGCCAATTTCGAAATGGATACAAACCACAAACTTTTAACGCTTCTTCCGCTCTAAGCTTAATTTCTTCCTTTGAAAATTTTTTTAATTTTAATGAAAACGAAACCTCTTCCATAACAGTAGGTTGAGTAATCATATGATTAGGATTTTGCATCACATAAGATATAACCTCACCGCGTTTACGAATAGACCAAGAATTAATATTTACTCCATCAATTAAAATCCTATCATTTTTTGTTTTGTTTATCCCTATAAGACTATGAGCTAATGTTGATTTTCCAGCTCCATTATGGCCTAAAAGTGCTACTATTTCCCCTTTATATATAGAGAAATTCACATTATCTAATACTTTTTGTTTATTAGAATATGAGAATGACAAATTCTCTACTTTCAATAATTCTTTTTTTGTAGGAGTGTCTTTACAAAAAACTTGCTTCTCCATCCACTCATTTATTACGCCACTAACACTTTCCCTATAAAGATTTTCAAGTGGGTATATTACGTCATTATTACTATCAAAATGTAATCTCTTTAATACTTCTATATACATAGGTTCTCTTAAGCCTATAGATGGTAATATATTTGACGCTAAAATCTTTTCAGGTGTCCCAATCGCAACAATTTCACCTTCATCAATTAAAATGATTTTATCTAAATCCAGGTTTAATATTTCTTCTATTCGATGTTCAATAATTACAATTGTTTTATTATATTGTTTATGTATATCTTTAATTAGTTGTATTGTATGTATGGCGCTTAGCGGATCTAAATTTGCTAACGGTTCATCGAACAATAATATATTAGCATTTGTTGTTAACAGACCTGCTAGAGAAACAGTTTGTTTTTGCCCTCCTGATAATTCATGTGGACTTTGTTTATGAAAAGCATGCATCTTCACCTTTTTTAATGAATCCGAAACAATCTTTTTCATATCATCTTGATTTACACATTCGTTTTCTAAATAAAATGCTACATCTTCTTCTACTGTAAGGCCAATAAATTGAGCGTCTTGATCTTGTAAAATTGTTCCTACCTGTTTACTCTGTTCAAAAATACTCTCTTTCCTTGGATCTTTTCCGGCAATTAAAATATTACCAGTACTAATTCCTTCATAAGAAAATGGAATTAGCCCATTGATACAATGAGCTAACGTTGATTTCCCTGAACCACTTCGTCCAGCAACTAGTACTTTTTCTCCAGGATATATATGAAATGAAATGTCTTTTACAGTAGGCTGTGCTGCATGCTCATATTGAAAGCTGAATTGTTCAAAAGAAATAATTGGTTGCATGTTAACATCCCTACTTTTCAATTTTTAAATGTGTATGTTTCTTATTAGATTTAGCTAAACCTATTGTAATTGGCAATCCAAGAACTAAAAATACAATAACATCAGCAATTGTTGCTCCTAATACTTGTATAACAATTTTGTCAAACGGTTCTCCCATCACAATAATATCGAATACCCCAGCAAATATAATAGCTATGACAATTCCAATTAACCCAGTAATGGCTAAATAAGAAATATCTCCCTTATTATACGTCCCGTTTCTCACACTAAAGCCAACTCTTTTTTGAATGAGTCCCATTGCAAATCCGATAATGCCTGAGCTAATAACCCATCCCCACCAAATACCCCATCCAGCGATCGTATCTGTTACGGTATGACCGATAAGACCTATTAACAGTCCTGCAACTGGACCAAATAGAGCTCCAAAAACAGTTAAAATAGCTAATGCGGGTTTAATAAATGTATTTGGCGCAATAGAAAATCCCCAAAGTCCTAATATCCCGTATAATGCTGCCCCAATTCCGATTGCTACTACTAACTTTGTTGATAATTTGTTCATTACAATTCCCCTCTCATATTAGTCAACTTTTATTACTCTATATTTATTTTGAAAATGAATTATGCATCGACACTCCCTTTCTATACAACAAAAAATGACCTCTTATATAAGAGGTCATTTTCTTTCACGTTCAAGAATCCTCTTATCTTCAAAAAAACACATCGTGTCCTCTGCGGAATTAGCACCTTCCTATAAATTTATATAGGGGTTGCTGAGGTTTCATAGGGCCGTTCCCTCCACCTCTCTGGATAAGTATTAATTTGTAATTCGTATTATGGCACTAAGAAGTGTAAATTTCAACACTTTTCTAATTATTTTTATTTTTTATTTAACGGTACATTTAAATCATTGTATTCTTATCGGAATTATGAAATAATAAGTTCAAAATAGTTACGGGAGGAATGCACGATGAAAGTAATCGGTTTAATTGGTGGACTAAGTTGGGAATCTACATCGTTATACTATAAACATATTAATACACTTACACTCTCTCAATATGATCAAAATGCAAAGCTTGTTTTATATAGCATGGACTTTGGTGAGGTAACTACTTTATTACAAAATCATCAATATGAAAAAGTGAAAAACGAATTAGTCACAGTTGCAAAAAAAGTTGAAAAATCTGGAGCTGAATGTTTATTAATGTGTTCTAATACGGTCCATTTATTTGCTGAAGAAGTAGAAAGTGCAATATCCATCCCACTTCTTCACATTGGTGATGTAAGTGCTAAAGAAATGGTAGAACAGAATATAAAGCGTATCGGACTATTGGGTACAAAACAAACGATGGAACAAGACTTCTATAAATCACGTCTAGCAAACTATAACATTGAGACAGTCATTCCAAATGAAGAGGAAAGAAATTTTATTCATCACGTTATTTTAAATGAATTAAGTAAAGGAATTATTTCAGAAACATCAAAAGAAAAGCTATTACAAATTACAAAATTATTAATTCAAAATGGCGCAGAAGGAATATTACTAGGATGTACTGAAATCCCTTTGCTTATTTCACAAAACGACCTTACTGTTCCTGTGTTTGATACTGCTTTTTTACATGCAAATACTGCTGTGCAGTTTGCGGGATAACAATATACAAGCATAAAGGTAGAACCTCTATGCTTGTATATTGTTGACACTATTTACTTAAAAGAGATTCAATAACTGCAATGGCTTCTTTTGGACCACCACATTCTAAAAAACTATCATTAAGTTTTCGTATACCATGTTTATACTTTTCATTTGAAAGTACGTCTGTTACCGCTTCTTTTAACGTTTGCACATTAACATGCTCTTTCAATAACCGATGCGCTGCTTCAAGCTCAGTTAACCTTTGTGCTATCATTGGCTGATCTTTATCATGTGGAATTATTACAAATGGGACTTTAAAATATATAGCATCGTGTACGCTATTCATGCCGCCATGTGTAATAAAAACATCTGTTTCACTTAATATTTCTGATTGGGGTACGTATGAAGCAATTATAAAATTGTCTGGCGCTTTTTTAATTTTAGAACGATCATTTCTATCACCAATTGCCATTACAACTATCCCATCAAAATCTGAGAAAGTATCAATACAAGTATTAAAGAATGGTTCGAGTCCTTCAAGTAGTGTTCCCATTGAAATGTAAATAACTTTCTTCTCTTTAAGCATTTCAAATGGAAACTCTACATTTGTTTTACGATTTGAAATACTCGGCCCAATAAAAATGTTATTTTCTCCAAACGAATTGCTATTAGGTTGGAAATAACGACTTGTGTACACGAGAGAAATATCTCCCTTATTATGCATAAATTGAAGATTATTTTTAGGTTTTACGCCAAATTCATGCTCCATTTGATATAGTAACTTTTCAGAAAGTTCATCGGGTTGGAATTGTATTTCTGCATTTGGATGAAAAGGTAACGTCTCTAAAAATTCTGGAGGAATTAAAAATATAGGAGAAGAAACTACACCTGGTATTTGTAAATACTCCTTTACTAACTCTCCAGCACCAAATATATCATAAATTACAAAATCAAAAATTATGCTTTCACATAATTTTTTCGTAATTTCTAATATATATAAAGAAGTTTGAACATGTACATGAAAGAAAGAATTCAACCCATATGAAGTTTCAGTATCAATAGAAATCTCCTTTAATAAATCTGGATGTGTATATACAGTAGCTCCCAAATCTTCAATTCTGCCTTTAAAATGTTCTGTTGTAATATAATGTACGTGATCATCCCGTTCAATGAAGGCTTTGACTAAACTTAATGTAGGATTTACATGTCCCTCTGCCGGAAAATTAACCATTAAAATATTTAGCACTTCTTTCTCACTCCCTACATTTCAATGCTCTTATTAACCATACTGTAATTATTACAGTCAATCTTCCCCTAATAGTCCTAATAAACTTGCTACTTTAGATTGATAAATAATTGTCAGTCATTAAATTAAAAAAGGCATCTACATAAGTAGATGCCTAACCGTGATAAGGAGTGTTCTGTGAGGTTAGAATAAGCTTTTCAGCTTGTCCTATGCTATCAATATATGATTTATTTTATAAAACGTGAATAATTGATAGAATGATTTTACCTCTCTATCACCCATTTTGAATCTATCCCTAAATAAGACGACTCTAGTTTCTATAACATTTCATATATTTTAATCTTCTTTAGAGCTATCTATTTTTGTAGTTTCTCCAGTCAATCACTTATTTTTCAATTCAAAATAAGCATCTAAAATTTCTTTTCCAATATCAGAATTAATACCAGATTTATCATTAATAACCCACGGTACAACTACAGAGAATGCTACTTCAGGATTATCATATGGTGCATATCCTGCTAACGTTAAATTATAACATTCTCTTCGCTCACCTTTTTCATTTCTTCCAATATCACTTTCTCCACCGTATACTGTCTGTGCAGTCCCTGTTTTACCTGCTGGTTTATAAGATGCTTTTTGGAACGCCCTTACACCTGTTCCATCACCTTCTTGGAACACCCTTCTAAATCCTTCTTTTACTTGATTTATATATTCCACTTTCATATCTATTTTATTTAAAACGATTGGTTCTACTGAATGCACCACTTTACCAATCTCATCTTTTTGCGACGTTTGCTCTCTTACCTCTTGAACAATTTGTGGCTTCATTCGATATCCACCGTTTGCGATTGTTGAAATATACTGTACAAGCTGAAGTGGCGTATAGGTGTCATACTGGCCAATTGAGTAGTCTAGTAAGAAACCAGGTTGATTATCTTTTTTACCAATTTGTCCAGCTGTTTCATTCGGTAAATCGATACCCGTTGGAACACCTAATCCAAATTGCCTGAAATAATACCTCATTTTATCAAAGTACTCCTGTTTAATATTTAATGAACTATTTTTCACATAATCCACACCTGCAATTTTTAATGCTGTATGAAACATATAAACGTTTGAAGAGACTTGTAACGCTCTTAAATCATCAATATTTCCAAACTCTTTCCAAGACTTTTTTTCCTTAGTTCCTTTAAACTTCATAGGTGCATCATAAAAATAAGTACCTGGTGTTATAGCTTTCGTTTCAAATCCAGTTAAAACTGTTGCACCTTTAACTGTTGATCCAAGCTCATAAGAACTAGTCATTGTGCCTAAAGCATAGTCTTCAACTTCTGTTTTTCCGTCTTTTTCTACAAGTCTTTTCCCAGCCATGGATAATACTTGTCCGTTTTTCGGATTCATCATCACCACGAAAGCACGGTCTAACATGGATTCTGATCCTTTATATGCCTTTAATATTTTTTCTATACTTTCTTCTACTTTTTTCTGTAATTCCATATCTATTGTTAAAGTTAAATTCTTACCGCTCTTTCCCTCAGAAACTGTTTCCGTTCTAATTGTATTACCTTGTTTATCTGCAACGCTTCTTACTTCTTTTTTTGTACCATGAAGTGCATCTTCGTATTGCTGCTCGATATAACTTTTTCCAACTCTATCATTTCGGCTATAATCACGTACCAAGTAGTAATCTAATCGTTCACTTGGTAATCCTTCATCGGAATTAGAAACATTTCCAAGAACAGATCGGAATAATCCATCATTTACATACACTCTCTCCCAATCAACCGATACGTCTACACCTGGGAGATTCGCTAAACCTTCACTAATTATAGTGAATTCCTTTTCACTAACATCTTTTTTAATAATTTGAGGAGCCATTTGATAACCAGAAGTCATCTTACTTTTAATAGCTAACACCTTTATATCTTTATTTGTTAATTCCTGAAGATTTTTATCTGTTACACGCTTCCTTTTTAACTCTTCTATTTTTTTATCTAAATTTTTCCCGGTAATATCTTTATCTCTGAACTTATTTATTTCTTTTTTAGATACTAATTTTTCGGTAAGTTTCGGATTTAATTGCATCCAAAAATCTTTCTTATCCGTTTCAGTTAGCTTATTTATATCTTCTTGCGGCATTTCAATTATGTCTGCAAGTTGTCTTGCAGTTTTTAATATCTCTTCTGATTTTACACCTTTCATCTTTGTATATGTAATTGTACGTAAAGATTTATTATCAACTACTGGATTCCCTTCTCGATCAAATATTTTTCCGCGCGGAACAGAAAGACTTACGGTTGCATTTTCTCTCTTCTCTATTTCATTTTTATACGTTTCTCCATCGATAATTTGTACTTTACCTAACTGTATGATCATGGCAGAAAATAATAAAAATACACAAAAAAATAAAATGTTTAACCGCATCGGTATTGCTCTACCTCTTGTTTTCTCTTGTTTTTTCACTTCGCCTTAATCTCCTCCTTACAACATTTCAAATAATATTTGGTTTCTATATTAAAAGTAACGTGCGACTTCCATACATTACCTTGTACAAATATTAATATAATGTTTAAAACTTAATAGAAATTAAAACAAATCTAAAGAAAAGGTAAAGTTTACTAAATTAAATGTAAAAATACCCAATAACCAAAAACTAAGCTTTTGATTATTGGGTATTTAGTAATTTAAGAATTAATAATTGGACGCATTGATTCGAATCTATCATCATAATTTGATAAAGATTTTTTACTCTGAGCTTTTGGCAAATAAATATTCACTGTTGTCCCGACACCAACCTCACTCATAATACTTATTTTCCCTTGATGACTTTCAATAATTTTATAACTTAGCATTAATCCGATACCAGTACCTTTTTCTTTCGTACTATAAAATGGCTCACCTAATCTCTTAATTCTTTCTTCAGGTATCCCTATTCCTTCGTCAATTACATGAATAATGACACCCTCATCGTTTATCTCTTTTATATGAATTGCAATTTTTCCACCATCCGGCATAGCTTCGATTGAATTTTGCAAAATATTAATAAATACTTGTTTTAATTGATTTTCTGAGCATTCAAGGATTATATCTTTGGAATCTGTATATAATTCAACTTGAATATTTGTCATAATTGCTTTTGTATTTATTAATGATACGACATTTTTAAATATTTGATAAATATTTTTCTTTTCGGTACTTATTTCATCTGTTTTAGCAATCGACAAAAACTCTTGAAGAATTGCTTCTATTCTTTCAATTTCAGAAAGCATTAGATCAAAATATTTTTCTTGATCTTCTATATTAATTTGGAATAACTGTATAAACCCTTTAATGACTGTTAATGGGTTCCTCACTTCATGAGCTACACCAGCAGCTAATTGACCGATTGCTGCAAGTGTATCTGATTTATTTAGCAATTCTTCTGTCTTTTTTCGCTCTGTAATATCCCGTACAATAATCATAATTTTATCATGCAATAACGGTAAACATCTAGCTTCAAAGAAATCGATACTTTCATTAATTGTAAGTGGATATTCAATAATTGTATTTGTTCCTTTTTCTTTCACTTGACAAATTGCTTCTTGAAATTTTTGTGCTACTGTAGATGGTAATACTTCGTAAAACTTTTTTCCCATAAAAGCTTCTGCGGGTACGTAAAATTTTGTAGGGGATCCTGCTTTATAATCAATAATTGTTCCATCATCTTCTGTTAAGAAACATAAATCTGGTAAAGCCTTAAAAATTAATTCCAATTCAGACGTTTGTTGTTTTAATTTCTCTTCTATTGCTTTTAAATGTGTAATATCTACCCCAACAGCCCAATAACTAAATCCACTTACAGGAAACTGTTCTGATATATTGGACCACATTATCGTTTTAATTTCACCATTTTTACATGTTAAGCGCATTTCCCAATCTCTAAAGTTCTTTCCGCGAGTCAAAAATTTCTTTTGTATCTCGTGACGATAATTATGATCAGGATACAGTAATCGAAGTGCGTTTGGATTTCCAATTACCTCTTCTGCAGTATAGCCTGTCACAATTTCACATTCGCGATTCCACAAAACAAAATCTCCATTATAATCAAGTGCATCAACCATAACAGGCATGTTTTGTAAGATTGTATGTAGTTCCTCCTCTTTTCGAGAAAGTAACGTTGTATTTTTACTTTGAAATCCTTTCATTACTCCATCTATAATTAGATTTGAAAGCATTTCAAAATATTTTTGACAATTGAAAATTTCACTTTTGTTTGACCATACTACAAAAGATCCTAAATATTGATTGTATATGAAAATGGGGATTTCAATTTTGGGAAGTTTACATATTTTCGTCTCATTTATTCCAAAAGAAAATATACATTCTTTTTCAGCATCAAGAAGTTGATGTGATATGTTGGTTAATTGATAAAATTGTTCTGCCATGGTTTCTATTGTACTCACATCAATAAGTTCCATTAGCCGCGCATTCATTCTTTTTTCACCTCAATATGTAAAGTTAATACAAATTCAAAATTTATACTTCTCCATTATACGAAGAATGTGCCATTAGGTATATAGCTGTAGAATAATTATTCGAACAAATTTTATTTTTCAATTAAAAAAGAGAGGGATTCACATATAAAATGAAACTTTAATCAGTATGCATTTTGTTCATCACATATCAATTCTGATTTGACGAACAACATAAATCGCGCCCTCATGCATACTTATAATTTTGATGTTAGAGTTTTACGCACCGATTGTTGCAGTATAAAAATACAAAAAATATAAAGTTCATAAAATTTTCACAATTTTTATGAAAAATATAAACATTTATTCCAATATATTCTATATAATAAAATGTAATAAGGCTTCTATGAATCTCATAGAATACCTTACCCCTAATAAAAAGAAAAAAGAATCTATGTAGATTCTTTTTTCTTTTTTTATTACATTACATATTTATATAAAGCATGTGCAACACCATGTTCTTCATTTGATAAGGTTTCGTATTGACACATCGCTTTTATTTCTTCGACTGCGTTCCCCATTGCAATTGATATATTTGCTTTTTCCATCATTGATACATCGTTTAGCCCATCACCTATCGCTACAGTATTTTCAACTGGAATATTCAGGTGTTCTGCTAAAGTATATAATCCATTTCCTTTTTGGGCGTCTCGGTGATTAATCTCTAAATTATGCCAATACGAAGATGTAATGGCTAAATCAGTATTATGCAGAAACGTTTCTTTTAACTTTTTTAATTTTTCTATATCATAAGAAAATGGCAAAAGTTTATGCACATGTATATCTGTTTCTACAATCGGTTTACAGCTTTCGGCACTATGAAATGCTGTATGTTCAAGGTATAATGCTGCAATCGTTTCTAACTCTTTCAAGTCGATATTTTCATTTGAATTCTTCACATATTCGATTTCATTACGTACACTTTCTACTCCATATTCCGGCACGTACACACCTTTATCAGTATAAAGCTGATAATATAAACCATTTTCTTCAAGATAGTGCACAATCTCAAGTGCTTGCATATTTTGAATTGGATATCTCTTCATCATTTTTTTATCTTTATATATAAGCGCGCCATTTTCGGCAATAATTGGACACTCTAAATTAACTTCTAACAATAATCGCTCAATGTCGACGATAGAACGTCCAGTACAAATTGCTACAACATGACCTGCTTCTTGACATTTTCGAATTGCCTCTGCATTCTCTTTACTAATCATTTTATTCCCCGAAAGAAGAGTTCCGTCTAAATCAATTGCAATTAATTTCATTATTTCTTCACCACTTTCTATATATACACGCGTTCATATTAAACGAAAGGTATCGTTTTCATACTGATTTCGTGAAGTACTCCTTATTTATAATTTATGAAAAGCGTTTCAGGTCAAGAAATAATTATAAATAAAATCCAAAACTTTTTTAAAAAAAGCTTTGGATTTTAAACTATGAATTATAACTAATATATTTTGTCTCACACATGTACACATTCTTTTCTTCAGTTGGGACGAATACTTTAAACTTTTCCAAACGTTTTCCGTAAACATGAATTGTGATAACGCTTTCATATTTCCTAATTTCAAGAATATGACAATCAGCTGGTGGAATTACTTTATCTGTTTCGCCTTCTCCCAAATAAAGATTTCCTGTATGTGTTAAATACACAAGTGAATTTTCAAGTTGCTTCGTTTGTATAAAGTTCTGCACCATTATCCTTCCTGTAAAAACGCCTTCTACTCCCCATGTACCATCATGATCATGTAAAGGTGTAGATTGGCCGTCTTTCCATACGAGAGCTAATACTTCGAAACGCTTTAAAGGGTCTTCATATAGCGAGTGTCGTGCATATTGAGCCGAATTCGCCTTCTGTTTTTCTATCGGAAGCCATGTTTTCTTTTCTAAAAGTTCTTCTAGTAACTTTTCAATACCACACACTATTTCTTCTTCGAATAAACAATTTTCCATAAGATCTGTAACACCTTTAATAAACTTTTGAAATGATTTACTTCCATTACAAGTCAACATAAGAATCCTCCTCTACATTTTATACAATTCCATATTAAGGTAATTTTATAAAACTCACAATTGAGAAACAAAAAACAAGATGCAAATATATACATCTTGTTAAGATTTTTATTTAGCTTCCAATCGAATAGGTAAATGTTTTAATGTTTGTTCATTTTCCAATATACATTCTTCTAAACAGAAAGATGAAGATAACTCTATTTTTTCAAAAGTCTTTATAAAAGTACTTAATGCAATCTCAGCTTCTAAACGTGCAAGTGGTGCCCCTAAGCAAAAGTGAGGGCCCTTACCAAAGGTTAAATGCTTTTCATTTCCTATTCGGTGTATATTAAATTTAGATGCTTGTGAAAACTTTTTCTCATCTAAATTTGCTGCGCTTACCCATGCAACAATCATTTGATCCTTTTTCATAAAAGGTCCAAATATATTTGTGTCCTCTGTAATTCTCCTAGCTAATGTAACTGGAAAGCGATAGCGTAATACTTCCTCAATTGCTTTCGAAATTAATTGAGGTTTTTCTCTTAATTCTTTATATGTTCCAGGTGAGTCCACTAAAAAGCAGTAGAAACTATTAATAATTAAATTTGTAGTTGTTTCATTACCAGCGGCTAATAAACCTAAAGAAAAAGTAACAATTTCTTCATCAGTTAATCTTTCGCCTTCATATTCCGCTCGTATTAAATCTGAAATAATATCGTCGATTAAATGATATCTTTTATCTTGAACGATTGGAAGAAGATATGCTTTAAATTCATTTAACGCAATTCCTTTTTCTACATCCAAATCGTTAAATTTTTCTTTACTATACGGCATAAATAAAATATCCGACCATTCTTTAATTTTTTTACGGTCAGTTGTTGGCACTCCTAATAAATCGGATATGACGGTAACAGGTAAAGGTGCAGCAAACTCTTCAACGATATTAACTTCACTATATTTTCCGATATGTTCTACAAGTTCATTTGCGATAGACTGTATTCGAGGTTTCCATTGTTCTAAACTTCTTGGAGTAAATGCGTTAGAAACAATAGAACGTACATTGCGATGTTCTGGTGGATCAGTAGAATTGATGTTTATCCTAGTTTCTAAAGGTGGGATTGCAAATTGTCTTCGTTCCCTTCTACTTGAAAATAAGCGATAATCCGATAAAACTCGATTTACATCATCATATAAAAAAACATTCCATACATCCTGCTCCTCATCATAATGAACCGAATGATTATCCCTCATAAATTGATACCACTCATATGAATTCCACAATTCTTCTTTTGTTTTCAGCTTTGAAATTTCATGAACTAAAATCACATTTTCAGGCGAAGCCATAGTTCTTTCCTCCCTTTTCTTTTACAATAAAAGTGATAGGTCGGTAGTTCAAAGTTGTATAATCTAACATATGTTATTTTAACATATACTAAAGGAGATTTTTCATTGAATAACTTGAGAAATATATAAGGAGGATTTTTATGTATGTTGATATTTTATTACTGGCAGAATTAACTTCAGGGCCAAAACACGGTTATGAAATAAAGAAAAATATCCAAAATCGGTTAGGAGAGAATTTTGAATTAAATCATAATATGCTTTATCCTTCTCTTCGGCGTTTTGAGAATATGGGGGCTATAACGAAAAAAGTACATACACAAGTCGGAAAACCAAACCGAAATATGTACGACATAACAGAAACCGGAGAAAAAATGTTTTCTGAAATGTTACGCGAGTTTCCCGAAAAACTCGCGACAAACAATGCAGAGTTTCTTGTTCGTGTCGCGCTTTTTGAAAAACTTGATTGCGAAGCTAGAAAAGAAATTTTAACAATGCGCCAAGACATACTACATAAACAGCTTACTGCTATTCAATCTTTAGATATTACCTCCTCTTTTATTACAGAAGTCATTGAATTTAGTAAATCACGTATTGAACATGAATTACTCTGGATTACATCACTTATGAAGAAAATATGAAAAAATAACAAGAAAAGTTAAAAATAATGAATGAAAATGAGATTTATTATCAATACTATAATTAATAAAAGGGCAACCACGATTTGGTTACCCTTAAAAAAATTTATACTTCTGGATCAAAAGTTTTGCAATCTGTTTCTTCCGTTGTAGATGCTTGTTTACCTTTATGACTTACAACATAAATTGCATCTGCACTACATTTATTGCCGTTAGCCCAAAATTTACAGTTGTTTACTTCACATAAAACGTCTTGTGCCATAGTATCACACCTCCTTGTTCTATTATCATTAACAAAATTCGGAGGTATGATACTCTTTGTTATGCATTTTTTATTCCCTTTTTAGCTTTCTTAATGGCTCTATATTCCCTTGTACAATAGCACTTATATTTTCAGTTATTTTTTCAATATCAAAATGCCACCATTGAATTTGCAATAATTCTTCTATTATTGTATTTGTAAATCGTTCCTTTATTTTATTTGCAGGGTTTCCACCAACAATTGTATATGGTGCGACGTCTCTAGTCACAACAGATTTAGCTGCTATTATTGCACCATCCCCTATTTTTATTCCAGGCATAATCGTTGTATCCATACCGATCCAAACGTCATTTCCTATAACTGTATCACCTTTGTAAGGTAAATTAGACAAATTAGGTGTATACTTCTCCCACCCATTTCCAAATATATTAAATGGATATGCCGAAAATCCATCCATCCGATGATTCGCTCCGTTCATAATAAAGGTAACTCCATTTGCAATACAACAAAACTTTCCAAGGATAAGGCGATCTCCAAGAAATTCATAATGATGTAATACTCGATCTTCAAATGTTTCTCCATCTTTCGCATCATAATATGAATAGTCTCCAACAAGTATATTAGCTTTTGTTATTGTGTTTTTTATAAAATGGACGTTTTGATTTCCTTCAATAGGGTATTTAACATTTGGATTAGGATTCATTTTGTATAGCACTTCCTTTACCACTTATTTCACTTTCTATTGCTATCGTTGGCTTTAAATTGTATATAGGTAAAATAAACAATAATCCAATTATAAAAAGGAAAGCCGTTCCTTCATACATCATACTTAATGAAAACATTTCCTTTAATGAGCCAGCAATACTCATCGTTACTACCATTGAACCTGTGAATAGTGGACTTAAAATACCATTTACACGACCAATAAAATCAGTATCGCTATTTTGAATGATGAGCGTATTAATACCAATTTGGATACAAGGAAGAGCTAAACCGCTAAAAAGTTGTGCTGTAAGTGTCACCCATAAATTTGTCGAATAACCTATAATACCAATACCAATCGCCTGACCGAGCATCCCTACAATTAACATCTTTTGCGGAGCAACATTTTTCGCAAATACCATCGCTAAAGCTCCACCAACAATCATCCCTGCACCATTGACTGTCAGTAACCATTGTAAACTCTCTTTTGACAGCCCTAACTGCTCAGTCACAATAAATATACCTAATGGCTGAATTAATCCTATACCTAGTCCTGCTGCCATAAAACAAAGCCCTAGTAAAGTTAATGCTTTTTTCTTTTTCACGTATTTAATACCGTCCAGCATTTCCTGTAATAGAGTGATTTCTTTCTTCTCATTATCATTCTCAAGATCTTTAGGAAGAAATAACAACACAGCTGCCGCAAGTAAAAAAGCGATACCTGTTATGATGATTGAAATATAAATTCCAAAACTATGAAAAATAAATGTTCCAAGAATCGGTCCTAACACCATAAAAATCGCAAATATTGTTTGATATATAGACATCGCTAATTGGATTTGTTCCGTTGATAAATGTTGTTTAAATAATTTCATTCCAGATGGTTGAGAAAACTGCGAAAGGATTGCAGAAATAAGCGTGACAAAAAACACAATTTTCCACGTACCAAACATAAGAGTAATTAATACAGCAAATACTGAAATAGAACTTAACGTTTCACACCATATCATTGTCTTCTTTGGCTTCCACCTATCAGCAAAAGTTCCGCCAATAAAGGAAAAGATGAAAATTGGAGCAAACTCAGCAACTGAAATCATCGAAATAGCAAAAGCATCACCTTTTGTCATTTCCATTACGTATAGTAATACCGCAAAGTTTCGAACCCATATTCCTATTTGCAAAAATAATGCTGATGCTAGAATTCCTTGCACAAACCGATTTTTTAATACTTGCGATACCCCGGTATTTTGTTTTGTTACTACATTTGTCGACATAAAAAAGCCTCCTATTTCATGTTCTGAACAGGAGGCAGCACAAATCATATGAAAAGACTATATTTTCACAGAGCGAAATACATCCCTTTTCTATAAATGTACATACTAATCCTATTCAGAAGAATATTTCGTTTTTTAACGAAGATCTCTTACAAATAGAATTAGTTGATCATTGGGATGTATTCACCCTTCCGTTTCAAATTTAAATTACACATACATACTCTATGTAAATCATTTTCAATGTATGCATGTCTTACAATAAATATTCTAGAATGTTAATGGTAATTCCTCTAAAGAACGCATTAAATAATTACCTTGCCATTTGATTTCATCACGGTTATCTTTTATTTGTAGTTCAGGCATTCGCTTAAATAAAGTAGTGATAGCAATCTTTGCTTCTAACCTAGCAAGTGGAGCTCCTAAGCAAAAATGGCTACCATGTCCAAAGGCAATATGACGATTATTTTCCCGAGTAATATCGAATATTTCTGGTTTTTCAAATACTGTTTCATCACGGTTTGCCGAAGCTAATGCAATGACAACCATATCCCCTTTTTGAATTGTTTGGTCGTGAATTTGAAAAGATTCATCTGCCCATCTTGAAGTCGTTACCTCAACTGGAGAATAATATCGTAATCCTTCTTCAATAGCTGCATCAATTAATTTTGGATTTTCTTTTAATAACTGTAATTGATTCGGATTTTCAAGAAGTGCTAATACTGTATTTGTTATTAAATTTACCGTTGTCTCGTGTCCTGCCACAATTAGTAACATTATCATTGAATATAGTTCCCGAGCGCTAAGTTTATGCCCTTCACTCTCTGCAAGTATTAAAGCACTAACCAAGTCTTCTTTCGGCTCTTTTCGTTTCATATCAACTAAATATTGAAGATATGTAATAAACTCAGATAGTTGCTTTTCAGTTTCTTTTATTTCTTCTGGTGTTTCTGGATAAGCAATGACAGCATGAGACCAAATTCTAAATTTCGCTTGATCCTCTTTTGGAATGCCAAGCATTTCACTTATCACAATGATCGGTAAAGGAAATGAATAATCATCAACAAGGTTTAATGAACCTTTTCGCTCGACTTCGTTCAATAAATCATCTGCGATATGCTGAATTCTTCCTTCCAATTGCGCGATCATCTTCGGTGTGAAAACTTTTTGTACAAGTGATCGTAAACGATTGTGGTTTGGTGGATCTGAATTTAACATGTGCGTCGTTAAATGATCACCATTGTCAACAGTAAGAAACACATTCAATGTATCTTGAGAAAAGACATTGGCCGGATCTTTTTTTAAGCGACTATCTTTTAAAAGTGGCAAAGCATCTTCATATCTTGTAATAAGCCACTCTGCACCTAATTCAGTTTTATTCACAAATAAGATAGGTTGCATTTTTCTAGATTCTTTATAGATTTCATACGCATCTTCTTTAAACTGAGCTGAAGCTAAATTAATGCCATCCTCTATTCTTAGCCCAACTTTATTTTTCATTGACATTGTATTCCCTCACTCTCATTTGTTTTTGAAAACCAACCAACATATGCATTATACTCTAATAAAAACGTGAAAATTGTTAATTTTTAATCAAAATCTTACTTCGTATATTGAAAAATAAAAAAAGTGAGAGAGTAAAATAATTTTACTCTCTCACTTTTTTTATGCGAAACACATAAAATTACTAATTTGTTGATAGCGGTAACTTACTTTACGACGACGACCACCTTGCCAAGTGTAACCTGATACTCCGTTTCTTCTCACTTCAGTCGGAAAGAACCATAAGTCTCTTCCGAAAGGTCCAGGACGATGTAAACGTAAATATCCCCATCTTCCTAAACAGTTACACATCCATGATTTCATATTACCTGCTTGTGCTGGAGAAGCAAATGTAGATGGTAATGATGGAGCTTGTGACGGTGGTGGTGACGTTGGAGCATCTTCCGCATCATCTGGTCTATAATCTTCTTGTTCCATATTTCTCACTTCATTTGTAGATTCATATCCGTAGTTTTGTGGTTGATAATACATCGCTTGATCATATGGATAATTTTGTTGGTTATACATATTAACAAATCACCTTCTTTTCATTCAGTACCTTTAACATTCATATGTGATATGCCCTCTAAAGGAAGCTTATGTTATAGCCCAACTTCAATTTAAAAACCTCGTATTCTTAATAATACGAGGTTTTTAAACATAAAATGTATTTATTATTTCCTTAACTTTACACTATAAAAGCGCATTTCTTCTAGTGAACCTACAAATTCAAATACTTCTTGTTTAATTAATTCCTTTAAGCGATATTCTAAAAACGTATCGCCAACTAACTGCTCTACAAGACCAAGTGCTTCACCAATTACTCTCGGAGCTTTTAGAAATTCTTGATCAGCACCTACACTTTTCGCACATTCAATTATAAATTGATCAAAATAATCTTCTTGTACAGAATGCACTTCATTGTCTGTCCAAACTCTTAAAAATTCCGTACTTTTCGATAGACTATCCCACTCATGTTCAAACTGCATACGTTTCTCCACAGTTAAATAAGGCAATTCTACAAAACTTTTTTGAATTAGAGCTAAACTTTCAGGCGCTAATTCTCCAGTTCCACGAATATCATACTCTTGTTTTAATATTTCTTTACTTGCTTCAGACGTATTAATAACTCGAATGTTTTTCTTATCTTTTAATTGTGTCAATACAAAACATAGACCTACATGTTCATGTGCGTTATCTGCCTTCCAAATGGTAATTGGTGTTTCATTCGGAATTGAATGCAGAACTTCTACAGTTTCCTTATATCTTGGTAAATACTCATCTTCAAAATAACTATCATAAGAGGTTAAGTTATTTACTAACCACTCTTTTCTTGCTAATTGACCTTCATTTGTATGTAATTGATGTATTGGCCCAATTGAAAAGAATTCAGAGAATGAAACCACACTCTCCTCGAGTAACCCTTCCTGTTTCAACATATATTTTAAACAACCGGCTGTTGAATCATCAAAAGCGATATGAATGTGTATACTTTCTCTTATGTTCTTTTCCTGAGTTGTATCACTCGTTAATTGCTTAGGAATACTCGTTAAATTTTTTATCATATCTTCGTTATAATTCCCGTCTAATACATCTAACTGTATTAGAATACTTTGAAGTAAATGTTTTGCTTCATCTTCATACATATCCTCAACAACGTTTTTAATTTTATCTATCACGTAAATCCCTCTATTCATTTCAAAATAACGTAGATTATAGTGTATCATTTTACTATCGTTCTTTAAAAGCTTTTTAGTCAAATCATTTCTTACACTGAGTTATGCAGCTATCTAAGTTTTTAATAAAATCTTTCTCCATCTCCTCCTCAAGCTATAGACCTAAAATATTTTTTCGCTTCCCCGTTATCAATCACACGAAATCACAATAGTTGCTAAATAAATTTTAAATACTTTGTAAATCTTTTTATTTAAATGTATAATTATATAGAAAATAAAAACTACAGGAGCAATATTAATGGAGAAAGTACTTACTACTTATAAACATTATCTAAAAAATTGGAGATTTATATTTATTTGTATATTACCTGCTGTGGCTTTCTTATATACACTTGATGTTATCTTTGAACTACTGTTTCACCAAAATTTCTATTTGTCTAATTTAATTATTGCTATCATTTTATTCTTAATATTTATTAACGTAAAAGATAAATTTAAAATCAAAGGTTAAAGAAAACTATAATTGAAACGAAACCGTTGTAGAGCTACATTTTTCATAAAAAATAAGAGCACCCTGCTATTGGATGCCCTAGTGTGATTAGAGGTTTTTTCTGAGTATTGATTCGGACACGAAGATCTTGTCCTATTACATACTATATGCTTGTACTTATTATATTGTGCATAAAAAAACACAATATCCAGATGCCAGATAGATACATACATACACATTGGATAACTAACTCGCTATAAAAGGCCTTCCTACATTATTACTAATAAAACCTGCTCATTCTTACATTTTAAAATTGCTTTATTTATAAACAAAAAACATCCCCATGGATGTTTTTTCTCTAATCACCTTTAAACTTCCATAAACTTAGCAGGTACACCAATTTTTTCAACTACAGAAGATATATTAGTAGGATTAATCATTACATTTTCAATACAAACTAATTTATTTTCTAATAACCCTTTCTCTGTAGTAATAAGTTCTTCAAATCGTTCTAAAGTCATTGAGAATTTGTGCTCACTTCCACCATTCATACTGACTTTTACATACTTCATAGTGTCACCGCCTCTCTTAATTATCTATAATTCGATAAGAATACGCTTACATCCTTTTTTATTAAAGTATGGTTTATCACATCCCATAACACGTTTAAAATGACTTTAAGAAAAACAGCCAATCTACACCTCTTATTCTTTTTATTAAAATTACAATCAAACGTTTCTAGCATTCTACATCTTTAGAAAGAATTATATAATAGTATTGATTAAATATTAGGAGTGTTATTAATGGCTGATATAATTCGCCTCTTAATTATTATACTTATTGCTATTTTTTTGTTTTCATCTATTATTATGGAATTTAAAAAGCCTCAAAAAAGTATGTTTTGGTTCTCTATTGAAGTCTTGTTTCTGCTTGGAATTATACTTTTAATTAAAGAATTTTTTATCAAATTTTCCGCATAAACCCTTAAGTAAAATATAATATTTTATCAGTAACGCAGGAAAAATTATAATTTTGAACTCTTTTCACTGAAGTTAAGAATGTAACTTCCAATAATTATCCTTTATTTATAATTGCTTTATTAGCTTCTTCTAAGTCATATTGGTTTATTAACATTAAGACTAAAACAAGCATGCCTTGTCATATATTAAAAAAAAGATAAGGGATGTGAAAGCATTGAATAACAATCAATTTGTTTTTTATGTAGTAAAAGGTTCGGCAATTAAAAAATTTATTATTATCGATTTAATTGCTGGAACAGGAATTTATTGGACCGTAAATTTCATTTCTTCAAATGCATTACTCGCAATTATTAGTTGTATTTTGGGGACAAAGAAAATGAAGAAAATACATCATTCATAGAAACCAAAAGTATATCCCACTTCTTTCCTTTCAGTTATGTCCCTTTTATATTCCGCGTAATTGTGTACTATTCATTATCTTCTTTCGCCTTTTTTTACTGATTAACTGAATAATTTCATATATACCGTAATAGATACATTCCACTGAAAGCAGGTAGATCCTTCAATTTTCGATCTTCTTGACATGGGAAAAGAAGCGTGAAAAGTTGGCTCATTCATTAGATTCTCTAGCAAACAACACTTTTACTTGTCTGCTTTTGTATGAGATTTTTCGTTTTACATATACTACTTTTGAACCTGCATACCAATGCAAGCCATTTTGGTGTTTTGGATTTCCCTTCCTCGGATAAGTATTTTTTACTTATCCCTTTTTTGTATAGACATGTATATTTAGGGTAAAATTAATTACAAGCAGTTTTTCTGTTTATTCGTAGTTCTTTATCAAAAGACTTTTCTCCTTTTAAGGACAGCAGATACGACTGCTTGTCCTTTTTTATTTACATTTCACACGACATTTTTTGACCAATTCTAAGCATTCTAATACGGATCCCGAATAGCCGCTGTTTATATTCATTCAAAATAAGCATTTTCTGATACTTTCCTTTTTAAGTTACACAACATGATAAAAATGAACTTATACATTTGAATCAATGTTTCCTATCTCAGAAGCTCTTCTAAATAACTAAAAAAGAACACCTTAAGTGAGTGTTCTTTTTTCTTTATGTAAGCGAACATACAGATAATATTAACCCTCCAAAAGTCACTGTTCCTAGTACTCCTAATACAAATCCTGTTAAACAAATACAATCAGCAAGACAAATAGAAGATTGCGATAATGGAACAAATGACCTACTTGTGCTCGATCCATAATGTCTTATTTTCTCATAATTTATATCTAACATTAAATGCAGATACGATATACAACCCTCAATAGTTTGAAGAGATTCATTTTCTAATCGCTCCAAAAACTTGTTATGTAAAGCAAGGGGAAGAGGAAACTGTTTATCTAAGTTCATATTTTGATAAATTAATTGTAAACGAGTTAGCATGCAATTTTCCTTTTTTTCAGATACAACTGTACATTTCATATTATTAAATTCATTTAATAATATCGTCAATTCATCCCTGGTGCCGTATAAATCCCTAGCTATTCTTCTCTTTAGTTTGTATGAATGAATAATAGATTTAATCTCAATCATTTAATTACACTTCCTAATTAAATATTATTTATCCTTATAGATAAACAGTACTTTTAAACCATATTAAAAATACACTCAAACACTTTAATTTACTATCGATTATCATTACATAAACCTTACATTATTGTAATAATTTTTTCACTGCTTACCAACTAGAAGCAATCCATCCTCTTAATTAGAGTTGTATACATCGCTTTACTTTGTAATACAGTATTAAAATATTGTTGGTTATATTTTTGCAATAAAATGTAACCACACGAAACAAGCGGCTTCTGATTGCACAGAGGCCGCTTATTTAATACCCGTATATTTATATATTCACGTTATAATTGCTAATAAGAAGGATAAAGATAGAAATGCACAAAGTGGTATAAATAAAACGGTATCCATTCTAGCAAAATGCGTATCTTTTTCGCGTTTAAAAATACCAAAATAACGAAACTCACCAATTACTCTTATGAAAAAAACAACCATACTAACCCAGGATCCCATTTGAACAATAATATTAGGAAATGCAAAATGAACTATATTTGTTTGTTGCAATAAAATCATTGCTGCCATACTTAATAATAATGCAATGAACAATGTCACTCCTAAACCTGGTGTAAACGCCTTTTCTCCAGATTTTGTTGGAATGACACTATTCGTCGCCCACTTACCTCCAAAAGCCCAGTAAACATGTAAAAAGCTAACTAAGAATAATATGCAGACGGCAAAATATGTAATAATAAGCATTTTGTCCTCCCATTATTTTATTTAAGTCCCC
Organism: Bacillus basilensis; assembly: GCF_921008455.1. Classification (NCBI taxonomy): domain Bacteria; kingdom Bacillati; phylum Bacillota; class Bacilli; order Caryophanales; family Bacillaceae; genus Bacillus; species Bacillus basilensis. The sequence continues at coordinate 2,642,578 of NZ_CAKLBZ010000001.1, read as the reverse complement.
AACTTTAGATTATGCTATGAATTCCTAATTAGCAATCTATATTTAATTACATAAAAAACCCTTTAATGATTTATCAATTCAATGATAAATCATTAAAGGGTTTACTGAAATTTCTTATGCATTATACCTATTTCTACGACGTTCCATCCTCGTTTGCCCTTGAACAGTACCTTCTTTATATTGATGTATTTGCTCTGGCGTTTCATATGTTGCAGCTGGAGCTGATTCTTCGTAATTATGCTCACGTATTTTTTCTGGTGTTTTTCGTTTTGATACTTTTCCACCAAACTTAAATAACTTCATCTTAAATTTTGGTAATCTTGGAAGACGAATCTTAAATAATAGTCTTTTTCTTTTCTTTTTTTGTTTAAATAGACTAATATTTTCTTTATTATTATCTTCCTCTTTTCGGTGCAATAACATCGCAAGTAACCCACCTAATATAAGTCCCCCAATTAAAAGGAGAATATACAAGTAATGGCTCGTCATTAAACTCGACATACGTTCAAGTATGACTAATGACTGTACTTCTTTAATATCCCATAGTAAAGCGGCCCATAATGAGACTAAACCGAATGTAAGTCCATATGTACGAAAACGGAATAGACACGGAATTAAAGCGACACATGCGGCAATTTTCGCATTCGCTATTATTGAACTTATTGAAATATCTTGATGCCAAATGACTAACAGTAGTGTTATAAATGGAGCATACGCTATCCAGCTACATATGCGTGAATATATTTTTTTCGCAAAATAACTACCGAAACTAGTAAAAAATAAAAGGCCTCCAATATATAAAGACTGTTCTAGTGGGATTTGCTTTATAATTCCTGCAATTGGAAAGAGGCCGCTCAATAACATTAATAGCACATCTAATTTCTTCACAATTCCTCATTCCTTTCAAATTTCTTTTGAATCAATTCATACTGCTTTTGCATTTGATGTAGTTTTTTATTTCTAAAAAACATCTTAATCCTGTATGTAAATAAAGTAAATACATAAAAGAAAAGATACATGACAAAAGATATCCTTATTTACATGAAAAAATGACAAATCCTGATCGATATAATGAACAGGATTTGTCTACTATTATTTAAAGAAACATAATTGAATCTTTCTTTTCTATTTTCATTATATCTACATCCAATTCATCATCAAACTCTTTAAACTCTCTTGCATCTATATCAGTCATATAGCTTTTTATTACTTTCGCCATATGCATGGAATACGGCATGTGTATATTCTTTTCCAAAAGCATACTTGAATTACAGCACATGTAATGTACCATTTTGGCAATATAATTCTTTTCTACAGCTTTTACACCTAGCGGTAAAATTTCGAGTATGTATCGCTGCAATGTTTCACTACCATTAAACGAATACTCACCAGTGCTATAATACATTCCTTTAGGATCTACATATAAACTCGTACAATCGAGTACATCATCACATTCTATTGCACCGTATTTTGGTACATCAAAAGATGTATTTATTCTAATAATATTTAAGTTTGGAACCTTTAACACATCCGGAACAATCTCAGGGAAAGTATCTATATCAATTTTATTATTTTGTAACTCTTTTATCCAATGTTTTCTTAAACTCGCATCTATAATGAAATATACTTGCTCATTTTGCTCTTTTGCATATTGTAAAATTCCCGTTAATGTTTCAGAAACAAATTGTTTAAATTGAATTCCCATGTCATTTCTTTTTGAAGGCTGCGGTAAAAAGATATTATGTTTATTTATATTTAATAATAAACGATCAATCGTTTGCCACTCTGTATTCCCATATAATTTATATGAAATTTCTTTACCTTTTATTTGTGAAATAATAGGTAAGAAATCAAATTTCGAGATTCGTTCAATTGATAAATTAACATATGTACAAGGTAAATTTATCTTATTCCAACTACGTTTCAAAAATCCTCTTTGTTCTAATAAACTAAGAATACAATTTATAATTGTTTTACGAGATACATTTTGGCCTACAAATAAATTAATAAATGCCGAAATACGGTTTGTTCGTGCAAACCCTTCTCTAACGATTTGCTTTGGATCAATCTTTTCACGCCCATCACAATTTTTCATTGCGATTAACGCCAATGCCGCATCATTACACTTACCTGCAGTAGCATAAACCGCTTTCATAACATCCTCTACTAGGTTTGTTTTGTATTTCTGGCAATATTGCATTTTATATGGGTTTTGCAATACTTTTTCAATATTATACCTTACTATTTTTAACAATACTGGAGAATCTGCATTCAATACATATGATGACTCACCAATTTGCGCTATCACAATTTCACTTTCAAATAATGCTTGTTCTACTTCCATCGATATTTTTTCAGACCATATTTCTAACGTTATAGTCTCTAATCCTTTTGGAGCAATTAAAGGGAATAATTCATTTTCATTATTTATTGCTATTCTTTTACATTCTGGTAGTAATCTGAAGTAGGAAAATTTTTGCTGAAACCCTTTAAATAGATACTCTCTTTCCTTTACTTTTATACCTGGTTTTATTTTAGTACCTTGAACTTTATATATTTTCTCATTGTATGGAAGTAACACCCTAATATTTGCCCCTAGCATATAATCTTTCGGATATTGAAGAATATGCTCTAATTCAACTTCTCCACCTATATGAAAATCCTCTTTTAAATTTCTAAATATCTTGATCCACTTTATACCGTTTGTAGCTTGTTGTACTTTTAGTTTTACAAACCGTGACTTTTTATTATTCGATGCAAATTCTGGAGTAGAAATTAATACCATACCCCGTTTTCGTCTTAACAGCAAAGGAATGTCTGGATGGTTATATTCTTGATAAAATCTCCGAATTCCTATTGAAACATTTAATAATGGAATGTTCTCTCCTCCACGCGTTATATACTCGAACCGATATACGTAGGCGAAATAATCTTGTGTATTTTCATCTTTAATAGGCTCTGACATAGCCTCACAAATATTTTGTGATCTAAGTGGAGAAAAAGATATCTCTTCTTCGTTTATGTTTTCTAATTGTATAGGACGTTCACAAAAAATATGTGAAATTAAAGCTGGCACCCACTTAGCATATATTTCATTATCATGTAGTACTGTTAAATTAGAAATTAAATCGTAATGCCATTCATATTTTGGCGATTCTATTAATTTATTAGGTTTCCAATCATGAATAACCTCATACCAACTTTGAAAAATATAATCGAGTTGTTCTTTTCTAATAGGTTCTTTCGATACAATCCATGGTGTATTTTCATTTAATACATATGGATTATGCTGAATAAATAATATATCAGAAAACATATCATATAATCTTTCATTCAATCGTTTCAACTTACTCGTTAATAAAAATGTTTTATAATGTATCTCTACAATATCGAGCCATTCAATAGGGAAATATATAAATGATACGCTTTCGTTTAAAAGAGGTTCTACTATATTTTCAAATGATAACAACTTTAATTTTCCCATAAAATGATTACTTCCTTTCTTCATTTTTCTTGATCACAAAAAACTAGAAAAATAATTACTTAATCTATTCAATTTAAACCAAGTATTCAAAATAAAAGTAAAAACTATTTATCCCAATAAAACATTACCAAAACGACTCTTTTAAAATTAAAAGTAATTATCATATACAGCACCTCCAAAATCGTTAGTTTTATACATTAGAATTATACAATACATATAATGTATTGTATTTATCATTTACAATAACTTTACAATAAAACTAAAAAAGAACACCTTAAGTCGGTGCTCTCCTTACAAATATCAACCATTATGTAATTGAACATATAGATATTGCTCCTAGTAAACCTAATACAAATCCTGTTAAACAAACACAATCAGCAAGACAAATGGAAGACTGCGATAATGGAACAACTGACCTACTTGTATTCGATCCGTATTGTTTTATTTTCTCATAATTTATATCTAACATTAAGTAAAGACATGTTACACCATCCTTAATAGTATGTAGAGATTCTTTTTCTAATCGCTCCAATAATTTACTATTAAAAGCAACTGGAAGAGGATACAGTTTATCTAATTTCATATTTTGATAAATTAATTCTAAACGAGATAATAGATTATTTTTCTTTTTTTCAGATGTTACAGTACATTTAATGTTATTAAGTTCATTTAATAACATCGTCAATTCATCTCTTTTTCCGTATAAATCCTTAGCTATTTTTCTCTTTAGTTTGTACGAATGGATAATAGATTTAAATTCAATCATTTTAATACACTTCCTATTAAATATTATTTACCCATTATTCTATAGATAAACAGTACTTTTTAATCCTATTTAAAATACACTCAAGCATCTTAATTTACTATCGATTAACCCTACACAGTTGTAATAATTTCATTAGCTATACACTAACTAGAAGAAATCACTCCTTAAATTAGACAGACATTTGATGGTAAAACCATAAGAAAAAAGCAATGATTAGATTTTAAATCTAGTCATTGCTTTATCTATCTCATCTTGATTTATACCAATATATCTTATTGTTACTCTTTCACTTGAATGATTGAATATATCCATTAGCGATGGCTATATTCTTTGTCGGCATGTACATGTATAAAGCTAATGTTTTTTAATTGATAAATGTAGTTAATATTCATATGTTACAATAGTACCAGTAGTATCAGAAGTACCATTAAAACAATTAGAGCAACCACCACAACCGCCACAGCCGCCACAATTTCCACAACCAAAACAACCGAAGCAACCAATACAACGGAATCCACCACAACGAAACCCACCACAGCGACCGCCACAACCTCCGCAACGACCACAGCCGCCACAGCGACGAGCAGCATCTTCAATATAGTAATAATATGGATATTGGTTTTGCTGGTCCCAATACACAATATTTCCAGACCGGTAATCATTAAGGCTTAGCGCTTGTAGTTCTTGTTGAAACTGATTCATTTTCATGACCTCCGTTTATAAAATACAACCCCATCGATGCTTTCCTATATTTTTGTTCGTTACATCTAAGTAGAAATAGCGCTATAAACTAAGTTAAATACATACACCAACAAAGTATGACTTATCACTAGATGATGCACCTTGTTCATATACCTATTTTTACTATGGGCTCATTTTTATAAATAGAAATTATAAAATTTGAATTCTAGCGTCATATCTTCATGCTTACTAAGCTCAATTTATTTCTCAATAACCATAATGCCATATCCTGTACGTTCAAGGTAGAAATTCATTCCATTACGTTGTGCATCTGAAGTTGGAACAGTAACGAAATATGTTAATCCATTTGATTGTTTAATACATGTGGCAGAAGTTTATCCAGTTAATGCGTAGAAAATTAAATTAACTAACTTATCGATATGCCATTTCGCCATATCCGCAGCACTATCGACTTTACACAAATCTGACAAGAAAAAATGTTATAGATAGGTATTATCCATACCTATCTATAACATTACTTCTATTCTTTATCCAATTACATCTTTTACTTCTGTATTCACTGGCCACTTTTCTAAAGTATAAGCCATTTCCCAAAATGAATATTCATATTGGCTACTAATAATAAAATGTTGTTTCATTCGATTTCGGTCTGCCTCTGTTACTTTTTCAGCTATTGCATCTAATCGTGTAATTTGCTCTTCAACTAATGTTCGGAACCAATCAGATCCATAAGCAGAAATCCATTCGTTATAAATCGGCTCTTCTGGCTGACACTCTTTTAAACGCTCACCAATTTCATAATACAGCCAATAGCAAGGTAAAATTGCTGCAATGATATCGCCTAAATGTCCTTCATACGCAGCACGATACATATGTGAAGTATATGCGTATGCAGTTGGAGCAGGGATAAAATTATCTTTTTCTTCTTGTGTTATCCCTAGTTTCTTCGCAAAATTCTCATGTAATGATAATTCCGCCTCATATGTATTTTGGGCATGGTGTGCCATACGAGCTGTCGTTTCTAATTCCAGTGCTTTTGCAGCTCCTAAAGTTTGTACTCTAGCAAAGTGACTTAAATAATATGAATCTTGAAGCACGTAATAGCGAAAACTAGCTAAATCTAATGTTCCTTCACCAAGTTTTTTTACAAAAGGATGCTGAAAACTAGCTTCCCAAATTGAATCTACTTCTTTACGTAACGATTGTGAAAAAGTCATGTGAATTCCTCCAATAATTAATTTAATATAAGTATTTATCCACAGTTATTAACGCTTTAAAATAAAAAAACTTTCTTTACAGGCGTAAAGAAAGTGAAATTGACAGTATTTATTCATGAAATAACAATGTCTTTCCCACTTCCCTACGCTGGCATTAACCAGATCAGGTACTAAGAGTCTCAAATCCCCATTTGATCTCAGCCTATAATAGGCCCCCCTAGTGGATAAATATTTAATTTTCGTATTGTATTCATCATAACATACTTCATGTTACTGTCAAAAGTATTCATGATACTGCTACTTAAAACCCTTCTTCTTCCCTTACTCTTAATGAAGTTTCAATAATCATATCTAATAGTTTGCTATAATTAATTCCCGCTGCATCTGCACTTTTTGGTAGTAGACTTGCTTGTGTCATCCCTGGTAATGTGTTAACTTCCATTACATATGGAATACCGTCTTTCACCATCATATCAACCCTTGCATAAACACTACATTTTAATGCTTTATAGCAAGCCAGTGACGCTTTGTTTACACGTTCTTTCAATTCAACTGGAAGTTCAATAACTTCTTCAATAGTACCAGCATCATCATATTTCGCATTGTAATCAAAGAACTCCGCCGCGTGTCGAATTGAAATGATGGGTAACTGTTTTCCATCAAAAATGGAACATGTAATCTCGTCACCTTTTATATACTTCTCTATTACTACTTCAGAATCCCATTCAAACACAGTTTCCAGCATTGAAATTAATTCGTCTTTATTATAGACAATCTTTACTCCAACACTTGACCCACCAGAGTTTGGTTTTACGACTAACGGAAATCCTAACTTATCTAACTCATCAAGATTTAGATCCTCCATTTTTGTAAGTTCAATCCAATCTGGTGTTTCTATTCCTTCATAACGTAAAATCTTTTTCGAAATATTTTTGTCCATACATATACCGCTAGATAACATATTGCTCCCGCTATAAGGAATACCTAAACTTTCAAGCGTTCCTTGAACAGTCCCGTCTTCTCCGTATTTTCCGTGTAATGCGAGCAGCGCAAAATCAATGTCTTTCGCTTTTTCGATTAAATCCATTTTTTCGTTTAACGTAATTGGAACTATGTCATACTTACTTTTATCTAAATGTGCAATCATTTCATTTCCAGTCATAATTGATACTTGTTTTTCAGAGGATACTCCTCCCATAATAACGCCAATTCTCATTTCCTCAACTCCAAATTTCATTTTTTATTGTATCACCGATTATTTTAATTCCCCGAACTATTTCTTCTTCTTTCAGACGTGAAAATCCTAATCGAAAAGTATTCGCTCCTCCTCCATCAGAGTAAAAAACATCTCCAGGAGAAAATGTAACTCCTTGCTCATAACACTTTTGCAAAAGAGTTCGGGCATGAATTTTTTCATCTAACTCTATAAATAAATGAAGTCCACCATCACCGGTCATCCTTTGAAACGGAATGTACTCGTTACACGCCCCAACAGCTAACTCATATTTTTTCTTATAAACAGATCTTGCCTTTTTTAAATATTTTTCAAAATATCCTTCATGTAAATATTGAAACAGAACAGCTTGATCTAAAGTAGATGTATGAATTGTTCTTGCTCTTTTTACACTTTCTAAATGATGGATCAGCTCTTTATCTGCAATGATCCATCCTACACGTAAACCAGGGAAAAGTACCTTCGAAAAGCTACTAATATAAATCACATTATTACCAGCGCCAGCAAAAGTTAATAATGGTGCTAAATGTGAACCTGAATAACGTAGTTCCTCATTAAATCCATCTTCTATAATAGGAACCTTATATTTTGAAAATAATCTCATCAGTTCCGTTCTTTTCTCTGAACTTGTAACAATACCGGTTGGATTATGATAGGAAGGAATTAAATATGCAAAATCAAACTCTTTTTCACGCAAGCTTTTTTCAACTTGATTCGTATCAAGGCCATCCTCATTCATATCAATACCATGAACTTCAAGGCCATGTAAGCGGAACAGCTTCAACGCAGCATGGTGAGTTGGATTCTCACAAATAACTCGACCTGATTTTTTCGATAATGAGGATAGTACTATGTCTAATCCTTCGGTAAATCCATTTGTAATTAAAATATCTTTGTTCGAAATATCTACACCTTTCATTTCCATATAATGAAGTAGATAATTCATTAACGGTCTATAACCTTTTGCGTATCCGTAGTTTAATACGACATCACCTTCAATGGACATACGAGTAAGAAAAGCTCTTTTGAAATTTTCCACATCAAATAGCTTTTCATCCGGAGCGATGCTGTTAAAAACAATCATTCCTTTTTCCCAGCGAACACCATGTTTCATTAAATCTAATTCATCCGCTAATAGGGTAACTGTATTAAGTTTATTTTTCCAATCTATTTCAACAGACGAAGTGTTGCTTATATCAACCTTCGCAACAAAATTCCCTTTTCCTTTAACTGCATAAATGAGCCCTTCTTGCTCCAAATCTGCATAAGCAGCGAGTACAGTATTTCTGCTCACACTTAATAATTCACTTAGTTCCCTTGTTGAAGGTATTTTTTGATCTCCGAGCAAATGCCCTTTCATAATCATCTTTTTTAAATAATCTTTCAATTGAATATAAACGGGACGATCTTTCACAACTTTAAAATCTTTAAACAATTTCTTCCCCCCTGCAATTATTTTTACACATTTATTTCATTCTCAAAAGGTCCACTACATATGTATTTTTTATAAAGGGCGGTACGCTCTTATAAATCTTTTCGGTACAAGTTAATTACATCTTTTAACGCTGCTGCTGCGGCTCCACGTGGATTTGATGCACCACCAATTGTAGTAACTTGGCCCATCGTATCTGTAAAGAACGTAATCCCTTTTTCTGTACCATTTACTTTTGCTAGTGGATGATCTCTGTCTATTTCGGACGGTTCTACATGAAGAACCACGTTACCATCCTTATCCTTATTTGCTGAAGCTATTAATTTAATATATTTATTTTGTTCCTTCGCATTTCGAATTTGTTGTTTTGTAACATGTTCAATTCCTTTTATATGTATATCTGTAAGCGTCTTCTCTGTTCCCATTAAACTGTTTGTTAAAAGTAACAATTTACACGCACTATCAGAACCACTTACATCTAATATTGGGTTTGTTTCAGCAATTCCCTTACTTTGGGCTTCTTTCAGTGCTTCTTCAAACGTAACATCTTCCTCATTCATTTTCGAAAGAATATAATTTGTTGTCCCGTTTAATATTCCTTCTATTTTTTCAATATGGCAACCAGCTAAACTAAATTGACCAATATCGAGTGTCGGTAATGCCGCAGCAGTTGCACCGCTATATCGAATTCGTACATTTGCCTGCTTTGCTGCTTCATTTATTTCTCTCCAGTTTGTAACGAGTGCGCCTTTTGAAATTGCAACTACATCCATATGTTTCTCAATCGCTTGTTTTATATATTGTTTTCCTGGATTTCCATCTTTAAGGTTTGTAACAGTTGATTCTACTAATACAGTACCATTTATCCCATTTGTTGCACGTTCATTCGGATAATAGTCTAAATATTTTTCAATTGCAGCGGTACCGCCACCATACATCAATAAATGGTGAATAGATAAGCCATCTTCATTATGTATTGCAATATTTCTCCCTAATACGCCACTTACAACTAATTGAATCCCATATGTTTCATATATATATGAATATTTTTCATTTAATAATTTTATAAACTCTCTGCCTACTGTTCCATATCCTGATAATACAACTTGAATTTTCATAATATCCCCCCATATTTTTCTACCAAATCCCTCTTTCAATATAATATAAAGCGCTCTCGAATTCCATCGAGAGCGCTTTATTATTACCTATTTCGGTAAACGTGATAGCTTTTCAGCAATTGTTCTATAAAACTCTGGAATGCTAGAAAAACCTAACGTGTCTGAAATACTTAATCCTACCATGTCGAGATGGTCCCAATTTGCTTTCGTTTCGATATGATTCCATTTTCCAACCTGTAAAGACTCATTATTATTTACAGCTGTATTAGAAGAAGGTGCAATCATAGAATTTGTATTTACTACACCATCATTTTGCCACCAAGAAGTATCAATTAATGGACGGTTTTCTTCATATCTCGCATAAGAACCTAAGAAAAATGCATTCCCCATTAACACTTTATTCATCGTTATATGAGGTAAATGTAAACCTGTTATAGGTGCTGCTTGTGATGCATGTCCACTATAGGATAAGTAATACACATCCGGTTGCGTCTTTACCCAATTATTTAACTCCTTTGCACCATCTGTACTTAAATCCCATTGACTTATATCTTTTGTATTTTTCCAAAGTGAACTATTTATAATGCGATCAGTATATTGGAAAAAAGACTCTCCAGCATTCTTCTTTATACCCCATTGATCCAATTTGAAATCATATAACGATAAATTATTGTTTCCTCCAAAACTTGCAGCTGTAATGAGTAAATCTTTAACGAACGGTAGCAGAAGACTACCATCCGCAAGTGTTGTACCATTGTGAGGGGTTGCTAATGTTGTAACACTATGAACATATGATTTCTCACCTTCAAATAGTGGTGATATTTTGATGTTCGGGTGATTTTTCACATAATTCTTTTCTTCAAAACTACCTTCTTTTAATAGCTGTACTAATGCTCTAGTCGTTTGTCCACCCATGCTATGCCCAACTAAATGAACTTTATTTGTTTCACTCCAATTCGGTGCAAAGCCACTATAAGTTCTGCCAAAACGATTATGTCCATGTTTCTCGGCATGTGCGGCACCATAGTCTACTGTTCCACCGTTAATTTGGGCATACAATTCACATGCACGGTCCCAGTTACTAGAAACAGGTCCAACAGCTGCGGTATGTACAGTATAACCATTTCTTTTTAAATCCTCCTGTATATCATGAACACCGCCCCAATATTTTACGCCAAGCATTTCTTCTCTACCCCATCCAGCAAATCCATTCACTAATATGATCGGATAATTATTTTGGTGACCCTCTTCAGCGTATATAATTTTCGCTGAGAATAAACCTACAGTCATTAATGTAAAAAAACATATTTTTAAAAATAACTTCCCCATACTTTCTCCCCCTAATAAAACGTTTACATTTTTCTTTAAAAAAATTCACAGCCTGCTTTAATAACTTAAACATAATGTAAATTATTTTATATTCCTTGTATATATTGAAAACATATACAAATGTTGATAAATATTAATTCAAGTAAGCATTTACTTTTTACAATACAGCTTGTAAATCTGTTTATTTGAATTTATAATTAGATATAGTTTCCTCATGTTAAATAGATTTAAAAACCATAAGAAAACTAATTTCATTGCTTGAAAAGGAGGAAAAATCATGCAAATCGGATCAAACATTCATACATTATCTCAACCTACTAAAATAACTCCATCTACTCTTGAGCATAATACTATCTCTTCTACTAAACTTGAAGGTAAGAAAGTAAATGATCCTATCAAGTTCGATATTCGTTCATCTGAAAAAGAAATGAAACAACCTGAGCATAAATTTAACGAATTAGATTTATGGAAAATGTTGAAAGATAAAGGTGTCCCTTTATGGATCATACTTGAAATGCTACAAAAAGTTCGTAAAGAAAAAGAAGCTCAAAATAATTCAGTTCAAAATTCAAATGCGATTGAAGAAACAAACGAGAGTCGATTAAACGACGTAATGTAATCTTTTTTATATGAATGGTCTATAAACTAAAAAGAGTTCGAGCTTGATAAAGTTTCTATCAAGCTCGAACTCTTTTTTAAGATTTTTCTCCAATCGTTACAAACTGAAAAGATACTTCTCCTTCCAAACCTTTAATTAGCTTTTTTACTTTGATATTTTCATTAACCAATGAATTATCTGTCGACATTTTAGGTTTTTCGTCACCTATAGATTTTTTAAATTGAAGAAGATGCATTTTTGTTTCATTTGCTTTTATTTCCTTATATACATTGTTTTTTGATACAATCACATACTGTTGTGCTGGATAAATACGTTTGTTACCTATCCAAGCGTCACTATTGTATATGACAGGAATCTCTTTTCCTTCTAGTTTAATACTTTTCAAAGTCATTTCGTCGTCTTGTGCAAACAGTAGCGAACCCCCTTTTGGGAATTTCGGTAACGTATTTACAGGTATAAAATTAGAACCATTGTCTCGTTCACGAAAAACTTTAGCTTTAATCAATGCTTGTGCTGTAGACTCATTTAAAATTAATACGTGTCCGTTTCCATGAATACCTGTTTTCACAGAAAACACTTCATTTGCTTTCGTAATTTCCTGATAACGATTAATAATTGGTGAAAATTTTTTTTCATCTCCAATGATTAATATACCGTTTGCAGGAAATAGATTCTCCTTTTTAGAACATGCACTAAAACTTATTAATAGTAGTATCGTTAACATAAAAATAGTTAAAGTTCTTTTCATCGCGTTTCCTTTCATCATACAGTTGATTTTTTCACATGCTTTCATATAGTCTTACAAGCTAATAAACTCTATTCATCCATAACCTTATAAAGCTTTTGCAGGTAACGCCAACGGGTTATAAAGAAATATAAAACTTGTATACAAATAAATGAAATTAAAATTACGATAGAACTATTCATAATAGAAAAATCGACTAATTGTTGTAATGCCATATAAGCGACTACAGTATGTATCACTGCAATGATAATCGGTAAGAAGAACATTAATAATAACTGTCTCGTTACAACTTTCTTTAGCTCTCGTTTACTTAAACCCATTTTCGAAATCATTTTATATTGCTGTTGATCACGATCCAAATCAGTATATAATCGGAAATAAATAAAACTAGCAGCGAATGTAAAGAAGACGATTCCGACTAAAACACTTGCCATAAGTAATAATCCATTCGTTTGTTTTGCACTTAACAAATCTATAGTTAAAGCTCGAAACTGAAAACTACCTTCTTCTTCCGCAAATGTACTAATTAATTCGTTTGAAATTCTCTTCGTTTTTATCCAATCGTCTACAACAAATCCGTAAGTACGATATGGAATATCAAGATTATCTGGATCACTAGTAATAGGTATTTCATCATATACATGATCTTGAACAGCGATATATATATTTCTAGTATCATGTGGTAAAACTAAATTTTCTACAGCTTTTTTCACTTGAAATGTCTTTGTCCATTCACCTTGAATGACTTCTATACTTTTTTTATACTCGCCATTTTTAAATTCTTGTTTTTGTGATACGACTCCAGGAATTAATAAAATTTCATCCTCTTTTTCAATCGTTTCTTGTTGATACCCAAGTGCTTTAGCAAGATCGTTATATTCACTTAACTTCATTACAATTACATTACTTTCTGTGTATATATATGAAGCTGAAGCCATTCGATACGGAATGTTAGCATCAGAAAGTTGTTTTTTAATAATAGAAAGATTTTTATTTAATGCTTTGTCGTTTTCAAAATCCCCATATAAAAATGTATACGGATTTGTCATCCTTACCAAATCTTTACTTCCAATTGCAGCTGTTGTACCAATCGCTGTAAATGCAACTGCTGAAACAATAGAAACTATAAAAAACATCGTTGCATTATCTTTCATACGGTAAATTAATTCAGAAAACGTTAATATATTTGTTCTCTTTAAAAAGAAAGATTCTCTCCTTTTAGCAAGATGTAATATATAAACGCTACACTGTGTATATAAAAAGTACGTTCCTATAATTACTAGTAGGACACCCATTCCAAGCGTAGTAAAACTGGAACTTGAAATGAAGCGAAATACTGAGAAATATCCATATCCTATACTACTTAAAGAAAGTAGCGATAATAAAATTGAAGATTTTGGTTCAGGTTTTGGCTTTTCCTCTGCTCGAATAAGTTCCACAAGTTCCGTTATTTTTACCATTTTAAATGTAAATAGTGAAACAATTAAAAATAAGAAAAGAAAAGTGATAACTGTTAATAATACAGCCTTCACTGGTGTATAAAAAGGTAAACCATTATTAATCATTAATACACTTGCGCTTATCAATAAGACTAGTTTAGAAAATATGAGTCCGATGAAAATCCCTATACAAATTGAACCAAATCCAATCAACATATTTTCAATTAATAATAATTTCTTAAACTGTTTCATTGACATACCTTGCATCATTAATATGCCAAATTCTTTCTTACGAGTTTTTAAAAATGAACTAACTGAATATAGAATAAAGAAAAATGAAAATACAAAAATCAAACCTTGCGAAATTGTAAATCCCATAGTACCATACGCGCTTATTGTTGCACTTGTTGATTTTAATTCCCCTTGTAAATCAGGATGAAATAATAAAAGAGCATACGTAAAGAAAATCATAATAGAAAATGTACTACTTAAAAAATGACCTGCATATGTACGCTTATTACGAAAAATATTATTAAATGCGAACTGACGAAAAGTCATGCCTTTTCCCTCCTAACAAAGAAAGGACATCCATAATCTTTTGATAAAACGCTTGCCTGCTTTCGCCGCAATAGATTTCATTATATAGTTGACCATCTTTAATAAATATTACTCTACTGCAAAAACTCGCTGCATACGGATCATGTGTAACTAACATCATCGTCGCTTTTTCTTCTTTATTTAGAGTATCAAGCATCTCCATTACATCATTTGAAGATTTAGAGTCTAAATTCCCTGTTGGTTCGTCAGCAAGTAATAATTGTGGCTTATGAATAATAGCACGTGCGATTGCCGTTCTTTGAGCTTGTCCCCCTGATATTTCAAACGTTCTTTTACTCAATATATCTGTAATATTTAATTTCTCTGCAATTTCTTCCACTCGTTTGTTCATTTCTTGTACAGACACACCATCTAAAGTCATCGGTAATACGATGTTTTCTTTTACAGTAAGTGTACTAAGAAGATTAAATGATTGAAAAACAAATCCTAATTGTTTTCTGCGGAATAACGCTAATTCTTCTGATGATAATTGAAAAGGATTTGTGCCATTAATTAAAATTTCTCCCGATGATGGAGAATCAATTGTAGATACCATATTCAATAACGTTGTTTTCCCACTACCAGATGGCCCCATAATCCCTACAAATTCGCCTTCTTGAATGGATAAATCAATATCTACTAATGCTTTATAAGGCACTTTCCCTTTATATACTTTACTAATACTTTTTGCATGTAAAATTTTCATGTATATTCTCCCTTCATTTGCACTTCTCATAGTAGAGTGTAAATGAATTGTCTTATAGCTCATATTGATTCATCTTTCATTTATCTTACACACTTGTAAGATTTCTAAAAAAAACTGACAATATAGCTAATTTCAAACTAAAATTAACCCATAACTATCTTATAATAATTGTATAGTGCCAGGAAATACAATGTATATCAATTCTTTATTATATAAATGAAAAAAGACCGATTACTTTATCGGTCTTTTACTTACTAAATTTATATTTTTAACTAATCCCTTTAGTTGAAATGTTTTTGAGTTACCCTTTTAATTCTCTTTCACTTTATAGTAACCTCGACAAAAAATTGAGTTCTTCAGTTTAATCGCAATTAAAAATGAATTGTATATATCTGAAGAGGAAATTATTGCGTTTATCCAACATATAAATAATAAGATTGATTTAATATTTCCTGTTACATAGAACGATAAAATGGAAGGAACAACTGATAATACAATAGTAGGCAAGCTCATAAAGACCCAAAATCTAGTTTTGGATAGGATTGCATTTGTGTTTAGCCAAAAAAATATTCCACTACACGTTAAGCTAATATCACCCTTTTTATTTATAACAATAACGTGTAAACATTCATGAATGATGAAGACAAAAAATACCTATGATGATGAGATAGAATATATTAATATGGGTAAAACTTGCTCCAAAATAATACGGTACTAGAAAAATAATGATTTGAAGTACATATACAAATTTCATATAATGTTTTCGATGCCAATTATTTTGTATAAAAGGAGTCCATTCTGACAAATCCATACTTATCTGTGGTAAGTGACGAAACCAAATTATAATAAACATTCCCCTCCCTCATTTAAATAATTTCATATTTAAAAACATGTAATCCACTAACACTCAACCGTTAATTTTAAATTCAAACCTTTGCTCGTCTGCACTTTTGCCATACATTCTTCTACTAAAGCCTAAAGTCATTCATTTGTAGGATGATTTGAGTAAGAATTTATTGTTTTCATAGGTACACATATTCGACAAAATTTTCCAAATGCCTTTTTAGATATGATGCTTATATAATAGTCCCCGCACATACAACTTGATGCATCTGTTTTTGGTAAAAAGCAACTTTATCCAGAAGCTACTCTTTAATATGCTTAACTGATACATTTGAATGTAAAAAAGCTTAGAGTTTTAGCTCTAAGCTTTTTAATGATTTCGTTTTAATTTCTTTTACAGAGCAATATTTTTTATCCATTCGGATTTACTTAATTGATAATGATTATATAGTTGATTTTCTATCTCCTGTTCACTCAAATAAATAAACCCGCATTTTTCAATAACTTTATTTGATGCTATATTGTTAATTAAAGCGATTGCGTTAAGAACATCTACATTTGTTTTTTCAAACAAATAGTCAATCAGTCCTTTAGTCGCTTTAGTAGCATAACCATTATTTTGATACTCACTTGAAATAGCATACATAATTTCTCTGTTCGGTGCAGGGAGTTCATCTTTCATACCTGTGCAGCACCATCCAATAAATTCATTTGTGGTTTTCTTAAATATTCCTAGTTTTAATATGTGATCATCTATGTTAGTCGTAGTTCTCGCTGCATTAAGAAACGCTTTATTTTCTGGTATTTCATAATTTGCAACCCAATCCACCCTTTGTTCTTTCGTTGATTTCCAGTCTGGTAAAAATTTTTCTATTTCCGGTTGATTTGCTATTTTATAAATACTCTCTGCATCTTTGACCGTAAACTCTTGCAGGTATATATCTCCACAATCTATTCTAAATAAATTAGTCAAACTCTCTTCTCCCATGTTAATCCCCCTTACTTACGTTAAAGCGCCTTAATCTGCTTCGTAAGTTCCATAAACCGTTCATCCAGTTCTTTATATTCTTTGTCTTTAGAAGTTAAAAAGCTTAATTTACCTAATACTTCTTGTCTCTCTGTTTCTAACGTTAAACGTAGCTCTTCAATTTCATCTCTTGTTTTCGTAGGTTCTTCAAGCTGCTTTTTTATCGTATTGTTTATAAACACGAGTTTTGTGTTAGTTGTTTTCTCCAGAAAATATCGATCGTGAGAAACGATAACGAGTGTTCCGTTATACTCAGCTAATGTATTTTCAAGTTGTTCACGTGAAGGCAGATCAAGATGATTCGTCGGCTCATCCAAAATGAGTACATCTTTTTCATCTAAAATATAAGACATTAACTTACACTTCACTCGTTCCCCCATACTCATATGTTCAATTGGCTCTTTCCATTGAGAGGCTTGGAATCCTAAATGTTTCATTAAATTTTGGACTTTTCCTCTTTCTTCAAACGTCTCTTTGAAAAATAAATCTTCTGGTGTTTTTTCCAGCGGTAAATCAAATACTTCTTGTGTTAAATAACCGATGTTTGCTGATGGTGAAATCCATACTTCTCCTTCAGCAGTTTCCGCTCCCATAATCATCTTCAGTAATGTTGTTTTCCCGCTACCATTTGGTCCAACAATCGCAACCTTCTCACCATGTTGAATTGTAAAATTAACGTTTTCAAATAATGTTTTTCCATGAAATTCTTTTTTTAATTGCTTTACTTCTAAAAAGCGTTTTCCTACTTTTTTACTCGCTTGAATAGAGAATTCAACTGAATATTCCTCTTTCACACGTTCTACCTTCGTTTTCTCTAGCTCTTTTTCAAGACGCTTTCGTTTTGACTTCACTTGTGCATCCATGCGCTTCGCTTTTACACGATAAAATTCTTTAACTCCTTCTTGTTTTGTAGACTGCGCATGTGCCTTTTGTGACCATGAACTTAATTCTTTTATATGAGTTTCTACTTGTTCTATCTTTTTTTGTTGTTTTTCATATTCACGCTGCTGCGTCATTCTTTTATGCTCACGTACTTTCATATAACTTGTATAATTACCGCTATGGTCAATTAATTTCTTATCCTCAATTGACCATATTCTAGTCGCGACAACATCTAAAAAGTATCGATCATGCGATACGACAATAACTGTACCTTTCATATTTTTAATTTGCTTAATGAGAAATTCCGTACTCATCTCATCTAAATGGTTTGTCGGTTCGTCTAATATTAAGACATTAGGATTTTCGGCAAATCCTTTTGCTAACCGAACTTTCAGCTTTTCACCACCACTTAAAGTATGAAAATCGTTCGTTGGCACGCCCCATTTCGCAAGAAGTTCTGCTTCTTTTGCAATCACATCGTTACTAATAAAAGATTCTATTTCTTGTTCTACATATGCAGTTGTCATATTCACTTGCTGCCATTCAACAATGCCTTTTGATGGCTCAATTTTACCATTTATTAATTGAAGTAACGTTGATTTACCAGCACCATTTTTACCGATTAATCCGATAACATCCCCTTGTTTTACTGTCACATTCATTTTCTCTAACAAAGTATTTTCCTTTATTTCAACATAAACATCATTTAATTTTAAAATTTCTTTCATAATACCGATCCCTTTCGTTAAGGGAGAATAAAAAAATCCTCCCAAATAAATTTGGCAGGATTAGTCATTACATTATTTATACCCAAATAAGCTATTACGCAAATCAAATAGCAAAACCGTTGTTTGGAATTGGGCAGACTAATCCTATTTTTTATAAATTGAAATTCATTTCATTTCAACATTTAAAAATAAGATTAGTTAATCATCGTCCACCCATCATTCCTTTCCGTCATTAATAACCATATTGTACCATGATAGTACTGTATGAGTAAATGCAATTATTTGTGTTGCTAAAAAGATCACTTTCTTATAGGTCTATTTATCATTTCTTAACTTCATATTAAACAAGCATAAATTACATTTGTTGTACTACTTCCTTTAGATTTCCCTAGTAATAAAATTCTAAGCACCCTCTCTTATATAATTTTTATATAAATTTATGATTAATTATATATTATACATACTACATTTCAGTTCTTATAATAAAGTTATCATTTTTTAGGAGGGATTCTACAATGGAATTTAGCAAACTAGGACACAGTGGATTAACAGTAAGCAAGATTGCATATGGGAACTGGATAAACCATGGTGGAAAAGTAAATGAAGATACTGCAAATGATTGTGTAAAAGCCGCACTAGATGTCGGAATTACAACGTTCGATACTGCTGATGTTTATTCAGACACGATAGCCGAAGAAGTACTCGGCCGATCTTTGAAGGGCATACGCCGAGAGAGTATAGAACTTTGTACAAAAGTATGCCATCCGACCGGACCTGGAAAAAACGATCGAGGTTTATCACGAAAACATATTATAGAAAATTGTAATGCATCGTTACAACGACTACATACAGACTACATTGATGTCTATTATGCACACCGATTCGATACAACAACTCCTCTTGAAGAAACAATGTTAGCTTTCTCAAATCTTGTAAGACAAGGTAAAGTCCTTTATTTAGGTGTAAGTGAATGGACATCGGAACAAATCACCCGCGGTGCAGCACTTGCACGAGAATTGAAAATCCCTCTTATTGCTAGCCAACCTCAATATTCGATGTTATGGCGAGTTATTGAAACTGATGTGATTCCAACATGTCAACGTGAGGGACTTGGCCAAATCGTATGGTCCCCACTCGCACAAGGTATTCTCACAGGAAAATATCAACCTGGTAAACCATTACCGAATCAATCTCGTGCTAACTCAGATGCTGGAAAACCGTTTTTTGACAAACTCGTGCAACGTTGGATGAGTGATGATGTGCTTACCGCTATCCAGGAAATTAAACCTATCGCGCAAGAAATTAACCTTACCCTATCTCAACTCGCAGTTGCTTGGGTATTACAAAATCCAGCTGTTTCATCTGCAATTATTGGCGCTTCAAATCCGGAACAAATAAGAGAAAACGTAATTGCTTCTAGTGTTACATTACAACCTGAAATTATGGATAAGATTGATAGTGTACTAAAAGGTTTCACTGAGTATGATCCTAGCAAAACAGGTTGAAACATGAGTAAGTTCTACCTATATACTATGAAGCTTCCCTTTCCAAATTCCCCACTGCCCATCCTATAAAGATGGGCTTTTATCTTTTAAGTTCACATTGTGAAGTCGAATAAACCTCTCTAACAACTGCTAAGAAGTTCTCTAACACGACAGACTTTTCATCTTGCCTCCATCCGGCATATAAATTTATTATTGGTGTGTTCTCTTGAATTTCTTTATATATAACTCCCGATTTTTTATAACTTTCCACAGATGACGGAACGACAGAAATCCCCATACCTGCTGCAACTAAATTCACAATCGTTTGCATTTGAATCGCCTCTTGAACAATATTTAGACTTACTCCATGTTCCCAAAAGTAACTAATAATTAAATCATAAAAATTTGTACCGAAATGGCGAGGAAATAAAACAAATGGTTCATCCACTAGTGCTTTAATTGAAATATTAGGTAACGAAACTAACGGATGATCATGATGTAAAACCAATTTTAAGCGCTCCTCAGAACAAACTTCGGAAGATAATATTTCATTATTTTGCATAGAACGAATAAATCCAATGTGAATTTGTTTTTCATAGAGCGCTTTTATTTGCTGGTCTGTTGTCATCTCGCGTAATATAAGCTGTATTTTAGGAAATCGTTCTCGAAATGTTTTTAATATGTCTATAACTGTTTCTGTAGAGTCGACAAAACCAATGATTAATTGCCCGATCTTCCCTTCATCCGCGAGCTGTGTTTCTTTAATGATTCTATCTACTTGAAGTAACGTTTGCCGAGCACCTTCTAAAAAGATTTTCCCCGCACCGGTAAGTTCAACCATCCTTTTTGTCCTATGAAGAAGTTGAACACCCAATTCTTCTTCCAACTTTCGAATTTCTTGACTTAAAGGCGGTTGTGCCATCATAAGACGTTCTGCCGCACGACTAAAGTTTAATTCTTCTGCCACTGTTATGAAATATTTCATTTTACGAATATCCATTACAATCCCCCTAACATTCACAACTAGTAAAAAAGCCCTCCTTCTAATAAATTGTAAATAAAAACAAGAGGAAACTATATCAATCCCTTTTCGTTTCTTTTTTATCATAAATCAATTCATAAAAATACGAGAGATTTATACTAAGTTGAATTGCATGTTTTGGGCAATTTCATTACTTGCATATATTATTTGATTTACCATTTGATTGAGTAACGAGTTCTTGATATTTTATTCACCTAATTATAAAAACAAAATGTTATTCGTTATCCAATAACCACTTATTGTTTTTCGATAAATTTTTATTGATTATTCCCCTGTAATAAGCTATTATATGCTTGCAGAAAATATAAATGTAAGGATTGATTTTATGGACAGGACATTAAAAATCACAAAGTTAAATATGTTTTTAAGGATTTTTCTCATCCCGATTATAGTAGGGATAATTGTTGGTATACTAACGAAATTGGGGCAAGGTATACTTCCAGGACATTGGCATTCATTAGCTAATCTAGGAAGCGTGTGGTTAGTTCCATCCTTTTTTGTGGCTAGCTTTAGTTATTCTAAGCGTACAGCTATACTTTCTGGTATCCTCGCACTACTCGGTATGGTATTAGGCTACTATGGTTATGCAATAGTTATTAAAAATGTAGCTCACTCTATTTATTTTATATCTGTATGGATTGTATGTGCATGTATAGGAGGAACTATCTTTGGAATTGCAGGTTTTCTATGGAAAGATACTACAAATCCACTTCATAAATTCGGAAGTGCGCTTATTAGTGGAGTTTTTGTAACGGATGGACTTCACATTCTTTTAAATTTTGAAGACTATAGTCACATGTTACCTGTTGGATATACCGAAGTCATAGTCGGGATTATCTTGATTCTTGTATTAGAGCGCTCTAGTGCTAATCGAATTTCTTCTTTTTTAATGGTGATTCCTATCATTATTTTAGGTTTAATTGGATATAAAGTATTAAGTTTGTTTACTTAATTACAATACTGAATCATGAAAAAAATAAAAGACTAATTCTTTTATAATCCACAAAACATACCGCGAATTCGAACATTATACTGATCAATGTTAATACGCTCAATCATAGGATGGATACATAAAGCTACCACTTTCAAAGGGGGTGGCTTTTTTCTTACAAAAACTATTTATTTATCAGCCTATTATTAAACCCTTCTAATTTAACAGCTGTATTTATTAGTGTGTTATTATACATACCAATATGACTTTTTACCATTGCAAATAATGACTATACAATAAGGCTAAAAAACTTATATTTCAAGTTCTTTAGCCTGAGTCATTTTTACACATTTAAAAATTTAATTCGTACAACGGTACCTTTACCAACTTCTGAATGGATTTCTACACTGTGACCTAATTGTTTCGTAATTTCATATACAAGATATAGCCCCATTCCAGTCGATTCTTTAAAATCTCTACCGTTTTCTCCTGTAAAGAAAGGTTTAAACACTCTTGGTAAATCTTGCTTCGGTATTCCTACGCCATTATCGGCAATTTCAAGTATAACTGTATTACCTTCCTTACAAGCTTTCACTTTAATCTTCTCTCTATTACCTGATGAATATTTAATTGCATTTGATAGTAGTTGTCCAATTAAAAATTGTAACCATTTCGCATCACTTTCTACTGTAATATCCTTCTCAATTTTAAGCTCAGGATATACAAAGTTCCGGATAAAGAATCGTTTATGTTCATGTACGGAATCATTTACTATTTTATGTAGTTGTACTCTTTCTACATAAAAATCTTGTGTAAATGCTTCTAAACGTGCGACATAAAGAGCCATCTCTAACCCCTTTTTCAGCCTATCTGTTTCCTCATTTATACTTTCAAAACGAGGATCGACTTCATCTTGAGTGATTAATTCTATTACAGATACAGGTGTTTTCATTTGATGAATCCACTGATTCATAAAGGTTAAATGATCATTATTTTTTCTCTCTTGCATCTGAAGCTGATTTTGATAATGGCGATATTGCATCTCAAGTAGTTCTTGAAGAGCAGTCGACACAGCTGCAAAATCAGATTTTTGAACAGATTCATCTAAAGATTGCATCGGGTTTGCTAATCGTTCATAGAAAGTACGATGAGTAAAGTAACGAAATACTAAATAGCCTACCATAAAAAAGACACCTAAAAACATTGCATACAATGCCGTCGCGATATGCTTATGCCCATCAAACCAATATACGAGAAATATGGATAGTAGTTGGATTGCTGTAAAACAAATAAGAGGTATATGATCACGAATAAACAATCTTATCATTTTTCCATACCAGTATCCCAAGTAATATGTAGTCTATAACCAACACTACGAATCGTTTCAATCGCATCCTCAATCTGTAACGTTTTTAACTTTTTTCGCACACGTGTTGTATTTACACTTAATGTATTATCATCAACATAGGATTCGCTATCCCATAATTTATTTAATAACACCTCTCTACTCACAATGCGCGGATAATTTTTCATTAACGTTTCTAATAAAATAGCTTCGTTTCTCGTTATATCAATCTCTTGATTCTTAAGCCTCAATACAAGCCTTTCGGGATATAAACATAGTCCTTGTTGCTCAACCATCCGTTCTTCTACTTTCGGTGCATAATCTCCATAAGCACGTCTTAAATGACTTCGAATTTTAGCCATTACCACTTCATAATGAAAAGGCTTTGAAATAAAATCATCACCACCGTTTTCTAGCGCCATAACTTGATCCATCGTGCCTTCACGGGCTGAAATAAATAATATCGGACATGTAGAAACCCCACGAATTTGACGACACCAATAGTAGCCATCAAAACTCGGTAAATTAATATCTAATAAAACTAACTCTGGTTGTTCTTCTAAAAAAATGTCTAATACATTTTGAAAATCCGATACAATAATTCCTTGATACCCGTATTTTGCAACATGTGTTGATAATAGTTCTGCAATTTTCATATCGTCTTCTACAATCATAATTTTGACCATTATTGAACTCCTTTTTAATCCACAATCTCAAATATACTTATACAAAATAAATACTACCTCTTTTCACAAAATCCGTAAATGAAAAAAGGATACTTTTATACAACAGCATCCTTCTTCTATTATTCTTATTTAATATTAAATTTACTCCAATTAAAACCTAGCTTCTCCACATATCCCATACCTACTTCCATCCGTGCTGTTTTCAACGGATCAACAACCTGACAAACTTTTAAATCTCCTGCTGCTGATAATAAAAGAGTTGCATCAGCTTTAGGCATTTCTAATTCTTCATGTAAAAATGTTACCATATTACGTACAGCTCGATTCGCTGCATCATCTAACAATTTCTCTGAAGCAATCGTCATTATTTTTTCTTTTTGAATAACCATTGGTAAAGGCCATTTCTTTCCTTTTATAGTCTGTACTGTTACAGTTACCTCACCCGCAACCTCTACCCCGCTGACACCAATTTCACCATCACCCATCGCTGCGTGTAAATCTCCTAATGCTAATAGAGCACCGGGAACATTTACAGGTAATAGTAATGTTGTCCCTTCTTTTATCTCTTTACAGTCCATATTCCCGCCGTGATCATGCGGTGTGCCACATGAAATGCTCTCTTCTTTCGGCGCAGTACCAATTACACCGATCATTGGATTAATCGGAATTTGCAGTTCATTTGAAAACAAAACATGTTCATTATGTATTGGGACGATTTTCACTGTATTTTCATGTAGCTCTCCACCCATTACACCAAGATTCGCACCTGTAGTTAAAACACCTTGCTCTGCAATTTGAATCTTTTCAATCGTTACAACTAATATATCACCAGGTTCTGCACCTTTAATATATACAGGTCCAGTCGCTGGATTAATTCGATTCCAATCTAACTCTTGAAACGCAACATCTTCAGAATCAATTTGATTTTCAAAGCAATCAAATGTTTCAAATACAAGACGACTCCCAATTTCTACTTCCATACACGGCTTATTTTCCGGCGACATTGCGTAAATAATATGATCTTTATGAATTCGATACATTTTATCTCTCCCCTTTTATATTGGTCTACAATTATTAATTAGCTTTTTTCATAAAAGCTCCTTTTAAAAATTAATGAATTTACATATAGAAAAGCACCTAGCTTATTTTCATACATACACTCTTTACTATAACAGGTAAAGAAAGGTGGTATCACTATGCCCCTTATTCCATATAACGAAAGCGATGTCGATTTACTAGCTCGTTTAATTCGTGCTGAAGCTGAAGGAGAAGGTCGACAAGGCGAACAACTGGTTGGTTGCGTTGTCGTAAACCGTGTATTTTGTGATTGCTTAGATTTTAAACAACTTCGGTCTGTACGTGATGCAGTATATCAAAGCCCCGGTGGATTCGAAGCCGTGCAATACGGGTATTTTTATCAGCGCGCTCGTGAATCGGAAAAAGAAATCGCACGAAAAGTTTTACAAGGTGAATGGCGCTGGCCAGCAAGATGGGCACTTTGGTATTTCCGTCCAGTTGGGGCCTGTCCGCC
The DNA here is from genome assembly GCF_921008455.1 of Bacillus basilensis. Classification (NCBI taxonomy): domain Bacteria; kingdom Bacillati; phylum Bacillota; class Bacilli; order Caryophanales; family Bacillaceae; genus Bacillus; species Bacillus basilensis. The sequence goes on along the minus strand of NZ_CAKLBZ010000001.1, from coordinate 2,616,691 downwards.
TGAATGGTATAATCAACCATTTGCAGGGCAATTTAAAAGCCATTGTTTTTACGAACCAAGTGGTGATGAGTGTCCAAAAATGTATTCACGATAGTAAATTTTGAAACGCAAGTACTTAAACCTTTGAGTACTTGCGTTTTTTAGCTTTATTTTAGAAATCTAATAATGTGATGAATTTTTCGATGCCTACCACATGTATTAATAAAGGTATACGCGGGCCACTAGACTGATTCATAATAAACCTATATATAATAGTAAATAATTGTTTTTGATTTTCTTTCATTATTTTTTTATTTTCGTGATGACAAATCGAATACAGTTGCTCCATTAAGTTAGAGTAATCTTTATTAGAACGAAGTATTTTACAAACTTCTACTAGCCATTCTTTCTGCCTTTCATCTAATGTGTTGTAAAACTGTGTATTTTTCTCCTGATTTACCGCAATTAATTTTTCAGATTGAAAGTTTCTTATCCAATACTCTGCGCGATTACTTATCGTTCTCATTTCATCTATTGCATAGCTTCTATCTATTTTCTTTAATATCCCCTGTAAAATAGATGAATCAAAATTTAATAACGGTAACGTTCCTGCTATATGATTGAAATTTGGATATACTTTAAACCTGATATCAACTCCAGAAAGTTTCATTACATCAAATAAATCTTCATTTTTGAGCGTTTTATTTTCATAACTATCTTTCAATCGTTCATACTCTGTATAATTGCGAATCACATCTTCATCAAGACCGATATGAAAAGCTGCGCCTGGCCGATATTTTGCAAACATAAAGAGAATCACTTCTGGTATATACACTTTCAATAAATCGCTTGGTGTAATACTATTCCCAGAAGAACTTGACATTTTTTCATGATTCCCTTTAATACCAATGAAATCATAAGCAACGTAATGTGGAGCTTCACGATTGAATATTTTCCTTGCAATTTCCTTTGATACATTATAACTACCTGCTTCTGATGAATGATCTCTTCCACCCGGCTCAAAAATAACATCCTCTATCATCCATCTCATCGGCCAATCGATTTTCCAATTCAATTTCATTTTATTTGTATTTAGTATCGATAATTGATTTTGATTTCCACATTCACATTCATATCGAACTGTTTTTAATGCTTCATCAAAATGTGTAATGGTAGTTGCATCTTTCCCGCATCTCTCACAATACAATGTAGCCGGATAAAAACTCTCACGCTCTTCTTCACTACACTCCCCAGTTTTAAAATCCATTAAAATATCATATATTTCTTTTCTTTTATATAAAACCTCTAATATGTTTTTGTTATACCTTCCGCTTCTATATTCATCATGTTGATAAATAAATTCCACTTCAATTCCAAATGCTTGAAGCGATTTCTCAAACTTTTTTTCAAAATGCTCCGCATACGAGTTATGACATCCATACGGATCTGGAATATCACAGTATGGCATACCAATATACTTCGCAAAAGAAGGATCAATATTTTTAGGAACTTTTCTAAACCTGTCGTAATCATCCCACGAAAATATAAAACGCGTCTTTTTCCCTAAATCTTGCAGAGCCCTTACAACAAAATAAGTCGTTACGATTTCACGAAAGTTCCCAATATGAACAGAACCTGATGGACTAATTCCAGATGCGCAAACAAAAGTTTCTTTTTTTGGATGTTTTCTAATTAATTCATGTGCTACTTTATACGCCCAATGCATATTTCACTCACCTCAATTGTATTTTTTTCACATTTTCAGTTTTATGCAATAAAAAAACTCCCACCCCCAAGATTATTCATCTTGAGGACGAGAGTTGTTAGCTTCGCGGTACCACCTCAGTTTGTCAATACGTCGCCATATTAACCTCTTCAGGTACGGCAAAATATGCTTATACCCTATCTCTATAACGGGAGAACCCGTCGCACCATCCCTAAACAAATTAGTTCCTTGCGCAGCTCCAAGTCTTTTTTCATTAAGATGTATACCGCTCTTTCTCAGCTATCAGAGCTCTCTGTACGTATTCTTTCTTAACTACTCTTCTCTTCCATGCCATTTTAAATATTATTTTTTTATATGATAATTTATAACGGTTTTATTGTCAAACTTTTCCGAATCAAAACGTATAATTACCTAAAAAAATTCTTTATCGCTTCTAATTGAATTTTATGACTACACTCATCACAACAATATACCCCTTTTGGTTTCTCTTTAAATCGCTTATATTTTTCACTACCTTCATAAACGCGAAATATATTTTTACAAGAAAAGCAAACAATTTCATAAAACATCATATGCATTTTCCTCTCCGTATTTATACACTTTTTTAATCACTTGAGAAGATCAGTTTTCTAGAGCACAAATCTTATTAAACACTGACTAAAAGGTTTACTTCTATTCTTATCGAATTATATAAATATCTTATAAAGTGAGGTGAACATCTTGTTCAGTAATATAGACTTAGTTTTAGATGCTAAAGCAAGTTTAGCTGAAGGACCGTGTCGGAATGAGAAAAAGCAACTTTTATATTGGGTTGATATTATGGAGAAAAAATTATGCATATATAATCCTACTGCTAATACGAATCGAGTAATCACTCTCAATCAACAAATTGGCTGTGTTGTCCCATATTTAAAAGACGTACTACTCTTAGCTATGGAAAACGGCTTTTATTCCATTAATTTAAAAACAGAAAAACTGACGCATATTTTTGATCCCGAACCACATTTATTAGAAAATCGTTTTAATGATGGAAAATGTGATCCAGCTGGACGTTTTTGGGCGGGTACTACAGATTTATACGGTATAAATGCTGCAGGTTCCTTGTATTATTTAAATAATAATTTGAGCGTAGAGAAAAAAGTTTCGCATGTAAATACATCAAATGGAATTGCTTGGTCACCTGATCATACATACTTGTACTTTATTGATACACCTACTAGAAAGGTAGTTCGCTATCATTATGATATACGTACTGGGGGGATTCGCAATCCAATTGATGTAATCATTTTTTCTGAAAATGACGGTCTACCTGATGGTATGACAATTGATGAAGAAGGTTGTTTATGGATTGCTCATTGGGGAGGCTCAAAAATATCTAGATGGAACCCCTCTACAGGAGAACAAATATTAAGTATTCTAATTCCTGCATTATATGTAACATCATGTACATTTGGAGGGGCTAATTTAACAGATTTGTATGTTACAACGGCCAGAACAAGAATGACAGATAACGAATTAAAGAAGTATCCACATGCTGGTGGTATTTTTCGAATTCAAACAAATGTAAAAGGTTGTCCTACCCATTCATTTTGCAATAATAATATTGGAGCTGAAACAATATGAACCGTATCAATTACATAAGACAAGAAGAAAAGAAATATCACAATCTCTGCTATGAACAATATAAACTATTTGAAGCTGGTTCTTGGCTTTACAAACCGGTTAAAACAGTTATGGACTTGATGATGGATCACTTTGAAGGAAAAAACAACTTGCAAGTACTTGATCTTGGCTCTGGCGTTGGAAGAAATAGCATCCCAATTGCACAAAAGATACAAAATACTAGCGGCACTGTTACATGTGTCGATTTACTTGATTCTGCTTTAACAAAATTACAAACTTATAGTAAAGAATATGGTGTAATTAATAATATTAAAACAGAACAAGCAGCAATTGAAAACTACTACATCCAACCTAATACTTATGATTATATAGTTGCAGTATCAAGTTTAGAGCATGTTAAATCAATAGAAGATTTAACATGCGTGCTCCATTCTATGAAAAAAGGTACAAAAACCGGTGGTATCAATTGTTTAATTATTAACTCAAACATACAAGAAATTGACTTACATACGAATGAAGAATTAGATGCTTTAATTGAAATTAACCTTCCTACTGATGATATGATAGATCTATTAAAAAGTATTTATAAGGAATGGCAAAAAATAAAAGTTGAAATAAAAGAATTAGCTTATGATATAGTCCGAAACGAAAGACACATTCAATTAAAAACAAATGCTATTACGTTTGTCGTTCAGAAATAATCGTATTATAAAGATGTGACTCTTTCTCCCAGATTCATTTTTTCGTAAGAAATTTGTAACTTTAAATATTTATGAAACAAAAAATAAAAGAGCACTTGTTTCCGCAAGTGCTCTTTTTGGGGATTTTGAGATACCCTATTAACGAAAGTTAAGGTTACTTAAAGTTAAAAGGTATTTATATTATATGCTTGTCCTTTTTATTTGTGCATAATCAATATATAAACATCTTTAATAATTTTTAATGACTTTTAGTTATAGTTCTTTCATACATTTTATCATTAAGAAATTAATTGAAGGTTTATTTGCCATGTTTTTATTTGGTTCATCAATTTCCGAAACTTGTACTAATCCATATTTTTCAAAACCTTGTTTTATAGATTCAGAATCATAGAAGAACATTTTTACGCCTTCCATTATCTCATAATAGTCTTGCTCCAGCTGTTTTCCTTTTCCGTACATTGGAGCTTTTTTAGAAACTGTTGTAAAAACCATATACCCGCCTGGTTTTAACTAATTATAACAATCTTTAATAAATTTCTCTCTTTCCTGCTCATTCAACAAATGAAGAAGTGCATGACTAAATATCCCATCATAAAGTTTAGTATCAAAAGGCATTTCGTTTACCGAACCGTGATATATACTAATATCTTCTAGTCCGTTTTGCTCCGCTAAATCAATAGCCGTTTTTGAAATTTCAATTCCTGTTACATTTATATCATTATCGATAAACACCTTTGCGTTTCTGCCATATCCAATACCTGGAACTAATATGTCCTTAACGTTCTTTTCTATAAAAAAATCCTTTGTCAAAATTGCAGATTCTGTAGGTTCAAATCCCCACATCGTTTGTTTCTCAATAAAGCTTGATTCCCAAAATTCCATTATATTTCTATCTCCTTATTTTCAATCCATTTTAGTATCAAATTACAGGCAAGTTTTTTGTGCTGTTGTTATATGCTGTTGTTGCCATATAGTTTTTTCTTCTATTTATACCACTTACCTTAGTCATCTTAGCTCCATTGAATATAGCATAATAATAAGCCTATATCTAATTTAAAGATTGGTTTAAAATTCACCCTATATTAGTGTGTAGAAAAATAGAAATTATCTTTTTGTATTGTACTGATCTATTACTTTTTCTAACATTTCTAAAGTTATCGGTTGAGCCTTTTTTATTAATTGATAACCAATACGCCCATTCGGTTCAGCTGTAACTTGCTGTAAACTCTTTAAATTATGAATCCCTTTTTCTCTTAATTGCATAAAAAGTTGTTGTTCTGACACTTTTGCCTGCTTCAAATTCTCTTTTACAATCTCTCCATCTCTCCGTTTTCAACAATTATAATGCTACTGCCATTCAGGAATTGTTCCATCTTCTTTGATTTCAATTCAAAGAAATGAATGATAAGAAGTATGCTTGCAAATATTACAGCTGTATATATAGATAGAACTACTTCCCTACTTAAGACAGGCTCTACAATAATACGTCCAATTGATACTACTATAATGATTTCAGCTCTTGTCATTTGGCTAACAGATGTACTACCTGTCATTTTTAATGCAATCATTCCAGTGAGAATTAAAATAATGCTTTCCCAAATCATATTCATAATAGCCCGATCCTTTAATGGTGAATTTTATTAGCATTCCCATTTCATCAAGCATTCTAAATGAATTTTAATTAAACTTTTTTGTAAAAATCAAACTTAAATATACTGAAAAAGAATCTATTTTGATCAATCTTTTTTCAATAAGGGTTTGATGATTCATCTTCCATTGTCAAAAAAATAAAAAGCACCCGCATGGATGCATAGATTAGACTTATTCATTATTACTCTCTCCACTTTCATCATCAACTGATTTCGAGTCTAACATGCTGCCTATATCAGGTGGTAAAGCTAACTCTATACCAGCTACTGGTTGATTATCTTCATTAAACCATTGTTTTTTAAATTAAATCAATTCTTCACTTTTCTTATTTTCATCCATATTATCCCGCCTTTTATGTATGATATTAAACACTTTACTTAATATGTACATTGAGAAAGATAATATACTATTTGTACATAATGAAAGAGCAAAAACCATTCTCTGTTTTCACAACCCGTTGTACCTATTAAAAAATCCCCGTACATGTTACTCCGCGCTCTGTTATCATATTAGTGTCGAAACATATGTGGGCTATGTGACAAGTACCTGGTCATTTTGTTCATTATTCATATGAGACAAATACTTTTAAAGGGGTAATTATTCCTTGACTTAATTCCTCAAAACATTGAATGAGTTCTGTATATTGTATTTCATGTTGAAAAATCTCTTCTATAACTAATTTATAGTGTTCCATTCATATCCTCCCTTTTATCCCAATATTTGTGGGGATCAAGCTGATAATCATTGGGAGATGAAAACCCCCAATGATTAAAAAAATGTATTCCAAGTAGCCCTTAAACTATTTATAATAATTAATGTGAATGCTTCATCCAAAATTTAAGCTATACCGTTGGCTAGCACCCAACAGTGATAACATGATAATTGAATTTGATGGATATGAAATAAATGAGTATGTTATTGGCCTTACTTGTTCTCTTGACGAGTTAACACTAATGTATTTTAATGTAAAAAATGAAGAGATATCTAATGAAGATCTTCTAAGCTTATTTTGTGTACGGTATCAATATGAAAAAATTCCAGAGTTACTACAAGATGACTTCATGAGCGATGTTGTCATTGATTTAGATACAGGCTATATTTATATCCCTAATAGATAACAGTAAACTAGATTAAATGAATAGAAATTACGATTCAGCTAAGTGCTTAATAAAATAAGTCATTGCCCAAATTAATGTCGCAAATTGAGTGACAAAATACATTGTCCATTCAAAACCAGTCAATTTTCTCTCTCGTTTAAGCTTCTTTAAATATCTATAAAATATTAATGTACTTAAAAACATAAGTAACAACGATAATTGCTGTAAATCATCGACTATACGTACCGCCATAGACTCCATCACCCTCCTAATCAACATAAATGCTACACTTTAAGAACAACATTTATTGGTAGTTTATTTCCATTTCAGATTACTTATGTCCTAAACAAAAAGAGCACTCAGCTATTGAGTGCTCTAAAAGATATTAATTCAACTCATTTTCCTTGTAATGGTTGCGTATAATTCCTCTTATTTTTTATATTTCAGTTTTATCACTTCTGGTATTTGCTCGCTATCATATGTTCTCTTATATATTCCCCCATCTGGGGTAACAAATTGCAACGTAATTTCACCACAAACACCATGTGGTATTTCAAATTCACCTTGTGCATTTGAAATACTACGTTCCTTACTTTCAATAGAATCTTCATGAATTTTCACTTTAGATATAGGTTCGTTATTTTGATTTATGATAATACCTCTTGAATACTTACCAACTGCAATGCATTGATCATCTTTTTTATAAAATTTAATCACAACGATAGCTCCAATTATTATAACGATACACACAAACAAGAGAATCATTTTGCGTCTCACAACAAACCTCCTTATTCATTTTATTCTTTTTTAAATTGAAAATTTAGACGTTCCGCTTGTTTGATTTCCTCAGTTACTTTACGAATTCCTTCTTCAATCCTTTCTTCCTTTACATTCGATACGTTCAACTTTAATAGTCTTTCTTTCGGAAAACCTCTCACATAATTCTTATCAATAGTATCAATACTTATTTGAATTTCACTTAGTCTTTGTATAAACGTTTCCGAAATACTCGTTTTATGTAATTCTAAACAAGTATGGATTCCAATTGTATTTTGCTTTTTATATGTGAATAAAAACGGGTTTTGACCATGCATTCTTTCTAATGTTTCTGCTAGTTTTTTAGATCTATTATTATAGGAAGATTTAATTTTATTTTTATGACGTTCGAACATGCCACTCTTTATATAAATTTCTAAAGCCGCTTGAGATATCATGGGACTATCAATATCTAAAACCTTTTTATATGTATGGAAAGCATTTGCAATGGATGATGGAATAACTGCGACTCCAACTCGTAACCCCGGAAAAATAATCTTCGAATAACTTTTCAAATATATGACATGATTACTATGATCCAAGCTATATAAAGGATCGGCTTTTGAATCAGTTTCTAAATCTGCTAAATAATCATCTTCTACTATAAATACATTATATTTCTTCGCCAATAGTACGATTTTTTCTTTCTCATCTTTAGAATAAGAAGTTCCAAGTGGATGATGATATCTTGGTATTGTATAAAAGAATTTTATTTTACCAGTTCGAAAAATACGCTCCAATTCATTTAAATCAATACCTTCATTCGTACGTTTAATACCAATTACAGGAACTTTATTTATTTCTAAATATTCTATATATAAATGATATGTTGGCTGTTCAACTAATATTGTTTCATTTTCATTTGGAAATGGTATAGAAGTTAATATTGCAAGTGCCTGCTGCACACCTGACGTTATAAAAATATTTTCTTCTTTCGTGAACACTTGATAATTTGCCAACTGTTTTTGAATAACTGGAATTAAAGATGGTAACCCTTTCGGTGTTCCGTATACGAACAAATCATTTTTATAAGTATCAATAGCCTTATTAATACAATGCTGAAAGTCTAAATACGGAAAAACATCTGGATCCGGTGCTGAAGAAGCAAAATCAATTATTTCGTTATTTTCTATGATACTCCCAGATTTCTTAACAACGTAGTATCCACTTTGAGGGACAGAATATATAATATGACGCTTTTCTAATTCATGAAGCGCACGTATGACTGTTGCCTTATTACATTCATATTGCGTAACGAATGACCGTATTGATGGTAATTTCTGTCCTTCTTTTATCTCTCCATGTTGAATCATGTTTTCTATATCATTAAAAATATGTAAATACTTATACATTCTTTCACTCCCTTATAGAAGAACTAAAAAGGATTCCTCATTCTCATAATAAAGCAAAAGGAAATTCATCCCTTCAATCACTTTAAAGTTTAACATTATTTCACATTTCCGTCTCTTAACAAGGAAATTACAATTAATAAATAGAATATCTTCATGAATAAATAAAAAGTGAGGGATATGTCATGCAGCACTTAAATACGATTGATATTAGTAACGTTCTAGAATTAGAAAATACTCTTTCTACTTTAGAAAATGAAGTGATTTCTTCAAAACTAGAACTTGAAAACTGGTTAAAAAAACAATCTACATTCATTTGGGAAATTGAAGAACAATTAAGATCGCACTATATCGCCTTTCAATGTAATACAGATAATAAAAAAATAAAAGATACTTTTGAATATGATCAACAATATGTACGACCTCTTTTGAAACGTTATCAAAATTCATTTGATAATAAATATTTAGAGTCTCCCTTTCGAATGGAGCTTGATCCAAAAACGTATAGCTTACTAGATAAAAAAATTAAGAATGCGCAGATATTATTTTCTGAAAAGAACATTGATTTAGAAGTAAGAGAAGACAAACTAGTAACTGAGTACTTCGAAATTACTGGTGGTTTAACCGCGCTATGGGACGGTGAAGAAAAAACAATTACTGAACTACAGTCTTACTTACAAGTTCCGGATCGTCATATACGAAAAAAAGCAAAAACGCTTATTTCTGAGAAGTTCTTATCTGTTGAAGATACTTTACAAAATATATTAAATGAATTAATTGTAATCCGTCACCAAAAAGCAAAAAATATTCATTTAGATAATTATCGTGATTATATGTTTAAAAAACATGAACGTTTTGACTATACAGCGGAAGACTGCTATGAGCTTGCTGAATCTATTCGTAAATATGTAGTACCTCTCATCGATAAAATATTTAATGAGAAAAAATCTGCACTTCAAGTAGATAGCCTTCGTCCATGGGATCTAAAAGCAACCGCACCAAATCAAAAAGCATTAAAACCTATCGAAGACGCGAGTGATTTAATCGAAAAAAGCTCTCATATTTTACATAAACTAGACCCTGAATTTTCCGCATTACTGGATCGTATGCAGAAAAATAATTGCTTAGATTTAGAAAGCCGTAAAGGAAAAGGTCCAGGAGGATTTTGTGAATATTTACCTGCTTCTCAATTATCTTTTATTTTTATGAATCTCAATCATACACATTATGATGTTACTACTTTCCTCCATGAAATGGGCCATAGTATTCATAATGAGTGTATGAAGCAATTAGAGCTTCAAAAGTATTTAGAAATCCCTTCAGAATCAGCTGAGCTTGCTAGCATGACAATGGAATTGTTTTCGATGGAGTATTGGGATACTTTTTATGAAAATAAAGAAGAATTTATAGAAGCAAAATTAGACTTCTTTAAGGATATTGTTAAGTATTTACCACAAATGCTTATCGTTGATCAATTCCAGCATTGGATGTATGAAAATCCTAATCATACCGCTAAGGAAAGAAACGAAAAGTATCTAGAATTGCATAACACTTACCAATCGAACATCGTAAATATTGAAGGCTATGAAAATTGGATAGCAACTGGCTGGTTACCCGTACTACACATATTCGAAATACCATTCTATTACATCGAATATGCAATCGCACAACTTGGTGCGCTGCAAATGTATAAGCAATATAAACAAAATCCTAAACAAGCACTAGAAAATTATAAAAAAGCTTTATCATTAGGTAGCTCTAAACCTTTAACTGAAGTATATGAAGCTGCTGGAATTCGTTTTGATTTTTCTGGAGAAACGATTAAAGAACTAATGTTATTTGTAGAGGGTGAATTAGAGTTACTTGAACAATTGTAAAAAGAAAGCTGTTCCTATATTTTAGGTACAGCTTTCTTTTTTATTTTATTTTATTTATCAGTTCTATGTACTGAGAATCCCCATATCCGATTGTTGGAAATAGCTGAAACAACTTTATTAATAATTCTTGCGTTGATAAATCTTTATTTTTAGAGATGAATTTCATTACAGTATTATCTTCTTTTAGCATTTCTAAATATAAGTCTATAGCCTGATACATTACTGGTGGTACCTTATAGAAAATCTTTTTATGGTTTACTAATACTTCATTGTATACAGAAGAATAATTTCCTAATTCAAGTTCAATTTGATTTACTTTAAATTCATCCTCTCTGAAACTATTTAAGTATACCTTCCCTTCATAAGCTGACTGTTCAAGGTAAGAAAGTATGGTAAGTAGGTTCATTTGGCAGAACATATCTTCACCAAACCATAAAACAATACATTTATACTTTTTCGTAAAAAGGTTTTCTAACGGGCCTATAACCTTTTTTGTGTAACTTTCTATTGAACTATTATGCCCTTCTGCTCTTGTTTTAATAAACTCTTTATCAAAAACTTGCGTTGTAGCCATGTTTACACACATTGCCTCATTAAATGGTGCATAATCAGACTTCCCCATTAGCTTTTCATTTTTAAATTCTTCATGCATCATTTGACCATTCAATATGTTTAATACATCTTTATCAAACAGCTCACTCTTCGCATTTCGTAACTGCTCAACCTCTAATTTTCTAGAAATATTCATTTTAAACTCTCCCTCTTTATTTATATTGAGTTTAACAAAAGATTGAATAGGCAATTTGTTAAGTTGAAATTCTCTTGGGTTCATTCCAAAAACATTCTTGAAAGCTCTACTATAAGCCTCTTGCGAAGAATAATCGTAATCCAATGCAATATCTATTATCTTTCTATCGTTTATTAAATCCTCCGTAGATAAATACAATCTTCTTAAAAGAATATAGCGTCTAATACTTATACCTGTTACTTGGTGGAATTTAAAAGAACAGTAATACGGAGAATACCCCATATAATGAGATAAATCCTCTAGTGAAAACTCCTTTTTTAAATTGATCTCAATCCAATCAATCATCTGCTGTATATGTTCATTCATTTACTTCCCCCCTTATTTAGCATTATAAGAGATGTTCATTACTTTCTTTTGATATTTCTTGTGTTTTATAACATGAGCCATTTTCTATAATCTTTAAACTCTATATGTAAGTATTAATTTTTTTAGCTATCTTATTTTGTCATACCTTATACTAACTTTTCAATCTAACGTTAATTAGTATGATTCACACACCTTACCAATTATTAAAAGTCAATTTACATTATATTTCATTTTAAAGGAGTTCAAAAATTAAACTCGAATTTTGTAAAATAAGATTCTTTTAATTCTCTAGTAAAAAATTAAACTTTGGAAAGGATGTTACAATGAACGAGATAGATAAAGAAATACTTCAATTAATAAATGAACAATATCCGTTGAATTTTATTAACATTAAACCTATAACGAATGAAATGTATCAATGTATCACAAAACAAGGTACATACTTCATTAGAATTACAAACTACAAAACGTATGAAGAACAATTAGAAGAAGTTACATATACGAATTTTTTTTATCAACACGGCTTAGGTGTTCCACCAATACTCCCTTCCTTACAAGGGAATTTTGTGGAAAAATTAACATTAGACAAGGAGGTTTTTGCTGTATTATATAAAGCTGCTCCTGGTATACATTTACCAAGGTGCGAATGGAATTCTAATATATTTAAAAAACTGGGTAAACAAATCGGAAAATTACATCGTATTTCTAAAAGCTTTGAAAAGACTAAACCAGTAAAACATATAAACGAATGGTATGAAAATGAAGAATATAATTTTCTTAAGTATATCCCTAAAGAAGAAAATACTATAAGGGAAATTGCATCTGACGTTTTAACTTCTATAAAAGAGTTAGAAAAATCCACTTCGAATTACGGCTTAATTCACGGAGATTTATGGTTAGAAAATATTTTAGTTGAAAATAATTCAAACTTAACAATGATTGATTTTCAAGACTGTGAAAAACATTTTTATATATTCGATTTAGCAGTTCCAATCTATAGTGCTTTAGAATATTCATTTGCTGGAAATGAGAATATTTTAGACTATGAGCATTCTATTACAAAAGCACTATTTGAAGGATATCAAGAGGAACATGAACTACCTAAAGAGATGATAGACAAGTTTCCATTGTTTATAAAATTAAAGGGGATTTTTGAATATAGCTTAATGCATATGTATTGGGATAAAAAAGAATTAACTGAGGAACAAGTACGGATAATGAACCTTTATAGGATGAAGATTGAAAATAAGTATACCTATATCAATGTTTAAAAATGCTGTTGTTTAACTAAGTTTCCTTGTAGTTAAACAACAGCATTTATTAATTATCTACTAGACAACCTTTTTTATAACTTATAAATACTGATTCAAAAGTCTGTTCAAATACAGTTCATTTTGCGGAGATACTTTCTCAGCAAATCTAGCTGTAATAATAATAGGAGCCCATTGAAAGATCTGATCTCATCTCGTGTGAGGCCAGTATTTCTACAATATATTTGTAAATACGTTTCCGCTAAGTCTATATGAGACTACGCAAACAATAAATATGTACGAAACACAACTGCACGAATATCGCCTGAACTGGCATCTACCCAGTCTATAATTTTCACATTCTCTTCCTTAGTCAAAATTAGATTAAATGGATGGAAATCCCCATGGCATAATCTAGGTTCAAATTTGATTAAATGTAACTTATTTAATATATTTCCCTTTTGTTTTCCATCCGATTTCTGTACAGATTTAATTTGACACTCTAACCTTTCTCTCATTGATTCTATTTCATCTGTATTCATACAAATAGAATGAATCTTTATTTGTTTATTAACACAAATATTTATGTAATGCTCCGCTTCATTTAGATTATTAAGCAGGAGATTACCAATACTGTCCCCTTTTACGTATTCCATAATAATTGCCTGTCTATTTTGTATCTTTGTCACTTCAAATACGTTTGGAACTGGTAGCCCACATGAATAAGCGTATTTTTGTTTTTTTGCTTCATTCATAGACTCTGTATCTGGAAGGTAATCTTTAAATAATTTCACAACCTTATCATCATTTAAATAAATTTCTGCTGTATTCCCTTTTGCAATCGGATTAGCTAGATTCACTTCATTTCTCTCCTTAAAATAAATTTGAATTACGCCTAACCCTTTTCTTTACATTCACTGTAATCCTAACGAATCCCTTTTTCACGAAGAGACAAAAACTTACCACTTTCTAACCTTAAATAGAAAGTGGTAAGTTTAGTTGTTTAGGAATATCAGAATGAAACTCTGATCTATGCAAGACGGTAAATGAATATCCCTGTTGAATGAACGATACTTCATTGTGTTTACACTCAAATGGAATACTATTTTTCTTAAATTTATTTTGAAGCTGTTGTAAAAATGCTTGGTCAGGTGTTCCGAAAGAAACGTGTACTTTCGGTGGTAAAGCTTTCATCGTAATTGGAATCCAAGGTCGCTGCCACCAAGTTGCGACGACATAGGCAGTTCCACCTATAACAAAGTTGAAAATATCCCCATCTTCCATTGTTTTCATATCTAGATTTAATTTCAACCATTCCGTAAAAACAGGTACACTTTTAACGGGAAGACCGATTTCTCTTACATATAAAACGTTTAATGGTGAATGCGGTACTAATACATCTTCTTTAACATAACTATGCGCGATAATTTCGAGAAGATTTCCATCACCATCTCTGAAATATAAGTTGAATCGGCCGCTCTCTTCATCAATTGTATGACCATCTTTCCATTTCACAATGAGTAATCCAGACTCTTCAAGCCATTTTGCAGTTTCATGAAATTTTGAATATGGAATCTCAAAAGCAAAGTGAGCAGGTGCAATTGGTTCATATACTTCTTGAAAACTAATTGTTGTGTATGGCGTTATTTCAAATTGAATAAATGCTGCTGTTTCTTTTTTTATTGGAAAAGATAATATATCATTATAAACTTGTTTTACCCCTTCTATGGAAACCGTTTGTAGTTTTATATCTGATATATGTGTAATCACGTTACATTCCTCCCTTGTTTCTTACCATCTATTCGTATTGTATTACACTTATAAACAGATAAAATCAAACGGAAGAATGGATTTTTCATTTAAAAACTACAACTTTAGTATGAATATGTTAACTTCTTTCATTGTGAGTACAGTAACGTTTCAAAACAATTACCCTCCATATTTCGTCTTTTTGATTAACATTTTACTTATCTCTATTTTTTCAAGTTTCTCCTGAATTGTTTCCATATAAAAAAGCTGTCTTTCCTTAAATGAAAAGCAGCTTTTACAATAAAATATATTAAGATTTTACAGCAATAATCATAAATCTTTTTGAATTCGTACGAATCCCTTTTTCAGAACTATTAACATCAATGAACTTTTGTAAAATAGTAAAATCCTCTTCCTCTTCTCCAAAATTAGGAATAATAGGCGTATGTTTTAATAAGAAAATAAGATCCTTAGGCGTACTGTAATAATCAGTAACATCATATTCACGTACTTGTACGAGTTCAAATCCCGCACTAATAAGTTCCCTCATATACTTTTCTTTTAAAGTTCCGTCTCTTTCACCTAAGCATTGTCCTCTACCAAATGCTTCTTTCAGGTTTAATTTATCATGTTCGCTAACTTGTTGTGTTAAGAAAAAAGCACCCTGTTTCATTACTTTTGCTAACTCAGATGCTATAAACGGTGCGTGACAACTAGAAGCGATATCAAAATGGGCATTCTGAAACATTAACGCTTCAGAATCCATTTGAAAAAACTCAACGTTTTGTATACCTGATATTTTCAAGTTGGAATGTGCCGTTTCAATCATGCCATTAGAATTATCAATTCCAATTAACAATTTAGCTGAAGATGCTATGTTAAGTACATTCTCTCCTCCACCTGTACCAACATCAAGTAGAGTGTCTGATGGTTTACTTCTTTCTTTCACTTCTCCATAAAAGTCCCATGTATCTCCTACAGTTTCACATTTTATTTTACTAAAATCCCATCCATTTAATCTTCCTACTTTATCATAAAAGTTTTTGTACTCTAATTCGTTCACTTTATACTTTCCCCTTTGTTGATGCTTATATATTCTATAGATTCTTAATGAAAATGAGTCATCAATTATTTATTCTAAATATGCAAGCCAAGCCTTATAAAACGCTAGAACAGGCGATATCTTTTACTTTTTTCTTTATATAGAGCTTTTTTACATATTTTGTTTTGTTCTGTTTGTTCATAAAACATCACTCCTTCCAAATAACCGCCTTTAATTACATTCAATAACTACCAAAATATTCTTACTTACTATTATAAATAATAACAATAATAGTAAGTGTGAAATTATTTAATTAAAATATAATAAAATAAAGATTACAAGAAAACCCTATTCTATACCGCACTTAATTTACATAATAATTTTATAGTTTATTTCTAACTGTATATTCTAAATGTCCTCTACACATACTATCCAACACAATACTAACTGTTTTTCCATGTTGAGATAAACTATATTTTATACAAAATAGATTTACTATTGACACTGTCTTGTTTCCTGATGGAGGATACACATACCACTAAATTATTAGCAATAAAAGCCCCTTATTAAAGTAGCTTTTGTTGCTAATTTAGAAACTGCTGAAGTAATACAGGATCCTCTTTTAAAAGTTCTGCTAAAAACATAAGTTGTGGGAAAGGTTGTAAAATTAACTCTTTATCCATTTTTTCTTTCAATATAGCAACTCCGCCTTGATTTATATAATCATTTAATGTTATTTTCCCAGTGCAAACTAATTCAATATCATTCAATGAAAGTAACAGTAGTCCATTCGTTTCAGAAGATGGTTTAGGTAGCATCTTTGAATAGGCAACATACATGATAGATAAACTTTCATCTGGACTATCAATAATTAATATTGGATTGACTTCATTTTCTACTTTTATTTCCTTTGATTGTGCATTCCAATTCTCTTTATAATATGTAGTTAGTGAATTCAATATAGTAGTATCGATAGAAGCTTCTTCTTTCACTTCTCTTTTAGCGGTTTCTACTGCTGTTTCATCGGATTCTTTATGTCCTCCAAGCCTTACTACACCTAATGTATCACCTTTACTCGTTGGGCCAACTTGAAAAACAAATAAATTCTTATATATCACGTACGCACCAGATGTTCGTACATTCTTATCTATATGTATCAATATTTTCCCTCCTAAATTAACAATCTCACAAATCAGTTAACCATAATTTTATTATGTTTATAATTTCTCTTCAATCCAACACATGGTATTAATTAAATTTTCCGCTATATAATTTGGCGCCGTTTCTATCCACGAATTTCTATACTTTGTTAATGAGCTTTCTCCCCATCCTGTTCGTAACAAAATCTTTTTCATATTCGCCCTTTCAGCTGCAATCATATCCGTACTCCCTGTATCGCCAATAAGAAAACAGTCTTTTAAACATAGAACATGTTCTTTCGCTGCTTTTATAAGTAAATCTATATTCGTTTTTTGGCAGTCGCAACTACTATTCATTTTATGTGGACAATAGTACATTCCATCTATATAAGCATCATCATCTTTTAAAATTTGTTGCATCTTTTGAAATCCTTTAAGCAGTTCTTTTTCAGTAAAATATCCCCGACCAATTCTAGTTTGATTTGTATATAAAAATACCTTTAGTCCTAATTTATTTAACCGTTGAATTGCATTAGGTACAAAATCAAATAACATAAATTCATTTGGATGTATTCCCCCTCCTGTCCCTCCAATTGTTCCATCTCTATCTATAAAAACTGCCTTCATTTTTATTTCCTCCTTAAAATACATGTAAAAAGTAGGATTCACCAAAAAATTACAGAATTCTATATATAACAAGTATTGGACGGATTATTTTCAAATTCCTCTATAATAAAGGTGGTATAAACAGTGTGAAACCTATACAAGAACGTAGCCTTACCGTAAAGACAACTTTTTCTAAAGAATACAAGATTTTTATTTTTGGTTTACTCATTTCACGAATTGGGGACTCATTGTATACTTTTGTGTTACCTTGGATTGCCTATCAATTAACCGGTTCAGCTGTAATTATGAGTTCTTTATTTGCTATTAACGTATTGCCAATCGTTTTATTTGGTCCTTTAGTTGGTGTAATAATTGATCGTTATGATCGAAAAAAGTTACTTTTGGTAGCGGATATTACCAATATTATTTTAGTAAGTCTTGTTCCAATACTACATTCATTACATCTATTAGAAATCTGGCATTTATACATAATTACTTTTATGTTAGCAGTTATGTCCATGCTTTTTGATGTAACAACTGTTACAGTCATTCCGCAAATTGCTGGAGCATCCTTAACGAAGGCCAATTCTTTCTATCAAATGGTCAATCAATTGGCTAGTTTATTTGGTCCAATGATAGCTGGGGTTTTCATTTCTTTTATTGGCGGCTTTCAGTTGCTTTGGATTAATGTTCTTTCATTTATTGCAACATTAGTTGCTGTGATGTTATTACCGTCTATGAAAACCACAAATAAAAAATGTGAAGATAAAAATACACTTCAAAATGTACTATCTGATTTGGTTAATGGATTTAAATGGCTCAAAAATGACCGCTTAAATTTAGCTTTATCTTTTCAAGCTATGATAGGAAACTTTGGAGCAAGTGCAGTTTTAGGTATATTCATGTATTATTTATTATCCACATTACAACTTACCCCAGAACAAAGTGGGGTTAATTATTCATTAATTGGAATAGGTGGTCTTTTAGGAAGCTTGATTGCAGTTCCTTTAGAAAAGAGGTTGCAGCGCGGCATACTAATTCCTTTACTCCTATTTGTTGGGGCAATTGGCTTAACTTTTGCGCTTTGGAGCACATATTGGCTCGCTCCTGGAATTGCTTTCGGTGTTGCAATGACTTGTAATATTGCATGGAATACAATTGTAGCCACAGTTCGTCAGGAAACAGTTCCATCAAATATGCAAGGAAGAGTTTTAGGATTTTCACGTGTACTTACACGATTAGCTATGCCACTCGGGGCATTAGTAGGAGGCATTATTTCAGCTTATAATCCTGTCTTTGTATTTGCTTTAGCTGCTTTTACTAAATTAATTGAAGTCTTTATTGCTTTATATAGTCCGATACGAAAACTACAATAGAAGGAAAAATAATTATGTATGATTGGTTAATTGCAATTACGGATAAGTTTATAAAGAAAAAAGGCATATCATAATGCCTTTTTTCTTTACAATCATTTAACTGGATAACAAACTTCTGTAACCCACTTACTAGAATCCGATTCCATCGCTGGGCTCACATGATAAATATTAAACATCGGTCCTGCTAATTCGTAACCTTCTGTCTCAATCCATTTTGCGGCTGCTTCATTTACGTTTGTCATTTGTTCATAACTTCCGCTTACTGTTATAGAAGCTACTTTGATTGGCTCTATTTTTTGAAAATGAACATCTTTTGTATTTTCATGCTTTCCTAAGATATTTAGCTGTATTTCTACATCTACATCATTTTCTTTGTATTCTTGATCATGGAAGACAGCGATACTATAACTCGGATGGGCCATACTAATATTTTTAATATGAATTTCTCGCATCAATATACTCCATAAATCGCCTTCACAATTATACGATGGAATAATCTTTCTAACACTAGCTACATTTCTTTCTGGAATTTCTTTTATTGAAACGTGGTAATTCATCTCAACAACATCCTCTCTCATCGTTTTCATTGAATCTTCGAGGAGACGTAATTGTTTTTGGAGGTTAGTCATGTCTTCTTTAATTTGAGCACTACGATTTAAAAATTGCTCCTTAATACCATCTATATTATCGCATTCTATTATTTCTTTAATGGTAACGATATTAAATCCCATATCTTTTAACGTTTGAATTTGATTTACTTTCTTTAATTGGGCTGCTGAATAGTATCGATAACCACTTTGTTCATCGACTTTTACTGGTTGTAATAATTCTACTTTATCGTAGTGTCTCAACATCCGTATACTAATGGAAGATAATTTTGAAAAGTCCCCTATTTTAAACATGATTTCCTCCTATAAGTTACATCTACTTCGAAGCTCAACTTCATCTTAAACAATGACATTGTGTGAGAGTCAACTGTTTATAACACTTAAATTATATTTCTTTAATTCTTTGCCCTTATACTTACTTCCTTCTTAAGGCTATAAGAATTGATATTAGTCCGTTAACAGCTAATAAAGTTACAATAATACTTGTAACTAAAGCTACGTCTGGCGCAAATATTCTAATCGTACGCCATGGTGAACTTGTACTATATGTAAGCAGTGGGATGAAAACAATAGATATTAGTAGGGATAGACTCCCTATGAATAACCAAATTAGCTTTTTTACAGTTTTTATATGTTTATACTTTTTAATTAATATAATTGATATTATGAAAAGTATGAGTGTAACTATCAACAAAATAATTTGTGTTAATGGTATGTTTTTAGGGATATCAACCGGTTCTTCTCCATTCAAAATACTAATAATCCCATTTTTCAGTACTGATAGTGCGGTTTCTTCTAATACATGATTTTTATTCGTTAAAATCACACCACCCCAGCCACTTTTGTTTAAAGTAAATAATTCTGCACGAGCATCGGGCGTTGATCCTGAATGCCAAATCATCGTTTCACTTTCATTTATATTTGTTGTTCTTAATCCAAAACCATAACTTTTTTCTGAATTTATTTTATAAAGTGGTGATAAATAAAGATCCATGTTTTCTTGCTTTAAAAATTGAGCATCCTCTGGACGATTCAAAAACATAATATATTGAATCATATCTTCTAAATTTGCAGTAATATAGCCATACGGTGCCCCGGCATTATCATAGGACACTACACTTTTTCTTGGAATGCCAAACCAAGACTGATAACCTGTTAAATAACCTTTTTCATATGCAGTTTCTTTACTTGCTGCCGCGCCATTCATATTTAATGGCTGAAAAATATGTTTTTGCATATATGATGAATATGTTTCATTTGTGACTTCTTCAATAAGCGCACCTAAAACAATATAATTCGCATTACTATATTGATATTTTTCTCCTGGTGGAGCAGTTACTTTTACATTTGAAAGCCTCATTACATTTTCTTTTAATGCTGTAGAATTTTTGGATTGCTTATCTGATAATGCTAAGCCCTCATATGTGCTTATTCCACTTGTATGAGTTATTAGATGTTGGATTGTTATAGTTGAGGATATTTGAGAATCTTTTAGTTTAAACCAGGGGAGGTATCGTTGAACTGGATCCTCTAATTTTATTTTTTTATCTTCTATTAATTTCACTATAGCTAAAGCTGTTAAAGATTTACTTATTGAGCCAATTGCAAATGGCGTTTTACTAGTGACCTTTTTTTCAGATTCTCCAGTAATCCCCATCGTTTTTGTGAAGAATACATCTTTATTATATACAATTGCAACTGAAGCTCCCGGAATATTCTGCTCCTTTATAAATTTTTCAATATACTTATCTAATGTAACTTTAATATTTTGCTGAGCGTAAACTTTTGGAGGTATGATACATAATATTAATACATTACAAAGAATACAAATTAGAGACAGTTTATAGATCGTATTCTTCATTATACTTTAGATGCTTTCTTTTTTTATAACTTACTAAACTAATATATACTACTACAGAGAGCGTCAAACTAGTCAATATTAATAATGCGTTCCACCATTGATTCTCTGAAATACGATATAGAAGATTATACTCAAATGCATTTTTACTAATAATTGGATTAAATGATTCAGTTAAAAATATTGAAAATATAGTTTGCGAGATGAGGTAAGTAATAACTGCGATGAATATGCCACTTAAGATAATTGTGTTGAATTTTCCCTTTTTATTTTGAAGTTGTTTCATTTTAACTTGTAAGTCAATTTCATTTATTTCTAAAAAATCTTGAACAAATAATTGAGGTGTACCTAAATCACCTATACTATCTTCACCATGTTCACGACATTCTTGAATATGTTCTAATATTTGTCGCTTAATATTATCCCTTTCTTCTAAACTTATATCGTATTGCTTTAATTCCTTAAGTACGTCTGTTAAAAATTGCTTTTCTTTACCTATCAATCTATTCCTCATTTCAGAAGGTCTCCTTTCAAACCGCTTTTTAATAATGTTTGAATATCCGATTGCAATTCTAACCACTCATTAATTTTCTTCTCAAGACGTATTTTCCCATTTTCATTAATTTCATAATAAATCCTAACTTTACCACTGTCTGTTACTTCTTGATAAGTATTAACCCATTCTTGATTTTTCAACTTAGTTAAAATGGGGTAAATACTTCCTACTCCTTTCAATTTTAAATTGTTTACTTCAAGTTCTTTCATAATCTCATAACCATAACTTTTCTTTTTCGACAAAATAGATAATACACACATTTCTAAATGACCTTTAATTAAACTTGTTCTATCCATAGGATAAATTTAACAGAAATATATACTTCATTCAAGTATATATTTCTGTTAAATCAAAAAAATAAGATAATAAAATAGAAAGATTAACAAACAACAATATCACTTATGAACTGTTTTTACCCTTATTTATCACTTTTATAATATAATAATTACATAATATATCAACTATTTATCCCTATTAGCTTTTTATATCTCCTTGCCTTATACTTCTTCTCTTAGTGAAAAATATCGTATGCGGGACATAAAAATAATAAAAGATCCAATTTCTTAATTTTGATATTAAGAAATTGGATCTTCTTTCATTACCTTGTATCAATCATACTGCGTTAATATATACATTATAAAGAATATACGTTTTATATAAGTTATGTTAATAATACATAAGCTAATAAAACTTTACTGATTACGCTCAAGACATTCATAAACCGCCATCATATCTCGTTTATCCAATTCACGAATGCGATTAAAAATTGGTATTTGCACAACAGCCTCTGTTAATAAACTCTCATCCACAACATCACTAACTTTTCCAGTTAACCATGTTTTTACATCCATGCCATCAACAACTTCTTTTAGTCCTTCGTCATTAATACCACTTGCATTACAAGTTACACATGGAATCGTTAGTTTAAAGACACCATCGTGCAAATTATCTTCAGTGATAACTTTCTTTCCTTTACAAAATGGACATGGATTACTTTGTTTAATTTTATTAATTTGGGTAACTAACTTTTTATATCCAAATGCTTCGTATACATACGTAAGTTTTTTATATTTACCATTTGTGAAATACTGATCTATAATGTTTTCTCTCGTTTCATAAACATTAGGGAAATCACAAACAGTTACTTGATTATTAACACTAATGGATTCGATATTTCCTTTTATTTCATCCCAGAATGGTAAGACATTTTGTAACACTATTTCATAGTTTGAAAAGCTTGCTTGTTCTAACTCAAACATTTTTAGTGCAACTTGTGCTTTTCTTGGCAATAAAGAAACATCTTCTGTCAATCTCATATCGCCACCAACTATATCCTTCAATTTATGAAGTGCAGGTAAATCACTGACTATTTTCAACACTTCATCAATTGGCTGATTGATAATTTCACGAATATCTGAGTTACCAAATTCAAGTGGTTTATGATGATTTAAAACAGTCCCTTCACAAATTGGGCATGTCATCATTTCTTTAGAAGTCTTAATTTCTTCTTTAATAGCTGCTTTTGAAATAACAATATATCCACCAATAATCGTATTAAATCCTACCCATGTTCTGCGTGTCTTTCCTTTTTTATCATAAAATGATTTTTCAAAATATCCGTACCAAAACGTATGCTTTTCTTCTTCTGACATATCATTATAGCTCTTTGACAAATTGTGACCAAGCTCATTTTTAATTTCTTCGAATAGAAATTCTATTTTTTCATATTGATAAAATTTTAATACTTTCATAATTTCTGGATCGAATAAACCGTCCCAAAATGGAACATTTTTATCTTGAATTGTAATATCTTTATCGAAAACTTCAATTTGAAGACGTCCAGAACAAGATGGACAATGATTGTCCTGTGAATAGAAATCAAAACTTCTCGTATCTTTATTAGTTGAATGAGCAGCTACAACATGATTAATTAGTCCACCAATTTCATATAAGAAACTATATTGACTATATAAATGCCTTTCAAGATCAATAGCAACAACAGGTGCAATTGTATCTGATTCATATTCACCATATATTAACCTAGCCATTGATGATAAACTTTTTAAAATACCACCCTTATAAATGTTTTCGGCATTTTTAAAATAGTTAATATGATTATCTTCTAAATAGTGAACTCCTTCCTTCTGCTTAAGCGCTGAAGAAATATGAATTTGTTCAGCATTATTCGCACTACTTTTTTGACGATAATAATCATCATGACTTACTACATCCAGATGGTTTATAGATTCAAGTTGTCTTTTCCCGAAATCTACAATATAATCAGAGCTTTCTAACATGTAACTATTATGTTCAATCATGATGATCGAGACTGATTCATCTTGCAATATCCCTCTAACACTATCTATAAATTGATTTAAAATATTTTGTGATAACCCCTTTGAAGGTTCATCAAAAATAAATAATGTATGTGGATTTTTTGTGTTTGCAAATAACTCCGAAACTAAGTGAACACATTGAAACTCACCCGTTGATAATGTTTGTGTTTTTCGTTCTAATGTTAAATAGCCAAGTCCTAGTTTAATTAATAGTCTCAAGCGTTTATACGCAATATCTTCATTTGGAAGTTCATCAATAATATCTTCAATCGAGCGCTCGAAAATATCATCGATTTCTTCACTATACTTTGTTAGTTTCTTTTTAATATCTAGGAAAGTGGCTACAGTTGATCGACTTGTTATCGATTGATTTCGATCTTGCCCTACCATAACTAGTTTATCTTTTGGATATCGTTTCAAGAAATCTGTAGCTAAACATTCATTGACAAGTGTAGATTTCCCGCAACCAGATTCTCCTGTAACTGTTACAAGCCTATTTTTAGGAATCTGAAACTCCACCATTTAGATATTACGGCAATATAATTCTTGGAATGTATAATATTCTGTTGGCACTTCTTTATTTAGATCGCACAGGATTGATTTTGGTCTTGGTGATTCTTTCACAATTTGTCCACCATATTTTCCGCTACCAGGTCCAAAGAACAATTGCTCATCTGTTGTATCCAGTACTGTATCTGAATGATCTATAAGCCAAATTTGATTTTTACACCCTAATTGCTTGATCTCTTCTAATATTTGTAATAATGTTTCATGATCAAGTCCAACTGAAATCTCATCAATAATAATTACAGCATTTTCACTTACTGCCATGAATTCAGCCAAATATAGTCGTGTTAACTCTCCACCTGACAACGTACCCATTATTCGATTTAATGTTAAATAACCAATGTTCATATTAATTATATTTTGTAGTATATGTTGCTTTGCTTCACTAATATGTAACTCTTCCGCTAACGCAAGAATAGATTCAACACTTAAATCATTAATACTTGAAATGGTATGTGGTTTAGCAAATAAATCTATAGTATGTTGTTCAATTTCTTCGCTATAACGTTTTCCCTTACATTTTTTACACTCAATATTTTTAGTAGTACCTCGGCCTTTACAACCAGTACACCAACCTAACTGGTTATTGAATGAAAAGACCTCAGGAGAAAGATGAAATACTTCAGCAAGTTTTTCGCGAATTTCAGTGAAAACACCAGTATGTGTACCTATCGTTGAACGTGGATTGGAAGAAATCGATGATTTTCCTAGAAAAAGTACTAAAGGCATATCCTCCATCTTAATCGCACTAAAATTCGTTTCCATAATATTAGGAAATAAATATTGATATTCAGCCTTTGGCAATAAAGAAACTAATCGTTTTTTTGATTCTTCACCAATCGTTTGACAAAAAGTTGTTTTACCCGATCCCGATAAACCAGCGACTCCAAACGACTTATTAAATGGAATGACTGTATCTAATTTATTTATGTTATTAGCAATTAATTGATTTACTTTCATATTAACCTCTATTCTTATTTTTCATTAAAATCATTTTTATAGTATAATAATTACACAATGAATATAACCTCTTATATAATTATCCTCTTACTTCAAGAAGCTTATCCTTATATATTTCAAACCATTGTTGCCATTCATCTTTAGAAAACTCTTTTTCTTCTCCTTCTAGAATGGAAGAAAAAAGATCTAAACAAATATGCCAACCTGCTATATCTTTCGGTGTATGATCAGTTAATTCATGAATGTATTCTTTAAGGAGTAAAAGAGAACCATTTTCCTCTTTATGTATTTCAAATCGAACCCGATCTTTATCCCAAGTAAATTCAAGTACTGAGTTTAGTTGACACTCTAAAATATCAATATTTATAAATGAACCATCCATCATGTCGAACTTTATGATTCCACCTGTTTTAAGGCTTTCAATCTGCAAATTAGACATCCATTTTTTTAACTTACTGTTTTCTGTTAAAACTGACCAAACCTCTTCTATTGAATATGAAAAATGACGATCAAATTGTACTACGTATTCATTATCTTGTTTATCTATTACAGCTAACATTATTAATTAACCCCCTCCAAAAAACGAATATACGTTCTATTTTACATGATTTCATAAAAAAAAGAAATCTCTATTCCACCCCACTTAGTTTAAGGATTTTTTGTTAGATTCAAAATTGATTGACTGATTATATATGAAAGTTCTAATCTGGTTGACCATGCTTTTATTGGATCAATAATATTATCTTGATTAAGACTATTGACATATTTTAAACCATCTACTGCAATATACCCGATTTTAAAATCGGTAAATTCTTTTATAATCATCGGCCATTCCCCATCAGTCATTCTGCATTTAGAATATTTTATTATGTAATCAGCTGCTTGTTTTGAAAGCCCACATGAACCAGCTGTAATATCTACTTGTTTCCCTAATTGTAATGAAATAATTTTATTTGATACTGTTTCTGTAACTTGCCATTCTTCAGGGTGTGTCTGAAAAGCTTTCTCCGTTCTGCCAATGATTAAGTAATCTACATCTACTATATTCTGAATGAATGAATTAAGCTCAACTGGATATTCTTTCATCCAAGTTAGTAAACGATCAAAGTCACAATAGTGATAGTAATCATGATCATAGTTTCTAACAAACTTCAAACAATCCCTACGTGCGTTCCCTGCCCCTGATTTTTCTACTATATTTATATGGAATTTACATTCCTCCAGTTCTTTTACAATTTCTTTAGCTGTTACATTACTAATTGTTATATATTTTTTATCATAATTTAAATTCATTAATTCCTCTTTTAGCTCTTTTATAGTAGATAATAAGCTCCCTGTTGGATCATGAGTAATGCATGTTAATGCCACTTGTTTTATAGGTTGCATAGTATATTCATCCCCTTTGCAAAATAAAAAGCAGAAAGAGTACTTTCTGCGATTTTTATAATAAAATAATATATTTCGTATGTTCAAATTGAATATAAAACAATAGTGTATACAAATAAACTCCACTACAATTCATAGATTAATATTATAAGCACTTAATTTAGTTTAATGATTTACCGCTTAATCGCATCGACAATTAACGATGGAAAACCAAGTTTATCACCTTTATTTCTAGAATCATACCTTTTCGAACGGAAAATAACACCGTCGTTTGCATCCCATTCATTGTAATAAAACTGACCATTTTCATCACAATATTCAAGTAATACTACCTCAAATCCAGCAGTTTCAAACATTTTCGTTAAAGTTTTATAATTATGAACAATTTTATGGCTTGCTGCTGGATGATCTTTCGGGCCAGGTCCACCTATTTGAACTATATTTTGGTACGCCTCATCTCGGAAAAATGCATCAGGAACGCCGCAGCGAATGTGCCCTGTTGGCTTTAAAAATTCATAACAAATTTCAGCTGCTTCTACACCTTCTTCAAACGTAAGGTGTTCCCATACATGCTCCGCTAAAATAGCTGAAAGAGAGTTGTATTCAAATCTATTTTCCCACGTAGCTTTATCTAGTAAGTTAAGTTCGTCTTCTTGCGTTTGAATCCAACCTGGATTATTATTAAACACTCCAGCTCCGACTACTACTTTAATTTCGTCTTGTTTTATTGCCAACACTTTCACCTCATAAACATTTTAATTTATTAATATGTTCTATGTTTAGTATTATCTTTCCTTCTTCAACAAATTAAGAAAAATATAATGAAAGTAATAACAACATAACGAATTAAGGAAAAAATTCAGTATCATGAGTCCAGAACAATATCTGAATTCAAACACTAAAAATTTCTTAATGCAACAATCTAACTAACTTTATGGAATCAGTTCATGATACACAACCCTTTTATTTCTTCTAGATAATGAACTTTTTTTAAAAGGAATAATCCTTACTATTATTTTTGTACCTTTCTAAATTTACGAATTAAAGTGAGTACTGTACCTGTAATAACCATCCATATACCCATTGCTGCACTGTTAGTTGTACTTGCACCTGTATTAGGCAGCTCTTTATATATAGAATCTTTTTTCTCGAAATTATTGTTGTTCGATATATTACTCTTATTAGTGTTATTAGCAAGGCCATTAGCTTTTCCAGTGTCTTTATCTTTCACAAATACTTTTTGTATTGTATTTACCTCATTGCCTATGGAATCTCTGACACTATATATTATTTCAAAAGTACCAGATTTAGATGTATCTACAGTTCCTTCATACACTACTTTAGAAGTAAGATCACCGCCCTCTTTATCAGTAGCTGACACTCCTATCATTGGATCGAATTGATCTCCTTTAATAATTGTAGTTGTAGCAGGTACTTTTAGCATCGGCATTTCATTTTTCACTTCTTCTCTAGCTTCGACCGTTACAGTTTGTTTCGCAGTTACTTCATGACCTTTTGAATCTGTAACTTTGTACGTTAATACATATGTACCGGCTTTAGAGGCATCTACTTCACCTTCAATCTTTACTTTAGAAGTAAGATCGCCGTCTTCTTTATCAATAGCCAACACTTTTGCCATTGGATCGAATGAATCTCCTACACGAATTGTCGCTGCAGTAGGCACTGTTAATATAGGATTTAGATCTGATGCTTCTCCATTTTCTTCTACAATTACAGTCTGTGTTGCCGTTGCATTCCCTCCTTGAGAATCAATGACCGAGTATTCTACAATGTATTTACCTGGATTTGAAGTATCTACATCACCTTTATATTTCACTCTAATTGTTAAATCACCATCTTCTTTATCAACAGCTTTTACATTTCTCATCGGGTCGAACGTATCACCGACATGTAGTGTAATTGTAGGTGGTACAGTTAATTCTGGGACTTGGTTTTCCTCAGTTTTTTCTTTTTCTTTCACTTCTCCATTAATTTTTGCTGCATCAAAAGCTTTTTGGACCGCTTCAACCTCAGTTGAATTTGCCCCATATATGTTTGTTGCAACTTTAAGACACGCTAATCTTAATTCAGAGAAATTAGAAGTCATGTTCAATTCATCAGTATTTGCATAATAGAAAATATCAAACATTTTATCTTCACCAATACCATTTACAGTTACACCGTTATGAGTGCCACCTTGTGCAATTAAATACGCGACTTTATTAATAATACTTGAGTTGAAATGAACGCCCTCATTATCCTCTCCGTTTAAATCACTGAATTTACTATAATCATCCGGATACGGTACTCCATCAAAAAATTTGACTGAAGATGGATTTTTCATATTACGGAGAACTGATCCACTTTGTTCTCCTATTGTCCAATTAAATTCGCCATTATTTATATATTTCTCAATAGCCGTTCCCATAATATCAGATAATGCCTCATTAATGGCTCCAGATTCCCCAAAGAATTCAAGATTAGATTCGCTAGATGTAACCGCATGTGTAAATTCATGGCCCGCTATGTCAAACGCTCTAACCATTGGATCACCATATATAAGCATACTAACATTATTAATATTAGCATTAAATGCATTCCCCCAATTTTTAGGATCATCTGTTTCTCCTGAATGCCATGCATGTACAACTGATACTACTTTTTTCCCCTTATTATCAAAACTATTACGCTTATATTTGTCTTTATAAAAATCATATACCTTTGTTGCTAAGAAATGAGCACTTACCGCCTTTGGTTCATTAAATGTTGTCGAAGTGCTAGTTGCTAATATACCAGGATAATATCTTTCTTCAAAATTAATATCTCTATAATTTACATCATAGGTCTCAATTCCTTGCCCTCTTGTATAATCAGCAAGCGCATATTTCCCATTACTTTGTTTAGAAATACCAAATGAGCGAGTTATACCTAAATCATCTTTTCCTGTTCCAGTTAATGAAATGGAATTATTTTTTTTACTCTCCTTTAAAGATTCAACATGCTCTTCACTTACTTTTAAATCTGATTCTTGTACCATGTTTTTCAACATATCACCATTTTGAGCATTCACTAAATAAGTTCCAGATACATAGTTTGGTGTTGCGGCTGCAAATGTAACTTGATATGCGTTAGTAGCCTGCCCATGATTTTCATCAACAAAAATAACTTCCTTAACTTCTGGCTCAGAAATAAATTTAATATCTTTCCCATACTTCGTATAAATATATTGTTTTGCTTCTTCTTTTGATAAATTAATAGGATTCTTTAAATCTTCTTTTGCTAAATTTTGTGCGCTATCTCCTGAAACGCTTTTAATAATACCCTTTTTATCTACATGAACAGTCAATTGGTGTCCATATACTTCTTTTCCTTCATATATTTGTTGCATACGCACAAGTGTAGTCCCATCATATGAACCACGTTTTTGAAGCACTTTGTAATCTACTCCTTTGTCTCCACTTACTTGTTTTGGAGACAAAGCATGCTCCGTCTTTTCCTTAAGTGCATCTTTGACTACATTCTCTGGCGTCTTTTGTGATGGTTGTGTAAGTTCACCTGTACGGAACGAATCCTCTTGAATATCAACTTGCATTTTACCCGTTTCCTCTGCATAACTTACTCCATATGGTGTTACGCTTGTTAAAGCTAATCCTGTTGTTAATGCAACTATAGCTATTTCTTTTTTATTTTTCATGTTATTTTCCTCGTATAATTTTCTAAAATATGAAACTGCTAAAATTTATACAATTTATTCCTATCATAAAAAGATGACTTCTGTAATTAACAAAAGTCATCCCTTCAATATGTAATATCCCTAATATATTTTCAATGCATAATTTCTATATAAAAAGAAAAAAGCATTCATCAACGAGCATTTTGCAATACTTTTATTAGGTCATTTATATTTTCAACTTTCTGCTGAAACTGATCAAATCTACTATGTAGCAATGAAGGATTTTTATCTTCAGTTGAAATAACTTTTTTTAATTCATTCTCTAATTTATCATATGTATCAAAGAAATTATCAAATTCTACACTTACAAGTTCTTCATTTTCTCGATAAAATCTTTTTGCTTCTATATAAGTCATGTATGATTTATTTAAAAATCCTAATGAAATTAAATATTTAGAAGCGTTTTCTTGATAAATAGCAATATCACATGCTATTTTAATATCAGAATAAGTCTTTTGAACGAAACAATGCAATTCAAAAATCTTAAACTTTAATACATTATTCATTTCATCCCCTCCCATCCTATCTATTCTACATAAAAAAAGGATATTATACAAAGTAAAATATCAATATAGTACAAAAATAAAAAGCGGAAGAATAATCCTTTCCACTTTTTATAGCAATAAATACATTTCATATTGTGCTAAAGAATTCTTTTCAAATCCAGTTTTCTTTAAAAATCCTTCTAGTAAATTGTTATTTGGAAATCCAATTGATAAACTTGCTATATTCAATTCTTCACTTGCCCTAAGTAGTAAACTCGTTGCAATGCCAATATTTCTATAATCTTTGTCTACGAAAATAAAACTAATTTTACCTTGTTCATTTATACATATAGAACCATTCAATTCATTTCCTACATATGCACCGTAAAATGTATTATTTGTTTTTTCGATATAATCCATATCATTTTGCCAATTAATATGGAAATGTAACCATTTCTGAATTTCAACTTTAAAAGATGGGAATTCTAATTGTTTTACTTCAATTCCCTTACCACCTTTACTTATTATTTTAGTCAAATCTTTTAAATTATAATAGGATAGATCGTACACTTTTTCATAGCCTAATTTATTATAAAAACGAATTGCTCGGTCATTGCCTACAATAACTTCAAGAAAAAGTTGCTTACACTCGTTTTGAAGCGCCTCTTCTTTATGTAGTTCAAATAACTTTTGACTCACACCAATACCACGGTAATTAGGATGAACCGCTAATGTTCCACAGCGCATTGTTTTTATGTTTTCATAATCCTTTATCCCACCAAGTATTACACCAATTGATTTGCCGCCGTCTAAAGCAAGAAAAGAGTGCTCTAGCAAGTTACCTTCTGTTCCCAAAAATCTTTTTATAAAATCCTCTTTTGAAACTTCCATTTTTATGATGTAATCTGAAAATCCGTCCCTAAAAGCCTCATATACTAAATCTATACTCACTTCACTGCATCTTTTGTATTGAATCATATAAAATCTCCCCCACTTAATTTGAAATGAACGGACACTTCCCTACATACCTCTCACTATTAATTTGTTTTATAACAAATGGTGCAATATCCCCATTTTTTATTTTGATTCCTGGCATATCTACTAAACTTTCTTTTATTTTTCCAATGCCCTTCCCATCCATAACAAATGGTAATCTAACAATTGTCCAATCTACATCACTACTTTGAATAATTTGTAATTCTTTATATTTATCTTGCATCATTTTTGGTAAAAACACTTTAAACAAGTGGGCCCCTATTTTATTCACAATTCTCTTCTGATCTCCTGCGACATTTACAGAACCACCAGAAATAAGAATATAACGCTTAATTTCAAATCCCTTCATTACTTTCAAAATATGTTTCGTTACTGTACTAAAAATGTAAGATTCATTTTTCGGTTGACCTACCGCATTTATTACAGTTTGACAACCTTTAAGTAATTCGCATATTGCAAAAAAATCACGTGCATCCCCAATAATAGCCTCTAAATTTTCATTAGTTATCGTCATATTATTAAAATTTCTCGTTAATATTTTTACTTGATATCCCTTTTCTAACGCTTCGTTCACAAGAAATTTCCCAGCTTTTCCATTCGCGCCCAGAATAGCTATTTTATTTGTACTTTCCAATATTAAACCCCTCTTACTATCTATGATTTACTACATTAAT
Organism: Bacillus basilensis; assembly: GCF_921008455.1. Classification (NCBI taxonomy): domain Bacteria; kingdom Bacillati; phylum Bacillota; class Bacilli; order Caryophanales; family Bacillaceae; genus Bacillus; species Bacillus basilensis. Next base: position 2,583,438 of record NZ_CAKLBZ010000001.1, on the reverse strand, counting down.
CTCATACACACGTAAAAAAGCAATTAAATGCTCACATGCTCTTTCACATGCTAACATTTTAAATATTTTTTGTTCCTCTTTCGTTTTATCGTTCGCTTGATCTGAAGCGGCTTTTAAACTTAGAAATGGTTTCTGGTTTATATGACACACATAAGCAAAAGCTGCCACTTCTTGATCAACTGCCAATGCTCCATATACAGTATGGAGTAAATATCTCATTTCCGAATTACGAATACGTTGATCTCCAGATAAGAATGTACCGAAGTGGATCGGGTCATAAGATCGTATTTTTTTTATTCTTCTTACAAGTGACTTTGTTGTTTCAATAGGTGCTGTTCTACCATTATATAAGTTAAAAACATCTTCGCCCGAACCAGCAGCAGTAACATCGTGTTGTATTGCGTTTAGTGCCACTACAATATGACCATTTTTTACCTTGTTTGATAGGCTTCCGCATATTCCTGTCATAAACAACTCATCAGGCTGAAATTCACTAATTAATAATTGAACACAACTAGCACAACTAACTTTCCCAACACCAGTTATAACTGAAATAATTTCCAGATCATTTATAGTATGAAAATGAAATTCCCAAGCTGCTCTTTTTTCAATGCGTTCACTTGGATAATATTGTTGCAAATAATTAAGTTCAGGTTCCCATGCGGCTACGATTGCAATACGTTTCATTACACGCTTCACTTCCCCCACTGTCATTTAAATAAGTTATCTATACTTTCTTATTCATAATTTGGAATCCACTCTTTATATTTTTTATATAAATTTCGTATTGTTTCTTTATTCTTCGCAATTACTTCACATCCTCTATCATCGTACATAAACATGATAATATCTTTTGTTGCATTTATGAGAAATACATCTGGATAAGAAATTTCTTTTTTACGTCCAAGACGAGGATAAAGACCTGGAAAATCTTCATGATTCGCTGCTTGAATAAGCCGGTTTTGCTTTATATCACTAGTGAAACATTTTAATGATAATTGATATGTACAATACAAGTCAGATTCTTCATCTTAAAATAAAAATGGCATTGTTTCTTGCCTTATATGATACTTTAAATCTCTTTTCTGAATAAATCGTCTATATATAATTATTTTCTAGAGATTTTTCACATTTTCCTTTTTAAATCGATAAGCATTTGTTACTAAAAACACTTCATCTTCCTCTGAAAATATATCTTCAAATAAGTATTTATTATATGTATAAAGTTGAGAGAAGTATTCCATATTTAAATCGCGGGTTCCTTCTATATTTTGATATTTTCCTTTCCCGAAATCAAAATGCAAATGATTTTCCCACTGAGAGTATATGTATGGTCTTAATGTAACACCTGGAAATATTTAATTCGTATATCCTCTTAATTACATTTTCATATCCTTTCTACTCTACAATTTCTTTTAAATGCCAATATGCTTCTTCTAGCCACGGATGTATAACTTTCAATGTATCTTTTCTTTCCCATAAATATGAAATATATGCAAATGCAGCATGTTCCAACGATTTTTCCAATCCGTTTTTTACTTCTACTAAAAATGGTGGTGTCCCATTTTGATCCCATTCTATTTTATCGGCAACAAATAACACTAAATCCATCTTCTTTGCATGTTTACGCAGCGTGGTATGGCAACAGATTGCATTTAAAATCTCTTCATCTTTTACTTTAAATATCTCTTTTGCAATTACCCTCGACAATTTTTGATGAATAATCATCGGAAACTCTCGCTCTTCTTCTATGATTTCAACTCCAAATTCTTCAGCAACTGCAATCCGCACATCATTTGGAAATATTGCACTAATATCATGTAAATATCCCGCGATCGCTGCTTTTTCTTCATCTCCATAAAACATTTCTGCAATTTTTCTCGCCTTATTTGCTACACGAATTGAATGCTTATATGTAAATTCTTGATTGTATTTTAATAAAAAATCTTTAATATCATTTTCTATTTTTCCAGTTGGAGAAAATGAATATATATCTTTATATAACATAGCAAATCCCCCTTAAAACTAACTTTCAATATAATATGTAATTTTAATATCCTTATGTTTTGTATTCGCTATGAATGTTTTAATCCCTTTTTAATACGTTACATGAAATTTTATGTGGAATCATTGCTACAAAATACATAAATGTTTGATATTATAGTAATGTTAATGATTTGTAAGGAAAGGAACTACATAATGAACAAAAACATATTAATTATTGATGATGATAAAGAAATTGTTGAATTACTTGCTGTTTATTTGCGAAATGAAGGCTATAACATTTATAAAGCATACGATGGCGACGAGGCATTGCAAATGATTTCTACATATGAAGTTGACCTTTTGATTTTGGATATTATGATGCCAAAACGAAATGGATTAGAAGTTTGCCAGGAAGTTCGTGAGAATAACACTGTACCTATTCTTATGCTGAGTGCAAAAGCAGAAGATATGGATAAAATATTAGGTCTTATGACAGGTGCAGATGATTATATGATTAAACCATTCAATCCATTAGAATTAGTAGCTAGAGTGAAAGCTTTGCTACGAAGATCATCTTTCCAAAATACTACTTCTCAAAAGAATGAAGATGGTATTCTTCATATTCGTTCTGCTGAAATACACAAACATAATCATACTGTTAAAGTAAATGGAGAATATATTAAACTTACATCTATTGAATTTGATATTTTATATTTACTTGCGAGTAATACTGGAAGAGTATTTAGCTCCGAAGAAATTTTTGAACGTGTTTGGAATGAAGATGGTTATGGTTCAAATAAAACTGTAATGGTTCACATTAGTAATTTACGGGATAAACTTGAAACAGTAATGAATGGAGAGAAGTTTATTCATACTGTTTGGGGAGTAGGCTATAAAATTGAGAAATGAAGCATTTGATATATTAAAAGATATCCCTAAATGGAAGTTAATTTTTTGGTTCTCGTTAGCTATCATACTTACCCCTATAACTGAATTAATTATATATCGTCTTGTTACAAGTGTAATTGAAAGTTCACTTACGTTAAGCGAACTCGGAAAAGAATTCATTAGAATTTTTGGTTATGAAAAATATAAAGGAATAAAGGAATCTCTATGGATGATGATTGTCTCTTATTTATTTTTATTTTCTATTTTCTCATCCTACCTATACATTTTTTATCGTCATGAAAGAAAAATGTACTATGAAACTTGTATTAAAAAAATGATTGAAGAGATTCGTTATATTGCAAATGGAAACTTCAATCATAAGGTTTCTATCGTAAACCATAATCATCTGGAAGAGCTAGCGACTGGGGTTAATCAAATTATTGAACAATTGAAAGTCTCAATTGATGAAGAAAGACAGGCGGAACAAGCAAAAAGTGAACTTATTACAAATGTATCACATGATTTACGTACTCCTCTTACCTCTATAGTTGGATACGTGAATTTAATCCACCATGATAATTATAGAGATGAAGTGGAATTACGTCATTATATACAAGTCATTTACGATAAAGTAACCCGTCTTAATGCATTAATGAATGACTTGTTTGAATATACACGTGTTCAAAATAAAGAATTAAGTTTATATTCTGTCCCCATTGATATTGTAGAGCTACTTGGACAATTAACTGTTCAATTCCGCATACAAGTTCAAGAAGCAAATATAGAATGTCGACCTTCTTTCCCATCTCAAAAACTCATGGTATTAGCTGATGGTGACAAACTAGTGCGTGTGTTTGAAAATCTTATTATAAACGCTATCGCTTATGGAAACGATGGTGGATATATCGACCTTGTTGCCTATGAAAGCAATAATATGATTACTATAGATATAACAAATTATGGTCAACCTATTCCAAGTACCGATTTACCTCATATTTTTGAACGTTTTTATCGCGTTGAGAAATCGCGTTCTACAAACACTGGTGGATCTGGACTCGGATTAGCAATTGCAAAAAGTATTGTCGAATTGCATAAAGGAACAATCGAAGTATATAGTGATGATAAAAAAACAACTTTCACTGTAAAACTACAACCATATAAATGTTAATATAGCTTAATTTTAGGTCCAATTTCTTACCAAATAAGAAATTGGACCTTTTATATTCCATTAACATCCAAAATTTAATAATACTTTTTAATTCTTTAGAAATTCTTTACCTTTTCTTTCTCCCTAATTAAGCATTTCTTTTTACAATATTATTATTGATGTCATAATAGGAGGATCACTCATGCAATTCTTGAAAAAGTTCGCAATTTTATTGTTATCTTTTGTTATTACAGCACTTATCGTTTTATATTTTTACCTTTATGTAAATGGTCCAATTATTCAAGCTAAATCGGCTATTTTAATAGATGCTAATTCAGGTGAAGTTGTTTATAAAAAAAATGAAGAAACTCCTATACAATCAGCAACTTTGTCTAAATTAATGACAGAGTATATCGCACTGGAACAACTGAATGAAGGAAAAATACAATTAAATGAATTGGTAAAAATAAGTAATGAAGTTTTCCGAACAGAAACAAGTCCTATACAAGTAACTTCGAAAGATAAAACGACGGTTCGTGATTTACTTCATGCAATCTTTTTAACAGGGAATAATCGTTCCACACTTGCCCTTGCAGAGCACATTGCTGGAAACGAAGATAACTTTACACATTTAATGAATGAAAAAGCAAAACAACTAAAGTTATTACAACCCTCTCCGTTTCTAAACGCTACTGGAATGAATAACGATACAAATAAACTATCAACTACAACAGCAATCGACGTTGCTAAACTAGCAACTCAATTAGTAACAGACTTTCCAGATGTACTGAACATTACAAAACTAACCTCTTACCAATTTACCTTCAAAGATTCAAAAGTTTTCAACACCAATAAGATGATATATTCCCTTAATAAAAACATTAAACTCCAAGGTGTTGACGGCTTACAAACTAGTTTCTCAACAAATGGTAATTATAGTTTTGTCAGTACAGCAAAACGAGGAGATATTAGACTTATTTCAGTGATATTAGATGCCGGTGAAGAAAACAGTACTTTTATTGAAACAAAAAAATTACTAGAGTACGGTTTTGACCCTTCCTCGTACTCTGCACTCCAAGCGTTTAAAGATGCTGTTATATCTTGGACAGTTTTGCTTCAGTTTAAAAATTTGATTATACAAACATTGTTGATTTTCTTTATTATTACAATTTTAATGTTTTTACATATACGTCAGAAAAAATCCGAGGATTTCAACTAGGAAATCTTCTTATATATAAAAAAGGGCTTGCATGTACAGTGCACGCCCTTTTCTAAATCTACAGTCCTCTTCCAATTAAATTCGCTGAAATAGGCTGAAGGTTTAACTCTCTTGCCCATATAGATAGCTGACCAATATGGTGAATTTCATGCACAATTACATGTCTTAAAACCTCACCATATGTATATGTTTTATCTGTCCACGAAGCTTTTAATATTTTAACTTCTAAGTTAGCTGACCATACTTGTAAAAAATCTTCTAATTCTCGTTTATATAAATCAGATAACGCTTTCACTTTTTGGATTGATTGATACTCTTTAAACTGTGGTGCAGTATCTTCTTTTTCTTGAAGGGCATTAATCCAGCTATACTCAACATCTACAATATGAAATAATGTTTCTAAAATACTTCCAACACCACCAACACGCTTGCGGAGTAATTCTTCCTCAGAAACTTGCTCACACCACTTAAACCAATCGTCTCTTACTTGCCAATTGTATCGAAATAAAGTATACATATTTATCTCTCCCCTACCTCAATAATCCACTTAACAGCATCTAGTACACAATATGGCTCATCTTTTTGAATATAGTGGCCGCTTTGTTCTGCAATTACAAATTTATTATTGCTTGATAATCGTAATAATTCTTCTTGCAATTGTAACCACCTCATTTGTGCATCTGGTGAATAAAAAGCTTTTTTACCCGCAGCTAACACGGCAAGTGGAATATTTCTCATTGACTGACGATGTTTATCTACTTCACCTAGACTAAACATAAACTCTTCATAAGAACTTTCATATACAAACTGTTTATAGTAAGCTTCTTGAAACTCTGGAGACATGTTTCGCAAAAAATCTTCCTTATAATTTTCCGGTGTCGAATCAACCAAAACGATTCCCAACAAATTTTCGGGATAAAAAGTCGCAAATAAACGTGCATTTATACCACCAAAAGAATGTCCTACAAAAATATAAGGTGGTTTCAATTGTAATTGCTCTAAGCAACCTCTTAAATCTCTTACCATTTCAGAACTAATCCGTCGCTTGGAACTCTTCTCACTTTTTCCTAATCCAGCTCGATCATATGTAAGTACCGTCCCGAATTCAGTCAGCTCTTCAGCAATATGCTCCCATGCCTTCGAATAATCTCCATAACCTGCTTCCATTATAATAACAGGTTGCAACTTCTTTCCTTGGAATACTTTTGAATACATTTTAAAATCATCAACTTGTACATATTCCTCTATACATTTAACCATTGACGATCACTTCTCTCTGATTCAGTTCCTCTTCAATTTGATTAATTATTTCATCGACAGATAAAGATCCATCCAAAACAATATCTGAATTTGGCTTTACAGTATGAAGCACCTCCAAATAGGCTTTTCTAGCATATGTTAAATAATGCTTTAAATCATTATGTATTTCACTCATTGTATCTTCATTAAAATCTCGCAAAATTCTTCTAGCCATTGCAATATCTAAAGGCGTATCGATAAATATGGTTACATCAATGAATTGTCGCATTTCACTATTTAAGTATGCAAAAGGATAATCTACAATAATATAATCTACATGACTATCTCGTATAAGATGCTGAATATCCTTAATTAATGGTGTGAGTACCCATTCATCATAATTTGCTCCATCATCAATCCATTTACAAATATCAGCAGGACAGTTATCAAAGTTATCGCTATCAAAATATAGTGCTTTTGAATTTATTAACTTGTGAGTTAATCTTTCTGTAACAGTAGTTTTACCTCCTCCTGAAACAGCTGCAATTGTAATGATTTTCGTCTTTTTATTCATAATTTCCCACCAAACCCCTTTTAATTAACATAACATAATTATAGAAAACAATTATTTTTTAACGCTCCATTCATATTCTAACATACTCATTTCCCATAAATTCCAATACGTTTCCCCTACTTTTTTCGACTCTCTTAGTAAGCCTTCTTTTACAAATCCTATTTTTTCATAACATGAAATGGCCGACGTATTAAAATCATAAACACCTAGAGTTATCCTATGTAGTTTTAATTCTTCAAATGCAATATGTAGTACTGCTTTCATCATATGCTTTCCTATAGAACGTCCTCTCATTTTCGTATCACCAACTAGCACTTTTCCAATCCTTGCAGACTTATTTATATTGTCTATTTGCCCAAGTGAAATATGCCCCACAACTTCTTTACTCTCTTCATCTATTACTTTGAATGCAAGTGTATTTGTGCTTTTTATATATTTTTCTAATTGCTGTTCATTTAAAGGGTATGCAAATGCATTTCCTGACCATTGTATTAAAAACTCTTCGGAATCAATCCAATTTATTAATTGTTTGAAATCGGATCTTTTAAAGGGTTCTAATTTAATCAACTTCATTCTCCTTTCATACACCATTCTATATATCCTCAAACTTATTTCTATATATAGAATATATTCTCCTTTTATACGAAATTAAAATAAAGCCATTCATAAGAATGGCTTTACAAAAAACATAGCCTAATTATGCTATGTTTCCTATGTTAACAATGGTTCAATCGCTTCAATTTTACAAACTGAAATAATTACTGTAACTACCCCAGCACTATTAGCAAGCTTTAGAACATCACAAGTGACTGAAGAAACAGTTCCTGCATAATTATTACTTCCTGTTGTAATGCGCACTGATCTGTTTACTAACTTTCTCAGTTCATCTCTAATTCCTTGTACACAGCAACAGTCACATGCCTTATTTTGCTCTTCATGTTCTTTTTTACACTCTTCAAAAACGTCCCAACAATCATCCTGTTTACATGAACACTGTTTACATGAACACTTTTTTCTAGAATTACTATAACGATATCCCAAAATCTCACCCCCTAATCATTTCTATTAATATAGTATGTCCACTAGCTTCAAAGTGTACGAGGTAAAAGCATAGAAAGAAAAAAACAAACAATTGTACTATATATCCATTTCATTATTAATTATAAAAACAAACTTCTAATAATTAAGGGCTTGTTTAATAAGGTGACTTGGATTTTATCCTGCTGAATTTAATGGTTAGACACCACTTTCTCAAACAAATTTTTTTTATAAGCCACCCCTTAAAGAGGCACTAGATTTTCTTATCACTTCACATATACTTAGACTGTGTTTGCAGTAATATAGTATGTTTTTCCTTTCCAATTGTGAAGTATACATTCAGTAAAGCATACTCCAAAATAAGATATTATTTATAATCAGTACGTTTTCTTCAACAAGTGTTTATTGATCAATATCTTAACTAGTAGTTCTCACCACTATCTCTTGAAAATTAGCATAGTTTGAATGAATTCAATATCTAGTAGAAAGCACTCTATCATATAAAGGTAAAATAATAGGTTAATAAACAAGCCACTTTTTTATTAAAACATAGAATAATATGAATCCTATTGGAGGGAGGTATAAAAGAATGTCCTGGAAAAATGATTGCTGGAGTTCTAAGAAAAAGCATTGTTGTGATGATTGGTGGAAATCTAAAGAAAAGCATCATTGTGATGATGATTGGTGGAGTTCTAAAGAAAAGCATCATTGTGATGATGATTGGAGTTCTAAACGAAATAAGTGTCGTTGTAAATGTTTCTTTATTTGTTGTCATTGTAAAAGAAATAATTGGTAACATTTTGAATGTCAACTTAGAGGAAAGAAAATGTCTTTTGGAACCGATAAATACTAGAATGTAATATATAAAAAGCTGACTGAATATAGTCAGCTTTTTGTATATTAACATGTAAAAATTTAAACAGACATATAAGCTGTCACTCTATGTCATCACCTTGTTATTGTAAATTAGTTTCTCTCCATTGAAGAGGCATGCCACAGTAGCTTATTTTGATAAAAACTATAAAACAAACATACTTAACACTAATAGTAGAATTTTTCTACTTCAAATTTACTTCTTCTCTCTTCTTTATTTATAAACATTAAAAAGGAGCTCTATTTAAATAGAGCTCCTTTTTAATTTTATAATTTACTAGACTGTAACCCTTGAATAAACGGAACTACTTCAGGATTTACAAGTGATGATAAATCACCTAATTCTTTTCCTAAGTAAGCAGCTTTAATGACGCGTCGCATTACTTTAGAATTCCGTGTTTTTGGTAAATCTTCTACAACGTGAATATCTTTTGGACATAATGCTTTTCCAATATGAGAGTTTACTAAACTCATTAATTCTTTCTTTAACTCTCCTGTAAATGTTACATTGTCCCTTAATACTACAAAACAATGACAAACTTCACCTTTTACATCATCAGGTACACCAATCGCGGCAGCTTCTATGACATCATTATGCTTCACAAGAATAGATTCATATTCAGCGGGTCCAATACGCTTTCCGGCAATGTTTAGCGTATCATCTGAGCGTCCTGTAATAATATATTGCTCACCATCATAAATCACCCAGTCACCATGAACCCATTTATTTTCAAAACGTGACCAATATGTGTTCACATAACGCTCATCGTCTTCCCAGAAGCTTTTCGTCATACCAACCCAAGGTTTCTCTAAACATAATTCTCCAACTTCATCACGAATTGGATTACCTTGATCATCGAGTACAACCGCTGCCATTCCTGGTAAAGAAGAGTTAAAACTAATCGGTGCGATTGGTTTAATAAGGATGTTTCCGAAAATTCCACCAGAAATTTCAGTACCGCCTGAATAGTTACAAATTGGTACATTACTTTTTCCAACTGTTTCAAATAGCCACATCCAAGGGTCTGGATTCCAAGGTTCACCTGTTGATGCGAATACTTCTAAACTCTTTAGTGAATGTTTATTTACATACTCATCACCTTTTGCCATTAACGCACGAATTAATGTTGGTGATATACCGAGATGTGTAATTTCATATTTATCAACCGTCTCCCATAAACGATCTGCTTCTGGGAAGTCCGGAACACCTTCATACATAACCATCGTTGCTCCATTAATGAGAGAGCCGAATAGTAGAAATGGTCCCATCATCCATCCCATATCCGTTACCCATAATACGCGGTCACCTTGTTTGATATTCATTCCAAATCCTGCATCAAATGCAGCTTTCAAAGGGAAACCAGCATGTGTATGTACTGTTCCTTTCGGTTTCCCAGTTGTACCTGATGTATAAATGAGCATTAACGGATCATCACTCTTCATCTCTTCAGCATGTACAAATGGCTTTTCTTTTTCTAACGTACTCCATGAGAAATCATAATTATGCGGTGTAAATTCATTTCCTGCATGACGCACGATAACAACTTTTTCAACAGTTGGACAATGCTCACAAGCTTTATCTACTTCATCTTTTAATGAAACGATCTTACCTCGGCGTGAAAAACCATCGGCAGTAATAATCATTTTAGCCCCTGCCGCTTGCACACGTGTCATGACTGCATCTGACGCAAATCCTGAGAATATTGGTGAAATAATTGCTCCGATTTTCATAACAGCTAGCATCGCAACAACTGTTTCTGGAATCATCGGCATATAAATTGTTACACGGTCACCTTTTTCAATACCCGCATGTTTCAATCCGTTTGCAACGCGACTTACCCAGCTATCAAGTTCTTCATATGTAAATGATTTTGAAGTTCCATTTTCCCCTTCATATTGAAGCGCTGGTTGCGTTCTTGTTTCATCATCTGCAAGCCAGCGTGATAAAACTGATTCTACAACGTTACATGTTCCGCCATTATACCACTGTGCAAACGGCGTACCATTTTCTAAATCTAGCACTTCTGTATAAGGTTTCATCCATTGATAGCCAACCGCTTTCTCAGCTTCTCCCCAAAACCAAGCTGTTTCTTCGATTGACTTATTATAAAACGTTTCATAATCTTCATAGCCCAATGATTTCATCCAACCATATAAACGCGTTTTTTCTTTATACTCTTCTGTTGGAAACCAAACTGCTTGTTTCAATGTTTTCCCCTCCTTGACTTTTTGAGCAAGAAAGCCCTAAATAGGGCTTCTAAACTGGATAAACAGGATGTTTACGATCCGTAAATACTTGATATTTACTCATATACATTTCGAATCGTCCTTTTAACTCTTCTCTTAAATTGTTTGGATGAACAATACCATCAATGACCATCTCTGATGCTAAATGGTAAATATCAATATCTTTCTTATACTCTTCGCGTTTTTCAGCAATGAAGCTATCACGCTCTTCTTCTGGTAAAGCTGCAATCTTATTTGCATATACAGCATTGACCGCGGCTTCTGGACCCATTACCGCAATAGAAGCTGTCGGTAATGCTAGGCAGCAATCTGGTTCAAAGGCTGGACCTGCCATCGCATATAAACCAGCACCATATGCTTTACGAACAACGATAGAAATTTTCGGTACAGTTGCTTCACTCATTGCAGAAATCATTTTTGCACCGTGGCGAATAATACCAGCACGCTCTACTTTTGTACCAATCATAAATCCAGGTACATCTGCAAGGAATAATAATGGAATATGATATGCATCGCATAAATTAATAAACTTCGCTGCTTTATCAGCTGAATCGTGGAATAATACGCCGCCTTTCATTCGCGGTTGATTTGCAATAATACCAACTGGCTTACCATCAATACGTGCTAAACCTGTAATTAGTTCTTGAGCAAATAATTTTTTCACTTCATAGAAAGAGCCTTCATCAATAACTCTATTAATGAGATCTTTCATATTGAAAGGAGCATTTTGATTTTCTGGAATGATTTGTTCTAACGTTTTATCGAATTGTTTCGGTTCTTGAGGTGTAACCAATGGAGTCTTTTCTAAGTAGTTGTTTGGAAAATATGAAATGTATTGTCTTGCTTGCGTAATTGCATCTTCTTCTGTTTTACATAAAACATCTCCGCATCCTGATACAGAGCAGTGCATACGAGCTCCGCCCATCTCTTCTAAAGTTACCTTCTCACCGATAACCATCTCAGCCATACGAGGAGATCCTAAATACATGGATGCATTTCCCTCAACCATCATTACAACGTCACAAAAGGCTGGAATATACGCACCACCAGCTGCAGAAGGTCCAAATAACAAGCATACTTGAGGAACTTTACCTGATAATTTCACTTGATTATAGAAGATTCTTCCTGCACCGCGGCGTCCTGGGAACATTTCAACTTGATCAGTAATACGTGCGCCAGCAGAGTCAACTAAATAAAATAATGGTACGCGTAATTTTTCTGCTGTTTCTTGAATACGTAAAATCTTTTCAACTGTACGTGCGCCCCATGATCCTGCTTTTACAGTCGAATCATTTGCCATAACGCATGCAGTTCGACCATGTATTTTACCCGTTGCCGTTATAACACCATCAGCAGGTAATCCTGTTTGTTCACAATTTGCAAATAATGCATCTTCTACATATTCACCATTATCAAATAAAAGAGCTAAGCGATCTCGAACGAATAGTTTACCTTTCGCTTTGTTTTGTTCATGATATTTTGGTGCGCCGCCTTGTTTAATCGTTTCAACTCGTTCTTCAAATGTATTCGATTGTTGTTTTTGGTCTAACATATTTACTCCCCCTTATACATTGGTGTGCGTTTTTCCTTGAATGCTTGTAATCCTTCTAATCTATCTTTCGTATGGATTACACCTTCATACGCTTGTTTTTCCATTTGTAATCCGGTATGTAAATCAACTTGAATACCGTTTGAAATTGCTTCTTTTGCTAATCGAACAGCAATAGGACCATTACTAGCAATTTTCTCTGCTATTTCAATCGCTTTCTCTTCAAGTAAATGAGCTGGTGCAACAAATTCTACTAAACCATATTCTTTTGCTTCTTGCGCCGAAATACGTCTTCCTGTATAAATTAATTCTTTCGCTCTCCCAACACCAATTAATCTTGGTAAACGCTGTGTACCACCTGCTCCTGGTATAATTGCAAGTGTAGTTTCAGTAAGACCAAGACTTGCAGATTCAGCCGCAATTCTAAAATCACAAGCTAAACTTAATTCCGTACCACCACCTAGTGCGATGCCATTTATAGCAGCAATAACTGGCTGTGGTAATTGTTCAACCATCTCCATAGTAGTGCGAATCATACTAACAGCATGACGAACTTGTTCTTCATTCATACCGGCGCGTTCTTTTAAATCAGCACCAGCACAAAACGCTTTTTCGCCAGCACCTGTTAGAATAACTACACGAGTATTTGACTCTTCACTTATTTGAGTTAATATGTTTTGTAACTCTTCTAATAACGCTAAAGATAATGAATTTGCTTGTCTTTCACGATATAATGAAATCTTTACAACGTGAGGTGTTACATAATTAACTGAAATGTTTTGTAATTGTAGCATCTTCTCACCTACTTATCGTTTTATGTTGAAGCGCTCTATACACATGACTCGGTAATTGGATATTTAATTTACTTTGAATAAATTGACTAGCTCTCCATAACTTCTCTTCATCAATATTCGTTTGGACCCCTAACTTATGGAGCATATGAACTAAGTCATCAGTTGCAACATTACCTGATGCTCCTGGTGCATATGGACAGCCCCCAAGGCCACCACAAGAACTATCAAATGTTGTAATACCATATTCTAATGACTTAATTACATTCGCAAGAGCCATTCCGTACGTATTATGGAAGTGCATTGCAAACTGCAAAGCATCGTATTTCTTTAATAAATGTTCTAATACTCGCTCTACTTGTAGCGGATTCGCTACACCAATCGTGTCACCAAGAGAGACTTCATAAATGCCGTATGAAAATAGTTGATCACATAATTCGTCAACTGCTGCGGTACTTATATCTCCTTCATAAGGACATCCAAATACAGTAGAAACATAGCCTCTTACCTTTTTCCCTTCGAATAATGCCTGTTTTGTTATATCTTCAATTACAACTAATGCTTCTTTAATTGATTTATTAATATTACTTTTATTATGAGATTCACTTGCTGATAAAAAAACATTCACCTCATCTACATTTTGCAAAAAAGCTCGTTCCAAACCATTTTGATTTGGAACAAGCGCTGCATATGTAACATTTGGATCCCTTTTCAGCTCAGAAAACACATCATTTGCATCTGCTAATGCCGGAACCCATTTAGGGTGAACGAATGAGGAAACTTCAACGTACGATAATCCCGCTTCTGTAAGTAGTTGAATCCATTTTACTTTATCTTTTGTGCCAACAATCTTTTTTTCATTCTGTAAGCCATCACGTGGCCCGACTTCTTTAATGACAGCAAAATTAGGTAGTTTCAATTCGCTTCCCCCTATATCTCCCTATTCAATTTCTAGCAATACATCTCCTTCATTTACAAAATCGCCTTCTTGCACATTAATTTTCATAACTGTGCCAGCTTCTTCTGAAACGATTGGAATTTCCATTTTCATAGATTCCAAAATGACGACATCCTGCTCTTCCTCTACTGTATCTCCTACTCCTACAACTATCTTCCAAACATTTCCTGCCATCGATGCATATACTTTCGTCATCATTTTTTCCCCCTTAATATTCATAAATCTTATTTTTTAACAAGTTGTTTCGTTACGAAACCCGTTGTATAAATACCACTTTTGAACACATCGTCTTCCAATACTTGAAGCAGCATTGGCGTGTTCGTTTTAATACCTTCTACTTTTAATTCTTCTAAAGCATCATGTAATTTCGAAATTGCTTCTTCACGTGTTTCACCATGAGCAATAACTTTTGCAATCATTGGATCATAGAAAGGTGTAATTGTTACATGATTCTCTAAAAAGTGATCGATACGTACGTTTGTCGGTAACGTTAAATCTGTAATTTTCCCAGGTGATGGGAAAAAAGTTTTCGGATCTTCAGCATAAATACGAGCCTCAATGGCATGACCACTGCGCTTTATATCATCCTGTGTAAACGATAGTTTCTCGCCACTTGCGATAAGGAGTTGTTGTTCTACAAGGTCTAATCCAGTAATTTCTTCTGTAACGGGATGCTCTACTTGTAATCTCGTATTCATCTCTAAGAAATAGAAGTTCTTCTGATCATCTACAAGAAACTCAACTGTACCTGCATTTGTATATCCTAGTGCTTTGGCAGCTTGTACAGCAACTTCACCCATCGCTTTTCGCGTACCTTCATCTAAAAATGGTGAAGGGGCTTCTTCAATTACTTTCTGATTTCGGCGTTGTACTGAACATTCACGCTCCCATAAATACACTGTGTTACCATGTGTATCTGCTAAAAGCTGAATTTCAATATGATGTGCATCAGCTATATAGCGTTCTAAATACATTTCTCCATTACCAAAGAAGTTTTGCGCTCTTGTTTTATTACTTTCAAATGCTTTGGTGAGCGTTTGCTCAGTTTCCATCAACTGCATTCCAATGCCTCCGCCGCCTGCGGATGCCTTCAACATTAATGGATAACCAATTTGTTTCGCAATTTCAATTGCTTCTTCAGCAGTTTCAATATTTGTAGTAATACCTGGAACAACTGGGACATCTGCAGCTTGCATTGCAATACGTGATTCGATTTTACTTCCCATCTTCATAATAATTTCTTCTGATGGACCGATAAATACGATTCCTTCTTCTTTACAACGAACCGGGAAAGACGGATTCTCTGATAATAATCCATATCCCGGATGAATTGCTTCAGTGTTTGTCTTCTTAGCGATTTCAATAATTTTTTCAAGGTTTAAATAACTTTCTTGGACACGTGGCCCACCTACTAAGTAAGCTTCATTTGCCATCTTTACATGGAGTGCATTTTCATCTGCTTCAGAATAAATAGCAACTGTGCGAATACCAAGTTTTTGACAAGTTTTCATAATACGAACTGCGATTTCTCCGCGATTTGCAATTAATATTTTTTGAAACATAGTGATTCCTCCTTTTTATCTACATCCTAAATGTCTTGCAATTACGAGACGTTGAATTTCAGAAGTTCCTTCACCAATTTCTAATAGTTTTGCATCACGAATATGTCGTTCCACTTCATATTCACGCATATAGCCGTATCCACCGTGAATTTGTACTGCTTGATTTGCAATACGGCTTGCTGCTTCAGATGCGAAAAGTTTTGCCATAGCCGCTTCTTTACCGAAAGGTTTATCGTTATCTTTTAACCAAGCTGCTTTATGTACTAAATTGCGCGCTAACTCTACTTCAGTAGCCATATCAGCTAATTTAAATTGAATCGCTTGGAAATTAGAAATGGATTTTCCAAATTGTTGACGCTCTTTCGCATATTGCAGTGCACGTTCAAATGCAGATTGCGCAATACCTACTGCTAATGCTGCGATTGAAATACGTCCTCCATCAAGTGTATATAAGAATTGTTTAAATCCTTTATTTACATCACCAAGTATATTTTCTTTCGGTACACGTACACTATCAAGTACGATTTCACATGTATTAGAAGCACGAACACCCATCTTATCGTAAGGGCTTGAGATTGTTAATCCTTCACTTGTAGTTGGTACGATAAATGCCGAAATGCGTTTTCTACCATTGTCTTCAACACCGTTGACAGCGGTTACAATAATTGTATTTGCATACTCTGCATTTGTAATCCAACACTTTTCACCACTAATAACATACTCGTCTCCATCTAATACAGCTTTCGTTTGTGTACCACCTGCATCAGATCCAGCGTTCGGTTCAGTTAATCCGAAAGCACCTAATGTTTTACCTGACGCCATTGGAACTAAATATTTCTGCTTTTGTTCTTCTGTACCGAAATAATAAATTGGAGAAGCACCTAATGAAATTGTTGCAGCGTAACTTAATCCTGTCCCACCACAAGCACGACCAATTTCTTCAACTGCTAACGCGTACGATACAGTATCGCCACCTGAACCCCCATACTCTTCAGGGAATGGGATGCCTAATAATCCTAGTTCGCCCATTTTTTGAAATGTTTCATATGGAAATTCCGCAGTTTTGTCATAATATACCGCTTTTGGTGCGATTTCCTTTTCAGCAAAGTCACGTACCATTTCTTTAATCATTTGTTTTTCGCGAGTTAGAGTAAATTCCATACCGCTACACACCCCTTATCGAATATTGAGTTTCGACAGCGTGCGAGTTTCTACTACAAACATTACTTCTTAAAAGACAAAAATATTAGTTAGACAATTGCTATAATTCTGTCATAACTTAATTTTAAAACAGATTCTGTACTAATGCACAAAAAAATTCCTACATTGTTCTACAACAACATAGGAGTTTTCTTGTCGAATTATGTAATTTAATGTTTAATAATCTCTACCTTTTCCCGAATCTGAAATTTCTACTAAAGCTTCAGGGTATGGTTCGAAATATGTTTGTCTTAATAAATACTTTTCATCAAATCGAAGGGTCCATGATTTTAAAATTGCAAGTAAACTACTAAGTGGTATTTTCTTTTCTGCATATTTATGTATCATTCCTAAAAAATGATCTTTTTCCTGTTTTTTTAACTTTGTTTTAAAATATCCAAAAATATGCTCACATACATTTACATTCGATGTATAGCGGGGTGTGCGCATAAATAATTCATATAGGGTCTTCTCATACTTTTCAAATACAACTTCGATCGTTTCATTTTTTTGATTTGCAATAATACGCCCTAACTCTTTTTGTTTCACCTGATTATATGCCATAAATAAATATTTATTGTCCGACTGAAACAATACAAGGTCTTTCATATTTTTATTATGTTTAATCATTTTGTAATAAGCTATTGTAAATAACCTTGTAAAGAAATGTTCTCTAATAATAAAATTCGACAATCTACCTTCTTCTTCAATTGGAAGATGCGAAAATTTTTTTATTACTGCTCCGCCAAATAAGCCAGGTCCCTTTCCTATTGCTGGTGCTTTTTCAAAACCAGAATAAATTTTCACATCACGCGTACCACAACTTGGTGAACGATTCTTTAAAATAAAACCATCCACATCGGATATCGTTTGTAAAAACTCATTTGAAAACTCCTCCATTTTTTCAGTAACGTCTTCTCGTGTCGACGGTTGTACAAGTTTATTCAAACCGTTTTCTTCTACAATTCGTATCGTTTCACGAGGGACGCCTAAACCAATCTCTACTTCAGGACATACTGGTATAAATGTAACAAATGGCTGTAAGTTTCGAATTGTTATATCTGGAATCATCTCTCCATTATAACGACAAGCATCAAATTCTAAACATTTACTTACAACAATTTTAGGTTTAGCAAATTGTCGCATTTCATTACCTCCTTAGTGCTAGTCCATATAATATAAATTGTACTCAGTTTTACATTTTAAGCAAAGTTTGATTCATTTAGTTTTATTAATGTGCGCTCTATAATGATGGTTTAGACATTGTGAAACGAATAATACACACATGCTCTGGAGAAATTAATACATAAGAAAGGAGGGAGCGTTATGAAGAAGAAATTATCATCTATTTTAAGTGTTTTAGCACTATCTATTATGTTTTTAGGTACATCCGCACAAGCTGAATACGATGGAAATAATATGAATAGAGTTAATAACACTGACATTTCAACTCGAGTTAATGACAATAACTTAGACAGAGTTAATAATGATGTGAGAACTCGAAATGTAAATACGACAAATGATTTAAATGATAATCGTGATAAAAATAATAATTGGGCTTGGCTCGGTTTATTAGGACTAGCAGGATTATTAGGTCTTAGAAGAAGAGACAAAGAAACACGTTAATTTGGAACATTTTTAGTAAACAAGTATTTATTTATCAAAAATAAATAATGAATATAAATCGCCTTTTTAAAGGCGATTTATTATTTGCATAAAAGTAGTATATGTAATTCACACTTCAACATATTTTTACTTATGATTAAATTCGTGGCGTTAATCCAAACAATATAAATTGAATCGTATGTTCAATTTCCACTTCATCATCCCATTTTTCTTCAGGCAATAATAAAAATCGTGTTAAGAGTAATCCTAATACAGCTGATAAAGTAAGTCGTACTACAGAAGATGGTGGCATCTCAATAATTCCACCTTTTTCTTGAAACTTTACAATTAACTTTTTAAAATGTGAAAGTAACTCTGTTTCTACTAATTGTTGTATTTCATTTTTCAGTTCTGGCTGAAATGGCACTTCTTGAATTAATATTTTTATCATTGGAAAATGCTTTTTTGCAAATTCAAATCTATTATGAATGACAACTCTTAAAAGTCCTTCATACGATTCATACTCCGATTTAAATATTTCTTTCGCAAAGGCTTGTACAAGAAATGGTGCAGCAAACTTTGTTAATGTCGGCATGACGACTGCTAACAATAAATCTTTTTTCGTTTTATAGTAGCGGAAGATTGTTCCTTCCGCTACACCAGCCCGCTTTGCAATTTCACTTGTTGAAGTTGCAGCGTAGCCTTTTTCGCCAAACATATCAACAGCCGCTTCTAATATACGCATTTGACGTTCATTTCGTTTATCCGTATTTGTTGTGGCAATTATTTCTTCCAGCCAATCCTTCTTCATCTATAATGCCCCTTTGTATCATCATTATATTTTTCGATGTTTCTTTAATGCAAATACATTTCCTATTGCAAATAGTAGAGAAAAAAGCAGTAATACAGTTAAATCTAATGCAATCTCTGTAAACCCTTGATTTCGAATCATCACTTGTCTCATTGCGTCAGCGCCATATGTGAGCGGAAATAATTTCCCTAACATTTGGAGCCACTTATTCATAGATTCAATTGGAAACAACCCAGAAAAGAAAATTTGAGGCACAATAACAAGTGGTATAAACTGGATCATTTGAAACTCATTATTTGCGTATGCCGATAAAAATGTCCCTAAAGTTAATGCAGTTAAAGAAAGCATACATGTAATAAGTAACGTTAGCCATATGGAGCCTGCTACATATAAATCTAAAATATAAACTGAAAAACTTACGATTATAATGGATTGTATAAATGCAAAGATCCCAAAACCAATAATATATCCTACAACTATTTCCCATCTTCTTACCGGAGTCGATAATAACCTTTCTAAAGTACCACTTAAACGTTCTCTTACGAAAGACACCCCTGATAAAATGAATACAAAGAAAAAGGTAAAGAAACCGATTAATACGGGACCAAGCCCATCAAACATTGTAAAGTCTTTAGAGCCATGTAAATAATTCACTTCAGGTTTCATAATCGATACATCGTTCTTCTCTGTATTTTTTTGTAATATTTGAAGCACAGCACGATTTTTTGACGAATCACTACCTTCTAATACAATATTCATTTTTCCATTTTCTAAACGAATTACTGCATCTACCTTTTGATTTTCCAACTCAGACATTGCCTTTTCTTTACTATATTCATAAATTGAGGCTTCTTGATTTTTCATTACTTTTACTACTGGAGCAGGCAAATCAACAACAGCAATATGTGGTACATAGTCTTTTTGTGTAAACACTAGCGACAATAACCAAAGTAATAACATAGGTGCCCCAAACATCATGGCTAATGAACGCTTATCCCTGAAAAATTGGCGAATAATACGAATGATTACACCAGTAACTCTCATGATAGAGCCACCTCTTCCAACAAAAAGACATCTTCAATCCTTCCTGATGATACCCGCTTTTTCAATTCTTCAGGTGTTCCAGTCGCAACTAGCTTTCCTTCTCTAATTAACCCTAGGCGTTCACAAAATTCAGCTTCGTCCATAATGTGTGTCGTTACAATTATAGTTGTGCCTTTCTTTTTCAGATCATAAAATTTTCCCCAGATTGTTTTTCTAAGAAGTGGATCTATCCCGACTGTTGGCTCATCTAAAATTAATATTTCAGGTTCATGAAGAAGTGCCATTGCCAATGATAAACGTTTTTTCATTCCACCTGAAAACTGCTGTACTTGCTTTTTCATATGTTGCGATAATTGTACAAGGTCAAAAACCTCTTTGATTCTTTCTTTTTTATGCTTTCCCTTTAATCCATACATCGTTGCAATAAAATCTGCATTTTCATATGCTGATAGTTCTTCATATAATGCATCAGCCTGAGCCATATAACCAATTCTTTTCATTTCATTTAAATTAGGCATGTTAGTATTACCAACAAGTACTTCACCTTCTGTTGCCTCATTAATACCTGCAATCAATTTAATGAGAGTCGTTTTCCCTGAACCTGAAGGTCCAACTAAACCAAATATCTCTGCTTTTTCAACTCGCAATGACAGATTGTGTAAAACTTCTTTTTTCCCAAAACTTTTCGATACAGTGCGTAAAGTAATTGAAGGTTGTTGCACGTATTCTTCCCCCTTTTCAAAAATGAGTGAGTACTCACTTTTATTTTACTCTTGCGTAATTATATGTCAAAGTTAATTGATTAGTATTTGTTTTCAATAAACAATAATAGACAATGAAACAGAGTCGACATTAGAATATCATTTCTTAAAGTCGACTCTGTTTCATTTAAATTATATATTTTACTTTACGTTTTTAAATTCATATATTTCCTAATTCTAGCAACATCTAAAGAATATTCGATAACTAATTGCTGTAAAGGTAAAATCACTGTATCAGGATATAAATGTGCATATTGTAATGTTTCTGCATATTTTTCTAACCTTTTTTCTAAATACTTTATAATTTGATCAGGATGACTTACTAATAAACATTTATAATAATAATGTATTTGTTCCTCAATCGCCGTATACTCTTCAATTTCATATTCTTTATGCATGTGTACACCCCTTTTAGTTTTTTACATAAATTACTTATCACACTTTTCACTCGACTAACTTTTAAGTTTTTTGATTATTTACACTATAACAAACTCTTCAGGTCAAATTTTGTTACTTTATGTAACGTAGAAAATTTTTAACAAAATTGTAATGTTAACTTGTATAAAATCCATTTAACCTATTTTTTCTGCACAAAAAAGTCGTACAGTTCAATTTAACTGCACAACTACAAGTTCTGGCCTATTAAAAATTCTTTGCGGAATGATACTATTGCCTAATCCTCTACTTACTACCATAGACGTACTTTGTTTTTCATATAAACCGGCTGTATATTTAGGTAAAACACCTTGATTTGGAGCCACTAATTTGCTGATAAATAGTAACCTAAATTGTACACCATGAGCGTGTCCTGATAAAACTATATCTATTTGCTCATCAGCATAATTCTGAATAAATTTAGGCCTATAGAATAAATCATCTATTTCTCCTATTTTTGCAGTATCTTTCATTCCTACAGCAGTTTCTAATAAATCCGGTCTTCCTATATCTCCTACAAATATAAAATCACCTGTGAATATTCCTATCGGCTTATCATTCGTATAGTTATTTTGACTTGTATCAGTTACTAAAAAAGAAATGCTTTCAGGCGTATGCCCTGGGGTGTGAATTGCATTAAATTTTATATGACCTATTTTAAACTCTGTGCCCTCTCTAACCAATTTGTATCGACATTCGTTAAGATATTGATATTTCCAATCACAATCTCCTTCATCAGATACATATAAATTTGCATGATAAAGATTAGAAAATTCTCTAGACCCAGAAAGGAAATCTGTATGAATGTGAGTTTCAGCCGCAGCAATTACTTCCATCCCCTCTTTCTTAGAAAATTCTATATATTGTTCTATATAGCGACTTGGATCAATTACAATTGCTACGCCTTCCTTCTGACAACCGACTAAATAGGAAGCTGAAGTGACCCCCGAAAGTTAGACACAGTCTAACAATTTGGGTGCACTTCACAGTTGAATTATAATAAAGGATAGCTTTTTGTTTTTTCTTCACAGTACATTTTTAAAGCACAATACGAGTAGATAAAATGTTTTTCTTATTATTTTAAACCTTATTGATAGAACTTCATTTCATTTTCCTTCACATCTATGTTGTTCTCACTTATTCATTCTACATCGTGATTAAAAACTTGAAAAAACCTTCTTCATTTAAAGGTTTACTGTAAAAATAGCCCTGAATTAAATAGCATGAATTACTTTGTAACACTGTTAACTGTTCCTTCGTTTCTACCCCTTCTGCTATTACTTTCATATTCAAAGTATGGGCTAGCGAAATAATAGTTTGTATAATTTCATCTCCTTCATTTGAAGTTCCAATCCTATTCACAAATTCTCTTGGGATTTTCACAGTATCAATCGGATACAAAGGTAGATACGCTAATGAAGAATATCCTGTACCAAAATCATCTATTGATAAATGTACACCATATGATTTTAATGCTTTTAGCTTTGATAAAGTTTCTTTTTCATCTACCATGGCAATTCGCTCTGTTAATTCCAAATCAATTAAATTAGCTGGTACTCCTATTTCTTCAATGGTAGATATAATCGTTTGAACAAAATCTTTTTGTTCAAACTCTATAGCTGATAAATTTATCCCCATTTTTAGATTTGTATAACCTGCAGAATGCCATTCTTTCAGTTGTGAACACGCTTGCTGTAGCGTCCATTTTCCAATTGAAATAATCTGTGATGTTTCTTCCGCGATAGGTATAAACTCAAAAGGTGAAATTAGTCCCAGCTCTGGATGTTGCCAACGTATCAATGCCTCTGCACCAATAACCTTTCCTGCCTTACTATCAACTTGTGGTTGGTACAATAAAAACAACTCATTATTTTCAATTGCATTCGGTAAATCTTGCTCTAATTGTAATCGTCTTGTTATTTTTTGAGATAATGTCTCGTCGTATATACAAACAGCATTGCTACCTTTTTCCTTTGCGCTATACATAGCAATATCAGCATGTTGTAAAAGTGTTGTGGCATTTGTTCCTCCAAATGGATACAACGCTATTCCTATACTAAGGGATAAGTAAAAGCTGTGTTGATTTATTACAAATGGTTCTTCAGTTATACGAAATAGTACTTCACACAAATCCAATAGCTGTTGCTCTGTTTTGTTATGGACAATGATTGCAAACTCATCTCCCCCTATTCTTGCTAAAGGAATAGTCGGTGACAGACATGTCCTAAAACGTTTGGCAACTTCTTTTAAAACCTTGTCACCAATTGCATGACCCATTGTATCATTAATGGTCTTAAAGCGGTTTAAATCAATATACAGGAGTCCAAACTTATCCTGTGTTTTTTGTACACGCTCAATGGATTTGTCTAATTCTTGTTGGAAGAATATTCGATTCCCAATCTCCGTCACCGTATCATGAAATGCTAGATAGTTTATCTCTTCCTGTTGTTGCTTCACCCTCGTTATGTCTTTTACCATTACATAATTTCCAAAAGTTTGTCCTTCTATCATAATAGGAACAATGGTGACATACCAAAAATGTATATCTTTCTCATTATTATGTTTCACACGTAACTGTAATGAAGACGAACTACATCGTTTCCCCTTCTTTAGAGCTGCTTCCAATTCAGGTTTATCTTCATCTAAAAAAATTGAGAAGCACTCTTTTCCTATCAATGCAGCACTGTCTTTCCCTAATAACATACTTCCAGACTGGTTTATATTTAATACGGTACCATTTGAATCCATTGTTAATATAGGATCTGGATGATACTCATATAAGGACTTAAACCTCTCTTGATTTTTCACCAAATCATTAGATTTTTTTATTAAATCTGCTGTTCTTTGAGATACTTTTTGCTCTAATTGATTATTAAACACTTTTAATTTTTGGGTTAAATCTTTGTTTTGCATTCGCACAATTGTATGACGAATCAGTACAAATACAAAGGCAATACAATTGCCCGTAATCAGTGTAGATGAAGAAGTTTGCTCTTTTAAAGTAAAACCAATTAAGATTACAACTGCAAGATAAGGAAATATGACAAGAAGTTTCTTTCTAAATGTCGGATTAATAATAAAATAATTTCTTCTAGAAGATGCACTTCTTGGGATAGTAGCGGCAATGGCAATAAATAATAGAAAAACTCTATACAAACACCTTAATAATATGAGTGAACGATGTGATAAATCATCTTGTAAATAGAAATATAAATAGTCCGTAATAGACAATCCAGTTAATACTAAGATGAAAATAAATAATTTACTTTTCGCATTAAAAATTGCTGGTCGAAAGATAAGGCTAACTCCTAGTAAAAGAAGCAATAGATCTATAATCGGGAAAATAAATGAAAGAAAAACATCTCCAATTGATAAGAATAAAATATTTGCAGAAGGTTTATTAAATAGGTACCACTCTAAGGTGAAAATAGCAGTAACAACAATACATAAATCACAAATCAAATACGCTTTCTCCCATTTGTTACATTCCATCATGATTTTATAAAAGAACGCAAAGAGAAAGAAGAATAAGAAAAACAACAAAAATACATCAGAGATATTAAAATTTTGTATTGGTAATTCTATATTAAGTACTTGAAAAGCAGATATAAAATTCCCTATCAAGAAACACCCTATTGCAATAGTAATACAAGCCCAAAACACTCCTAACTTAACTTTTCTGGATACTATGGAATAGAGTAATGAAATAAGTACAATAGTTTCAACAACTAAAGATGAGAGTCGTATATTAAAATCTGATACAAAATACTGATTCGGAAAAACAAATAAAAATATAAAGCAAAAGCTTAAATAAGCTATTAGAGCCAATATCAATACATAAAATTGCACATGTGAATGTTTACGCAATATATTCACCTTCTTAAGTCTTTCATCATTTTTTATTAAATTTGTTTCTAATTATTACTTCTATTATGACCATTTCAAAAGATTTCTTTCAAAACAAAGCAACCTCAAATTACACCTGTTAATATTCAACAATTATAGAACAGGAATTATAAAAATGTTTCTAACCGTATGAAACGAAAGGAATCTTCTGTCGGAAAATGATAAATCACCATATTTCTCTGCATCCTTTTTCTCATAAAAAGCCACAAATATGTTTAGTACTCTAGCATGCTTTCAAATGGATTGGACAATGCTAACATCATGATTCCAAAATTAATAGATTACAGAAAGGCTTATACTGATTAGATGCATTAAATATTATCAACAAAAAAAGTTTTTATATCTCTATAAAAAAATTTCACGAAATTAAGTGTATGTATAGACTTTCCAGTCAAAAGAATATAAACAGGACAATCATTATATAAACATGTATCTCTGATAAATTATATAAATGTAACATATACCCAATTGATGGAGCAATTATAGTTACTTATATGAATGAGTGTCCACGACAGAAATATGACATTTTTGCAAGCAGCTAATAAAAATGAAACAGAAGATAATGTTTTAAAGTAACTAATTCAAAAAAGCCTTGTAACATATTACAAGACTTTTTGAATTGGTATATACATTATAGATGGATAATCTTATTTTATTAAAATCAAGACCAAACCCATTGCTCTTTATTTGTATTCTGTTTAATTTTATCGTTAATTTTCTGGATATGGTCATACGTTGTTTTATCCATTCCATGGAAATTAGATCCATCATGAAAATCTACTCGAACCATATCACCTATATTAAATTGTTGACCTTGTGTTAAATCCACATAAACAACATCATTTTTCCCATTTTTAGAAGGGTACTTGACAGCTACATAATCGGTATAATCTTTGTCTATTTTTGTAATTTCTCCGATTACAAAATTAGGTTGACCATCTTCTTTTTCATACATTCCTAGTTTCAATGTTGAACCTTCTTTTTCTAAAGACTCAGTACTAGTACTATAATCATTAATTTGCGTTTTAACTTTTTCTACTTTTGCATTTACAGCTATAGGTGGTATGGATCTCGCCCAAAAATCACTTTCTACTTTCACTAAGTCATTAACCTTAAAGTTATGAGTGTTTTTTAGAGGTACACGAAGATCCTCTAGATTTCCGTTATTATCTATATATGTAACTAATAACTCATTAGAAGAAACTTCACTTACATGCCCTACTGTATATTGTTCGTAGTTTCCAGGAGCTAATTCAAAATGCTCAACAGAATTAGCCGTTAAGCTTGTAGTAAATGCGCTTTGAAGTAATGGACCATTACTATTTACTTTTACATATTCACCTGGTTTTGCATTTGCTTGAAAATCAGTATAAATAGTTACACTTTCATTTAATTCTTTACTTTCAATGATAAAATAATTTGACTGTACTTCTATTACTTTCCCCTCAACTGTAGTGTTGAACTCTTGTACAGCTGCACTTGCTGTTAGTGAATCTAATCCTGGTATATTGCTTCCTGTAAATGCTGCAATTCCTAATGCACCAGCTAAAATGACTTTTTTCATATACTAAAACATCTCCAATCATATCTATTCACCAACTGATTTCCATTATCAATTAACATGTAATCATTATAGTTACAGTTTTTAAAGAACGTCAACAAAAAGATTATTACACTTTTGTAAGGTAATAAGGTTAATAATATAGCAAGTAACTTTTACACGAAGTAAATTTTTTTATGTTTATAATAAGCTAAAAATGATAATAATCCGCCTATCTGGTTGATTGTACTGTTTATTAGCGAATCGTATCATTTATTATAATTCCTATATTTTTACTAATTTGCTGACTTACAGGAAAGAAAATAGCCAATATTTAGAGATAAATTAAAACAAACATTTCCGTTTGCATGGCAACTTATTAATCTTTATGGCAATTTAAGTTTAATAAACAACAAAAGTTTGTTGACATGGATGCATTTATTCAAGAATTACTGCAATCAAAGTTACTATCTAAAATACAGTAAATAGTATATACGAAGTACTTCGTTAGAAATTTTAAGAGCGTACTTCTTATTCGCCTTTTTCAGGAGATGTACAAAAATACCCCACATATAAATCTAAATTATTTAATCTATTATCTTCAATAATTAATTGATAACGACCAACAAAGATATAATAAAACTTGTTGCACCATTTGGTAAGAAGCCACCGTGACTGTTTAAATTTAAAAACCCCGCAGTATGATGACCAAATAATACAAATAATAATAGAAGTCCAATGAAAATAAAAAACACAAAAAATCACTGGTAAATAACGCTAAATATCCCTCTTTATTTAATCTAGAGAGCCCTCTCATTACATAGGATTAAAAACAAATTTATTTATCCTTATAGTTATTATAACGAGTAATTATTCACCTTATATAATAATTACTTACTATATTATTAACATGGTTATCTTACAAAAATGTAATTCTTTTTTAATTGACACTCATATATATAAGTAACTATACTGGTTACACAAGCTTGGTAAATATATCAAATAGTCCCTTATTATAAGTGTATGCCTATAGATTTTTTTCGAAATAATAATTTAAATTAACTAATTATTATTTACCTGTAATATAGCGAAATTGCCAACCTACTCTATTATTTAAACTAATTCATATTACTTATAAGATTCACTATAAATGATTGATTTACCAAGCTATAATATTTTTTAGGAGTGTTACATTTTGAAATACAAATTAATTGCTACAGGAATTCTTGCTGGAAGTCTACTATCCTACTCATCTAGTGCATTTGCAAATACTCATAAATTTCCAGATGTCCCAAATTGGGCAAGCCCTTCTGTAAATTACCTAGTTGAAAAAGGCGCATTACATGGAAAACCCGATGGTACTTTTGCTCCTGCTGAAACAATTGACCGCGGTTCAGCTGCCAAAATAATGGCTATAATGCTTGGATTAGAAATTAATAAGAATGCTAAACCATCTTTCCGAGATGCTCAAAACCACTGGGCAGCACCTTACATTGCAGCTGTTGAAAAAGCAGGTGTTATTAAAGGAGATGGAAATGGTAACTTCCTTCCAACAGGTTTGATTAATCGTGCATCCATGGCTTCAATGGTGGCAAATGCTTATAAATTAGAAAATAAAGTTACTAAAAATAGTGTAACTACATTTGAGGATTTAAAAGGGCATTGGGGAGAAAGATATGCAAATATTTTAATACAAACAGAAATTTCTAAGGGCACTGAAGATGGAGAAAACTGGTCCCCTAATAGACCAATTACCCGTGCAGAGGCTGCACAATTTATTGCAAAGTCTGATCAAATCGACCACCAAACAAAGAAAGAAGAAAATGCTGTAGTTGGTGTAATAAATGATGCAGACCCTTATTATGTGACTGTTGCATATAAAGATGCTAATGGCAATAGTCAAGAAGTTACTATAGACTTCCCAAATGGTAGTAACTCTAACTTTAAAAACGGAGACAAAGTTAAAGTTGCTAACAAAAATCAATGGAAACATCAAAAAATCTATGGACAAACTGTATTTTACACTGATGTAAATTCTATTTCTAAAGTAAATGAAGAATCTAACAAACAACAAGAAAACCATGTATTTGGTGTAATAAATGATGCAGACCCTTATTATGTGACTGTTGTATATAAAGATGCTAATGGCAATAGTCAAGAAGTTACTATAGACTTCCCAAATGGTAGTAACTCTAACTTTAAAAACGGAGACAAAGTTAAAGTTGCTAACAAAGATCAATGGAAACATCAAAAAATCTATGGACAAACTGTATTTTACACTGATGTAAGTTCTATTTCTAAAATAAACGAAGAATCTAACAAACAACAAGAAAACCATGTAATGAGTAAAGATAAAGAACAAAAACTCTTAGCACAACTAAAAAAACGTTCTGGTACAGTGACAAAAAAATCCGAAGATAGCTTAGAAATTTCAAGTGAAAATCAAACCATTCGTGCCCATGTTAATCCAAAAGTATTACCAAACATTCAGATAGGCGATACAGTAAATGTTTATGCTCAAGCATTTGAAATGGCCCCTATTCTTCTAATGGACTTACCTTTCGAGGCAAGAAACGCGATTATTCAAAAAGGAAATGAACAAAATATTTTAGAGAATCAATACAAAAAAATCAAAGGAAATGTTACAGGGAAATCTGATAATTCAATCTTAGTTTCAAGTAACAACATAACTTATGAAGTTGAAACTTCAACCGAAGTATTACAAGATATTGTAATCGGTGATACGGTGAACGTTTATGCTGCATCTTTTGAGTTTAGCCCTATTTTACTTGCTGGTGTTCCTGTGAAAGCTATTTCTCCTATTGTTGAAAAAACAAACTAATGTTCAACATTCTTTGAACTACCCCCACTTTCACTTCGTTTAGAAGTGAAAGTGGGGGATTCCTAAGTAAAGAGTTCTATCGAACTCTAATTGATTAGGCTAACCCCGCAGTCCTTGCGGTTAGAAGCCTTATCGCTTCATTCTTTAGATTGATACTTGCGTTAATATCCCTATCATGGTGTGTACAACAAGAAGGACAGTCCCATTCACGTAGGTTTAGATTTTTAACGTCTTTATTTTAATATCCACAACAAGAACATAATTGGCTTGAAGCAAATGTTTTTGATCCGACAATGACTTGTTTGCCATACCATTTTGCTTTATATTCCAACATAGTTCGAAACTGTGACCATGATACCTCACTAATCGCTTTTGCTAACTTACGATTTTTTAACATATTCGATACTTGCAAATCTTCTATACCGATAACATCGTGGTTTTTGATGATTTCAGTAGAGATTTTGTCCAAGTAATCTTTTCTAGCATTTGCCATGTATTCATGCATGCTAGCTACTTTTACTCGTTGTTTATTCCAGCGAGAAGATCCTTTCGTTCTTCTAGAAAGAACACGCTGTGCTTTTGCCAACTTCTCTTCTAACAATCGAAAAAACTTCGGATTTTCATAGGTTTTTCCATCTGACAGAATGGCGAAATCTTTTAGTCCTACATCTATTCCAATGTGAGAATGTGTTTTCGGTAGTTCCTGCACTTCTGTCTCAACTAACAATGACACAAAGTATCTGTCAGAAGGATTCCGTCTAACTGTAGCATTTAAAATACATCCCTTTACTTCACGACTTTTGGCAAATCGAACAAGACCTAGTTTTGGCAATTTTATTTTGTTTCCTATAACGGCAATGTTTTCATTTGTTTGTTTTGTGGTGTAAGATTGTACGTTGTTCTTCTTAGATTTGAAACGCGGGGCACTGTTTTGTTTTTGAAAAAAGCGTGTATAAGCATCCGCAAGGTTGCGAACAGACGACTGAATCGCAATACTATCCACTTCTTTTAGCCAAACAAATTCTTTCTTCATGGCAGGAAGTTTGGCAGAGCATGTACCATATGTCAAACCTTTTCCTGTTTCTTTGTATGCATGATCCCATAGAGATAGGAAGTGATTGAATACAAAGCGAGAACAACCAATCGTTTTATTGATTAGGGTCGCTTGTGCTTTATTTGGATAGATACGCAATTTATATGCTTTATTAATCATTATCATTTCACCTCCTTTTGGATATATGTCTATTGTACGACAAACATACATTCGATAGATAGTGTAATAACAGTTTGTTTATGTCGAACAATTAAGATGGCTTCCTGCCATCCCTTGTCCGAAGCCAATTCATCTCCCACCTACTCACTTCGCGTTCCTTGAGGAAGGAGTCTTCTTGGCTAAAATGATAAAATGCAAAACCTTTTGGCTACGCCAAACAGAAATTCATCTCCCACCTACCGTTGGTCTACGCCCTTCACACGCTTGAGGAAAGAGAATTCTTTCGGGGAATTCGTTAAAAAAATCAAATTTTATTACTCAAGGCACCTTCGAACTTTAGAAGGAACAAAAAAGAAGAGGGATTTCCTCCCTCTTCACCAATAAAATCAAACATATTTACAATTTGGGTTTAATAATATCTTTTTTCATAAAACCAATATATCGGATATTGGTTTTATGGTCAACTCTAATTTTTCAATAATATATACTCGATTATCAAATTCTAAAAACGACCATTTAAGGAACTCTATTTAGTTCTAACAAAACGCAAATTTCGTACGCTAAAAAGGAATCAGTACTTTAATGTTAAATTATTTGTAGTGGTCGAAAGAATATTATAGAAAAGGATACTGAAAATTTAGATACAATGGTTGAAACCGTTGTAAAGCATCTTGATACTTTCTCGTGTTCAAATTGACACTACTAGATAAAAAAATCCTGCATGTTTGAAACATGCAGGATTTTTTCTATTCTTCGTTTTTCATAAAGTAAGAAACAAAACGGAGAATTTCAAGGTATAACCATACTAATGTCATCATGAGCCCTATTGCGCTATACCATTCCATATGTTTTGCCGCCCCACTACGTACACCATTTTCAATCGAATCAAAATCCAGTAATAGATTTAATGCAGCAACGACAATCACAACGGCACTAATAATGATACTGATTGTCCCACCTTGGTGAATGTATGGAACAGTCAAAACAAACGTGTTTAGCAAGAAGACAATCAAATACATAATTAAAATGCCAAGTGTTGCAGCTGTTAAAACAGTACGGAACTTTTCAGTTACTTTTATTATACGAGTAGCATATAATATTAACATTGCAAATAAAATTGAAATGGTTAATAATACAGCAGTTAAAAGAATAGAATCCCCGAAACGCATTGTATAATATGCTGAAATACTTCCTAATACAATCCCTTTCACTACAGCATAAATCGGTGCACAAATTGGTGATATACGAGGGATAAATATAGCTAAAAATGCAACTACTATATTAACTATTGCTACTCCAATTAATACTGACGTTTTCATTGAACCTTGCATCATCTGTAAGTATGAATAGACAGACGCTGCAAGTAGTAAAATAAGCATAACAAATGTATTTCTTACGGTTCCACCAATGGTCATCGTAGAAGTGTTTGTTGGCTCTTTTTTAAAAGTATCCTTTTTTAGCATTGGATTAGATGTTTTCATTAGTTCCTCCTAAAATGTATCTTGAATTAAACAAATTTTTATAACTCTAATTTCTTATCTATAATGCGTCCAGTAATGGCTACGAGGAGAATTATTAACAAACAGGTGAAAATTTGGTCAGTTATCGTACTCCATTCACTAAGATAAAAAGAAGTTTCAATGAATCCATTCTGATCAATAAAGTAATTCTTTTTTATAGTAACTATCTCTCTCTCTAATCTTCCCAAAACATCCATCACTGCTGTTTGAATAGCTACGAAAATACAAAAGAAAACGGTAAAGAAAATTTTCCTTCCTATCGATTCCTTAACAGGAAACTGTTTTGTAATAACTATGATAAAATAACCGGAAACTAACAAATACATGAAAACGATTCCCCATAAAAAAATAGCAAAGATATGGTGAAAGATTCCGTATTTAAATAACTCATAAAATTCCTGTTGAAAACTATCATCCATTATTTTTACACCATCAATACTTAAGGAAAAATAATATAAAAAAATCAGTCCTATTACCAATAAAATTAGAAATACAAGTGTAAAGAAAAATAAATTTGCATATATATTTTTTTGAGATGTGATAGCTGTGTAACGTATCATAGAATTTTTTATCATTTTGTTGAAAGATGATAACGCTAGTACAAACACGTAGAAAGAAGCTATACATAATAAAATTAAAAAAATAACCAATGTTAAATCCTGTCTAGCCGAATTCGTTATTTGAATTGAACCTTTCACATGAAATAAAAGGAGCAACGAAGAAGTTATAAAAACAAAATAAAGAATAGCTATGCTTCTTTTATTACACTTATATAAATATTGAAAAAGTGGGTTCATTACTTATAAACCTCCCTAAACAATTCATGCACTGCTTTACCTTGATGAAAACGAATTTCTTCTACATTTTCATGTAATACAATATTTCCGTCTTTTAAAAAGATTACCTCATCAAATATATTTTCAATTTCTTCTATTAAATGAGTTGAAATAAGAATAGTACAGTCTTCTCGGTAAAATTTAAGAATTAAATCCAGTATATGTTTTCTAGAAACGAGATCAATTCCACCCAAGGGCTCATCTAATATATATAACTTTGCTTTTCTGGAGAAAGTTAATATAAGTTGTAATTTTTCCACTTCTCCTTTTGACAGAGCAACTATATGCTCTTCTAATGGCATTTTAAATTCAATTATTAATTCCATTGCTTGATTTAAATCAAAATCAGGATAAAAATTTCGATAGAAAGCTACAGCATCTTTTATTGTCATCCACTCGTCAAAAACAGGACTATCAGCCATAAATGAAACAATTTTCTTTGTTTCTATTCCTACCTTCTGACCTTCAATTGTGATAGTTCCTTTAGAAGGATAACGAAAACCAGCAATCATTTTTAATAATGTCGTTTTTCCGCTACCATTATCACCAACAAGACCAATAATTTTCCCTTCAGAAATTGTTACACTTAAATCTTGAAGTACTGTTTTTAAGTTATATCTTTTCCACAGATTTTCAATTTTTAATAACTCTGTCATTCGTTTTCCTTCCTTTTCTTTTCTAATGAAGAATGGAGGATTTGAAAAATTTCTTCTTTCGTGAATCCTAAATTGTCCATTCCATTTATAAAATTATCAAGCAACTCTGTTGCCATTCCTTTGCGTAGTTCAGTAATCTTTTCTCCTTCACTTGTTACAAATCTCCCTGTTCCTCTTCTTGTCACAGCAATACCTTCTCGTTCTAGCTCTTGAAATGTGCGTTGAATCGTATTTGGATTCACTTGTAATTCACTGGCTAATTCACGTACAGCTGGTATTTTATCACCCGGCGCTAAACGACCTGTTACAATTTCCTTTTTCATGTATTCCATTACCTGAATATAAATCGGGATATTAGGAGAAAACCCACTTTCCATTTCTTACCTCCTCAGTACTAGTGTACTAGTTGAATAATACACTAGTACTGATTGCGTGTAAATGGTAATTTTTTCGAAATGCATATAATGAATAAAAGATGACATATCTGGTGTAACCAACTAAGTGCCATAAACGACCGTTTATTTTACTTTACTTATATTTCTATCCAGATAGAGAATAATACTATTTAAATTCAGTTTCAAAACTCATTACCAAAAATAAACGCTCCTAACATGTAAGTCATATACAATATGTTAGGAGCGTGATATTTTTAGTATTTTTTAGATTTAGGTCTTGATAACGTACGAAATTCACGTTTAGTTGGCGAGACCCCATCGCTATCAAGCTAAGATTTTTAATTACCCCATTTCCATCTAGCTAAAATTTTATAGTAATCCCAGAACGAAAATTTGTGCTAACTTGTAAGTGAAAAGCTCATTTTTCGTTTTGGGGTATTCGTTTTTCTTGGTTTGATGGTGATAAAGTGGTACCCATAAATCTAAACTATCCATTATATAAAAAAATCAAAATAATAGGAATAAAAAATACTAACACGTTTAACATTATTCCGATTTTTGCCCAAATACTTTTGTTTTCTATATATGATAAAACAGCTAGGATAAATCCGATCGCACAAAGAAATGTTGTTGAAAAAATCGAAGCTCCAAATAATGCAGTTAATATGATTCTGTATTTAACATTAATAAGACATACCATTAATAAAATCGGTATTAAAATTGATATGCTTATATTTATACTACTTTTTTTCATCATAATATCCCTTTCTAAAATAGCATATGAAGAGAGCACAAATCGGAGTTTCTTTATAGGATTACGGCCAGGATTTCGGAAAAAACCCACAAGTGAAATATGGAATAAAAAGTCAATTTTATTTCTACATAAACTAGGTTTTCCTAAACAAACATGTCTATTATCACATGCTATTACATTAATTTAAACATTTAAATGAAGACGAAAAACTCCAACAATAACAATTTTTAAAAATATAAATCATAAATATATGCTCTTCTTACATATATAATACAGAGCTTGTCTTATTAAATATTAAATTATTTAAGAAGGGAGAATCCCCCATGAAAAAAGTATTATTATTTGGAGACCCAGGTATAGATGATTCTTTGGCAATTATATATGGTTTATTGCATCCTGAAATTGAGATTGTTGGAATTGTTACAAGTTATGGAAATGTTACAAAAGAACAAACGACTCGAAATGCTGTTTACTTATTACAATTAGCTGGAAGAACAGATATCCCTGTTATCAGCGGTGCCTCTTTACCATTTCTTAATGGTTTCACTGCTTATTATCCAGAAATACATGGTGCAGAAGGACTTGGACCTATCCAACCACCAGAAAGTGTAGCATCAATTCCTCTTCATAATTTTAGTCTAATTCTGTCAATTATTGAAAAATATAAGGAAGAATTAACAATTGTTGATGTAGGTAGATCCACTTCTCTTGCAATCGCTTTAAACCTTTGGAAAGAAACAATGCAAAGCATAAAAGAAATATACATAATGTCCGGAGTATTTCTTCAACCAGGAAACGTCTCACCTGTAGCTGAAGCAAATGCATATGGTGATCCAGTTTCAACCCGATTTGTAATTAATCAATCTAAAAATTTAACAATAATTCCTTTAAACGTAACAAATTCAGCTATTTTACTTCCAAATGAAGCAGAATATATTGCAGAACACACTACTACCCCATTTAAATCATTAATTAAACCAATTTATGATTATTATTTTAGTGCCTACAAAAAATTAAACCCCAGTATTAAAGGTGCTCCTTTACATGATGTTGTTGCAATGAGTGCAATTGTCAATCCAGATTTTCTTCAATACATGTATCGAAAAGTAGAGATTGATTTAGAATCTTTAAGGGGACAGACTGTCGCAGATTTTCGACCAGGTGCAAAAGATGAGGGAGCTAGAATTGGATTGAAATTAAATCAAAAACAGTTTATTAAGAATTTCATAGAAATTATGATAGATAGAGGAACAAATTAGAAAGTGAATTTACTCATTCGTATGTAAACCAGTATGAAATAATAAATTTTCTTTAAATAACATACAATATACCTAAAAGGTGTATGTATGCATTTTTTTTAGGGTTTTTAAGATACTTAGTACTTACAATTGGGTGGATTTTTTTGATCCCGCTTTGGTATGCAATATTCTTTTTGTAAAAACTCTACTATTTCATTCATACTCCTAAGAGACACAAAATGTGTCTCTTTTTTATGCACAACTAATTGGTGACCATTGCAAAAAGAAGATGACACAATTAAACTTAATTATTCTCCTTTATATCAAGAAATTGATTGATATGCTCTAAAGGTTACCCCAGTATATGAGTAATATTAATATGTCAAAAACACCTTAATACAAATAAGGTGTTTTTCATATATTTCTTACTACAAATAAGGAAGGTATTATCCTTATTGTAGCTTTAATTTTAATCAATTCTATTATAATTACACAGATTGAAATATCTATTCAATTTCAAAAATAGTAAAGGGAATGTATATAAAAAGATCACTTGTCTTGAAAACAAGTAATCCTTTCATTAAATAAATTGCTACTTGCCAAAATCAGGTAGTTGTTATCCTATTCATATGTTCAATAGATATTATAACACATTTTTTAGTTATATAGACGGAATAGCTTCTAATGAAATGAGTCCAAAAATATTTTAAAAGGTACCATTAATTATTTAGTATTTTAAAAATGCAATTTTGAATCTTTCGAAGCACTAAATCAGGTAGATTTTAATAAACTGCAAACTTTGTCTGTATCAGGATCTAACAATTGAGTCCTAGTAATTAATGCTGGTGACATAACAAAAAGAGTCCTGATTGAAACGAACTCTTTTATGAGTTTTTACAAAAGTAAACTTTTAAACACATAATTATATTTCTATTATTTTACCACTTGTACAGATGCTGGTTTCCACCCCTGATTCTCTACCCAATCAATATCAACCTTATATTTTTTGTTACTTTGCTTATCTCGCACATTACCGTAGGCTTTATTATTACCATTATTCCCAATAAAATCGAAAATCAATTGGCTCTCTGGAACATCAATAGCATAAGAAATTGCTTTTTTCATCTCATTCCAATCTACTGTTCCTTCTTTAAATTTCATTTCAGGTTTAGCCCCTTGCTTTGTACCAATTGGCTTCCAAGAAGGATTAGTTTGAGAACCCTTTTCTTGAGATACCGATTTTTCTGCTTTTTGGTTCTCTTCTAACTGTGCCGCTTCTTTCTCTTCACGTTTCTTCTCCTCTAACTGTGCCGCTTCTTTCTCTTCACGTTTCTTCTCCTCTAACTGTGTCGCTTCTTTTTCTTCACGTTTCTTCTCCTCTAACTGTGCCGCTTCTTTTTCTTCACGTTTCTTCTCCTCTAACTGTGTCGCTTCTTTCTCTTCACGTTTCTTCTCCTCTAACTGTACTGCTTTCTTTTCTTGAGCAATTGCTTTCTTTGATGTATTAGAAGAGGTAAACAACTGGTATGTCACTATACCAACTGTCACTAATATTAAAGTAAATGCAATATTAAAAATTGCCTTTTGACGACGATTCTGTTGTTTTTCTTGAAATCTGCTTACTTGTCCCATTCTTCAAACCTCCGTGTTTACTTTCTCCTCTACTCTTTATGTATTATCCCTATAATTCTTAATATTTTTATTAAATAATAGAAATACACTACACTTTCCATACAGGATTTCATATCACAATAAAATTTGTGTTTTTTCAAGCATCTGACATATGTTATTCAAAATAGTTTAATACATTAAAAATTGATAAGTTTCTGCACTTAAACAACTTTCAATTTTATTCAAAGTTGATTCCAATTACGTCCACATTAGATCTCCTGTAGAAAGCTTTTTAACAATTAAACCTCTTCTTCCCTTATTTATAATTTTTAAATTAAATTTCCCTCTATAGTATAGTAAAGATGTTTCATTTTCTAACGGGGTATGTCGTAAAATCAAAAGGGATTTTATCTCTTTTACCTTCTTTTCAGAGTAAATTTCACCACTAGGAAATTCTATTATTCCTAATGTAATCTTTAATTCGCTCTCATCAAAAGGCCACTCCTTATTAAGTTCCCTTATCTTTTGTATAAAGCTTCTTTTGGTTTGTCCTATATAGAGCAATGTTACAGTCTTAGCATATACTCTAGAGATTGCAAATATCCCCTTCTTAGAAGCTTCTTCCCTATTATAAAAATCATTTATACTATACATTCCATACCATTTAATATGTACTGTTTCTATGAATCACACCTCATTTTTAGATAATATTATAATTTCTGAATGTTCAAATTATAATGAGTACATAGTCCTGATTACTTGAATTATAAATTGTGCTTTTCAATAATACATTTTATTATTACTAATTTCAATAATGCAGAAAAAATACAATATTATAGTTTAATTACAAAACTATCTAAAAACAAATTGAAGTCGTACCAAATATTTTATTTTTTTCAATATCAGACTATCGTGAACAAAATAGAGAATTATGGAATAAAATATAATGTGTATTTACATGTATTTCTTTTTAAAAGATGTTTTGTAGTTTGCAACTGAATTAAAAAATATAGATTTTTATGACTCTTTTTGGGGGATATAGCAAAGTGGGATCTTATATATGCAAATTACTATAGCGAACTAGATTTCGGTATAGTAATTTTTTGTAACTCATTGATTTTTTACCAAACACGTATAAAAATCAATAGTATGAAAATAAAAAAGAACCTGCAAATCTGCAGATTCTCCTGATAATGATTTATATAAGTAAGACTCGAAAATATAATACAATGATTCAAAAATAAGTTCAAGTAAATCAAAGAACCCGCTGAAGTTAGGGTTCTTTCAGAAGTGATGATGTTTTCTCAGCTTCACAAAGTGAGAAAATAAAAGAATATAATACATCGAGATTTAGAGAATTCAAATACTTAATAGATAAGGAGTATTTTATTTATTATGCAATGCTTGTGTTTTTCATTCAAAGTATAGTATCATCCATTTATTCAGATATTATTCATAAGGTATAAAACTGTTGACTAAATATCGGAGTATTTTTACATATTCTATTAATACTATTAATTCTTTCTTCAAAAATCCCCTCTAAAATGAAAAAATACGCTATTCTTTTTGTAGAATCATTGGAAAGGATGGCGTTTTTGTATGTATATTTCTGTATCAAACAGAATTTAAAAGTATAACACATTTCAAACAAGAATTAGCAAAGTATATAGGGTACTATAATCAAAAAGAATCAGGGCAAAATTAAAAGGTATGAGCACGGTACAATACCGGGCTCATACCCTAAAGGCTGCCTAATGAACCGACTTGTCTAACTTTCGAGAGGGCACTTCAACCGGCTGTAGCCCTTCACGTTTATTTAGGACGGAGCCCTCATGGCTAAAATGATAAAAGCTACAGATTTGCTACTTTAAAGTTAAGAATTTAACCTTGGATTACTTAAATTCTTTTTTCCAGATAAGGCATACATTATATCTTGATGCTTGATCGTCCTCTTATGATTACCTGGTATCTGGAAATTGTTTCGGTGTTCTTTAATTGTAATTAAAGTTTGAAGTTCTACGTTCAATACTTTTGCGAGGACATGATAGTTATATCTATTATCTAACAAAGAAATTATTTCATAAAACATAGTTTTTCTTCCACCTGTTTCACCCTTTCTACACCCTAGTTTTACAAAATAAGAAATCATCCATACTTATATTTATTACTTTCTGATATCTCCTCTCTCTTGTTCTATATAAAGTCTATCTAAATTTTAATTGCCTACTAAAAAATAACGAATTTGCAGGATGATTGAAAAAAGCCAAGTGCATTGCACTCGGCTTTATGGTCGATTAAACAATTTTACTTCAGAAGTATTGAACTGATGTATATAATCTTTAGTGCAAGTATAGCCTGAATCAATGAGTGTGTTCTTTTCTTCTTCTGTGATATTAAAATTAATTGACGACGTAAAGAACGTATTGATAAATACAGTACGAGCGGCATCTTCTTTTGTTGTTTTTCCGCTCGCTTGTCCCTTGATCATGGTTTGAGACAAATTCCATACAAAATCAATAAGTGAATGGCCAATATGATGTTTTTTTGCACTTGCTATATGTTTCAACATGGCAATCTCAGCACGAGATTCTAAACGGAAACCTAGTGTTTCCTTGTTATACACAATTTCATCTGCAGGATCAAAAAAAGATACATTATAGTTCGTATGTAAGCTTCTTAATGCAGAATGCTGATCCGTATTACTTACCAGTTTATTAACCTCGTCAATTGTGTCTGTGGTCGTTAAGTGTTCTTCTTTACTCACAAAACTTTTGCGATCAAATAAACGGATTGGGTAGTTATCGAGTACACCTCCGTCTACATAATAATCTTCCTCCCATTCCACAGATTTGAAAAAGAATGGGATGGACATCGAAATCCGCACGGCAACTACAAACGGGACATCAGGCGTAGTCTCACGAGAAAACGTGCGAAGCTGATGTGTAGAAACGTTTGTTCCTTGGAAAAACACGTCTTTTCCTGTTTTGTCATATAACTGCTGAAAGGTTGTGTCCTTACTCCCTGTCCATTTTTCAATTATCGCACCTATCCACTCAGTGAAGAAATCCCCTTTATAAATGCCAAAACCATCAAAAAATAGACGAATGTTATCTTGAATAAACAAAAAATCATGATCTTTAAATGCTTTAAAATTCATATCTTTGTGGATTTTTACGACATCTGCGAATGGAATGGAAAGACCTAAAAGTAATGCAGTAATCGCTCCTGCAGAAGTCCCCCCAAATCGTTGTATTTCTGGCAAAATCTCTTCATCGTTTAGTGCGCGGATGGCACCGATAAAAGCGACCCCTTTTACCCCGCCTCCTTCAAATACTAAATTACGAAATGGATATGTCATTATATACCTCCAGTAGAGAAATTTTAGATCTGTTATAGTATCGGAAGTATATTGAAATATATTCCAAATAATATTAAGAACGTTTCATGCTACGCGATACGTATGGCGGATTTATCTTTATTCAATGGATGAATTGTTTGAAAGAGAAGGAATTTGCTTGGAATGGTAATATAGGATAGGAAATAAGAAACGGAGCGCATCTTTGGGTGCTCTTACCCTAAGTATACCTGAGTCTATTTGTTTCCTTCCCGAAAGAGATAAATAGTTTTGTTCCCATTCATGAAATAGTACAATGTATGCACAATTACATATCTAATTAATTGCTTTTAGTGTTATATTTTAATAGCGATGAATGCTATTATTTCATAAGTTGTCAACAAGCGTTATGTATGAGAAAAAGGAAGGGGCCAAATAGGCCCATTCCTTTTTCTACCAATTAACTGAATTACTCTCTGGTAAAACTTTAAATAGTGATGCAAATAAGTTGCATCACTTTTTTAGATAAATAAGGGAAGTAACTCTTACGATTCAATGAGTCTTTTTTCCTGCCTTTGAAATGTTCGTTTAGGCTTCAATGCCCTTATTCAATGATATTTCAGCAG
Source organism: Bacillus basilensis (assembly GCF_921008455.1). Classification (NCBI taxonomy): domain Bacteria; kingdom Bacillati; phylum Bacillota; class Bacilli; order Caryophanales; family Bacillaceae; genus Bacillus; species Bacillus basilensis. The sequence continues at coordinate 2,541,040 of NZ_CAKLBZ010000001.1, read as the reverse complement.
TTCCTTTATTTTTCATATTTAATATTTTGTTCCTTAGCCATGAATATACTTAGAAAACCTCTAAAAACTATTTGATAATCTTTTAGAATCTAACTTTCTTATAATACTCTTTGCTATTTCTTCAATATTTTCATTTAGAAAGAAATGATTACCTTCAAAAGAATGAAGAGTACACGTTTTACTTGTATATTGCTCCCATATTATTACTTGATCATATGTAGTAAATTCATCATTTTCCCCATTAAATATAAGAAAATCAATATCACATGGTTGTATATTATTGTCATGAATATATGTCTCGACAATTTTAAAATCTGCTCTTAGAATTGGGAGAAAAATCTCCATTAATTCTTCTGATTGAAGTACCCCGGACGGTGTACCTCCCATTGCAATAACTTCTCTTTTAAATTGCTCATTAGAAAGATTATGTCGGATATTTTTTATTTTACTATTTGGATGATTTCTACCGGACAAAACAAGAAATTCAGGCGATACGTTTTTAGAATCTTTTATTTTTCTGGCTACTTCATAGGCGATCAAACTTCCCATGCTATGCCCGAATAGAATGTAGGGCGAATTATCTATCTGCATAACTATTTTATTGTAGACATCATTTACCGCCTCTTCCATACTTTGGTACAAGTTTTCTTCAATTCTATATCCTCTACCAGCTAACTCTATCGGGACTACCTCAATATATGGATTAAAGTGATTTTTCCATTTTGCGTAACTAAACGCAGATCCCCCAGCATGTGGAAAGCAAAAAAGTTTAGTCTTCTGCATTGATTTTCTCCTTACTTTCAAATTTGCATATATTTTGGCAAATTGAATAAATGTCTTTAATTATTATCTCTTGCGGAAATTCATCCCTTGTTGCACAAGCAGATATCTTATAATTTGGCTCAATGTTATATTGTCTAAAGTAAAAGTTTTGAGGTATATACTTATATGAAATTAAAGTTCGTGACTCTTTTTTTATAGAGAATGAATTTAACGGGATATAAAGCCCTTTTCCAATCGTTTTTATATAACTTTCTTTTAATGTCCATAAATCATAAAAATAATTAATTTGTTCATCAGAATTTATATTAGATATATCATAAAATTCTTCCTCTGAAAAAAATTCATTTGCTAATTTAAGAGCCTCTATTTCTGAAACCTTTTCTATATCAATACCCACATTAAAATTAGCAGTAGTACAAACCACCCATTCTCCTGAATGTGACAGATTAAAATGAAAGTCAGAAAAATTTTCAACAAAAGGTTTTCCATACTCATTATATATAAATCTAATTTCTTCATTATTAATTTTATACTTTTGGCAGATTAGAGATCGGATTAGTAAATCCCCTATCAGGGTCCTATTAATGTCGCATGAGTTTAATAAACGCTTCATTCGTTCTTTCTTCTCATTTGAAACCAAGTTACTAAGTTGCTTAAACAAATGACTTTCAATATTCTTTGGTATTTTCACAGCTTGAATGTGTATGATAAATCACTTCCTTTTTTAAAGGATGGCTTCATATATGTGCTTTACATAAATTCAAATTAACTTTATTAAATTGCAAATACAATAGAGAAGGTGCATATTTACATATCAATGAAAATATACACCTTTCCTCAGTAATGTCATCAAAGCATTAGCTTTTATTACAAAAAAATGGGGAGCATTTACATTATTCTATGAGCAACTCATATAGGCTTCTATGTCTCTATCAATTAATTTTTGCATTATCCTCTTAAAAAGTAATACTCTTGATATATTCATTATTGCCTACACTTTATTTGCAGTTATTGGGCTGCCCTTTTCGTTCATAGCGTTGCATCTTTTGCACTCTCTACTTTTCAGTTAATGAAAGGGATGTTTCTTTTATTCCTTCAAATTCATTTAATAGATACTTAGCTATCTTTTCAACTGCGGGGAAGTCTACTATTTCTTCATGTGATCCAGGGACAGAATACTTATTTACTCTTCCTTTTAATAAAGGTCCCCAATCTGTAAACAACTCTTTTCCTTCCTCAGCACTAAAGTAGATAACTTCTCCAAAGTATGGTATCAAATCATTCTCTGCCATTAAGTTCAGGCATTTCCTATGAGCATTAATAACTTGCTTCAAATTCATAAAATCTGCATCAGGCGGGAGTACTCCTTCCATAATTAATCGCTCCACAAGCATATCTTGCTTATGGACGAGGCCTTCTTCCTGCTCTGTTAAACCTACAGGAATGAAATGCTGAGAGATATATGAGAGCATATCCTCCCTTGTTTTATGATCCTGCTCTGAAGGTACTTTAGTATCCATAAGTACCAACAATTCAACTTCCTCTCCTTGATTTCTTAGTACAGTTGCGATTTTATAAGCAATTGCACCGCCTAAAGACCATCCTCCAAGACGATATGGGCCCTCTGGCTGAACACTTTTTATTTCTTCAATGTAAAGTTGAATTAGTTCCGGCAAGGTCGAGTCGTCAATCTCTCTCTTTTCTATGAGAGGATTCTGTAAACCATAAAATGAACAGTGATTCTTAAGCAATCTTGCTAGTTGAATGTAACAAAATACATTCCCCATAAACGGATGAACGCAGAAGAAAGGTCTTTTCTCTGATTCTTGTAGTGGTACCAGCGCTGATACAGATTTTGTCATATCATGCTTATCACGAATAAGGCATGCGATTCCTTCCAATGTTGGATTCTTAATCAATGTAGACACCTTAATCTCTTTTCCAAACTTCTCCCTAATTTTTGAAACTAATTTGATTACAAGGAGAGAGTGTCCCCCTCTATTAAAGAAATCATCATTTACATAGACATCTTCTATCTGTAACACATCCTGCCAGATTTTAACCAACTGATATTCAATTTCATCCCTTGGAATGATTGGTGTAGAGAAGTTATTTTCTCTTTGAATAGTTAAACTGTTCAATGCCTTCCGATCAACTTTTCCATTCATTGTAAGAGGAATCTCGTCTACCTCAATAAAGTGTGCGGGAACCATATAATTCGGTACTTGTGTCTTGAGATATTCACGCCATTCATGCATACTTCCAGCTCCAACTACATAAGCAACCAATCTCTGCTCTCCTAATTTATCCTCTGTTACCAAAACTACTGCTTCTTTTACCAATGGATGACTCTCTAGATTCGCTTCAATCTCTTCAAGTTCAATACGGAAGCCCCGAATTTTCACTTGATTATCAATTCTTCTCAAGTAATCTAAATTACCATCAGGTAAATAACGAACCAAATCTCCTGTACGATATAAACGCTCTTCTTCATTAAATGGATGACGAATGAATCGCTCTGCTGTTAATTCTGGACGATTCAAGTATCCTCTCGCTATACCTGCACCACCAATATATAGCTCACCTGTTACACCAACTGGAACAGGCAACCCATTTCTATCCAATACATAAGTTTGAACGTTCGGCAATGGACGTCCAATTGTAACTCGCTTACTATCTGTTTGGATATGATAACACGTTGTATCAACCGTACATTCTGTAGGACCGTATACGTTATAAAAATCAATTTTTTCAGTCTCTACTAGCTGTTCCCATAATGACGGCATGATTGCTTCACCACCGACCAATATCTTACTTGGTACATGAACATCAGCACTTGTTTCTAGCAATCCTCCATCTATAAGTAATTGAAGTAATGAAGGTGTCATATCAAACATTTCCAATTTATTCTCCCTAATATAGGACACAAATTGTTCCGGATTAGTGCGAACTTCACTTGGGATAATATATACACTTGAACCATGAAGCAGCATTTGTAATTGCTGAATAGATACATCAAAGGCAATTGACGCATTTAAACCGACGCGCATATTACCAGGTATCTCATGTGAGAAAACTTCTTTTTGTAAACCATATGATAGGTTTATTACAGAATGGTGCTGTACTAAAGCACCCTTTGGATTCCCTGTCGAACCGGAAGTGTAGTTAACATACGCTAAGTTTTCCCCTGTTGCCTCACATATCGGCGAAAGTTTGCTTTCTCGAGAAATCATTGCTTGGTCCCTATCTAAGCAAACTGTCTTGATTTCTTTAGGTATCCAGCCTACTAATACCTCATTTGTAACCAATACTTGAATTCCTGTGTCTTCTAAAATATATCGCAGGCGGCTTTCCGGATTCGATGGATCCAATGGAACATAGGCTGCTCCAGCCTTCCAAATTCCCATGAGACCAACAACCATCTCAACTGAACGCTCAAAACAGAGACCAACCAATGACTCTGTCCCAATTCCACATTTCTGTAGATGATGGGCCAATTGATTAGCTCTTTCATTCAGCTCACGATATGTTAGTTGCTGTTTTTCATCTACCACTGCCACCGCGTCAGGCGTACGATTTACTTGCTCTTCGAATAGTTGATGAATCACATTCTCACGTGGATAGGATATAGCATTATCATTCCATTCTTCTAATAGTTGTCTTTGTTCAGCTTCCGTAATATATACCAGCTCCGATAGAGTTTGATCAATGTTTTTGAGCATTTGCATCAACACTTGGTGTAAATGACCCAACACTCGTTCAATAGTTATTCTATTAAACTTACTACAGTCATACATTAACTTTAACGATAACTGGGTTCCTGGAACTACAGCCAGCCCTAATGGGTAGTGGGTTTGCTCTACTCCTTCCAATTCACCAATTTCTAGATTTTCTGAAGACTCCTCTTTCACTGGATAATTTTCAAACACATATAAACTATTAAACAACGGTGTTCCTCTAGGAACTTCACTCCATCCCTGAATTTCTGTTAAAGAAGCATACTCATATTGTCTTCTTTCTATCTCTTCCTCTTGTATCTTATGCAACCAATCCATTACTTTTATATCATCCATCAAATGAATTCGCGTCGGTGACGTTGTAATGAAAGGACCTACGATGTTTTCAACATCAATAATCTCCGTAGAACGCCCTGAGCTTGTTACACCAAAGACAATGTCATTTTCTCCACTATACCGGCTCATGAGATATGCCCATGCACCTTGAATTACTGTACTCAAAGTAAGTTTATTGCGTTTCGCCCATCCTTGTAACGCTTGAGTCTGCTCTTCTGATAAATAGGTAACCTTTTCTGTATAACCTTTTTCTTCCTCTTTACTTTCTAAGCCCAGCAAAGTTGGTGCAGTAAAACCTTTAAGCTTTTCTCTCCAGAATTGTTCCGCCTGCTCCTTATCTTGTTCTCTGAGCCATTGGATATATTTCTTATATGGTGAGGGTTTAGGTAACTTTACAGCTTCTCCATTCATTCTCTTCTGATAGACTGTAAGTAATTCATTAAAGACCAATGGTAAACTCCATCCATCCAGTAAAATATGGTGATGGGTCCAAACAATCCGATATTCTTCCTCACCTTCTTGAATGACCGTTACCCGCATCAATGGTGCTTCATCAAATTGGAAGGCTTGTTTTCGATCTAATGCCAAAAAGACTTTTCTTTTTTCCTCTATCTCTTTAGTTGTCATTGTACGCCAGTCTTCTTTGTTCACTTTAAATGGGATATTTTCATACACCACTTGTAATGGTTCTTCAATTTCGTCCCAAACAAATGCTGTACGAAAAATTTCATGCCGCTGAATTACAGATTTCCACGCCTGCTCAAAAGTAGGAATATCCATTTTCCCTTTAATCATAAAACTTAATTGCACTATATACGGTGCAACATGTTCATTCCCTTGGTCATGCAATGTGTGGAAAATCATACCTTCTTGCAAAGGTGATAGTGGATATAAATCAGTAATCTGATTGTTCTTTCCACGATTCATTTTGTTTAGTACATTTGTCAAACCTACTTGGTTAAGATTAGCCATTGCAAGATCCGAAATGGTCAGTGCAGATTCTCTATCTGAAGGTTGAATCAATCTGCTCAGTTGATATAGCATATTCTGTGCAATACTTTGAATGGTTGATTTGGCGAATTGTCCAACATTGTATACCCAAGTGAACTGAAGTTTTCCACTCGTTACAACCCCAATTACATCAATTACATGCGATCGCTTGGAACCGGCAGCATGATCTAAACGCTTAAATTCGTTCTCCGGCATAAACATTGCATCGCTAGAAAACATTTGATCAAATTGTCCAAGATAGTTAAAACTAATAGACGGTGTATGTTGAGAGCTCAATTGCTCACACATTGTTGCGTTCATGTAACGCAACACTCCATAATCAACACCCTTATTAGGAATTTTGCGAACTTGTTCTTTAACTGCTTTTAATGCTGCAATTGGCGTATTAGCACTAGTAATATTTAAGTGCACAGGGTAAATACTTGTAAACCATCCCACGGTTCTCGATAAGTCAACATCTTCAATAATTTCTTCTCTACCATGCCCCTCTAAATCCACGCTCAATATCGTCTGCCCTGTACATGCTGCTGTAGCTTGTACCAATGCTGCTAATAATACTTCATTGATTTGGACACGGTGAGTGCTTAAAGTCTCTTGCAATAACATACGGGTCTCATTCTCATTTAACACCACAGTAATTTCCTCAGTTACTGCGCTTACTGAATTACTTATAGTACCATCTATCGGCAGTTTAACAACGTCTTGTTCAGACTGCTGATCCCAGTAATACAGCACTTCTTGTGATATTCCAGTTTCAGCGTAATGATGTAATTTTTCCGACCACTCTTTAAAGGATGTACTCTTCATAGGTAATTGAATTTTCTGCCCTTGAATCGCTTGAGTATACGCTGTTTGCAGATCTTCCAATAAAATTCGCCAAGAAACACCATCCACGGCTAAGTGATGAATTGTCCAAAATAATCGGCCAGTCTTCTCACCTTCATCAAAATACACCATTCTCATTAACGGACCATCATGTAAATTCAAACTTTCTTGTGCAATATTAATCTCTTTTTGAATAACTCCATGCCAATCCGCTTCCGGCACTTCGTCTAATGAAATGACAGTCAGCATCAATTGTTCTTCAATTCCTTCATTCCACTGTTCCCAAGTCCCATTAGTTAAACGTTCATATCTTAAACGCAGGGCATCATGGTGAAGTAGAAGGTTACGCGCTGCCTTTTCCAGTGATCCTATGTCCAATTTTTCTTTCGTTCTAAAGAACATGGATTGATTCCAATGATGTGGGTTAGGATGATTTTGTGCAAAAAACCTTTGCTGAATAGGTGTAAGTATCGTCTCTCCAGTTATAATTCCTTGTTCAGCTTGTACACCTTGTTCTTCTTTGACTACTTGCGCCAACTCAGCAATCGTTTGGTGTTCAAATAGTTGTTTTGGTGTCAACTGTAAACCAGCTTGCTTCGCACGAGAGACAATCTGAATGCTAAAAATTGAATCTCCACCAATTTCAAAAAAGTTATCATGAATACCAATACGTTTTGAACCCAGCACACGTTCCCAAATGATAGAAAGCTTATGTTCACGTTCATTTCTTGGGGCCACGTAGCCTTCTTGTGTTCCTTGATAGTCTGGTATAGGCAACGATTTCCGATCAACCTTTCCATTTATAGTTAGCGGTAACTCTTCCATTTCGACAAAGTAGGAAGGTATCATATGGATTGGCAGTTTTATTTTAAGATACTCGCGCCATTCTTCTAAACTGCCTTCGCCCACTACATAAGCTACCAGCCTCTTATCTCCCGACTGATTTTCCCTAACCATTACAACTGCCTCTTTTACCAAGTAATGCTCCTGTAAGGTCGACTCAATCTCCCCAAGTTCAATTCGAAATCCTCTAATCTTCACTTGATTATCCATTCTTCCTAAATAGTCTATATTACCATCAGGAAGATATCTCACGAGATCGCCTGTTCTATATAATCTCTCGCCTTCTTTGAATGGATGAGAAATAAATCGTTCGGATGTTAACTCTGGACGATTTAAGTATCCCCTCGCTAGACCCGCTCCTCCGATATAAAGTTCACCCATCACACCAACTGGAACTGGCAACCCATTTCTATCCAATACATAAGTTTGAACGTTAGGCAAAGGACGCCCAATCGTTACTCTCTCACTATCTTTTTTGATATGATAGCATGTTGCATCAACCGTACATTCTGTAGGACCATATACATTATAAAACTCAATTTTATCAGTCTCTACTAGCTGTTCCCATAATGACGGCATAATCGCTTCGCCGCCAACCAATACCTTACTTGGAACATGAACGCCATCGTACGTTTCTAACAATCCGGCATCTATAAGTAATTGAAGCAATGAAGGTGTTATATCAAAGATTGCTAACTTGTTCTCCCTAATATAAGCTACAAACTGTTCCGGATCACTTCGTACTTCATTCGGAATAATATACAAACTTGAACCATAAAGCAGCATTTGTAATTGTTGAATAGATGCATCAAAGGCAATTGACGCATTTAAACCGACATGCATGTTAGATGGTATCACATGTTCGAAAACCTCTTCTTGTAAACCATGCGACAAGTTTATTACAGAATGATGCTGTATCAAGACACCCTTTGGATTCCCCGTCGATCCCGAAGTATAGATAACATACGCTAGGTTTTCTCCTGTTACTTCACATTTTGGTGAAAGAATGCTTTCTTTTGAAATCATTGCTTGATCCCTATCTAGACAAACTGCCTTGACTTCTTTGGGTATCCAATCTTCTAATGACTCATTCGTAACTAATACTTGAATTCCAGTGTCCTCCAAAATATATCGTAGACGACTTTCTGGATATGATGGGTCCAATGGAACATACGCTGCTCCAGCCTTCCAGATCCCCATAATACCAACAATCATCTCAACTGAACGCTCAAAGCAAAGTCCAACTAATGATTCAGTCCCAATCCCACATTGCTGAAGATAACGAGCCAATTGATTAGCTTTTTCATTAAGCTTTCGATATGTTAACTGCTGTTTTTCATCTACCACTGCCACCGCGTCAGGTGTACGATTTACTTGCTCTTCAAACAGCTGATGAATCGCACTTTCCCGTGGATATGCTACAGCATTATTATTCCACTCTTCCAACTCTTTTTGCTGTAATCCTGATAATATAGGCAACTTAGCTAATGATTTATCAGGATTCTCCACGATTACATTCAACCAGTTTCCAAAATGTTCAGCCATGGATTCAATAGTTAAGCTGTCAAATAAATCCGTCCTATAAACAAAAGTAAGCAATAAACCCTCTTCCACTTCTGCAGCCGTTAAACTTAAATCAAACTTAGCGATTGGAGCATTACTTTCCATTACTTCTATATTTCTTCCATGTAGTTCTGGTAGCTCCTGTCCCGTATTTTGCAAAGTAAACATGGTTTGGAAAATCGGGGAATGGCTTGTATTTCGTTCAGGTTGGATAACCTCTACAATTTTCTCAAATGGAACATCTTGATACTCATACGCCTTCAATGCTTTTATCCTCACTTGAGACAACAACTCTTGAAATACCGGTGCATTACTTAAATCAGCCCGATAAACCAATGTGTTGACAAAGAAACCAATCAGCCCCTCAATTTCTCGATAATTTCGATTTGCAATTGGGCTGCCAACAATAATATCCGTTTGTCCCGTATAACGGGCAAGGAAACTTTGATACGATGCCAATAAGGTCATGAAAAGCGTGGCCCCTTCTTGACGACTTAGTTCGTTTAATTTATCCAGTAATGAACGTGACAACAGCACATTATGAGTTAATCCATGGTGGGTTTGCACTGGCGGACGCGGACGATCCATTGGCAACATTAAGACTGGTAACTCACCAGATAATTCTTCCTTCCAATATGCAAGCTGTTGATTTAGTACTTCATCTTTCAACCATCCTCTTTGCCACTGAGCAAAATCGGCATATTGAACTGGTAGTGGTTCCAGCTCTGCTTGTTTTTCACCAACCGCATTCTCATAAAATGTCATCCATTCTTGAAGCAAGATTTCCATCGACCATCCATCTGAGATAATATGATGCATATTACACAGAAGAACCCATTCTTCTTCTGAAATTCTTATGATTTGTCCACGGAACAATGGCCCTTGTTCTAAATCAAATGGAGATTCAACTTCAGTTTGAATCCATTGCTCCAACTTTCTTTCTCTCTCCTCTAATGAAAGCTTAGTTAGGTCCATTTGCGGAAGAGGACGGAAAATATAAGGTTGAATCTGCTGCACAGGATGACCTTCCTCTTCATGAAATACCGTCCGCAAAGATTCATGACGCTCTATCAACTGATTCCATCCCAACTCCAATGCTTCAGGTAACCAATTCCCTGTAAGGCGGCATACCATTGGCATATTATAAAGTGCACTATTAGGTTCAAACTGATCAATAAACCATAAGCGCTGTTGGGCATATGACAGCGGAATATTATTTCCTCGTTCCATCGGCATCAATGGTGGAATTTCTCGTTTTTCACTCCCCTTACGCAACTGATCCATTCGTTTCGATAGTGCCTCGACCGTTGGATATTCGAACAATTCACGTACAGGTAATTTGATTTGAAAAACTTCTTGTAAGCGCGAGACCACTTGTGTAGCAAGTAGAGAGTGACCACCAAGCTCAAAGAAAGAATCTTTAACACCAATTTCTTTTATTCCTAGCACTTGACTCCACACTGAAGCGATAAGTTCTTCCAGCGGAGTTCGTAGGTATACAGGATTTTCAGTGGATTGTTCACTAATTATAGGCAATGCCTTCAAATCAAGTTTTCCATTCGGTGTAATTGGTAAAAATTCCATCTCAATAAAGTTTGTTGGAACCATGTAATTTGGTAAATGTGTTTGTAGATGTTCTCGCCATTCATGTACACTTCCTTCACCAACTACATAAGCTACTAATCTCTTGTCACCTTGATTATCCTCTCGTACCAATACAACTGCTTCTTTCACAGAAGAATGCGCCTGCAAAACTGCTTCTATTTCTCCCAATTCAATCCGGAAACCACGAATTTTTACTTGGTCGTCTATACGACCATGGAACTGGAGATTACCATCAGAAAGATAACTTGCTTTGTCTCCTGTATAATAGAGACGTTCTCCTAACTTGAAAGGATGTGGAATAAATTTTTCCTTTGTGAGATCCGGACGATTAGCATATCCACGTGCAAGACTCTTCCCTCCAATATAGAGATCTCCAATTACACCAATTGGTACTAGCTGAAGATGAGAATCTAACACATAAACTTCTGTATTCGCAATCGGTCGACCAATCGATGGCGTACCAGTTGTCATTCCTACTGGTACATAACAATCTGTGGTAACAACGGTATTTTCCGATGGACCATACTGATTAATTACCGCAAAAGGAATATCGTTAGATGGATACTGCGTTAATTGATCCCCGCCAGTAAGGATAAAACGAAGATTCGTTTTATCTGGCCAAGATAATTTCAAGAGTCTTTCCAGAATAGGTGTAGGTGCAAAACTAGCTGTTATTCGTGAATCAATGAGCCAGTCTCTTAGTGCTTCTGGATTAATTCTCAGTTCCTCTGTTGACAAGTAGAGTGCTGCACCAGCAGTTAGATACGGCCAAATCTCCTGGACAGCCGAATCAAAAGCAATCCCTGCAATCTGAGTCGCACGATCCTCTGCTGTAATACGATAAACTTCTTGATGCCAAGAAACCATATTCATTAATGAGCGATATTCAACCATGACACCCTTTGGCTTTCCTGTAGAACCAGAGGTATAGACAATATAGGCTAAGTTCTCTGGATTTATCTGACGTGTAGGTGCAATTACGCTTTCCACTGTTAATTCTTCTAACCTCACCATTTCGACGTGTGCGAAATGGCCTTCTTGTCCTTCCGCCGTCACTACAAATTGAATTCCTGCATCTTCAATCATGTACTCTAACCTTGATTTTGGATACAACGGATCTAAAACAACATAAGCTCCACCAGCTTTTAAAATGCCTAGTAAACTTGCCATGAGTTCCGCTGACCTCGGAAGATAAACTCCCACCACTGACTCTGAAGCGACTCCTTTTCGCTGTAAAACATTTGCCAACTGATTTGCTTGTGCATCCAGTTCACCATAAGTCCACTTTTTTGTTTGATCAACAACGGCAATCGCATCAGGACGCCTTGCTACTTGTTCCTCAAATCTGTCACAAATAAGAGCCTGATGGGACATTTCCATTACAGTGTCATTCCATGTTTCTAATAACAAAGTACGCTCGGGTTCCGATAGCACGCTCAGGTCATGCAACGGATTTTGTGGGTGATGAGAAACTTCGTGTAGCCATTTCTCAAAGTGTCCTGCCATCCGTTCAATAGTAGAGGCATTGAATAAATCCTTATTGTATTCAAAAGTAAAAAGCAATCCCTCTTCTGTCTCAGCTACCATTACACTTAAATCAAACTTTGAAATTGGACTATGGCTTTCTATCATTTCAATACTTCTACCAGATAACACCGGGAACTCTTGTTTCATATTTTGCAAGATGAACATGGTCTGGAAGATTGGCGAATGACTTGTACTCCGCTCTGGTTGCACAACTTCTACAATTTTTTCAAAAGGGATATCCTGATATTCATACGCCTTCAGTGCCTTTTGACGAACCTGAGACATAACATCTTGAAATGTCGGTCTACCACTCAGATTAGCTCGATAAACCAGCGTGTTGACGAAGAAACCAATTAGTCCTTCTATTTCTCTATAATTTCGATTCGCAATTGGACTTCCGACCAGAATATCTTCTTGTCCCGTATAACGGGATAGAAAACTTTGATATGCAGCCAACAGCGTCATGAAGAGTGTAGCCCCTTCTTTGCGACTAAGTTTGTTCAAGTTATCATGTAGCGTGCTTGGCAGAACCAGAGTGTACGTCGACCCGTGATGAGTTTGTATTGCAGGACGCGGACGATCCATAGGAAGTTGGAGTACAGGAAGCTCTCCAGACAATTCTTCCCTCCAATATTGGAGTTGTTGATCAAGCACCTCCTCCTTCAGCCAACCTTTTTGCCACTGAGCGAAATCGGCATATTGAACCGGTAATGGTTCAAGTTCTGCTATCTTTCCATCCGTTGCTTTCTCATAGAATGCCATCCATTCTTCAAGTAGGACTCCCATCGACCATCCATCTGAAATGATATGATGTAAAGTACAAAGGAGAATCCATTCTTCCTCTCCCACTTGCAAAATACTTGTCCTGATTAGTGGGCCCTCTGCTAAATCAAATGGCACTTCTGTTTCTTGTTGAATCAAACGTTTAACTTCTTCTTCTCGGTCTTCTGGAGAAAGCCGAGTTAAATCCGTTTTCGGAATTGATTGAAAAGCATACGGTTCAATTTGCTGTACGGGTTGACCGTTCACTTCATGAAAGACCGTCCGCAATGATTCATGACGTTCTATTAGTTGATTCCATCCCGTTTCCAATGCCTCAAGTAGCCAACTCCCTGTAAGGCGACATACCATTGGCATATTATAAAGGGCACTATTAGGTGTAAATTGATCAATAAACCATAAGCGCTGTTGCGCATAAGATAGTGGAATAGTTTCCCCTCGTTCCATCGGCATTAGTGGCGGAATCTCTCGTTTTCTATCTCCTTTACGTAACTGATCTAATCGCTTTGCCAGTGACTCCACCGTTGCATACTCAAATAGTTCACGTACTGGTAATTCGATTTGAAAGATTTCCTGTAAACGTGACACTATTTGAGTAGCTAGTAGCGAGTGACCACCGATTTCAAAAAAGGAGTCCTGAACACTAATATTTTTTATACCTAACACTTGGCTCCATACGGAAACGATGAGCTCCTCCACTGGTGTTCGTGATGAAGTAATATCTTGACTTATGAACTGTGCTTCCAATTCTAGTAAGGCTTTCCGATTCACCTTACCATTTGGAGTGAGTGGCATCCCTTCAATTTGGATAAAGTATGCCGGAACCATATAATGTGGCAGTTGCTTCTTGAGATATTCACGCCACTCTCCAGTATCCCCTTCACCCACTACATAAGCTACTAACTGCTTATCTCCTGGTCGATCTTCCTTCACCAACACAACAGCCTCTCTTACAGATGAGTAATCATGTAAAGCTGCTTCAATTTCTCCCAATTCAATTCTAAATCCTCTAATTTTGACTTGGCTATCCACTCTTCCAATATATTCCAATTTTCCATTATTCATATATCTCACCAGGTCACCCGTTCGATATAATCGTTCTCCTTCCTTAAAGGGATGCGGAATAAAACGTTCAGTAGTTAAATCTGGTCGATTGAAGTAGCCACGTGCCAATCCTACTCCTCCAAGGTAAAGTTCCCCCGATACACCAATTGGGACCACCTGTTGATATTGATCTAATACATACAACTCTGTATTATCAATTGGACGACCAATTGGAATAAGCATTGGTTCTTTTTCTAAATCACAATCATAATAAGTCACATCCACAGTCGCTTCAGTAGGACCATACAAATTAATTAACTGTGTTTGCTGAACATTGTAAAAGATCCACTTAAACCGGCGAACCTGCTCAGTGTTTAATGCTTCTCCACTAGTAAAAACATGAATTAAAGACGATACATCCCTTTTCGAATTATATTGTTCCATATAATCCAAGAAAGTAGATAACATCGATGGAACAAAGTGCATGGTGGTCACACGATATCGTTCAACATACTCCTCAATCACCGCAGGATCTTTCTCTCCTCCTGGTGGAAGCAAACAAACACGTGCTCCTACAAATGACCACCAAAATAATTCCCAAACGGAAACATCAAACGAAAACGGTGTCTTTTGTAGGATTGTATCTTCCTCGGACAATGGATATTTTTTCTGCATCCACTGTAGGCGGTTGATAACCGAATGATGTTCAATCATTACCCCCTTTGGATTTCCCGTTGAACCCGAAGTGTATATGATATATGCTAAGTTATTTGCTGTTACTCCACTCAACGGAGCTAAATTACTCTCTTTAGAAATCATTACTTGATCCCGGTCTAAACAAATTGCTTGAATATCTTTAGGTAACCAGTCCTGTAGTGCCTCTTTTGTTAACAGCACTTGAATTTGTGAATTCTCTAAAATGTATCTCAGGCGGTTTTCGGGATAACTTGGGTCCAGTGGGACATAAGCCCCACCTGCTTTCAAAATCCCAAAGAGACCAATAATCATATCAGGAGAACGTTCAATACATATACCAACCAATGATTCAGGTCCAATACCTCGTTTTTGTAGAAAATGTGCCAATTGATTCGATTTTTCATTGAGTTCTTGATACGTTAGCTTTCCACCCTCATAAACTACCGCCACTGCATCAGGTGTACGTGCAACTTGCTGCTCAAATAGCTCATGAATCATACAATCATGACCATAAACTACGTCCGTATCATTCCATTCTTCTAGGAGTTGTTTCTGCTCAGTGTCCGATAACATTGACAGCTTTGTATATGATTCATCTGGATGATGCGCGATTTCATTTAGCCAGTTCTCAAAATGGCCTGCCATACGTGCAATGGTACTACTATCAAATAAATCCGTGTTGTATTCAAATGAGACAAATAGACCTTCTTCCACTTCATAGGCAGTTAAGCTCAAATCAAATTTTGCAATAGACATATTACTTTCTACCATTTCAATCCTTCTACCAGGCAAATCTAGTCGTTCTTGTTTTATATTCTGTAGCGTAAACATGGTCTGAAAGATAGGAGAATGGCTCATGCTTCGTTCAGGTTGCACAGCTTCTACCACTTTTTCAAATGGTATATCTTGATATTCATAAGCTTTTAACGCCTTTTTCTTTGTTTGGTTCAAAATCTCCCGAAAAGTAGGGGTGCCACTCAAATCTGATCGGTAAACCAACGTATTAACAAAGAAACCAATTAATCCTTCTACTCCCTTATGATTCCGATTTGCAATCGGACTTCCGACTAGAATATCTTTTTGTCCTGTATAACGTGCAAGAAAGCTCTGATATGCAGCCATTAAAGTCATGAATAAGGTAGATCCTTCTTGTCGACTTAAATCTTTTAATTGACTGATTAATCTAGAAGAAAAAATCACGTGATGCGTATCCCCAGAATAAGTTTGCGTAACCGGTCGAGGCCGGTCCACTGGCAGTTGTAATATAGGGAGCTCACCAGACAATTCTTCCTGCCAATACGTAAGCTGACGATTTAGCACATCACCTTGCAACCACTCCTTTTGCCACTTCGCAAAATCTGCATATTGAATGGATAATGAACTTAATTTAGCAGGATTTCCGCCCGTTTCCTCTTCATAGAAAGCAAGTAATTCATTCATGAATATACCAATGGACCAAGCATCAGAAACAATATGATGCATCGTACACAGTAATAACCATTCATCCTTTTCTAATTGAACAAGCTGATTACGAATTAAAGGACCATTCATTAAATCAAATGGTTCTTGCGCTTCTCTCGCAATTAAACTATCTACCTCTTTTTCTTTTACTTCTAGAGGAAGTTGAGAGTAATCTCTTACAGGTAATGCTCTAGGAAGGAATTCGACAATTTGTTGTACAGGTTGTTCTTCTACTTCTTTAAAAACAGTTCGTAATGATTCATGACGTTCAATAAGTCGATTGAATCCCTTTTCTAATGCTTCAGGTATCCAATTTCCTTTTAGATTCCATACCGTTGGAATATTATATAAAGAACTGTTTGGATTAAATCTGTCCATAAACCACAAACGTTGTTGTGCATAAGACAACGGGAGCGCTTCTTTATTCTCCTTTTTTTGCATTTGCTTCTGAAGCCAAGCTCTCTTCTCAGGAGAAAGTGAACTCAGCTTTGCAAGTAAATCACTTCTCATTTTTTTACCCCTTCCTCAACTAAATTACTCTCAAATATTCCTTGTGCTTCTTCCTCTGATAGCTCTTCTAATTGCTTAAGCAGTACAAGTAATTCTTCATCATTACCCACTTCTGCTTCTTTTTGAATATAGTCTTGAAGACTTACATTCTCCTTACTATCATTCTGCATTTCTTGATTTTTGTTATGGAGCAATTGATCTATCTGTTCTGCCAATTGCTGCACTGTATGAAACATAAATAAATCATGCAATGGTATCTCAATTCCAAAAGCCTCTTTAAGACTGGAAACAGCTTGCGTAGCAAGTAATGAGTGACCACCTATTTCAAAAAACGAATCCTGAATTCCGATGTTTTCCATGCCTAAAACTTCATTCCATATTGAAACGATTGTTTTTTCCGTAAGCGTACGAGGAGCAATATAACCACTTGCTATCTCCTGTTTCTCTGGTGCTGGTAAGGCCTTCCTATCAATTTTTCCATTTGGAGTGAGTGGAAATGCATTCAATCCGACAAAATAGGCTGGAATCATATAATTTGGTAGCTGGTCCTTGAGATAATCACGCCACTTTTGAGCATCCCCATCTCCTACAACATAGGCAATCAAACGTGGATCACCAGGATAATCTTCCCTCACCATCACAATAGCTTCGTTAACTAATGTATGCTTTTGTAATGTCGCTTCAATTTCTCCTAGTTCAATCCGGAACCCACGAATTTTTACCTGATGATCGATTCGACCAAGATACTCCAAATTTCCATCCGGCAAATACCTTACTAGATCTCCAGTCCGGTATACTCGCTCCCCTTCTTTAAATGGATGCGGTATAAAACGATCTTCCGTTAAGTCAGGACGGTTTAAGTATCCACGTGCTAATCCCGATCCACCAATGTACAGCTCACCAACTACACCAATTGGAACCATTTTTTGTTCAATACTTAGTACATATACTTCTGTATTGAAGATTGGTTTACCAATCGGTGGTACCCTATGGACGACACCCTTTTCTAATTCCATATATGTGGAATACGTAGTATCTTCGGACGGTCCATATAAGTTGTACACCTTCTCAACCGTACTTCTCTCGTATAAATCTTGAACAAGTGAATATGGCAATGGTTCTCCAGCCAAATTCATTACCTTTACCGAAGAAGGGAGTGTTTTTGCTCGAACCAGTTCCTTCGCTGCCGATGGCACAGTATTGACTAAAGTCACATCCTTGGTAGACAACTTGTCTAGATGTAGAGCATTTTCAGCGACAATCACCTTACCACCCATCGTTAGGGGAACAAACACTTCAAAAACAGATAGATCAAAGGATAGCGAAGTGGAGGCCAACACTCCCGCTAAATCCCTTCGGGAATATGTGTGATGCGCCCAACGAATCATTGTTACTGTATTCCTGTGCTCAATCATTACTCCCTTTGGATTTCCAGTGGAACCTGAAGTATAGATAATATAGGCTAAGTTATCGCCCGTCACTTCACTCGTACACACCGTAGTTACTTCTTGTTCTATTTCTACTCGATCACGATCAATACAAATCACGTCAACGGATCTAGGTATAACCATTTTTTGTTGTAATTTTTCCTGTGTTACTAGTACCTTTATTTGAGCATCCTCTAAAATGTATTGCAGTCGACTTTCCGGATACGCTGGATCTATTGGGACATATGCTCCTCCTGCCTTCATAATTCCTAAGAGGCCTACAATCATCTCAGATGAACGTGTAACACAAATCCCAACCAATGATTCGCAACCTACACCATTTTTCTGTAAATAATGTGCCAGCTGATTCGAGCGTTCGTCCAACTCTCGATATGTTAGTTCTTCATCTTCGCATACTACTGCAATTGCTTCTGGTGTTTTTTCTACTTGTTCTTCAAACAATGTATGAATCGCGCATTCTTCTATATCTATAACAGCTGATTCATTCCATTCTTCTAGTAATTGCTTATATTCTACTTTCGATAACATATTCAATTCTGATAATAAACATTTTGGATGAGAGACAATTTGATTTAACCAATGCTCAAAATGGCTTGTCATACGTTCAATGGTTGTATCATCAAACAAATCAGTATTGTATTCAAAGGTTAGTGATAATCCTTCTTCCGTCTCAGTAACAAATAAACTCAAATCAAATTTCGCTACAGAAGCATGGCTTTCCATGAGTTCCATTTGTCTGTCAGATAGCTGAGGAAATTCTTGCTTCGTATTCTGTAAAGTAAACATGGTTTGGAATATTGGTGAATGACTTGTATTCCGTTCCGGCTTTACGGATTCTACCACTTTCTCAAATGGGATGTCCTGATACTCGAATGCTTTTAGTGCTTTTTTTCTTACCTGCGACAAAAGTTCTTGGAACGTTGGATTTTCACTGAAATCAGCTCGATAAACCAACGTATTTGCAAAGAAACCTATTAATCCCTCAATCTCTTTAACATTTCGATTAGCGATTGGGCTTCCAACCAAGATGTCGTCCTGTCCTGTATAACGAGAAAGGAAGCTTTGATACGCTGCCATCAATGTCATAAATAAAGTGCATCCTTCTTGCAGACTTAAATCTTTGAGCTTTTCCTGTAGGGAATTCGCCACCATTAAGGACTGACTTGCACCACGGTGAGTTTGAACCGCAGGCCGAGGACGATCCATCGGTAATTGTAAAATCGGTAGCTCCCCAGCCAATTCTTCCTTCCAATATTGAAGGTGCTGATCCAAATTCTCTTCTTTTTGCCATTCCTTCTGCCACATGACAAAGTCTGCATATTGGATAGATAACTCCTTCAATTCCGCCGGTTTTCCGCTTATTACTCCTTCATAAAAAGCCATCCATTCTTCAAGTAAAATCCCCATTGACCATCCATCTGAAATAATATGATGCAACGTACAAATGAGAACCCATTCTTCCCTGTCCACTTTCAATATTCGTGTTCGAATCAGAGGACCTTGTCCAAAATGAAATGGTTCCTCCGCTTCATTTTGAATGAGCCGTTTCATTTCTCTTTCCCTATCTTCCAAAGAGAGATCTGTTAGATTCGTTTGAGGGATATGTCTGAATACATGAGATTGAACCTGTTGAAAAGGTTCACCCTCTTGTTCTAGAATTATCGTCCGTAATGATTCATGACGCTCCAACAACTGATTCCATCCGACCTCCAACGCTTCAATTGACCATTTACCTGTTAAGCGACACGCTGCATGAATATTGTACATAGCACTATTTGACATTAATTGATCAATAAACCATAGACGTTTCTGCGCATAGGAAAGCGGAATAGCTTCTTCTCGTTTCATAGGTACAAGGGGGGAAGCCTCTCGTTTTTTATCTTCTTTTCGTAACTGATTTACTCGTTTCGCCAATGCCTCCACTGTATCGTGCTTGAAAAGTTCACGTAATGGGATTTTGATTTGGAACAATTCTTGTAATCGAGAAACAATTTGAGTAGCGAGTAGTGAGTGCCCACCCCGTTCAAAGAAGGAATCTTGAATACCGATATTTTCTGTTCCTAACACTTGACTCCAAACTGAGGCAATAAGCTCTTCCGATGGCGTCCGAGGTAGAACATTTAAATCTCCAATAGTTTGCTCATCAGGTGCTGGCAAGGCCTTTCGGTCAATTTTCCCATTCGGAGTAAGCGGGAAGTGTTCTAACTCTACAAGGTGCGCTGGAATCATATGATTCGGTAATTGGTTTTGTAAATACTCTCTCCACTCTTGGGTATTTCCATCGCTCATTACATATGCAACCAATCGTTGATCACCTGGACGATCTTCTCTCACTAATACGACAGCCTCTTTAATAAACGAACATTTTTCTAAAGTCGCTTCAATTTCTCCTAATTCAATCCTAAAACCACGCATTTTGACTTGATGGTCCATTCTACCTATAAATTCTAAATTTCCATCAGTTAGATATCTTACTGAATCTCCTGTTCGATATAGTCGTTCCCCCAATCGATATGGATGCGAAACGAATTTTTCAGCAGTAAGATTCGGACGATTTAAGTATCCACGTGCTAAACCAGCACCACCAATATATAACTCACCCTCAATTCCTATTGATTGCAAGCGTTGATTTTGGTCTAATACATATAATTGCGTGTTCTGTATCGGCTGCCCAATAGAAACAAATTCTTGATTTGGCTGAATATCAAATGCATTCACATAAATAGTGGCTTCAGTTGGTCCATAAAAGTTGGTTAATTTCACTTGTCCACTATGATTCCATTTCTGTTGAAATCGTCTAACCAACCCTGAACTTAGTTCTTCCCCACCAGAAAATACATGGCGTATGGACGAACAATACATATTCAATTCAATATGATTGAAGTGATCTAAGAAAACAGATAACATCGAAGGTACAAATTGAACTATAGTAACCTGATGTTTTTTAATCACTTCAGCTATAATAGAAGGATCTTTTTCTCCACCTGGAGGCAGGAAAGATACACTTGCACCAACGTGAATACCCCAAAACAACTCCCAAACAGAGACATCAAATGAGAATGGCGTTTTCTGCAAGACCACATCCTTTTCAGAAAGTGGATATTTATGTTGCATCCATTCTAGATAATTGATTACTGAATGATGCTCAATCATTACTCCCTTTGGATTCCCTGTAGATCCTGAAGTATACATAACATACGCTAAACTTCTTCCTGTTACACCACTTATACATGGGGTTGTTTCTTCTTTTTCAATTGCAGTATAATCTTTATTCATACAAATCGTTTCAACATTTTCAGATACAAACAAATTTTTAGAATTCTCTTCCGTCACTAGTACTTCGATTCCAGCATCCTCTAATATATATCGAAGCCGACTCTCTGGATAAGTAGGATCAAGTGGAACATACGCTGCTCCTGATTTTAGAATACCTAATAACGCTATCATCATTTGTAATGAACGTTCTATATATACCCCAACCAGAGACTCTGGGCCTACACCACGCTTTTGTAAATAATGAGCTAGCTGATTCGCACGCTCCTCCAACTCTTTATAGGTAATTTGTTCATTTTCGTAACTAGCCGCGATTGCTTCCGGCGTTTTTTTAACTTGCTCCTCAAACATCGTATGAATCATGCCTTCAGCCGAATAATTTACTTTAGTATGATTCCATTGCTCTAATAACTGTATCTGTTCTTCCGCTGTTAAATGAGTAATTTCAAAGAGTTTTGAATCTAGGCTCTTCGTCATCTGAATTAATATTTGCAATAAGTGATTCTGAATCCGATTTATTGTTTCTTCATTAAAATAGCTTCGATCATACATCAACTTTAAAGTAATTTTCTTACCAGGCATTACAATGAGTGTTAAAGGATAATTTGTTTGTTCCGCGCTTTTAACATCTAGTAATCTTAAATCATCATTTCTCTCACCTTGAATTGGATAATTTTCAAACACATACAAGGTATGAAATAAGGAGCTATTTCGCGGAACCTCACTCCACCCTTGAATATCTATCAATGAATTATACTCATATTGTCTTCGTTCCATTTCTTTCATCTGTATTTTACGAAGCCAATCTACTACAGATGTATTATCTGTTAATCGAATTCTAGTAGGTAATGTGTTAATAAATAGGCCTACCATATTCTCTGCTCCTATCAAATCAGTAGGACGTCCAGAGCTAGTTACGCCAAATACGATGTCACTTTCACCGCTATACCTACCCATCAAATAGGCCCATGCTCCTTGTACTAATGTATTCAATGTTAATCGACTATTTCTTACCCACTCTTGTAAATTCTCAGTGAGTTCCTCAGATACCTGATAAACACACTCTCCGTAGCCCTTCTGTTGCCCTTGAGCCTTTCTTTCCATCGCTAATGGCGTAGGTGCATAGAACCCTTTTAATTCTTCTTTCCAAAATTCCTCTGCTTGACTTTGATCTTGTTTATTTATCCACTGGATATATTTTTTATAAGGAAGAGATTTAGGAAGATTCAACAATTCTCCCTTTATCATCTTGAGATAAACTTCCATCACTTCACTAAAGACCAATGAAACACTCCAACCATCTAGCAAAATATGATGATGTGTCCAAATAATTCTCGTTTCCCCTTCTGCTTCTTTAATCGCAGTGACTCTCATCAATGGTGCTTCATCCAATAAAAATCCTTTTCTACGATCTGCAGTCAAAAACTGGTGTAATTTCTTCACCCTCTCCTCATGTGGATGGGCGCTCCAATCCTCTTGATGGATAGTAAAAGGAACACGTTGGTAAACCGCTTGTAGTGGTTTTTCTACTTCCTCCCACACAAATACTGAACGTAGAACCTCATGTCGATGAATAACATATTCCCAGGCCTTTTCAAAAGTAGCAACATCCAATTGCCCCCCAAGCAAGAAGCCTACTTGTACAATGTAGGAAAAAGAATGCTCATCATCTTGATCGTATAAAGTATGAAACAGTATTCCTTTTTGCAAAGGTGATAATCCATATATATCCATAACATCTCCCATATTTACACCCTCTTCTTTGTTAATTTAAGTAATACTCTGCTCAAGCTTTCTTCCGTAAGATCCTCCGCATCAGCAAAATCTGATACCGTAAAAGCAGACTCTGTTATTGGTTTATTTATAAGTTGATGAAGATGCCTCAACATTCCATCTGCTATCACTTGAATTTTTAATTTAGAAAACTGTTCCCTACTATACATCCAAACAAAATGTAACTTTTCATCTTTCACCATTCCGATAACATCAATTAGATGAGATGGTTTGGAATCTGGAGCATGATCTAAAAATGTAAACCCTGTCTCTTGCATAAACAAAGATTCCATTGAAAACACCTGATCAAATTGGCCCAAATAATTAAAGCTTATTGAAGGCTTTTGCTGATAAACCGGAATTAACCCTTTATTCAAGTAACGTAAAATACCATAGTCAACTCCGCGATTCGGAATTCGACGCAATTGTTCTTTGACAGCCTTTAACCCTTCTATAGGTGTTTGAGTTCCTTGAAAATTGAGATGAACGGGATAAATACTCGTAAACCAGCCCACTGTCCGTGATAAATCAATACCTTCAATCATCTCTTCTCTTCCGTGTCCTTCTAGATGAATAGAAACCGTTTGCTGACTTGTAAAATCGACGATAGCTTGTCCTAATGCCGTTAATAGTACCTCATCAATCCTTGTCTTATGAGTCACTGGAACTTCGTGTAACAATGCATGTGTTTCTTCTATTCCTAAAGTCCTCGTCACTTGATCAATCGATTCTTCTGTTGTTTCTTGTATTGGATAGTCCATTGGAATTGTCATCGTTTCTTTTTCTACTTGTTCATTCCAATAACCCTGTACTTCTTTTGAAATACCCGAATCACTGTATGTCTGGAGTCGTTCAGACCATTCTTTAAAAGATGTACTTTTCGCAGGTAAGCGAATTCCTTGACCTTGTTTCATCTGGTTATATACCACCTGTAAATCTTCCAATAGAATTCTCCACGATACTCCATCTACTACTAAATGATGAATCACCCAGAATATTCGATCATTTCCAGTCAAGTTATCCTCAAAGTAAACTACTCTCATTAACGGACCAGTAACTAAATTGAAACTATCTTGATTAATGTTCATCTCTTCTTGTATTATTTTATTCCACTCTTTTTCATTAACTTTGTTCCGTTTTACAACATGGAGTACTGACAGCTCATCAGTCCCTTCATTTCTCTGCCTCCATGTTCCGTTTGGTAACTGCTCGTACCTGAAACGTAAAGCATCATGATGTTTGATTAAATTTAATATTGCTCCCTCTAGTAACTTCACATCCAATCTCTCTTTTACTCTTAAAAGCATTGATTGATTCCAATGCTCTGGATGTGGATGTTCTTGCTCGAAGAACCAGTACTGAATTGGAGTAAGAGGCACATCTCCTGTCACAATCCCCTGCTCCGCTTGTACTTCCTGCGTTTCTATAGCCACTTGTGCCAGCTCGGCAATAGTTGGGCATTCAAACATTTGCTTTGGAGTAAGTTTTAACCCTACTTGACTTGCTTGAGATATGATTTGAATACTGAGAATCGAGTCGCCACCAATTTCAAAGAAATTATCATAGATTCCCACCTTTTTAATACCTAATACTTGCTTCCAAATTGTAGCCAGTATCTGTTCATTACTATTCCGAGGGCCAACACATTCACTATTAATCTGCTTTTCCTCTGGCATAGGTAAGGCCTCACGATCAACTTTGCCGTTAGCTGTAAGTGGAATGGCTTCCATCTTCACGTATCCTGAAGGTACCATATAGCTCGGTAGTTTCGCTTTAAGATACTCTCTCCACGCACCTACATTTCCATCTCCTACAACATAAGCTACTAATCGTTTATCACCCGGTTGATCTTCTCTTACAATTACAACTGCCTCTTTTATAGATGCATATGCATTTAAAGTAGACTCAATCTCCCCAATCTCAATTCGGAAACCACGTATTTTAACCTGATGATCAATTCTTCCACGATAATCCAGATTACCATCTGGCAAATACCTCGCTAAGTCTCCTGTCCGGTATAATCTTGCTTTCGGATCACTACTAAATGGATGAGATATAAAGCGCTCTGCTGTTAATTCAGGTCTATTTAAATACCCACGCGCAAGCCCTGCCCCGCCAATATAAAGCTCCCCATCTACACCTATAGGAACAGGTTGTTGATAAGCATCTAATATATACACTTCTAAATCTGGAATCCGTTTTCCGATATTACTTCTCGAAGCATGATGCACATCATCTAGAGTAATTGGATAATACGTAACATGAACTGTAGTTTCTGTAATTCCATACATGTTAATTAGCTGTGGTTCTTTATCCCCATATCTTTGAAACCACGGTAACAAGCTAATGGGTTCTAACGCTTCTCCGCCAAATATCACATAACGCAGCTGCAAGTTTTTATTCTTATCTTCATGTTCACACACTCGTATTAATTGTCGAAATGCGGAAGGTGTCTGATTTAGAACTGTGACTTCTTCCTCCACCAATAATTGATAAAAATCTTTTGGCGATCGACTAATCCAGTACGGAACAACAACTAATTTTCCACCATATAATAATGCTCCCCAAATTTCCCATACTGAGAAATCAAATGCATAAGAATGAAAAAGCGTCCAAGTATCTTTTTCATTAAACTGATACCAACAATCCGTCGATTTAAATAACCGAATGACATTGTGATGCTCTATCATAACGCCCTTTGGATTCCCTGTTGATCCCGAAGTATAGATTACGTAAGCTAGATTTTGGGAATTCACATCAGAAACCGGCAAGGTCTTACTTTCTTTCCCAATCTCTTCTTGATCACGATACAGGCAAATCGATTCAACATTTTCTGGTAACCATTTCAATTCTTTTAAACTTTCTTGCGTTACGAATAACTGAATGCTAGCATCCTCTAAAATATATTGAAATCGCTGCTCTGGATATGTTGGATCAAGTGGAACATAAGCCCCACCAGCCTTCAAAATCCCTAAAATACCTACAATCATTTCGAGAGAACGTTCAACACACAGTCCAACTAAAGTATCAGGTCCTATTCCCTTTTTCTGCAGATAATGAGCTAACTGATTTGCACGTTCATTAAGCTCCTTATAAGTAACTTTTTCTTTTTCATACGTAACTGCAATAGCGTTTGGATAAATCATTGCTTGTCGTTCGAACAATTCATGAAGAGTTTCCCGAGGTGGGAAATCCAGCTTAGGATTGTTGAACTCAACTAAACTTTTTCTTTTATCTTCATCAGAAATAATTTCGATTTCAGCTACCTTCTGCTTTGGGTTTTCAAAAGTGTTTTCCATTATCGCTAACATAACGTTAAAAAAGCGTTTTATCTCTTCCTTAGAAAATAGCTCCTCACGATAATCAATATGTACATGTAAAGAGTCTATATCAATTAGATTTTCAATATGCACTGCAAAATCTTGTACCTCTTCACGGTTTGCGATCCATAGTGAGTCACCACTTTCATCACGATCCCTATAATCAATCGTAGTTCCGAAAAGTCTCACATTGCTGTTATTCTCTTTATTAATCTGCTTTAATAATAAATCAAATGGATATTTCTGATGTCTTAATGATTTACTTTGTTTTCTGGACACCCTACCAATAAATGAAAGCACTTCTTCTTCTGGATCAATATCCATTCTTAAAGGAACTGTACTCACCATCATTCCAATCAATTTTCGTTCCATTTTAGTCATACGGTTGCCGTAAGCCATTCCTAATGCAATATCAAGCGATGAAGTCCACCGATACATGGACAACGAGAAAGCAGCGACAAAAAGAGTATATAAACTAAATTTGTAATTTTGGGAAAATAACTCTATTTTCCTCTTCAAATGCTCCGATAATATAAACGTCTCGCGTGATGCTTTGGTACTAACTTGGTACGTATTATAGGGTTTCAATCCGGTTACAGATGGAAGTGTTTTAAATTCCTCTAACCAGAATTTTTGATCTTTTTGAAAGCGACTACTATTCAAGTATGTTTGTTCATTGGCTAGAAATTGAACATATGAATTTTTAATTTCGCCTTCCTCAGTCTCGTTATGCATTTCATAATAATATTTTGCAATCTGCTCAGTAAATATTTGAATTGATAAACCATCCATGATAATATGATGAACATTTCCAAAGACTGCACATTCATTATCGTTTAATTTTATTAAAGCGAAATAGTATAAATTTGAATTAAGTAATGTAAACCTTTCTTTTGTTTTCTGCTCAATCCATTCCTCAAGCAAATCTGAATTCTCCACATTACTGAAATCGAAAAACTCAAATTCTTGTTCTTCATGTTTAATAAAATATTGTTTAGGTTCCTGATGCCCATTTTCTTTTAATCTAATGCACAGACCGTCATTTTCACTGATAACACGATTCACAACTTGGTTTAATTTTGAATAATTCATTTTTCGATGAAGTTTAAATAAAAATCTTAAATTACATATCCCTTTATCAGAATGAATAACTTCTGTATACCATATTCTTCGCTGCGGGTGACTTAATGGAAAACATTCCTCATTGGTCATAAAAAATCTTCCCTTCAAAAATTATTTGCTCTTATAGGTTCGTGTTTATGTTTAGCCCATAAATATTTCTGCAGTGAAACTCCAATTACTCCAATGACAACAAGCCCAATCCCGCCATAAACATAGAGTTGAGTTACTCCAAACAAATGCACTAATGGACCACTCATAGCAGGAGAAATAATTAGAACTGCGTTTGTTAAACTGCTTTGAATACCAAATACTCTTCCTACTTGATCTTGATCAGATTCTATTTGTAAAATGACTTGATTAGATACAAGCATCAGCCCACTTCCAATACCAGCGATAAAACTAATCAGATAGGCCAAAACGAAGACCGTACCGGGCGTTATCAAACCAATCCCCCCAAAACCAATTCCCATTAAAACCATGCCTCCACATACTACCCAACCATATTGAAATTGTTTTAATTTCTGAGTTAGTAATGCACCAAGTATTCCGCCAAGACCAATAATAGAAATGATATATCCCATTTTACTTTTATCATGTGGGAATAAGCTCTTAAATAAAGTCGGGAATTGTGAGTCTACTAATTGTAATACTGCCATGGCTATTGTAACGAAAATCATAGTTGATAATATTATCCGATTAGATAACACATAGCCCCACCCTTGTACCCAAGCGGCCCAAGTGCTTTGCTTTTGCTTTTCAACAAGTTCTTTCGATATAGTTTCTTTGAATTTTATTGTGGGTATCAGAACTAACGTAGCTAATAAACAACTTATAGCTCTTATAATGAGGCAGAACTCTGGCTGAAACCAACTCAGCAACATGCCCCCTATAAGTGGGCCTACTATCTTGGTACCCTGCTCTACTATTCCGTTGATACTTACTGCTTTAGTAAGCAAATCTGGGGATACAATCTGTCTTGTTAGTGTTTGTTGTGCAGGATAATAGAAAACAATAAAAATGGAACGAATCATTAATGCCACTAAGAGCCAGTGGATATTTTGTACAAATAAAAGAGCAATTGTTATTAAACCAACCATCAAATTACAGAACATCATAATTGGAATTTTTCTAAAACGATCTGCAATAACACCTGCCCATGAGCCAAAAATAATTCCAGGAAGTGCATATGCAACAGGGATCAATCCAATCATAGTAGGATCTACTTCCCATTCAAACCCAACTATAGTCATAATCGCTAACATATCAATAAAAACACCAAGCATAAGCAATGAATAGGCAGAGAAAACTTGTAAATAAACCCTATTTCCTAATAGGCCTTTTGAATCGGTAGTTTTCATAAAATGTGCTCCTTAAATTTACTAAAACGGATGTTTTGGTGTACACAATACCTCTTTTTTGCACATAATTTATAACTCTACATATATCCATCCGAAATTTAATAGTATTCAAACTTCAATAACTATAAAATTCAATATCTTTGGTATAATTTATGCATTCAAATATATTTATTTTTAGTTTTTATACGTTCACTTCTGACTCTAAATAATCTTTTTCACCTATAAACGTGGACAAATTAAATGATTTCTAGTTATATCGTCATTACAACCACAGTAAAAAACGATAATATTTCATTAATTTATCTGAACAACTTTCTTTGATTTTCATATTCTACAAGCTAAAACTCTACTCAATGAAAATAATCCATTAATAGCTATCTAACCCTAAAATTTATAATAGTTAAACCATCCAAATTACACCCTCTTTTCAGAATTGTCTTTTTTTTCTATTTAAAATATTATCACACAAATTTTCTATCTACTATCTTCATAAAGTTGAAATAATCAAATTGGAAAATTCAGATAAAAACAAGGTGAATTTGCAATTATCTTAGTTAATATTATTTTCACAAACGCTATTGAGTCATAACACACGATATACTCCTCTTTTTCCACATGTATGTTAATCATAGAAATTACTTCTTTTCCTTAAAACACTCTCGTTACTGGTTTATTTTTCATAAATAGGTCATACCTTTTTCCCCTTTCATTCCTCTTTATATTTTTATCATACGCAATGAAAATCTCCCCTCCTCATTTATTGTTAATGTGTTAAAAACCGCTCTTTGATACTAAGTGTTTTTCTGTCATATACGGTAGTGTCAAAATGTCATGTTTTTTATGACATAGCTATTAACCCAGCCGGATCCCACTCAATTTTTATTATTCTTTATAAATATGACAGAAGTTCACTATCGACTATGACTCGCCGCTTGCTACACTCTGTTCATACGCTAACTCGTTGTGCTAATAAAAATGTAGCTAAAAAACTTACAAAGATAATTCCAAATGATTATACAAACGCATATCGACCTTTTATATTTGATTCCCCGGTATTAAAATGGTTAGAAAGTAAACAAGTGAATGCGATACTATCTATTCTTAGTGTACTAGTAGGAGTTGTATTTTTTATATTTACAATTAGTTTCTTATGCCTCCGTTTATCAATATATTTAGATTTAGATTTAGATAAAAGCCAATTTCAAATGCTTTCTAAATTAGGGTTAACTAAAAGAGAGATAAAAAAAATGTAACCCAACAAATTAGCATATTATTTTTTATACCTATTTTGATTTCTGTTCTTCACAGTAGCGTGGCCTTCTTGGCAATAAGGTTTTTAGCGCAGAGCAGGCACATAGACTTACCTATTGCAGGAAATTCTATTCTCATATTCACGTGCTTTATTAGTGTACAAATAATTTACTACCTTATTATTAGAAGAAGTTATTTGCGTCAAATACTTCATTCCATAAATTAAAGTGGAAACTGAAAGAAATGCTGATGGTATTCCGTATATACCTCTTACTTAAAGTCACTTTTTTAGTGAGCAAATTAAATTCTTTGTTTTACTAATGGAGTAGCACCACATCTCTATCAAGCTAAGAAAATAAAATTCCTCTTAAAATGAAAAAATACGCCATTCTATCTGCAAAGTCAGAGGAAGGGATAACGTATTTTTTGCTTTATGGATAGTGTAACGTCTTAGCTTGACTGCGATGTGGCGGTACCCCATCGCTATCAAGCTAAGATTATACAATGTCAAGTATAGTAGAGATTATTTCTTTTTTCTAAAAGCCAGGCTTAGAGAATTTAAAGGTTTGCATGCGAAATAAACCCTATCGGGTTTCATTTTTTGAATTAGGCCGCTTGATCTTCAGAAATGGTATAATTGTAAACGACACCTAATATATCAAAGACTGTTTTCTTCTCATATCTGTGAGATTTTCGCCCATTTTGCTGTAGGAGGTTGAACAGGCGAATGAGAATCTTTGATAATTCTTGGGTGTCTTTCTGTATGGCTTGATAAATAAGAAAAAAATAATCTCTAATCATATATATGGCCTTATATTCACTCAGCTCTCGTTTCTTTTTCATAAGAAGTAATTGACGCATTTGAAACATAGTAGAAGAACAGAGGAGAATAGCGATCAGTTGCCCATACAAATGGCATTCTAATCTTTCTCGTTTTATCTTTTTACAATGGTGAATATGAAAGAATGATTTCCATGTTTTAAATAAAATCTCGATTTGCCAACGTAAAGAGTACCAATCATGTACTTGTCCCATCGGGACAGTATCTGTAGAGGTATTTGTCATATATACATTGATACTACTGAGACGTTTACTACGAGGGGAATACTTTATTCCTTTCTTTTTCTCTCTTACAGCTTGATCTTGCAATCGTTTTTGTTGTTGTTCATCTGTAAGTCGATGAACAATCACACGAGTTGGTACTTTATCAGTCATTCCTACATAAGCATCGGATATTTCATAGGTTTGCCCTGGTTGGAGAGAGTTCATTAATGCCTCCATATCTATCTGTATATACTCTGTACCTTTCTTGATTTTTCCATCCTGAAAATAATCAGGTGTGAGATTTTTTTGATAAATACGTGTATTGGATTTAATACGAGAGATATAGTAAGCCTTTTTATCTTGTATATGTTGAAGATCTTTTAAATGAAAATACCCTAAATCACGGATACATAAATCATTTGGTGTTACAGTTGGAACACACAGAGAACCATAGGTTCGATCATGTTGTTTCCCTGGACCTGTATGGATATGTAGGAATTGTCCGCTTAATAGGTCATATTCAAGTTGAATTTTCATCCCAGCAGTATGGCTACATCCTCCAGCCCCAGGATAAATGGTTGAAAATATATCTGGAAGCTGAAATGCAGTGGAATCTAAAATGCGAATACGCTTGAAAACAGAGGTGTATGGAGAAGAAAGTGGCATAGATGAAGTTAATTTTTTATTTAGAAGGTTAGTCAATATATGTTGTAAAAACTGAACGGCTGATGTATTAAACCGTTGATTCAGCCCTTCTGGACTGATGAGTACTTCTGTGGATGCTTCTAAACAGCTAGATAACTGAGCTAAAGAGGTTGTAGCGATATTTTGACTCATCCATATACATAAAGCGACTAAATCTTTTGCTTGATATTTACTAGTTCGTTGTACAAAACCAACATCTCTAGCAAGATCCCGTAAGGTATTTGGAGATAAAAAACTTTGAATCTCTTGAGCAAATAGTTGTAATTCATCAGACACAGAAACAGACATAAAAAACGCCATCCTTTCCTATAATTCTACAGAAAGGATAACGCCTTTTTTGCTTTATGGATAGTGCAAAACCTTAGTTTTATAGCGATGTAGCGGTACCAAATAGCCGTTTAATAATTATTTATGCCACCTTTATATATCTATATAATCAAACGTTATTACTCATTTTTAATTGCTCTAAAAGATAATCACGGACATTCACAAAAATACATTGTTTTTTTAAACTTAATAATAAGTATTTCAATTCAAATTCTTGATAAAAAATCTTAGTGATATATAGTTTAAACTCATCTAAATTAGGCTTTTCTGGGCTGTATAGCATATCTAAAGGAAGTTTAAATTTAGAAAATAAATGATCGTTTTGGGCAAAAATCGAAACTTCTTCTCTAGTTAATCGATCATGAAATGCAATTAAAATTTTTCTTAAGGCATTTACTTGTTCTTCTTCAGTTTCAGCTGAAGTTAAAAAATAAAAAACAGGAAAGTTCGCAAAAAATAAAATAATCAAATTATTGTAGAAATAATGATAGTGTGAAGCTTATAATTGAACTGGGTGATTAAAAGTGACTATACAAAATGAAAAGATAATTGATATCTGTGATAACCGCAGACTATTAAATAAATATTCACGTAACAGTATTCCAAGCGTAATCTTCATAGCAGGGTTAGGCGATAGCTATGAGACATGGAAAAAAGTCCAAGACCGAATATCGCAAAAAACATCAACCTTTTCCTATAACAGGTCGGGTATTGGCAGGAGTCAAGTCGCATCCGTCCCGACGACTTGCTATGATCTAGTCGAGGAGCTCAACGAATTGTTGCTAGCGCTTGAAGTGGAGAAGCCCTATATATTGGTGGGGCATTCTTTTGGTGGTTTGGTCGCTAGATTATATGCCAGCCTTTATCCACTGAACATCTGTGGTATGGTTTTGGTTGACGCTGCACCGGAATATAAAGAACTTGCCTATGAAAAGGTTCTACCCGAAAATCTGCTTGCAAGAAATAGGGAATATTACGAGAATCCTATGTTGAATAGTGAGAAGATTGATAAAATACAAAGTTATAAGCAAATCGTCGATCATTCAAATCAAAGTAACCTCCCTCTTGCAATTATTACAAGAGGTTTACCTGACAATGTTGAAGAGGGATGGCCATCTCAAGAAATATTGAAAATTGAGCAAAAACTCCAAGCAGAATTCCAATGGCTATCAACGTCAAGCAAGTACCGGATTGCTAGTCGAAGTGGACATTATATTCATCATGATGAGCCCGAAGTTGTTATAGAGGAGATTATGTTAATGTTGAAGGAGATGGGGAAATGAGCGATACAAGGATTAAATTGATGCTGGATTTACAAAGAATTGAGAAGGATGAGTATCAGTTACACGAAGGTGAGCAGCATCAAGATTTCTTACCTTTGTTACTTCAATATATTGGCGATCCTCAGCCAGAATTACGGGATAACCTGATTTATTCGATGTTTTATATGTGGATTAAGGAAGAGAATAGATTCAGTGAAGAGGAGTTACGAAGCCTCTTAACTGTTCTGACTGATGAGAACCATTTGTTCTATAGTATTGGTAGCGAGGATGATCAGTCAGTTTTTACAAGGACGTTCTCTGCCTTACCTATCGCTTTGATTGTGCAACGCCACAGACAGAATCCATTTTTAAATCAAGCGGAAATTGAGCAATTAATGCATGTGATGCTCCGTTATTATAAAGAGGAGAAGGATCTGCGAGGTTACCTTTCAGTAGGAGGCTGGGCTCACAGCGCGTCTCATGGTGCGGATGTTTTTGTTGAGCTGGTGCAGTGCGAGGAGAGCAGCGTCGCAATGCTGCGTGAGGTTCTTGTCGCTATTTCTGGCATGCTTCATAATGGTAGACACATTTTTAGCGATGAGGATGATGAGCGGTTGGTAAACATCGTGGATACGATGATTGACAAAGAGTTACTTCCACATCAAGAAATCGCTAATTGGATTAGCGGCTTAGCGCAATGCTGCAATTTGCCGAGAAGTCGCAGTCAGGTGATTGCTCGCGTGAACAGCAAGAATTTTTTACGCAGTCTCTATTTCAGAAGGGGACAAGATAGCCGAGGGAATGAGCTTAACACGGTCATACTTGGTACTGAGGCAATATTGAACAAGTTTTCTTTCAGTTAAAGGGTTAGAGGGGCCGTCCCCATCGCTATCAACTTAAGAAACACATTCTTCCCCAAAACGATAAAATTAAACTTTTGTACTATAAAAAATATAGAATTTCCGTTTAGGAGATACTTTAAAATCTTAGCTTGATGGATATGTGGCGGTACCCCATAACAAAGAAAAAGCACCTACTTTCATAGGTACTTAAGTAACAAAATAAACTAATACCCTCTTGTCCATTATAAAAACATTTTGATTATTAACTCGCCAATTAATTTAAATGTAGCTTTTTTAATCTCGAAATTCACTTTCAATTTACCAACTCTGAATTTTATTTTCATGTGCCCCACTCTCCTTTTTGATTTGATAAATCATTTTAGCTAATTGGACACGTAAATATAATTCTTAAGCTGTTCGAGTGTTTTTTATGTAAAAGTAGCGTTTGTTTACAACAGCCACAATAACAGTGTTTTGAATGTGTAATTTTTTGGATATTTATTCGATATACGAAGAAATGTTATAAAAACAGTGATTGAAATAAAATAAAAGTTTACATTGGAGTTTTGAATCATTTATAACTAATTTTGTAATAAATTTCTCAATATAGATATACTTATTAATTACGGTTCTAATATTCGAAATTAACAAAAAAAAAAAAAATTATAATAACAATATGATGGTTATCCTTTTGTTTACTCCTTGTGCTAAAGATAAGATCGTGTTTCCGGATCTTATCTTTTTATTTTTGGATTTTAGATAAAAAAAAGGAATCCTTAATATCTTAAGGATTCTGCAACAGGAAAGAACAAACATATAATAATAAAAAGAATTACTTATATTATAATTTAAAAATAAGACAAATGTGTTGAGAAAACTCAGAATGGATTGAATATTTATATGTGCTTATTTATAATTGATTAAGAGTTGGAGTAGTAATCTGTCATCTGTTCCTTTTTTAAAGAAGATTGATCTCAATCTTCTATTTTTTTGTGTTTTTTCCTCTTTTCTCGAAAAAAGTAAAAAGAATTACTTAAGAATTGTGGAAATTGCTTGCTTGTAGACTAGTTGTTGCTTACCATGAACCATCATTAGGACGGTAAATTTATCTGTTGCAAGGATCTGCCCACGTACTGGAACACCATTCGTTAAAAATACAGTAACTTCCCCTTTTTTCTCTTTCAATTGTTCATACATATCTTCTTGTAAGTTATACATGAAATACGCCCCCTATTTGTATCTACTTTTCTTTTAATACTTGCTGCCGCTCATTGTTGTCTATTTGTATTTCCCATTCACCTTCTATTTTTCTAAACCATTTTCCTATTTTGCTTACATAATATTTTTTCACTTCACCATATGGAATCCATATTTCTTGTTCCTGTATTTGA
The DNA here is from genome assembly GCF_921008455.1 of Bacillus basilensis. Taxonomy (NCBI): domain Bacteria; kingdom Bacillati; phylum Bacillota; class Bacilli; order Caryophanales; family Bacillaceae; genus Bacillus; species Bacillus basilensis. The sequence goes on along the minus strand of NZ_CAKLBZ010000001.1, from coordinate 2,505,203 downwards.
TTCATCACTTCATGAAAAATCTCATCATGCTCGTTTTTTCTAGGTTTTCGATGATGCGTTCTTACAAACTGTATGTAATCCCTACATAACCAATTAGAAATATGATCTTTTTGTTTTTGCCGGAGATTTGACCACTTTTTATATGTCTGAAGGAGTTTTCCGTTTACCATTGTATGGTTTTTCATCAACACTCATCCCCTTTTACCATCTAAATGCATATATACAATTATCGTATCACATTTAAATTAAAATACGGCTCTAGATACATATTTCGCAAGAAATCTATCCGAAATAAAAATAGTATCCAAAACAGACGAGACCGAATCCATTAAGCAAATTAATTAGGGAGTTCCACCAATAAAACGCGAATTTCGTACGCTAAGGATTTATTTCTTTAAAAAACTTGGTTTTTTCATACGTTAAGAAGGTTCCTTAAGCGGTATTTGATGATTGTTATGATACTTTGTTTTTGGCAATGATTTTTAGAACTAGTTTTTGACCGTATTTTTTAAGTTTTGTTAGTACTAAATAGAGTTCCTTAAACGCTCGTTTTTAGAATTTGATAATCGAGTATATTTTATTGGAAAATTAGAGTTGACCATAAAACCAATATCCGATATATTGGTTTTATGAAAAAAGATATTATTAAACCCATTAAACGTATGTCATTTAGAGATGAAGTATATCTAACTTTGAAAAAAGCAATCGTTACATTAGAGCTGCAACCGGAGCAACGCTTAAATGACAAAGAGTTAGCAGAAGAATTTGGAATTAGCCGTACTCCAGTTAGAGAGGCGTTGAAGCGTCTTGAGGATGAAGGACTTGTTGAATCTATTCCTGGTTCATTTACTCGTGTGGCACCATTAAATATTGAGGAGGCGAAACACGCATTTACTGTGGTAGCAGTTTTACACTCGTTAGCTGCTCGTTTAGCAGTACCATTATTAAAAGAGTCGGATATTCAAGAATTGGAGTTCAGTAATAAGGCATTACTATTATCTATTGAGAAAAAAGATATTATAAAAGCAATTGAAGCTGACGAGTTATTCCACAATGTTTTTTTAGATGTGGCAGGAAATCCTGAAATCATTCGTGCGTTAGAACGAAGTATATCTAAGATCCAACGTCTCGAGATTTCTCAGTTCACTTCTATAAATGGTCTAAAGTCAGTAGAACAACATCAGCAAATTATAGAGGCATGCAAAAATAAAGATAAAGAGACAACAGCACATCTTGTAGAACAAAACTGGTTAAGTCTTGAGAAATTAATGACTTATGAGATAGATTGAGGTGAGAAATTTGCGCCCTATTTTTTTAGGTATATGTGCGGCTTTCTTTTTTGCTTTCACATTTATACTGAATCGAGCAATGGAATTATCAGGTGGTAGCTGGATATGGAGTGCTTCATTAAGGTTTATTTTCATGCTTCCATTCCTTTTACTTCTTGTTATGAGTCGAAAAAAATTAAAAGTATTATTACAAGTTATGAGAGAGGATTTAAGTGCATGGTTTTTATGGAGTTTTGTAGGTTTTGGTCTATTTTATGCTCCATTATGTTTTGCTGCTGCACATGCACCAGGATGGATTATTGCGGGGACATGGCAAGTTACTATTATATCAGGATCTTTGTTAGCTCCTCTTTTTATCCAAACCTATCAAACACCAGATGGAATTATTAAGAAAAGAGGAAAAATTCCAATGAAGGGTATGAGTATGTCATTGATTATTCTTCTTGGTATTTTCCTTATGCAAATGGAACAAGCAAAATCACTTGCTGTAAAAGATATTATGTTAGGTATTATCCCTGTAATTGTAGCTTCTTTTGCTTACCCACTCGGGAATCGTAAGATGATGGAGGTTTGTGGAGATCGTCTAGATGCTTATCAACGTGTCCTTGGAATGACATTAGCTAGCTTACCGTTTTGGTTTTTACTATCCTTGTACGGTCTTTTTACAGCAGGAATACCTAGTAAGGAGCAAACTATGCAATCTATTTTAGTTGCTATTTGCTCTGGTGTAATTGCAACTATCTTATTTTTTAAAGCGACTGATATGGTTAAAGGAGATATGCAGAAACTTGCAACCGTTGAAGCAACACAATCCATGGAGGTGCTTTTTGCTGTTATCGGAGAACTAATCTTATTACATTCTTCATTCCCCTCTATTTTATCTTGGTTTGGGATGTTTGTAATAATGCTAGGAATGATAGCACACAGTTATGTTTCCCATAAAGGTGAAATAGTGCATAACCAAAATATTAGTGCTTAATTGATATTTTAAAATGTACAGTATAAACCCTTTTCTATTTAGTAAAAGTAATTTTATTATTATAAGTTTTATGTCAGAAATTGATTAAGTAAAAGAATATGAACAAAAGCCGATGCCCTTAATATATAGGGAAATCGGCTTTTTCTTTATAAAAATTTTTCTTAGCTTCCTTTACGTTAAAGGATTAGTTTGTATATTTGAGGAGATGTGGGAGACAGGTGTATATTTAGGATAATCTAATATTTTCCATTCGAATATGATAGAATAGAAGTATATCCAAAATGGAGGAAAAACAAATGAACTCAAACACAAAACAGTTTATTTATGATATTCAGCAAAGAAAGAACAATTATATAGAAAATGTATTAATAGCAATACAACATCCTAAAAAAGAGCAATCTGAACAGGTCATTCAAAATATAGTAGAGAAGATGGATATGATGATTAGTCTAGTTACTACGTACATGAGGATTGAATCAGGATCTACGGAAGAATTAAAAGAACTTCAGAAAGAAATTATCCATGCTCAAGCATATATCCAAAAAAGAAAATTTGAAGAAACACAGAGATAAAACCCTGTGTTTTTATTTGGACGTCTATGAAACCAATTTGTTATAAATCAAATTAGATGTAATTTAATCATTGTTTTGGCATAATCCATACAATTTGTTGAATTCGTACAATATACGGTACCGTATCTTCAATTAGCAAATGATTGGTTTCACATCCTTTAACTTTCCTCTTACATTACCTCTTACAGTTTCAATAACCACATGTTTACCAATTACCGATTGTAATGTCTGATATACGTAGGGATTAGGTACACTTACCATATTTTGTTCACTCAAGTCATTTCCCTCCAAATAACTCAATCTATAAAACTTCTTTCTAACCTACATTCTTTCTCTTAATATATGATATAAATCTTATAAATATGCTAGAAGAATAATTCATTATAGGAACAAAAATAACATTTTAATAAGGTACGTTTTCTATTCCTAGATCACTAAAAAATTATTTATATACGGTTCCTTTTGTTAGTTAATAGGTGATGATATAGGGATATTTTGAATGTACATTTAGGTTGTTCTTTTCAAGATATGTGTCATTTTAAATACGCCCTTTGTTAGCATACTGCTCATACTTTTTTTGAGATTCTTTCGTAATACGTGCGTTAAGTAAAATTGCTAACAATAAAAACACTCCATATTTTCCTCCTGTAGCTCCTATGATAATCACACTACTACAAACAAGTACAATTAATAGGATAAACGAAACTAAATAAATACGATCATAATTCTTTGACATCTTCTCGTATTTTATGCGTTCTTTCCTTGCATTCATCTAAATTCCTCCTTTAAATTATCCATTTCACTCTCAAATAAATCTTGCCCTTAAAAAGGAAACAATATATCGTTTTAAATAATTAGTTTGTTTTTTTATCAACTAATTTATATAACGTAAAAAGAAATCCTACCAATATTAAGCTTTCCACCATGATAATCCCGACCCTCTCCTTCCTTTTAACCCCAACACATCAGATAAAAGTTACGTATATCCCATATTAGCTGTAGCAAACAAAAAGGATCTTCCCTTCTCGTAAAGGTTGATCCTTTTCTTCTTTCATTCAACTATTTTTAGCTATTCTTGATTAATTAGAATAACAGCTGGTCCATCTACACGAATTCCACCAACTTCAATTTTTTCATAAGACTCAACTGTAATAGAAATGACGCCTTCTCGCTTCTGTAATTCATTACTTAATTCTTTTGTTAACATTTTTTTCATTTGTGCACTCCTTCTTACTGCTTCATTTACTATTGTAATGTAAATAAGATTAAAAATGGTTTCCTGGTCTGGAAACCATTTTTTTGTAGTTGACCATATGGTGTTACCAGTTCGTTTATCAATTTTACGTAAAGAAGATAAACAATTACTATTCACTGTCTCAGTAGATGTAAGGAACTCTTAAAGAGATAGCGGTGAGATTGATTGTTTTTTCTTCTAGAAATAATGACTTAGATAATATATTACCTAAAACAATGAAAGCCCTACCTCTCTTCCATCCTTACGGATCCTTGTCCGTGCCAGTGTGAATCAGGATTGCAAAAATCAAGTGACTATTTAATCGAGTTATTTGATGAAACTTTGAACGTTCGTAAAAGAAATTTAAAAATAAAAATGGATAAGATTGAAGTAATAACAAAAGAGGTTCCTACTCTAAAAGTGAGTTGAAGAAGTTGAATGTCTTTGAAATGATTTACTTTTAATAATCATCATATTCCCGAAAAATTCAGGATATTTTCGGGGGATTTAATACATTATCTATTATGAATCTTAACAGAAACTTTTTATTTGATTTTCAGTGATCCCTTTAATTAATCCTAGTTCACTAATCAAAAATTCATGTGCGTTATCCAACATTTTTTTTTCGCTTGTATTCAGTGCCTTCTCTTTCTTCATACGCATTAAATCACGTACAACTTCAGCACCTTTTTGTATTTCACCCGTTTTTATTTTGTCCGTGTTCACTTTATACCTTTGTTTCCACGGCAATGATTTATCTGATTCCCCATGCTGAAAAATGTGTATAATGTGTTTTAATGCAAGTATATCAGTAACTGGGCGTATACTCGAACTTAGTACTTTACCCATAGGAATCATGACTTGCATATTACTGATTGACATTTTTATAACATAATACTGTTGTTTTTTTCCTGAGAATTCTTTTTCTTCTATGGCTTCAATTATACCTGCTCCGTGCATTGGATAAACAATGTTATCGCCAATTTGAAACATATAATCCACCTCCATATATGGTAACCTTCTTAACCTTAACACATATGTAATTTTTTATCAAAATTTTTATAATATCATAAAATCATTTTTATCGTCAACAACTTTTTTGACAAAAATTAAATTAAGTAAAAAACACCCCCAAAACAATAGGGAGTGCGTCAGATTTCCAATAAAGGGCAGGGGAATTTCCCCGCTTATATTCTGAAATCTCTACTCATTAACGTAGATCAGCTTTCCCTTAAAAACGACCAAATCGATCCCGTATTTTTTTCAATCTTGTGTAGTATTCCAAAATCTCAATTCTTGCTTTTTCAGCTAAAGGTGCAATTGGTCGTAAGTCTTTTAACCCCCAATAATCAACCACTACATCAAGTACTTGATCAAAATATTGTAGTGGTCCATAATTCGCTTCTTTTGCAATCACAGCCATTCTATTTTCAAAATCAGGCATGACGGCACCTGGCATTTTAAAATTCTTAATCACATTGGCAATATGATAGCAATAATTAGGTTCCAATTCTAAATGTGTTCGAATCACGTCTCGATAAAACGCATAATGAAGCGTTTCATCTTTTGCAAGACGGCGTAATAATGTAGCAAGATCTGGATCATGCTTACTTGCAACCTTAGCCACATTATTGTAAAACACCATCGTTGCAAGTTCTTGTAGCGTCGTATACGTCATGGCTTCGATTGGTGTATGAAAATCTGGCTCAAATCCACCCTCAACGACTGACTTTCTTAATTCATGTATTCGTTTAGGGTTCACACTTCTAGTGAGTAGTAAATATGTCTCCAATAAATTCGAATGTTGATCCTCTTCTGAAGTCCATGTGTGAATAAAGTCCGTAATAACAGAAAGGGATCCTTTAAAAGTTGCAGATAAATACGTTGTAAACCATGGTAAATTCACTTCTGTTAATAAAGCTGTTTCAATTGCTGTAATTACACCAGAAGGAAGAGTAACTTGACTTTCATCCCAAGGAACTCTTTTAAAGTCCATGCCCTTATCCCATGGTAAAAACTCATGATAACCCCAGTCTATCTTCTGCGCTCTTATTTTATGTTGTTCATACAGTTCTTTTAAACGTGGTTCTAATCGGAAATCTAAATCATTTGTTAGCATCTATAAGTGCCCCCTTTTCTTATCATATAAATTGTCATTTTATTTTTACCCTTAAAATTTTCTACAAATAAATATTACGTTCCTTTTTTAAAGTCAAACATAATAAATTTGTAATAAAATTCCTTAAGAGCGCTATATTTTTATAGGATTTTTTTATATCAAAAGGGGGACCCGTTTCATATATTTTCTTTTTTATAAAATAGATACTGAGGCATACAATATGTTAATTAGCCTAAATAAAAAAACTAACCTCAGTAAATACAGAATAACATTCATGGATGAAGATTCTCCTCATGTTGTAAATCTTGGTGAGTGTAAAAAGGTGCATGTCTATAAAGAATGGTTTTATAATAAAGTTTGATAGTGTTTTATACACACTATCAGCTTATTTAGATGTAAAATCCAATATATTAGATTAAGCGCTTGAAAAACAAATATAGTTGATTAGATATCCTTAAACGACAATTCCCAACCAGATCAATGTACATTGGCTATGGATGAGTTAGACCAAATTTTGTGAAACGGTATACAACACAAAGGGAAGAGGCGATAAACATGCAGTCAACGGAAGCGCATATGAAGGAAAAACAACGTAGAGAAAAAATAGAAATTATATTTAGTCACATGGTAAAAGGAGAGAGTTATTTTCACGGCTCTTCCTATCAATGGAAAAACATTGTATATCAAAATTATAATAGAATACAACAAAAAGAGTTGGAAGTTGAACAACTCATTTCAAAAATGGAAAAAGCAGGGGTTCGTTTTACGCAGCACCGTTCACTCATACACTATCCTGTCATTGAATTTGTAAACTATATAGCTAAGATTTATAAGGATTCCCTCGAAATACAATAATCATATTTAAAATAAACCTTTATAAAAGGTTTATTTTCGAGGCTTTTTTAACTAAAATCTTAAAAAATCATTACAACATTCTTTTTATTTTCAATACTCTTCGGTTTTGTTATAATATCAACCATAGCGTATTATATTCGTTTGTATATTTTCATATTTTGGGGATTTTATTACACAAAAAGACAACTCTTAATTGGAGTTGTCTTTTATTTTTTTCGATATACACAATACTATTCTGATACAAAAACATCAAGATTCTTACAACCAAAGAAAAAGTAGGATTTCTAATAAGAGAGATTCTACTTTATTTCCTCATATTCCGTCATTATTTTATGAAACGTGTTTTTCTTTAGCTCTAACATTTGCATAAACATAGTAGCTGTCTTTTCTTCACCTTTACATTTATTACAAAAAATGTTATTATTAAAATGAATTATTTTTGTTCGGTGTAAAGGATTTGTAACTTTTCACCTTTATGATCACTGAGAGCAAGGATAGTATTACATTGTGTGTGTTTACACACTAGGAGGCAATACAAATGGAAAAAGGTAATGTGAAATGGTTTAATGGCGAAAAAGGCTTCGGATTCATCGAACGTGAAGGTGAAGACGATGTATTCGTTCACTTCTCAGCGATTCAAGGCGAAGGTTACAAAACTTTAGAAGAAGGTCAAGCAGTGACTTTTGATTTGGAGCAAGGTCAACGTGGACCTCAAGCTTCAAACGTACGTAAAGCTTCTTAATTTTATAAACCAGGGAAGGCAGGCTCTTTTATAAGAGTCTGCTTTTTTTCCGTGAAACAAAGAACCCCCGACTCGTAAAGGTCATGAAAATAGTAAATCAAATGGTAAACCAAGTCTAGCATATACTTACGGAGTATCCTAATTTAATTTTTGAGCTACCAACTTTATAAGCCTTTTTTCTAGCATAAAAGTACCCGCTAAATGAAAATTCTCTTTCTCTACAGTTAGTTATTTTGAGAAGTTAGCTCATTTTTTATTTTGGGGGTGTTTACATTTCTTAAGTGGATGGGCATGTGGTACTACCCCATGCCCATCAAGCTAAGCTTATGCAAAGTCAATTTTAGTCGAGATTGTTTCTTTTTTCTAAAGGGCATACAGTTATCGCTAAGCAAACTGTTACAGTGAAACAAAAAGTAGAAACAAAAGATGAAGATCCAGTTTTAACTGTACCTACTGAAGTAACTATTCATGTCGGCGATAAATACAACCCACTTTCTGGCGTTAAAGCTATTGATAAAGAAGATGGCGATATTACTGACAAAGTAATTCATATGGGCGAAGTTGATACATCTAAAGCAGGTAATCCCCTTACTATTTACAAAACGGATAGGAGTGTTATAGCGAGCTGCGGCTGGAATAATTAATTCATGATATATATGGCTCAATAATTCTATTAGATAAAAGACTACATCAGCCTTTTTAACTGCACTATCTATCTTACGATGCTGATCTTCTGCTACAAATATAATTTCTGCATTGTATTTTTCAACGCACTCTCTATAGTATCTTTCTTTATTTCCACCAATTACAGCCACTTTCTTTCCTGACAAATCATTCTTATGCACATTTCCTTCCGGCTCTTCTTCTTTCTGCAATTGAATGATTTCTTGAGCCATTTGTTCAATCATTTTATTTAAATACTCTATTTCTTTTTTATGTTGTTCTGACTTGATTTCCTCCTCAGTTGCCAAATCAGTCATCAATTCATTTACTGACCTCTCTGTTTGTTTAACAACTCTTGATGCCTTAGCATCTGATGAGATTTTTTGTTTTTTCAAATGTTCATTTTCCATTTTGTATTTATTTAACACTTTCTCTTGTTTGTTAAGCTTTTTTTCATACTCGTTTAACTTACTTTGAAGTTTATTCCGCTCCTCTTTAAACGAAATCTCTTCGGCCTTTTCTTGACTAGGATATCTCTCCTGATGAAATATTGCTAATTCTGCAAGAATGTTAATGTATCTGAATGGAGCAGCTTCTAAATACAAATCATGCATATCATCTGTTCCTTGAGTTTTTATATAAGCAGTGATAAAAATTGTGAAATGCATTCCGTACTTCTCAATTACTTCTTGTACATCTTTAATTTTCTTCTGTTGATTATCTGTTTGATCATACGCTGCTTGTAATTGAGCTATCTCAATTTCACCAGCGACTTTTAAATTCTTTTGAAGCCTTTCTTTCATTTGTGGTTTACTATATTCTTTTAACAAGCGATCGATTTTCCCTCGTTTACCCTGTTTCTTTTCCTTCGCTGTTAAGAAAATTTTACAGTCATTGAAAAAACGTGTAACTATTTTCTTGTGTTTCGATGAATCACTTTCTATTAAAGAAATAATAATGTACAAATCAACAACATCAGATAATGATTCCGTAGATTCTAACCAATACTGAAAAACAGCATCTTTCACTTTTGTAAATAATTCATCAGATATTTTATCTTGACCTATAGAATCTCCTTCCTCAAAACACTCACTGTAATGTTTAAATAAATCTATTGATTCTTTTCCGTTGTTTTTTGTAATCGAAACTAATTCACCTATTTTTAACCCCCTCCAAAATAGAATTTTCTGATAACTACTCTAAATAGTAATATGTGGAATTATGAGTGTCAAATCGATTCATTAAGTTTTTAATCTTCCTTTTTACCAAACCAAGAGTTATAATATTCTTATAATATTTTACTTTTTTGTTTTTTCTTCTTTAAATTAAAAGCAGCCCTTTGGGTTGAGTTAACACATGAAAATGTGGACAGTAACTCTACTCATTTGGCTGCTTTTTTGCATTTAAAAGGATTGCCATTTAATAAAATTTGATATTTATGGGAGGAATATTGATGAGTAATTATGTTGCACTATACCGTGCGTATAGACCAAATAGCTTTAATGATTTAGTGGGGCAAGATCATATTAAAACGACAATCATGAATGCGATTAAACTAGAAAAAGTAGCTCATGCCTACCTACTATCTGGACCACGAGGTACTGGTAAAACAACTGTTGCCAAAATAATTGGAAAAGGCGTTAACTGCTTAGCTCCATTAAGTAATGGTGAGCCTTGTCAAAAGTGCGCCAACTGTAGTGATATCAATAATAATAAATTCGCGGACATTCTAGAATTTGATGCTGCAAGCAATAATGGAGTAGAAGAAATACGGCAGATACGAGATCAGGTACATTTAGCACCGGTTACAGGAAAATATAAAGTGTACATTATCGATGAAGTGCATATGCTTTCAAATTCAGCATTTAATGCTCTATTAAAGACATTAGAAGAGCCACCAGCACACGTTATTTTCATACTAGCTACATCAGATCCACAAAAAGTTCCTAAAACTATCATTTCTAGATGCCAACAATTTGAATTTCGAAACATCCCACTTCAAGCAATGATTGAAAGGTTAAAATTCATCTCCCATGATCAAGGGATTCGGATTACAGATGAAGCATTGCATTTAATATCCCAATTAGCTGAAGGTGGTTTAAGAAATGCCCTTAGCATAATGGACCAAGTAATCGCATACGCAACAAATAATGTAACAATAGACCATGTTGCAACAGTCGTTGGTAAGGTAGCAATTCAGGATATTGAAAAACTAATACATTATATAACTGAGAAAGATTTAACCAGCACTTTGGATTCCTTGCAAACTATCCTAGAGAGAAAACAAGCGGATTTCTTTTTAAGCGATTTAATTGGTTACTACAGAGACCTCATGATATTCAATCTATCTCAAAAAACTGACATGTTTAAAGTGGCCATTTATAATAATGCCTTTATAAATCTTGCTGAGCGAATACCATTATCCAAGATTCCAAGTATTCTTGAAGAACTTACAACGGTACAGTATAAAATAAAAAGTTCTGTATATGCAGCGACATTAATTGAAATTGCATTAGTTAAGATACTCCAACTGGAGCAGGAAATATCAATGAACCAACCGAATATCCAAAATAATGAAAATGAAGCTTCTAGTGAGCTTAATCAGACATTGTTACAAAGCTTACTTGATACCATCGCAACATTCAATCAGCGCTTAGACGAATATGAAAAACAAAAAGAACAACCAATATCTAATCAAAGACGCAGAAATATCCAAATTTATCGTGATCCAAAAGCTAAAGAAACAGCAAAAGATATCGTATTACCAGAAATCACTTGGGAAACCAGCAAATTATTAGAAACATTCCTCCCTAACTGTATTGCTCATATAAAGAAAGATAATCCTTTAATCGCAAATAGTTTAGGAGAAATAGTTCATGCTACTGGATCAAAGCACCATATTATATTCGTAATGGAAAATCCCCAACAAGTTGAGACTTTATATAATCCATTAAATGATTCCATAGTTACTAAAACCATTTCACAATTACTTAGACGTCAAATTACAATGATTTACTTAGAAAAAAGTGAGTGGGAAGAGATAAATTCTAATAAGGAAGTGTAAAAATGAATCGTATCAAAGTACCATTCGGAAGAAAAAAGAAACCTAAACTCCCAGTTGTAGATATTTCCGCATTATCTTCTATGGAATTTGATCATATATTGTATGTACTTAATGAACTAGCAACTGGTTATAGGGATGCTCATCCAATGCCTTATGACATTAGAACCTTTCATCAATTAATTGCATTTCATCTAGCTAATAAATTAACAAAGCAGCATACATTCTCTAATATCGAATTAGGTATCCTAAACGTTATACTTGAAAATAGACACCTACCAATTGAGGAAAGAAAAAAATTAGGTGATTTTGTTTTATTAGATGAAATTGATAAGAAAAACAATTCGAATGAATTTATTACCAAATTAATAGAAAATGGCTTCCAATTAGTTGAGAACATTGCATATGTTCGGATAAATAACAACAATCAATGTAATTAAATACTTCATTATGGGAGAAAAAATTGAAAAAGACCATCCCTTAATAAATAAGGGGCTGGTCTTTTTTGAAATTCTCTATAATCTCATAAATATATTCCTTTAAAATATATCGATTACTCATAATATTTATCATATTCCACTGCATATTTAGTTTTTAATTGTTCTATTAACTTCTCATTAAATGAAATTATATCAAGTACATCCTGATTTATATATAATAAATAATTGTCATTATAAAATGAGATATATGCTGATGGATGCCCTTGTGATACATTTTGACAGTATTTATATACATCCTGATAATTTAAATTTTTTATAGATGCAAAAATTGTTGAACTTGTAAAATTATCGTTTTTTATTAATGTTTCTTTCCAATTTCTAATTTTAGTAAATTTACCTAAACCTGTATTTTCATGAATTCTTTTACCATTTATAATATATCCACAGATAAAGGAAGAACTTATTTTTTCGTTTTGATTGAATAAATTATCCAAGATATTTTTTAATAATCGAGTGTTATTATTCACAAATAAATCCATATCGAATCTAATTCTATGATTCGAAGTTACTTGAAAAAAGGGAGTTTCTTCATTATTTGTAAAATCTACTTTGAATTTTTTAAATTTATCCATAATTAGTTATTAAGCTCCGATTCTTCTTAATTCTAAATCATAAGTTCCAGATCTAGTTTTCTTACTTCCAAGAGCTTTTACTGAATCAGCACCTTTAAAAGCTCCACCATTGTGGCCATCTTTGTCTCTAGTTATATATTTAGGTTTTCCTTTTTGTTATAATATACTCTTGCACCATGAGAGTAATAGTTTGTTTCTGCGTATCCCAATCTGCTTGCAACTGCTTTAGCAAGAGGTTCAGAGTTTTTCATTAGAGTTCTAATAGCAGTTGGTCCATATTTTTTTATAGCTGCTTTTAGGCCGCTTTTAACTATGAATGCAACAAGAACAGGAACCAAAGGAAGAGCAGATGCCGTTATTTCTTGTGTATCAATAGAATATTGCTCACCAGTTTCTTGATCCACAAAAATGGCTTTTAAATCTTCACCTTCTACATCAGTCACAAGAATTGAAAAATTCTTCTCTATTTCATTTCCATTCTTCTCCTTTACCTTTGTAATTAAAAATGCTAGTTGTCCATTGGTATTTAACTTCAGCTCCCATCGAATCATCCTTTCTGATTGTACTAAAGCTTTGTAAATAAATTTGAAACCGATTATCCTATTATGAATTTATCTGTCACCCTTTATTTTATATATACTACTCTTTAGCTTAGGCTTCTTGTGTAACCTTACTTTAATTCCATTAATATCTAAGTCAATTTTTTCTTCCTCTAAAACCTCCATTTTCTCTTCATGTTCCTTTTTAATTCTGTCTCTTTCTTCTTTTTTCTTAGTTGCTTTTGGACCAATTACGAACAGAATCAAGAATATACTTACCATTACAACAAAAGTAGTCACTAGTACCTCTCCCCCTATGGCAAAACTTCGTATCATATATTTTTTTAATCTATTAGATTTACCTTGAAATCTACAGGAGAACGAGCACTAGCATCATTACACAGAAATATTATAGAAATTACTTGCACTATTCCTCCTTCTCCTTTTATAAACCGAAATTATAAATGACGCAGTAAGGCCGGTACTAGCAATGTCATTACAAATATAAAAATGGAACTATATCTCAAACTTGAACTCCATTTTCCATATTTGGGATGTTCAAATTTCTTATAAAGCATACCTAATGCTAAAGATATCAAAAACATTAATACAGCTGTTCCTAAAATTATAGAAGTAATTAAGCCCACCATATTACTCATAAAGGTTTGAAAATCAAAAGAACGTGTTGTCAACATTAACACTGGTAGAATCCTTATTAAAAGTATGAGGATAAATGAACCTACTCCAAAATATATAGATCTTTTTTTCCACTTTATATGTTTAAACCATAAAGAAGCCCCAAAAACTAATAATGATATTAAAATTACTACAGAAAGTATAAGGAAAATAACATCAAAGAATGCAGGTACACTCGCATGGACTGCACCATCTATTTTATCTCCCCCTTCTTTTATTACATCACTGCCGCCATTAAACAAAGAACCAAACCAGTCTACAATCCAATCGGTCATCCAAGAAATATCGAATGGTAACTCTTCATTATTTGTTTGTGCAGGAGCAGCTGAGTTATACACCTCCAAATTATCCTCCCCCTTAATTGAAATTAAGCCCTTTACTTTAAGTATATAAGCTTAACGAACCAAAACTAAGAAAATATCAAATCATATTTTATTAGATAGAAGAACCACACTTTCGAACTTCAATTCTATACCTCTTTATTCATCACTAACATTTTTTTGTTAGTTAACTTTGCAATATAAGTTTGTATATAATTCCTTTCAAAGACACAAAATATCGGAGTGTCTATTAATAATTCCATTATTTCTTATCTCATTCCAAAAAGGAGCTGTATAATATGGACAAAGAAAATCTATTGAGCGAACAGATTAATCGCATCCCATCGGATGCCCTGAATACCCCTAGTAAGGAACAAGAACAAATGCTAGAAACATCATCCCAAGTGAAACATAACCCAAACAATAATGCTAGCAATAAAAATAGTAACCAAGACCTATACGGCACAGACTCAGCCATTTCAGATGTAGATAGGACAACAACCAAAAAATAAATTACAACGAAAAAACTTAATAATCAGTAAACTAATTTTCCCCATAAAAAAATAACTATCAGGTCAAAAGCAAACCTAAAAATAAAAGGTTATTTCTACATACTTACTAAAAGAATCCTCCTTCTTCAAATGTGTGCAGGACAATAGCCCGACAGTAACAGTAAGAAGGATTTTCCTTTCTGCGAATAAATAGAAAAACGAGCATCCTATCACTATAAATAGGCGTGCTCGTATTTATTTTCATCTATTCCTTTTCTGGCCAAATTTTCACGTTTGGTTCTAATAACCACTTGTGGTCTTCCTCCATAATACGATCATTCCATGGATTATTCTCAAGGTGCCGAATCATCCAACAAAAATACATTGCATATCCAGGCGCAGTTGCTTGCGGGTGGTCTAGCTTACCTGGAATTGTAATAAAACTATTATGTACAACGCGATAAGCATCCTCATCTACCATTGCACATCCAAATCCCTGTGGCTTATTAAATCGATAATAATATACCTCCGGTTGATCATGATGATGTGGTGGATAACTGGACCATCGTCCTGGATAAGAAATAACTTCTCCTACTACCATGTTAGAATATGCTGCATTGTTATAGTCAAAAATTGTACGAATAACACGCTGCGCTGTTCCCTCCCATACGCCTCCTCCAGCTACGACACTTTGACACTCATTTGGAGTATATAACTTTGACGCAAATTCTTGGTCATTATCTGTTTTTTGGACAAGCACTTCACTATCTGAAAGAGCAGTAATTGTAACCTTCACATTTTTAGCCACATGTAAACACCAAGGGTTTTCTTCAAAAACAGACTGCCTTTGAATAACTTGTTCCATCCCTTCCCACTCTAAACGTATTGCCCCTTCTAGTAAAAGTACTGCCGTTTCATTCTTATTATCAAATAACAACTCTTCTTTTCCATTAGACATCTTATATATGCCTATATCCATTAACATATCACTGCAATGACCGTTCATTTCTGTTAATACATTATATCCTTCATTTAATTCACCTAATTTACCTAACATGATGTTCTCCTCCTTTTTTAATGGCTACTCTCTCATTCTCTACCTTTGTCAGTTAACTAAATTATGAGTTCCTTCTATTATTTAATGAAGAAAGCTTTTCTGGTTGTGCTTTGTTTTCACTTCCGAATATGAGCATATGATTTTTAACGTTTTCGTATGCGGCCTCAATTACATCTTGATGATACGTAAAGTAATCTAAATAAGGAGTATTTAGGGCAGCAGTGTTAACCCTAGAAACTATATTCTGAAACGTCGCTGTTGCTACATTAATTTTTCGAACACCATGTTGAATACATTGCTTGAAATTCTCTGGGCTAATGCCAGACCCACCATGTAATACTAAAGGAATATCGACTATCCCATTAATCTCCTGCAAGCGGTCTAATCGTAAATCAGGGTCTCCATTGTACATCCCGTGCGCATTTCCAATCGCAACAGCTAACGCATCAATATCTGTTTCTTCTGCAAATCTTTTTGCTTCTTTAGTACTCGTCAGCATCATTTCAATATCTTCTGATCCGTCCTCACTACCACCTACTCTGCCAATCTCAGCCTCTACTGTCGCACCGTAGTGTTTCGCAAGCTCCACAACTTCTTTTGTCCTTTGGATATTCTCTTCTAACGGATAGTGAGAGCCATCAAACATAACCGAACTAAAACCAATTTCTAATGTCTCTTTAATTTTTTCAAACGTCATACCGTGATCAAAGTGAACTGCTACTGGGATAGTGGCTTTTTTCGCCGCAGCTACCATCAAAGGACCAATTAGATGAATTGGCGAATGATTCAAACGAACTTCTGCAATTTGTAGAATAAGTGGAGAACACAATTCTTCTGCTGCTTGAATAGCTCCCATTACCATTTCCATATTAGCGACACTGAAAGCTCCTACCCCATATTTCTCTTGATTGGCCTTTATTAAAATATCTTTCATTTGAACTAATGACATTACATACCCACCTATTTCAATATTATTTATTAAATGTAAAACCAACCTTCTCGTCTTTTTATTCCTTTTGTAAGAAAGACCTGTTGATTGCCATATCATTAACTTAGGGATAATCTCAAAATGCGGAAATTAAAGACCTGCTTTTTCATGTATAAATTTTCGAGCTTTTAATGCGTATTCAAAAGGATTCGCTAAAGCTGGGTCTTGTTCTGCCTCTACCACAAACCAACCCTTATAATCAGAGTTTGCAAGGATAGTAAACACTTCATCAAATACTATTACGCCATCCCCGGGAACTGTAAATGCCCCCTTCTTGACTGCTTGCAAGAAGCTTAGTTCGTTTTCCTTTACAGCATCTACTACTTCCTGACGAATATCTTTTAAATGTACATGTTTAATGCGAGGTAAATATTTTTTCAAAATATAAAGCGGCTCTTCTCCTGAAAAAACAAGATGACCTGTATCAAAAAGCAGGGATACAAGCGCTGGATCAGTCATTTCCATTAACTTTTCAATTTCTGCCGTTGTTTGAACACCCGTACCCATGTGGTGATGGTATACAATATGTAGCCCCTTTTCCTGAGCTAATTTACCGAGGTGATGTAATCCATCCGCAAGGTTATCCCACTCTTCTTCTGTAAAAACAGGCTTATTTTTAAATAGTGGTACATCCATTAAACCTTGAATACTATGCCCTTGCTCTGAAACAACGATGACTTTTGCACCCAGGTCATGCAAGAAATCCCTATGCTTAATAAATTCTTCTACCGTCTCTTCAAGCGGCTTCGTTGTTAAAAACGTACTAAACCATGCACTAGCAATTTCCAAGTTTCGTAATTCCAAAGATTTTTTTAATACAACTGTATTTCTCGGATATTTATTCCCTACTTCACTTCCATTAAATCCAGCTAGTGCCATCTCACTAATACATTGTTCAAACGTATTTTCTGCTCCTAGCTCCGGCATATCATCATTTGTCCAAGCAATTGGTGCAATTCCAAGCTTAATTGTATTTTCTTTGAACATCCCCTTGTCTCTCCTCTTTACAAAATGTGATAGAATTTCGCCAAATTCTCTTAACTGATCATTAAAAAGAGAGCTTCCTAATCAATATGCATGTAGATAAAAAGCTCTCTTTGTGTCCTAATCTAATAAGACCTTGCCTGTTGCAAGTTACTTACTTTACTCTCATACGCAGCTTGTACACTTTGACTTTTAGATACTTCTGCAACACCTACATGCCACCATGACTCGTATCCATTTGTCATTGTTTTTGGTAATACTTTAATATCCATTAATGTAGAAACTGTTTGTATTTTCGCATCTATAAGCGCTTCCCGTAATTGTTCTAGTGATGTAACATGATATGTTTTCACACCATATCCAGCTGCGCTAGCTGCAAAATCAATTTTCATAATTGCCCCGTCTAATTTACGAGTTTCCTGGTTTCGGTAGCGAAACTCTGTTCCAAAGCTCCCCATTCCATTGCCCATTTGTAAGTTATTAATGCAACCAAATCCGGAGTTATCAAACAATAAGACGTTAATTTTTTTGTTTTCTTGGAGACTTGTGACAAGCTCAGAATGAAGCATCTGGTAACTACCATCCCCTACCATTGCATATACTTCCTTCGATGGTTCAGCTATCTTTGCACCTAGTGCGCCCGCAACCTCATAGCCCATGCAAGAGTATCCATACTCCATGTGATATGTATTTGGTTTTCTTGATGCCCACATTCTTTGTAAATCACCTGGAAGACTTCCTGCCGCTCCAACGATAATTGCATCTTCATCAAGTAATGTATTGATTTGTCCAATAACTGCAGTCTGTGTTAATTGTGTACCTAGTGCGTCCACATATTCATTTAAATTCTCATCAAAATGGCCTTCTACTTCTGGTGTGAAATCTTGACCTGTAAAGCGAATATTATGTAGACGTGATAATTCTGTTTCCCAAGCCTCTTTTGCATCAGCAATTTCTACTGTATAACTAGATCGATAATCCATTACTTGCAGTTCATCAATTAGAGTAAGAAGCGCTTCTTTCGCATCCGCTATAACCTTTAATGCATCCAGCTTATTCGCATGGAATTCTGAAATATTGATGTTTAAAAACTCAACTTCCTCATTTTGAAATAATTGTTTCGATGCCGTTGTAAAATCAGTAAATCTCGTCCCGATCCCAATAACAAGATCCGCTTCCTTTGCAATTGTATTAGCTGCTATATTTCCCGTTACCCCAATGCCGCCTAGATTATATGGGTGACTACTTTCAATTGCACTTTTTCCAGCTTGTGTTTCTCCAAATGGAATGTGGAATGTTTCAGCAAACTGTTTGAGTTCTTCTGCCGCTTCTGCGTATCTTACACCACCACCGCAAATCATAACTGGCTTTTTCTTTCTCTTAATCATTTCCACTGCATCCGCTAAGCTGGCTTTTGTAGGTAGACGGCGTTCAATACGGTGAACACGCTTTTGGAAGAAGTAACTTGGAAAATCCCATGCTTCTCCTTGGACATCTTGTGGTAAACAGATTGTTACAGCTCCTGTATCTGCCGGATTCGTTAAAACACGCATGGCTTGAATCATAGCTGTCATCAATTGTTCAGGACGATTTACCCGGTCCCAATACTTACTTACTGCACGAAAAGCATCATTCGTAGAAATAGATAAGTCATGTGTTTGTTCAATCTGTTGAAGAACAGGATCAGGCTGTCTCGTTGCAAATACATCTCCTGGGAGTAATAAAACGGGAATATTATTTGCAGAAGCAGTTGCTGCAGAAGTAATCATATTTGCTGATCCAGGACCAACAGAAGAAGTACATGCCATAATTTGTTTTCTATGTTTTTGTTTTGCAAAAGCCATCGCAGCATTTGCCATTCCTTGTTCATTTCTCCCTTGATATACCTCTAATTCCCCTGCGTCTTCTTCTAAAGCTTGACCTAGGCCTACTACGTTTCCATGACCAAAAATCGTAAAGATTCCCTTAACAAACTTTTGTTGCTTTCCATCAAACTCTACATATTGCTGATTTAAAAATTTTACCAATGCTTGCGCCGTCGTCATTCTAACAGTTTGCATATGATTTGCTCCTTTCTATCTCTAACAGTCATTCTGCATATGAAAAAGGAGTATTAGGAATTTGATAGACTCCTAATACTTCCTTCTTATGTTTTACTACTTTCCTTACTTTTGCTTACAAGCAACTAGACAGATTCTACTTTTCACTTAAAGATTACTTTTCCCAACGAGATGTAAGCATTTTCTTTCTTGTATAAAACTCAACGCCGTCCGTACCGTTCGCATGAAGATCACCATAGAAAGAGTCTTTCCAGCCAGAGAACGGGAAGAATGCCATTGGCGCCGGAACCCCAACATTCACACCTAACATACCTGATTCAATTGTTTCACGGAATTGACGTACACTTGCCCCACTATCTGTATAAATGCAAGCTCCATTTGCAAAACGAGACTCATTGGCAATTTCAATCGCTTCATCCAATGATTTCACACGAACAATAGATAAAACAGGAGCAAAAATCTCATCTTGCCAGATTTTCATTTCTTTTGTAACATGGTCAAAAATTGTTGGCCCAACGAAGTAACCAGCTCCTTTTACAGCTGTATCTTCACGTCCATCACGAACTAATGTAGCGCCCTGTTCTACACCTGAATCGATGTAACCAATTGTGCGCTCTTTATGGTTATCACGAATAACTGGCCCTAAAAATACATCTTCATCCAGACCATTGCCAATC
This sequence comes from Bacillus basilensis, assembly GCF_921008455.1. Classification (NCBI taxonomy): domain Bacteria; kingdom Bacillati; phylum Bacillota; class Bacilli; order Caryophanales; family Bacillaceae; genus Bacillus; species Bacillus basilensis. Next base: position 2,484,805 of record NZ_CAKLBZ010000001.1, on the reverse strand, counting down.
ACAATTTTATTCGCTTCTTCTACTAATCTATTAACTAATTGATCTGCAATTTCTTCTTCTACTGTTACAACAGAAGCAGCCATACAACGCTCACCAGCTGAACCGAATGCAGCACTAATAATTTGCTTTGTTGCTAGTTCAAGATTCGCATCATTTAATACAATGGAATGGTTTTTCGCACCCGCTAATGCTTGCACGCGTTTTAAGTTTTTTGTTCCTTTTTTGTATACATATTCTGCGACAGGTTGAGAACCTACAAACGAAATTGCCTTCACTAATTTATGTTCAAGAAGACCGTTTACTACATCGTGAGCACCATTTACGATATTTAATACACCTTTTGGTATGCCTGCTTCAGCAACTAATTCTGCTAATCTTGCTGCTAAAAGTGGTGTACGCTCTGAAGGTTTTAATACAAATGTATTACCACAAGCAATTGCAAGTGGGAACATCCAGCATGGAACCATCATTGGGAAGTTAAAAGGTGTAATGCCGCCTATAACACCAATTGGGTAACGATACATACCAGACTCAATACCTGTTGCAATATCAGGTAGCTGTTTTCCCATCATTAATGCAGGAGCACCCGCTGCAAACTCCACGCACTCAATACCACGAAGAACTTCACCGTAAGCCTCGTTATAGCTTTTTCCGTTTTCAATCGTAATGAGTTTCGCTAACTCTTCCCAGTTATCTACTAGTAATTGTTGATATTTAAATAGAATACGAGCGCGTTTTGGTACAGCGGTTTTAGACCAAGATTTGAACGCTTCGTTTGCTGCTAATACAGCTTGCTCAACATCTTCTTTTGTTGAAAGTGGTACTTGAGCGATTACTTCTCCTGTTGCAGGATTATATACAGCTTCCATCTTAGTTGAACTGGATTCTACCCATTCGCCGCCAATGTAGTTTTTTACAATTTGTGCTGTTTGTACTGTCATATTCATTCTCTCCCTTTTATGTAATGTAGAAGCGTCCAATAGGATACGCCCTTACTTGCTTATTGATTCATGACGTTTCTATACCAATTCCTCAGCCGTTTCCACGAATGCAGAAATCTCTGCCCTTGTTGGCATTGCATCAGAACAGCTATGTTTAGAAATAACGATCGAAGCAGAAGCGCCTCCTAATCGCATCGCTTGAGGGATCTCAAGCCCTTGCATTAAGCCATAAATAAACGCAGATGCATACGAGTCGCCAGCGCCAAACGTCTTTAACACCTTTGTTTTAAAGATACCGCCTCGGTGAGATTGACCGTCTCTCGTATAGGCGATTGAACCATCCCCGCCATGTTTAATTACAACGATTTTCGCATGATGAGAAAACCATCTTTCAGCAGTAACTTGGTCATTAGATTGTTCATAGTTTAATAGTTTTTCCATCATATCGAATTCTTCACGCGTTCCAATAATGACATCAGATTTTTCAGCCGCTAGATTGTAATACACAGCCGTTTCAGCTTCTGACTGCCATGTATAAGGGCGGTAATCCACATCAAAAAATACAATTACATCATGCTTACGCGCATATTCTAGCGCTAAAAATACCGCCTCGCGAGAAGGACTTTTCGCTAAAGCTGTTCCTGAAATTAAGAGTGCTTTTGATTGTTTAATATAGTCCTCAGATACCTCTGTTGGATCAAGGTTTAAGTCTGCGACATTGTCGCGGTACATTAAAATACTGCAATCTTCAGGGCTTTTAATTTCTGTAAAAGCTAGACCTGTCACTGCACCTGTACGATCAATACGTATCTGGTCTGTATTAATCTTATTTTCCTTTAAGTACCCTGTAATAAAACGGCCCATTTGATCATCGGACACTTTACCGATAAATCCCGTTTGTAAACCAAGACGAGCCGCACCAATCGCAATATTCGCAGGAGAACCTCCCACATATTTAGTAAACGTTCTTGTTTCTTCCATAGGACGTTGTGTTTCATTGGCATTTAAATCAACGCATAAACGTCCAACTGCAATTAGGTCTAATGGACAATCTTCTTTAAAAATAAGTGGATTCATTATTACTACCTCCCATGCTTTATGAAAGAATGAATGATAAGGTTCATATTTTTATAAACCTACTATTCATTACTCTTTATCTATCTAGAAGTAAGCGCTCTTTTTATTGATTTAATGCAGGCTGTTTATGTTCAATTTGTACAGGTTTTCCTGTTAGTAAGGATTCCTTCGCAGCCTTCGCAATTCGCTCCGCTTGTAATCCATCATTACCACTGCAAATAACAGCTTGTCCTTCTATAATTGACTTTGTAAATTGTGTTACTTCCTCAATGTAGGCCTGCGTGTAGCGCTCTAAGAAGAAATAAAGCGGCTTATCTTTTACAACACCTTCTGTTTTTGACACTTGAACTGTTGTTGGGCAGCAATTATCTGCAGCAACCGCGCCTTTTTCACCAAACACTTCCACACGCTGGTCATATCCATAAACAGCTTGGCGGCTATTATCAATTACCCCTAAAGCTCCATTCGCAAATTTTAATGTGACAATTGCTGTATCAACATCATTTACTTCCTGAATGGATGGATCAATTAATGTTGTTCCATATGCAAATACTTCAACGACTTCACTATTCATCACATAACGAGCCATATCAAAATCATGAATCATCATATCCATAAACAATCCGCCTGAAGAGCGAACATATTCTATACTTGGCGGTTGTGGATCGCGTGACGTAATTTTTAAAATATGTGGCTGTCCGACTTCACCTTGTTGAATAAGATCATAAACTTTCCTGAAGTTCGGATCAAAACGACGATTAAAGCCTACTTGAATAGATACTCCCTGTTCTTTTACCACTTCTAATGCTTCTAATGTTTCTTCTACCGAGAAACTAACAGGCTTTTCGCAGAAAATATGTTTTTTCGCAAGAGCTGCTTCTTTAATAATTTGCGCATGTGTATTTGTTGGTGAACAAATAAAGACAGCATCAATTTCTGGATCAGTTAATAAATCCTGATAATTTGTAGTCAGAGTGGAAATCCCTTTATCTTGAGCCCACTTTTCTAGATGACTAATTACTACATCTGAAACCGCTTTAATTTTTACTTGTGGCATAAGCTGCAAATTATCAACATGTAGTTTCCCAATTCGTCCAGCACCAATAATCCCAATTGTTAAAACGTTCATATGATATCTCCCTCTATATTAAAATTTAAGAAACAAAATGAAAGTCTATAGGGTTTAGCATACCAAATCGGTTAAGCGCTTTCCCTATTTTTCTTCATTATACACACTTGATTCTAAATTGAAAACATTTTTATTTTTTTGAATACTCCTCTTTTCATCCGAATTTTGAATTTCCTCAATATACGTATTACATAAAAATAAAAATTAATAATTAGAAATAAACACTCTAAAAAGCTACAAATATACTCTTTTAAAATACTGATATAACAAAGAAAACCGAGCCTTTAAATAGTAGTCCCCCATCTATAAGGTATTTCTTTCTTTTCATACTCACCATTATTTTATTCTCCAATAAGTAAATAGAATGTTCTATAAAAGAAAGTTGTAAATTGTCAAAAAATTTAATTGACGACCTCATAATGTAAGCGTATACTTTTTTTATCAAAAAGAATTAAGCGCTTAACCAAAAATAACTTATCGGTGGTGGGAGAATGAACGCAATTAGTTCAAACAAAACATTTATGGACAGGATTGGGATCCCTTCTAATTTAACTTGGGGATACATAGGGATTATTGTTTTTATGATTGGGGACGGGTTAGAACAGGGATGGTTATCCCCTTATCTCGTTGAAAAAGGACTAACGCTAGAACACGCTGCTTTCCTGTTTACTATTTACGGAATTACTGTATCTGCTTCTTCTTGGTTTTCGGGGGTATTTGTACAAATGTGGGGGCCAAGAAAAGTCATGACGTTTGGTTTAGTATCATTCATTTTAGGTTCAATCGGGTTCATCGGGATAGGAATTCAACATATGAATTACCCCGTAATATTAATTTGCTATGCCCTACGAGGGTTTGGTTATCCCTTATTTGCTTATTCTTTCTTAGTTTGGGTATCTTACAGCACGCCTCAACAAATGCTTTCAAGAGCAGTTGGCTGGTTCTGGTTCGTCTTCCAGCTAGGGCTTAGTGTTATAGGAGCCTTTTATTCTAGCTATATGGTTCCTAAAATCGGAGAAATCGCTACTTTATGGAGTGCTTTAATTTTTGTTGTCGTCGGGGGATTGTTCTCAATAGTTGTAAATAAGGACAGATTTAAAGCACAAACCGTAAGCGCTAACAAATCAAGTGAGTTACTAAAAGGCATTACCATTGCATTTGAAAATCCTAAAGTTGGTATAGGCGGTATTGTAAAAATTATAAACTCGGCCGCTCAGTTTGGATTTGTTGTTTTCCTACCTACCTATATGATGAAATATAATTTTACGATGACAGAATGGCTTCAAATTTGGGGTACTCTTTTCTTTGTAAATATGGTATTTAATATTATTTTTGGTATCGTTGGAGACAAGTTTGGTTGGGTAAATACGATTAAATGGTTCGGAGGAGTCGGTTGCGGAATTGTAACTCTTGCACTCTATTATGTACCACAAATGGTAGGGCATAATTATTGGGCTATATTATTTGTTGCCTGTTGCTATGGAGCAACACTTGCCGGTTATGTACCTCTTACAGCATTAGTCCCATCTTTATCTCCTGACAATAAAGGAGCTGCAATGTCTGTCTTAAATTTAGGTTCAGGATTATCAGCATTCGTTGGGCCATTAGTAGTAACTGTCTTCATCGGTCCATTAGGTGTTGGTGGCGTGATGTGGATCTTTGCTGGTTTGTACTTCTTTGGTGCATTTTTAACTCATTTCCTTACTATTCCAAAGGAAAGTGAGATGGAGCATGATTTAAATACGAAAAGCGGTGAACAATTCTCTGTATAAATTCTAAATATAAAAGAAGGTCATCCTAACTATACTTAGTTACGATGACCTTCTTTTGTTCCATTCAAATAGGCTTATAAAAAATCTATCATGTATTATCCTTTACTGAGGATCGCTCTACTAACTGAGGAATAATTGTAATTTTTTGCTTAGCATGCTCCTTCATTTCCATCGTTTTTAGCAGTTGTTCAAACGTACAGGCTGCCATTTGTTTAATTGGCTGCTCAATTGTTGTTAACCCTGGATCTGCAATCTCAGCATAGATTGTATTATCAAATCCGATTATTGATAAATCTTTCGGAATTGAAAGTCCTTGTTTTCTTGCTTCATTCATAAGGCATATAGCAATCAAATCTGTACAAGCAAAGACGGCTGTAGGCCTGTTAGGCAAATGAAGTAATTCCTTACTTGCACGTTTACTATCTTCCACTGTCGAATAGCAGCTAATGATAGCCTCATCATCTAACGAAATCCCCGAATCCGTAAGAGCTTGTTTGAAACCATTCAATCTCCCTAAGCTACTTTTTCTATCCTTCTCCGTCATAATCGTTAAAGATGTATGGCCTTTTTGCGTTAGATAACTTCCAGCTAGATAGCCTCCCCTCATATCATCAGTTGTCACAACATGAGTCGTGATGGAAGGATGATCTACAGTGAATAATACAAGTGGCAAATCTCGATTCACGATTTTTTTTACAAGTTTATAATCATTTAGCTCCGTTGCAATAATAATGCCATCTACTTGCTTTTTAAATAATAAATCAATGTATTCATGTTCACGTTTTGTTTGATGGTCTGTACTACATAAAATGAGTGTATACCCTGATTCTCGTGCACTATTTTCAAAAGCTCTTGCTACTTCAGCAAAAAAGGGATTTGAGATATCTGGAACAAGTACACCAATTGTATATGTTTTTTTACCTGTTAACGCTGCTGCTACACTACTTGGTTGGTAATCTAATTCATCCATTACCTGATTTACTTTGTTTATTGTTTTTTCACTAATACGCCCAGTTTGATTAATTACCTTGGATACAGTCGCTATTGATACACCTGCTTTTTCCGCAACATCATAAATTGTTGGTTTCACTTTAATTGTCCCTTCTTCATCATCTTTTTCTATATTTTATCATAAATATATTTTGCTTCTTGGTACACAAAAGGAATTCTTTTAAAATTTGTAAGTATTTCTATCTTTGAGCGTAGTACTTCATATTTACAAATTAATCAGCCTTGATGAAACACCAGTAGAAAAATATTTGACTGATTTACTTATTAGACATTTAGAGAGAATCTGCATGAATTATAAGATGTTTAGGGCTATCAATCGTCTAGCTGGTCGTAACTCAACATTGGATACATTTATGATATTTATTTCACAAAAGACTCGATTCCTGTACATTTTCTTATTAGCCTTAATGTGGTTTAGAAACAATCCCTATAAAAAAATCATTTTATTTGCAGGGTTATTAGTAGGATTCGCATTATTTATAAACCGCTTTATCCAGCTCTTTTATTTTAAACCTCGTCCATTTGTTATACATCGTGTGCGTTTACTTATCCCATCAAAGAATAATTCCTCATTTCCTAGTAAACATACAGTCTTAGCATTTGCCTTAGCGACCTCCGTCTTACTTCGTGAACGTTTATTTGGCTCAATCATGTGGTTCTTAGCAATTTTGACAGGTTTTTCACGTATCTGGCTAGGCCATCATTATCCATTTGATATCATAGGAAGTGCCTTCATAGGAATCTTAACCAGTATAGCTATTGGCAATGCTACATATATATTTAATTCTTTTGTTACCTGGATTATAAATGTATTAGGAATACAAAAAAAGCGATTCTTTTCACATTAAAAAGAATCGCTTTCCAAGTTCATATTTTCAATTACATTACATAAAGAATTGAGAGATTATCACCTAAAAGCATTAACTATAACTTCAGCCGCCTCTGCAATGAGTTGATTATCATAGGTAGCCCCTTTTTCATCTTTACTAGATAAAATTGCGATGATAATAGGTGCTCTATTTGGTGGCCAAACGATCGCAATATCATTTCGTGTCCCGTAACTTCCTGCACCTGATTTATCTGCAACTACCCAGTCAGTTGGCACGCCTGCACGAATAAGTTTGTCTCCTGTAGCATTTCCTTTCATCCACTCTGTAAGAATGTTACGTTTATGATCCGGAAGCGCATTTCCGACCGTAAAATCTTTAAGATTCTTAGCAATTGCTTTCGCTGTACTAGTGTCACGAATGTCTCCTGGAATAGCCTCGTTTAATTCTGTTTCAAAACGATCAGACATAGTAACCCGATCCCCCATCTGTCTAAGCGCTTTTTCATATCCTTTCGGTCCGCCTATTTTATGAAATAAAATGTTCCCCGCAGTGTTATCACTGTAACGAACAGCAGCCTCCGCAATTTCTCCTAGTGTCATTCCAGTATCTACATGTTTCTCTGTAACAGGTGAATAATCCACTAAGTCTTCTTTCGTATAAGTAATAACTTCATCTAATTTCTTAGTAGAGTTTTGTTGCAGTAATACTCCTGCCGCTAAAGCCTTGTAAGTTGATGCAAAGGCAAACCTTTCGTTAGGTCGATAAGCGATTGTTTGATTTGTACCAGTATCAATCGCATATACACCTAATCGAGCATCAAATTTTTTCTCAAGTTGAAAGAACTCTTTATGCGTCGCCTGATTTTTATGTTTTATTTGTCCTTTCTTTTCTTTCGCTTCAACTTGCAGTGGTCCTCCTGTAAAAGCTTCTAGGCTTGTAAGACTTAAACCTAATATACCAACGCATATTCCTATTTTTAGCATCCTCTTGTTTTTCAAAATCATCATTCCTTTCAAGTTCTTAACACTTTTTTTACTTACACATAATAGACAATCACCGAAACAAGTTTGTTCCATAAACTAAAAAAACTTTATAACTAATATCGGTATTATTAACAAAATAAAAGATAGCAACTATGATAGCTGCTATCTCTTATTTCAAATCTTCTTTTAACTTTTAAAGGCTTTTATATAAACAGAGTCTCTTCCCTTGAGAAAAGTACTCACATTTTACTAATTTTGATTAAAACTATCTGTACTAGCAGCTTCACCATGTATACGTTGTTGTTTTAAATCAAAGTATACATCTAAAACTTCCTTTCCAATTATAGAATTAATTCCACTTTTATCATTATGAAGCCATGGGACTACTACAGAAAACGCTACTTCTGGATTATCATATGGAGCATATCCAACTAATGTTAAGTTGTAACATTCCATACGTTCTCCTTTTGCATTTCTGCCAATTGGGTCTTCTCCACCATATACAGTTTGAGCTGTTCCTGTCTTTCCTGCTGGTTTATATGAAGCATTTTTGAAATACTTCACGCCAGTTCCATCACCTTCTTGGAATACCCATCTAAACCCTTCTTTTATACGATCAATATGTTCTGTCTTCATATCAATTCGATTTAATACGACAGGTTCTATAGAGCGTATAACTTTTCCAACCTCTTCTTTTATTGATTGTTCTCGTATTTCTTGTACAATTTGAGGCTGCATTCTATAACCGCCATTAGCAATCGTTGAAATATACTGTGCCAATTGTAATGGCGTATACGTATCATACTGACCGATAGAAAAGTCTAGTAAAAACCCAGGTTGACTATCTACTTTTCTCGTTTGTCCAATTATTTCATTCGGTAAATCAATACCTGTTGGGACACCTAAACCAAATTGCTTGAAATAATAGCGCATCGTATCAAATGCTCCTTGTTTAATATCCAATGAGCCATTTGGTACGTAATTAACTCCCGCAATTTTTAAAGCTGTCTGGAACATGTATACATTCGAAGATACTTGTAGAGCTCGTAAATCATTAATATTACCAAATCCAGATACATTCCACGATTTCTTAGCTTGTGTACCTTTAAATTTCATCGGTGCATCATAAAATTGATCTCCTGGATGTATTGCTCCTGTCTCATATCCAGTTAATAAAGTAGCACCTTTTACAGCTGAACCTAGCTCATATGAGGTTGTCATGTTACCTAATGCCAAATCCTCAATCTCTATTTTCCCTTCTTTTTCTACAATCTTTTTTCCTGCCATAGATAAAATCTGCCCGTTATTTGGATTCGTCATTACGACAAAAGCTCTGTCCAACAGTGGTTCTGAACCTTTAAAAGCTCTCAAATTTTTCTCTATACTTTCTTCGACCTTCTTTTGCAATTCCATATCAATCGTTAATGTTAAACTATTACCACTTTTTCCTTTAGAGATGATTTCTGTGTTTATAATGTTTCCTGATTTATCAGTAATATTTTTCACTTCTTCTTTTGTGCCGTGTAATACATCTTCATATCGTTGTTCAATATAACTTTTTCCGACACGGTCATTACGGTTATATCCACGTACCAAATAAGAATCTAAGTTTTCTTTCGGCAGACCTTCTTCACTACTCGTAATATTACCTAATACAGAACGAAATAAATTACCATTTACATAATTACGTTCCCAATCAACCGTTGCATCTACTCCAGGATACTCCGCAAGATTTTCACTTATCCGCGCATACTCTGCATCTGTTACATCTTTTTTAATAATTTGTGGTGTCAGTTGATAACCTGAACTCATTTTACTTTTAATAGCTAACACCTTTAAATCTTGTGCTGTTAATTCTGCCAATTCAGCTTCTGTAACGTGGTCTCGTCTTAATTCTTCAATTTTTTTGTCTAACTCTTTTCCCTCTATCCCCTTTTCTTTAAACGTTTCTATATCTTTTTTAGTGATCTTTGTCTCCGCACGTTTCGTATTTAACTGCATCCAGAAATCCTTTTTATCAATATCGGTTAACTTATTTATATCTTGTTCGGGCATTTCAAGTACTTTCGCCAAGTCTTTTGCTGTTTTTAAAATCTCTTCACTCGTAATCCCCTTTACCCTTGTATAGGTAATCGCGCGAAGAGATTTATTATTAACAACTGTTTTCCCTTCTCGATCTAGTATTTGTCCACGCGGAACTGGAATGCTAGTTGTTGCATTTTGACTGCTTTCCACTTGATTCTTATAAGCCTCTCCCTCTACGATTTGCACTTTTCCTAGTTGCATAATAATAGCTGAGAATAGTAAAAATATGCAAAGGAACATTATATTTAATCGAATAGATATATATGTCTTCTGCTTCTTTCCTTTTTGTTCTTTCATAAATCCTCCATATAATTCTTTCAGGAATTGCTACAAATACTAAAAGCATTCCTTATATTTTAGATACCGATGACCGGTTATAAATTATCGTCTCAATTTTTTACCTACTCCTTGTAAGCATTCATTCCTTTTCGTTTAGCTACGTAGTTAATAACTCTCCCTTCCTGTTTTTTCTCTATTTTTTTTTCGCTTGCATTAGAAATGCTAAACTGTATAATGACTCTTATTAAACTTACACTTAGACTTGATAGTAAATTTTCATACTGATTGTTCCTTTCTTCGTGCTGTAATACTTAATAGACAACCTAAACAATAAAGTTGTTCCACATTTACAAAAAAAATAATTAACTATAAGATGAAATAGGCTACATAAGGGAGGGTTATATGTTACATACAAAAATATGGAGATTTTTTGCGGTTCTTTCTATTGTAGGTTTGATTTTACTAATTTTATTTAAAATCAACTTCATTTCAATAACTATCGCAACTTCTTCAGCTGAAAGAGGAAAAATCTTTGATCAAAATGGTGTAATACTAGCTACAAATAAGAAGGTTAAGTCTCTATATTGCACTTCTAATGATGAAAAACTATCGAAACAAGATACATCAAACACATTAGCTTTTTTTAATCAATTTTCAAGCGAGTTTCAACATGATATTTCTACAGAGAACATAAAATCTCAATTACAACAATCTTGTAACAAGCAGACTATGAATGATATACCGTTATACTCTGATATAACTGAGAACGAACTTGCATTCATAAACAAAAACAAACCCAATAATGTAATAATTAAAGATGAATGGATTCGATATTATCCTAAACACGAAATTGGTTCACAGGTAATTGGGTATGTAGAAAATGACCATACTTCAAAGTATATGGCTGTTGGGAAAAGTGGGATTGAGCTGCAATATGAAAATGATTTAAAAGGAAAACCAAGTAAAACTCTTATTTTTAAAATAAGTAATAAAAAGTTATTATGGAACATTCAAAAAGTACAAAAAGGAAAAGATGTCCGGCTAGCTTTAGACTCTAGATTACAGCAAAAAACAGAGGAAGCATTAAGGTCTCAAATTAAGAAAACACCTGATGCTAAAGCTGGTTATGCTGTAGTGAGCGATGTAAAAACTGGCGCAATTTTAACTATGGCCAACTCAGCAGTTTTTAATCCAAATATATTACATACACATGTATCAACTAAAGTAGATAACATAAAATCACTTTCGCAAAATAAAGCAATTCAAAAATTAAAGTATGGTGGATCTTATGTAAATATGGCTTCTACTATAAAGCCACTTACTATTTTAATTGGATTAAACGAAAAACTTTTTCAACCTGAAGATACATATTTAGATAAAGGTACTTTTCAGTATGATAATCAAAATAACATTACGAATGCACCTGGAACGCCAAAAGGTGAGATTACACCGAGGCAGGCTATCATTAATTCATCTAACACATTTATGACTGCAAAAGTAGCTCTGCCATTATTTAACCAAAATAATGGCAATGTAGAAAAGGTGGCACATATATGGACAGATTATTTAATGCAATTCGGCCTACGTTCTAAAACCGGGATTGATTTACCCTTTGAAGAAGACGGACAATATGAATTTCATCCTTCTAATAAGTTTGAAAACGGAATCTCCGCTTTATTAAATGCGTCGTGGGGCGGAAATGAAGTGCATACTCCTCTTCAACTCGCTCAATATGCAGCAACTTTGGCAAGTAAAGGTGATAAATATAAACCTCAAATGGCAAGTGCTATTATTGGTCAAGATGGTAAGGAAACAAAAAAGTTTAAACCCATTTTAGAAAGTTCAAATCGTTACCCGATGAACTTTTGGAATGTCGTGCAAGGTGGAATGAGTCAAAATATAGAGGAGATTAAAAAATTGCCCTTTGACGTCGCAGGTAAAACAGGTATTACAGGTTTTCCGAATGAGCAAGAAAGAATGATAAATCATTCTCTATTCATTGCATATGCTCCTACCGAAGATCCACAGATTGCCGCTTCTGTCGTTATTCCTAGTAGTAATTCAGAAAAAAACATTGCCGCTCTAGTTACATCAGAAATTTTAGAGTCCTGGAATACTCTTCAAAAAGAAAATAAAAACAAAGAGGAAGGTTCATTAAAGTGAACCTTCCTCTTTTACCATATAGAATCTATATTTATAATTTTCCATATACCTTCATTATTCTTTTCGAACATAAATGAATATTTAATATCAGTTAAAACGTACTCTTTTTGTACATATCCAGTATTACCGTTAATTGTCGATATTTTTATATATCCATCCTTCTGCACTTTTTCTGGAATCCAAGCTTTTACCATTTCATTAGATACTTCATATAAAACTTGTGATTCTCGCTTTGGTTCAGCTAAAATTTTCGTTTTATTTCCAGTAACAGTTGCATATATAAAATGTGCTTGTTTTGGTTGGTTACTTTCTGTCAATCCACTTGGTACTTTGTATACTTGTTTTGTATCATTTGCAAATTCTCCCCCCATTGTAAGAGCGACTTGCAACTCATGAAAAATATCTTCATCAAACTTCAATTCATCCTTCTTATAGCTATTCCCTTTAAATTGAACTTCATCGTTTAACGCTTTATACAAGTCATTTTCATTTTTTGCATTTGTACTTTGATATAAATCATTCATAAATTGTTTTAATGTTGGATCTTGAGCAGACTCATCTTTTGTTTTAGGCTTAATTTGTGTACTACTTTGTACCGGTGATTTATTATCATCAAGCCAAGGTTGTTGAACAATAAAAAATAAAAATGTACAAGCTAAAACCACTACAATTGGCAATGCTTTTTTACGAAATGGTCTTGTATGTTTTGGAGAACCTAGCTCATTACTTTGATATATAGATTGCTTTATTTTATAAATATATTCTTCTTCGTCTTTACGGTGTTCCATTGGGCCTTTTTTTAATTTTCTATACCAGTCAGGATTTTGTTTATTGTTCATCACTACCACCCTCCCCTATTAATTTTGAAACCTTACTTCTTGCTCTACTTAATCTAGATTTTACAGTTCCAATGGATACTCCTAGTGTTTCAGCTATTTCTTCATAAGATAATTCATATTTTGCGTCCAATATTATTATTTCACGGTGCTTTTTAGGTAGTTTTAATACAACTTTCCACACATCATTCATTTCTTCTTGCTTAAAAAATTCTTGTTCTGCCGACAGAGTTTGCTTATCGTCACTAAAAAATCCTACTAAAGATATTCTTTTAAAATAAGATGATTTCAAATAGTTTATTGCCGTATTTCTTGTGATTTTTAATATCCACGTTTTAATAGATGACTCCTTTCGAAATGAATTCCAATTTTTAAATACCTTTATAAATACATCTTGCGTGATATCATCTGATAAGTGTGGATCTTTCGTAATAATAAATGAATAATTCCATACATCTTGCCAATAGTCTTTTATAACATAGTCCAGCTCATCATGATTACACTTTTCAATAAACGTCTGTTCCATTTCCACACCTCAAACTTATTTGAATAAACCTAAAACTACCCTCACTTTTATTATGGTTTCAATATATAGACAAGATACAAGTTTCATTTGTTCCATTGATTATCTTTTTTCAATAGTAGAACCCTTAAATAATTACCTATATATTCTCTTAAATGACAGATTCCATAATATCACATTTAAAACCATAGAATTTGATTTAAACAATGTAAATGATGAAGTATCAACTTCCTCGAGCCATAACAAAATAGAAAAAGCATTCTCGATTAGGAAGAATGCTTTTGTGATACTTAATTGTTCTTTACGTTAAGCAAACGTATAGTGAATTTACTAAAAGATTTCACCTTATACTTAAGGTATTATTTCTGAAAAACATGTTTTACTTTTTCACCTGGAACATTGCTCCCTCCTCTTCCTTTTACATCTTCAATCATCATGGTTACAATCATGTCTGGCTCATTTGCATCAAAAGCTGCAAACCATCCAAGTTCTTTTCCGTCCACTTCTTTCGACTCTTTCAGTTCTGCTGTACCTGTTTTACCAGCAAGCGTTACACCATCAACCTTAGCAATTCTCCCCGCACCATCAGGGTCATTAATGACTTTTGTTAATGCACTCTTTAATATGTCTTGATTCTTTTTAGACACCACATTTTCTTTCCAATTTCCCGTTACTCTTGCTTCTTTTAAAAGATGAGGCGACGGAATATTCCCTTCATTCACAATCGGTGCATATGTTAATGCTAAATGAAGTGGTGTCATTAATACTTGTCCTTGTCCGTATCCCGTGTCTGCTAGTTGAATATCATTTTTTATCCCATCTCTTGTAATGATTGACATAGGAAATTCGTATTCGATTGGTAATTTTTCATGAAAACCGTATTTCTTCAGTTCATTTACATACTGTTCTTTTCCTATTTTCAAAGCTTGTTGAGCAAAATAAATATTATCAGAGTACTTCATCGCCTTATCAAAATCAATTGGACTTGCATCCTTCACACGTGTTACATAATAATTTCCCCAAGATGAATCTTTTATCCACTTCAATCCTTGAATTTTAAATTCTTCCTTAGGATTTATTGCGTTTGTTTCCAAACCAATTGCACCTGTAATCGTTTTAAATACGGAACCTGGTACGAATGCTTGTGTGAAGCGATTCATCATTGGTAGTTTCGCGTCGTTAGTCCACACCTCTCTTTGTGCTTTTGAGGCTCCTCTAACTATTATATTTGGATTATAAGCAGGGCTACTTACAAGCGCGATTGTTTCACCTGTTTTAGGATTGATCGCTGCACTAGAGCCTGCTTCATTTTTCATCTCATTATAGATTTTTTCTTGAATTGCAGCATCAATTGTTAATGTAACATTTTCCCCTGCTTTCGCTTCTTTTTTTGCTACGTTTTTAATCTCTTTCCCACTCTCATCTTCTATAAATACGCGCCCACCCTTTTCACCACGTAATTTATTCTCCAGTACTTTCTCTAAACCTGTCTTACCTATTAAATCATCAGCTTGATAACCTCTTTTTTGAAGCGATTTTAACTCCTCTGCATTCACCTTTCCTATATAGCCAGTTAAGTGTGCCGCTGCTTCACCTAATAGATACGTACGAATATTGACTGGTCTAGATGATACCCCTTCTAATTCGATATAATCATTCTGTCTAGTTCCCTCTTTTAAAATACCAATTGGTACAAAGGAATCTGGCTTTATCCATTTCGCTGTAAGCTTCTGATCGACCTCTTCTATAGACATATCCAGTAACTGTGCAACTATTTCTTTTGATTGCGCCGCCGTTTCGCCTAGTTTCTCTGGAATAATTCCAACCTCAGTCGCTTTACCATTCGTTGCTAGACCTTTCCCATTTCGATCGTATATTTCTCCACGTTTTCCTTGTTCTGTTTGCATACGTACTTTGTAATCTTTTTTCATACCTGGAAAAATAAAATCTGGTGTCCAATCTATTTTCCAAGATTCTTTTTCTTTCACAAGTTTTACCTCATGGATAAATGAAGCTGGTCCTCCATCCGTATCCATCTTAACTTCAAAAAGAAAGAGTTCTTTATCTTTCGTATTCTCTCCTTTCGTTTTAACTTTTAAATTCTTAACTCCAATACCCTCATAGATTTTTTGATATTTCTCTGTGAATTCCTTTTTAGAAATCGTTTTTTTTGCATGTTCTGATAAATAATCATACATATTTGCAAATTTTTTATCATTCCATAAATTGATATATTCTTCAAATGCTTGTTTTGGCGATTCATTTTTATTACATCCCACCAACATAACTGCAAAACAAAAGAAAAGCAGCATCCATAATTTTTTCAATTCAATCTTCTCCCTTAGTTAAAAAATATTTATTCCTTTCTTGATATATTAAACAAAAAATGTTTTAACGCTTAATAGACAGTGTAAGTAATGAAATTGTTCCACATTTATAGAAAAATTAAATTCTATGGTTAAGTTGCATTCGAGGGGGAAGATTTTAAGATTCTATTTAACAATTGCTTTCGTCATTAGTGTTGTTTTAACAATTTTATTTAAAATACCTTTCAGTTCGAGTTTTCCGTTCGTATCTTTTTTGTATATATTTCACACAAAAAAGAACCCTTATACTAAGGGTTCTGCAACAGAAAATATCAAAAATATAAACAATAAAAAGAATTACTTAAAGTATAATTTTAGGCACTCTATATACTTCTTTTTCGTATCACCCCCCCTGTGCAGCATGTGACAGGAGTTTAGGTCATTCTCCAGCTTATTTAGAAGAGTCATGTACATGTAAACAATTAAAAATCAATTCAGCAACTTTTACATATCCTTTTGAGTTTGGATGAATGAAATCCTTAGACCAAAGCGTATTGTCATTAACTAACTGATGATTCCAAAAGTCAACATGATGAAGCTTATACTCTCTACTCAGTGAAAATATAACTTCATTTGCCTCTAATAATTGTTCTTTTAACACTTGTTTTTTTTCAGAAGAAAAAGGAAGCCTCACTGTAAAATCTGGAAGGTTTGCTATCATAATATCAGCACCTGTTTTACTTAATGTATCTATCATAAATTCCATATCGTTCTTATATGCTTGATGATTCCAACGTCCTTTTAATACATTGTTTGCACCCGCAATGAGACTAACCAAATCTGGTTTAAAAGTTAATGCTTTTTCCAATTGCTGTGAGCGAATTTCTTTAGTTACTAACCCACGCTTTGCAAAATTAGCATATTCTATATCGTTTACACATAGTTGAACAAAATGATCTACCCAGCTTTTTAATGCAATTCCCTCAACTTCATCCCCTATCCCCTCTGTAAAACTATCACCAATCGCTACAAATCGCTTCCACATATGTATTCCCCCTTTATTATTAACCATATTTATACTATACAATAGCTCACAACGTAATTGTTATTTCTAAGTGGTTTTCGATTTCAATTAAATTCCACTTTATTATATTTACATGTAGAATCCAAAATTGACCGATTCCCAATATGCTTAGGAATCGGTCATATTCATATATTTACTAAAGAAATAAAATCTCTCTAGGCATTATACTTTTTTCAAAAAATTTGTTGTTCTTTGTTTTGCCCAATTGATACATTTCTTTTCGATTAAATGATACGAAACCATAGAAAAAAGTAGTGTCACTGTAATGCACAAAATAAGAAGGAAAAAGATAGGTATCTTTGTATACAAAAGTTTAAATAGTACCATCATGATTGGAAAGTGGCACAAATAGATACTGTATGAAATTTCTCCTAAATATACAAACACACCCTTATTTAAAAATACTTTTACTTTTAGGTTACTCATGGCCATTATAATAAATATACTAACACCCATTACAACACCCCAATCTTTTAATAAGAAAGTAGTATCATTACGGGAAAAACCATAGATTAAAATGGAATATAAATATAAAATAATCCCTATTACAATCAGAAATCCTTTATTAATTTTTTTCATATTCCTATATGAGTAGATAAGTTTTTCCTGATGCTTAAAAAGTAACATTCCAACCAGAAACATAGATGTAAAATGTAGTGTATCTGCATAACCATTATAAAACCCCTCAGCTTTCCCAATATGCAACATATTAAGAAAAACACTAATTAAAGAAAAACTCAAAGCAAATAGTATCGTTTTCTTCCAACTCAGTTTATAAAAAAGAAGGAATAACAAAGGAAACACAATAGATATACGCATTTCTTGAGCCAATGACCAAATAACTGGATTATAATTTTCGGTAAAAAAGTTATTAAGAAGCACAAAGTGGTTTATAATATCTAATTTTGTTATAGACCCTTGCCACCTATCATAGAACCAATCCCGTAGTCCTACCACTTCATACGGCGAAAACAAAATAAATAAAGCAAAGGTAATGATTATCCAAAAATAATAAGGAATATAGATTCTTACAAATCTCTTAATTAAATATCCCCAATAATTTGTTTTTGAATGATAAAGTGCCATAGATAAAACAAAACCACTTAGTACATAAAAAACGATAACTGCTTCCCCACCTGCCCATAAAAACCTAAGTGGGGAAAATTTAATAGAATTAGGCAACGATGGTAGCATTAAACAAAAATGTCCAAATGCCACAGTAAGTGCTGCTAACCCTCGTATGGAATCTAATTCTTTTATTCTCTTACTCATAAAATGTTCTCCTTGTATATTGTAGATTTTGCTGTTCATAAAGGCCGCTATAATAGCCGTAGTGGGAAAATTGTACATAATGTCTATTTAGATCCCTCATATAAGCAGTTCAAAGTTAATCTATGTATCTGTTTTCTGATTTCCATTTCTTTATATAAATAATTTAAAACAAAATAGTTAATACAAAGAAAAGATTTTATTAATTTTTCATAAAATCTAATTACAGAAATAAATACCGGATATTAATTTTTATTATCATTTGATGAAATAATGGATGATTGTTCTTCATGTAACTTTATTAAACTAACCTTGTACTAGAATGCTTTAAATCAAAAAATTCATAATAAACGCCATCCTTTCTGTATATTTCTACAAAAAGAATAGCGTTTTTTGATAATATAGATACAAATTTAGTTTAGCTTGATATCACTACCAATAGTTCTGAAGAACCAAATTTGAGAATTAATGCAATATTCCATGTCAAACTATCTACATAAAAATCCATAATACTTTGAAACTCTTTGTTTCAGATTAATATGGATTTTTATCTTATCAAGTTAGCTTTTTACTATATCAATCGCGCTATCCCACATACCGCTGAAAAAAGAACCGATTTTACGCATAAAACGTGTAAACCAATTTGCTTGTTCTACATCAGATTTTGTTACAAGGTCTATTTGTAATGATTTACCTGATAAGAACCCAGGATCTGTACTATCTTTAGGCGAGATAATCATTTTACTTATTTTTACACCTTTTTTAATAGGCGCTTCTTGTACTTTATTCGATATTTTAAATTCTTTTTTATAAACGTCTTTATTGTCCTTCGGCATTGGAAGTGAAATAGCCTGCTTCGTTTGAACAACTACGTCTTTGTCTTTTGCATTTGCTACTCGCACTGTTTCATGCCCTTTTACCATAGAATCTTTTCCATATAGCTTCTTCACTTCAAAATTCGCAAATCCGTAATCATATAATTTCTTCGTTTCATCAAAACGTGCTGTATGAGAGTTTGCTTTTATCACTACAGAGATTAGGCGCATACCGTTTCTTTCTACTGTACCAGTGAAGCAATCACCGGCTTCTGGAGTAGTTCCTGTTTTCAACCCATCTACACCTTCATATTGCTTAATTAAACCTTTTAACATCATGTTAAAATTCACCATATCAATTGGATACTTGCCACCCTTTTGGAATGTTTTTTTGGGAATTTTTGCTGTATCTAATATTTTCGGGAAGTCTTGAATAAGACGTTGTGCTAAAATTGCACAATCTCTTGCGGACATTTTATTGTTCTCGTCTAGAGTTGTCCCTTCTGGGTGATATCCTTTTAAATCTTGGTTTGTTAAACCTGTAGAATTTACAAATTTATAATTTTTCATTCCAAACTCTTTTGACTTATCGTTCATCATTTTCACGAAATCGACTTCTTTTCCAGCAATTTCTTCAACTAAAGCAATTGTTGCACCATTTGCAGAGTAAATTGCCATTGCCTCATATAACTCTTTTACTGTATAAGAGCCACCATTTTCTAATGGAACATTTGATAATGAGCGATCTTGCGAAATCTTATATGCATATTCAGAGATTTTAACTTTTTGATCCCATTTAAGTTTTCCTTTATCCACCGCTTCATGAACTAAATATTCACTCATCATTTTTGTCATACTAGCAATTGCTAATGATTCATCTGCATTTTTTTGATATAAAATTTTCCCGGAATTTGCTTCTACTAAAATTGCTGATCCTGCTTCTACGTCTATAGCAGGAACTGTTTCCGCTGATGCTCTTCCAAATGTAACTACCATGCTACAAAATAGTGTAAGCACTGTTACTATTGCAATACTTCTCTTGCAAAACATACCTTTCACTTCTGTTACCTCCAATATCTTTGTACTCAAAAAAATGTTATTCTTACATAATCCTCAAAAAATAGACAGTATTCTCAAATTCTATATACATATAAGACGTTAGGATTGCTTTCATATAGACCATCTCATCCCACACTTTTAGGCGCACTGATACTTTGTATTCCTACACACATCCCTATTTTTAATACCTTTGTATTTTTCAAGATAATCCGTACTTTCATATTTTTTAGGATTACAATGAATAGACAATCAAAATTATAAATTTGTTCCACATTTTCAAAAAATAAAACCAGTGTGTCCCGATTAAATATCGAGACACACTGGTTTTATTAGCTATCAAGGATTTTAATTATTTAATTCAGCTATTTGCTAAACTCATACTAGAGATGAATTTTCCTTAGTCTAGACTATTCATTTTTATAATAAAAGAACTACATCCTATATAGAATGTAGTTTTTTCACAGATCTATCTATTTTTTAGTTCCTTTTTATAAAAATCATATAATAATTCAATAGATGAACTAGATAAAATAGGAATTGCCTTCTCAACTAATTCTCTA
Organism: Bacillus basilensis; assembly: GCF_921008455.1. NCBI lineage: Bacteria > Bacillati > Bacillota > Bacilli > Caryophanales > Bacillaceae > Bacillus > Bacillus basilensis. Next base: position 2,464,083 of record NZ_CAKLBZ010000001.1, on the reverse strand, counting down.
TCCCAATCAAACCAACGCATTTCCATTAGCATATTTATTTCTGCATCAGTGAACCGTTTCTTTATTTCTTTAGTAGGATTTCCGCCCACTATTGTATACGGCGGAACATCTTTACTTACGACAGATCCTGCTGCAACGATTGCACCTTCACCGATTGTAACGCCAGGCATAATAATAGCATTCATTCCAATCCAAGCATCACTTTTAATGACTGTATCGCCCTTCGGTTCATATGAATGTTCAATTTGCTCAGCGAATGGATATACTGTAATCCATTCTGAGTGATGATTGTGATTACCACCCATTAAAATGACTACTCCACTGGCAATACAAACATAATTCCCAATAATGAGTTTATCAAGATGCCATCCCATCTGTTCAATTGGATTGAACAGTGCTCGGGACTTAGCATCCCCCCACAAATACCTTACACAGCCATCTTCAAAATTTTGATGACCATAATAACCTGAATAATAGGAGTACTCTCCTACCTCAATGAGTGGATTTGTTACTATATCTTTTAAATACTTCGTTTCTGACCAATGATTATATAATGGATGCTTCATAACTTTATTCCTCGCTTCTAAGTAGTGTAGATTTTTGCAATTTACTTAGAAGCTTACTACGACTGCTACATTTTTTAGCTTTTTCAAACGACGAATCATTATATTCAAGCCTTTCTTTTATAATAAAAAAATCATAACGTGATAAATTATATAAGTCAAATTGTAAAATTATGTACTAAAACTTAAAGTGTGAATTGAAATTTCAACATTAAAACAATCGAGTTTTCAAAAAAAAAATCCCAATTATATATAATAAAGATATCTTAGCTATACAACTAACTTATTTCTTATATTAGCCTTAACTCCCTCGATATAGTTTTATTATTTATTAATTTGTCTGATAAATCAATAAATGTTAATATAATTATAGAAGATATTATCATCCATTAGATTTCACAGCTAGTTTTTCACAAAAACGATTTCTGAATCCTTAAGTAAATAGGAGGTTTAGAGGATGAAACTTTTAAGGCAATCAACAATTATTGGTGCATTGACTGTTGGAGGATTTTTATTTTCGAATACAATTAGTACACTCCCACCTGTTTCTGCTGAATCGCAACTTACACAAAAAGAATCACGATTTGTAGATACTTGGCGGTGGCAAAGTTATTTTTTATTACATCATAATGCAGATTTTATAGAAGAGTTAGCAGTTGGTGACTTAAAGCATGGAGATACATTCGATGTTACTATATATACTGGTGGTAAGGATACTGGTATTGTAAAAATATATCAATTGAGTGGAAATGAAAATGATAAAATAAACTTGCATAGATATAAAACCATTTATGACTCTGGTTTAAAACATAATTATGGTAGGTTTGTAACGCCTATTACTAAGGCTTATAATCCAGGAACATATGTAGCTGTTATGAAACTTGGAGAAAATTATTATTATGGGGGCAGCTTTAAAATCTCAAAATAATTTACGTTTATCTCACCAGTAAATAAATATTGAATACTATTTTTCTTAAACAAAAACCATTTTAAAAACTCCTCTACCTTATATAAGATAGAGGAGTTTTTTGATTGTTTGCCCTTTTTAAGGTTAGAAAAAATCCTTACTTTCTTTATAAATTATCATTTTTATTCAATAACTGTTTCCACTTCTTTAAGTTCTACAATCCAATATGCAATATTGCATATTACACATGTTCGATTTAAAAACATGTGATAATTAATTTATATAAATATCTTACATAATTATTGAAGGGAGAATGCTACATGTCTTTCTTTTCTTGGTCTCCTCTTATTTTCTTAGCAGTTGTTGCAATCATCATTTCTATTAAAAGGAATAAGAAACAATAATTTATTATTTGGAGGTGTAATAATGTCAATTGCAGCTTGGAGTGCAATTTTTATGACTTTAATCGGAGCAATATCCGGAGCAATCTTTGGTACAATCTCTTTTAGAAATAAAAGCAAAAATTAAATACTTACATAAAAACGAATTTCTAATAAAACTCTATATAAAAAATAGCCTATAAAGTTTTATAGGCTATTTTTCATTTCATCATTATTACTTAGCTAATTCTTTCGTACCCTTCATTACATCAACGAAGAATCCCCAGTTATTCACAACAGAAGAAATACTAATATGTTCATCTGGAGTATGGACGTTGAATATATCTGGACCGAATGAAATTGCATCTAATTCAGGCATCTTTTGAACGAATACACTGCATTCAATCCCTGCATGTACAGCGAAGATTTCAACATCTTTATTGTATTTTTCTTGATGCACTTTTTCAAATAAATTACGAATTTGTGAATTCGGATTGTATGGCCATTCTGGATACTCTGACTCTATTTCAAATGTTGCACCAACTAATTCGGCAATACATTTAATCTCATCTGCAATATGCTGTTTTAAACTACTTACAGAACTTCTCACTTCGTTACGTAATTTAATTTCATCTTGCAATGTTTCAATAACACCTAAATTTGTTGAGCTTTCTACTAGACCTTTAATATCCATGCTCATACTTTGAATGCCATTTGGAATTAAGAATAATGATGAAATAAGTTGCTTTTGTGTTTCTTTAGCAAATACTTTTTCTACTTTCTCATCCAATTTTGTAAGTGTAACATGAACATCTGGATCAACAGCACGCATTTCTTCTTGTAATACTCGTGTCCATGATTCTAGTATTTCTTCTACCTTCTCTACGTCTTCTGTACGTAATACAATTGTAGCTACACTTTCACGCGGAATTGCATTCGTTTTTAATCCGCCGTGAACTTCACTTATATCAAATTGAATATTTGCTAATAAATCATGTAATACTCGTCCTAATACTTTGTTCGCATTCCCGCGTTGTTTATCAATTTCCATTCCCGAATGTCCGCCTTTTAGACCACCGATATATAGACGATATGCATCCATATTTGCTGGCGCTTCATCCCAAATTACTGGAATTGTTTCAACAGCTTTCGCACCACCTGCGCTACTTACTAGTAATTTATGATCTTCTTCAGAATCAATATTAATAAAAATCTTTCCTTCAAAATGATTTGAATCAACAGCAAAAGCTCCGCCCATTGTCGTTTCTTCTTCAGTAGTAATAACTACTTCAAGTGCTGGATGCGGAATGTCTTTTGAATCTAATAAAGCTAATGCATATGCAACTGCAATACCATTATCAGCACCTAAAGTTGTTTGATTTGCATATAACATGTCCCCAATAATTCGTAATTCAATTGGATCTTTTTCAAAATCATGTACGGTTGCTTGGTTTTTTTCGCAAACCATATCCATATGACCTTGAATGATAATAGCTGGTACATTTTCATAACCAGCAGTTGCTTCTTTTTTAATAATGACATTTAATGCTTCATCTTGAACTACTTCTAAATTACGCTCTTTCGCAAAGCCAACTAAAAAATCACTAATTTCCTTTTCATTACCTGATCCTCTAGGAATCTTTGAAATTTCTGCAAAATGATAAAATACAGGGTGCTTTGTTAATTGTTCTAAAGTAGAATACATTTTTAAGCTCCTCTCAAAATAACAAAATAATATGTAAGTCTTTTATCATTATACCATGATTCATTATTTTCACTTTCTATTTCATACTTTAATATCTGCTCGTTAAACATTTAAATTACATATAAAAAGAGAAAGAAAATGCACTATGCATTTTCTTTCTCTTTTTTTGCTCTCATATATTTTGAAGTACTATTATTCATTAATTTCTCTAACCGATTTATATTTTCCGTTAATGCACCTTTCACAAGAGAGAAATCTGTATTGGGTGCTTCTTTTTTTTCTTTAAAAAACGAAGACTTTTGTACATTTACTTCAGCCATCTCTTCTCCCCCTTTTCAAAAAAATACAATCTTCTATTTATATTATATCGCAAATGTAGACAGCGTGTACACGTATCATCTTCTTTTTAATTCTTCTACTTGCTGCATCGTATCTCCTTTTATTAACGAGAAATCTGATGTGCCTTTAACTCCTAGCTGGCATTCTCTCTTTTTTATTTTTGTTAATTATCATAAAATTAACAATATTAATCTACTATTTAATAATAATATTTAATATTATAAAAAAGTAGATTTTAATGGGATTTCCATCTAATATACTCTTGGTTAAAATAATTTTTCATACAAAGAGATTAATAAAAAAATACAGTTACAACCTAGTATAGAGAAATTATTCAGCACTTTATGTAATCCGCACCTTCCATTATTACTTCAAAAAGTCGATTTTATAAACGAAACAACGATTACTGCTAACATTTATATTGATAACACTTCAAACGTTACATATCAGAGTTTAGATGGTATTGCACATAAAATCGAAGAAATTTCAGACAATAGATTATTTTTAGAATCTAAAAATTTATTACAGCTAGTATTTCAGCAAGAGGAAAAAGGAAGTAACATTGTAGGAACTCTTCCAAACCATATCGTACAAAATATCGAAAAGTTTTTCCCTTTGTCTATTCAAGAAGGGAAAACAATGTTAATAGAGAATGGATTTAATTCCTTATATGCTGAAAATTTTATAATAGATTTAAAATCAACACATTCTATTTACACTATTATGCGTCTAGATACAACCGAAAAGAATGAGGTTATTTCTGACAATGGATTCTTTGTTATTGAATCACCAAACACCCAATGGCTATTAACTCGAAATATAATAAATGATTCCTTTGATATAACCTATTTAACCAAAAATCTTTTCGAAAATGAAATAGCAAAACTAATAAAAGATTAATCCTTTAAGACGGGAGTATATTTATATTGAATAAACAACAGCATTCTAGCAAAAAAAAGGAAGGCTTTTTCGAAAATAGGATATTACCTATCATCACTATTCTTTCAGGTGTCATTCTACTAGTGTACAAAGGGTTAGAATTTATTTCAAAGTATGTATTAATTTTAATCTTATTTACCCTAATTATTGCTTCGTTATACTTATTGTTTATGAAACAAATAGTTGGTGCTGCTATTGGATTCATTTTTGCAGCCCTTGGGTATTATATGTATAAAATCATTTTTAAACAAAAAAGAAATAACGCATAAACAAATCATAAAGAGGTAATGTAAAAGAGAATGTTTTTACGCATTCTCTTTTACATTACCCTCTTTTATATACTTATACGGAATTGCCTCTACAAATTTTTCTAATCGATCCACATTTTGAGTCAATGCACCTTTCACAAGAGAGAAATCTGTATTGGGTTCTTCTTTTTTTTCTTTAAAAAACGAAGACTTTTGTACATTTACTTCAGCCATCTCTTCTCCCCCTTTTCAAAAAGATACAACCTTTTATTTATATTATATAGCAAATGCAGACAGGGTGTACACGTATCATTTTCTTTTTAATTCTTCTTCTAATTCTTCTACTTGCTGCAAAGTATCTCCTTTTATTAAAGAGAAATCTGTTGTATCTTCATTATCTTCTTTAAAAAAATCATTGTTATTATCTTTTATCACTACAATCACCTCTACGTGCTAGTGTAGGAATGATTGTCCGATTTTATACAAGTTTGTCTAAATTCGCTTTACCTTTATGTATAAGTGAAAAGGACAGAAAAAAATCCTGTCCTTATTTACTAAAATAACTATGATGTATTGTTAAATTATATACATTTTCAAAATCCCGATCTTGAAGATTATTTTTCTTCCCGTCAATAACAATGAAAACATCACTCACTATTTTTGCTGGTATAATTCCGACATTCTCTACTTGCACTGCTTTCTGCTCATTCAATTGCTCGATGTGTTCAAACGGAACCATAATACTAAATTGAGAGCGAATACCACGAAAGTTTGTATTTAATTCCTTTGCCGCTTCAAATACAACTATTTTCGCCCCAATCTTTTCCCCATATGAATCTAAAAACACGTTTAAGCTCTTTGTATATTCCTCTTCCGTATGCCATTCCATCGTACCGAATACTGCTGGATTGACATTTTGAATAATTGTTGTGTAAATTTCTCCTCTTGCTTTAGAAGCAATTAATGATCGTTTTATCGATTGGACAGTCTTACCGATATCGCTAAATTTCGCTCCCCATATTTCTGAAATATTTGGTGTTAAAATAAATGCGATATCAACAAAAATAACCATTGCAGTGAACATTAAAAGATTTTTCCAGAGGGTTAAATCAATTCCTTTTATCATGAAATACACGGTGACTGATATTATAAACAACCCATACCAAGTCTTTCTAATACGTTGCTTCTTCTCCTCGTACAACTCTTCGTTTTTCCAATTAAAGAAAACAAGTACTAGAAAAACGATTGCTAAAATAAATAGGCCGATTCGAATGTTAGAGATCACCAATGACATCACCCTCCATTCAAAAACTACTCACGATATCATTACATGCACAAGCAGCTCTCTTTATGACAAAAGACGTGGACAAGCTTCTAAATTTAGCTACATCGCATATACATTAGAAGGTGCCACGTCTTTTATCTTGAATCTACATTGTATATGTAGACAAGCATGCTTTTCAAATGTTCATGTTAAAAAGTAATATGTTTCGGAATTTCCCCTTCAGGTACTTCTCCATCCATACTTAAGTAATAATGGCGAATCGGACGTAAATTTTCGTCTAATTCATAAACGAGCGGTATACTCGTTGGAATATTTAATGAAACAACACCATCACTTGAAAGATTATCTAAATATTTTACTAGCGAGCGAATTGTGTTACCATGTGATGAAATGATTACTTTGTTACCATTCTTTAATTTCGGCGCAATTTCTGAATGCCAATAATCAAGTACTCTTTTCTCCGTATCCACTAAACATTCTGTCAATGGAAACTCACCTTTTTTCAGTGCTTTATATCTTGGATCATTCATTTCATACCTAGGATCATCCTCAGTAAGAGCAGGTGGTCTTACATCAATACTTCTTCTCCAAATATGAACTTGCTCCTCACCATATTTTTGAGCTGTTTCATCTTTATTCAACCCTTGCAATGCACCATAATGTCTTTCATTTAGCTTCCAAGATTTATGTACTGGGACCCAGGCAAGATCCATCTCATGAAGTACAATCCATAACGTCCGAATAGCTCGTTTTAATACAGATGTATAAGCAACATCAAAAGTATATCCATTTTTCTTTAATATCGCTCCTGCTTCTCTCGCTTCACTTAATCCATTCTCTGATAAATCAACATCTGTCCATCCAGTAAAACGATTTTCAAGATTCCATAAACTTTGTCCGTGACGAATAAGTACAAGTTTTATCATTATAATTCCCCTCTCGGAAATATGAATTTTAATGCTCCATTGCGTGCACATATAAAGTTTTTGGTAATGTAATTTTTTTATCCACACATACTATGATTTATTCATATTTGCCAAATGTATGGATAAAACTTTATCTTTTTCAAACTATAAAACAGAAGTTTTTATTCATTACTTTTGATCAACTGGTATTTCTCGTTTTGATATCCATGCATCAAAACCAGAACGACTATTTGCCATTTCATTCATAACTTGATGCCAGTTTTCTTCACATGATTCACCAAATTTTGAAAAAATAGCACTCATTTGTTGCCTTTGTACATCGCTCAGTTTTCTCTCTAAATTCACACCTTTTTCTGTTAAAGACAACTGTTTCACACGGCGGTCATGTGTAGCTTCATTACTCTCAATTAAGCTCTTTTCCACAAGTTGACGGAGTGGTCCGTGAAGAGCTTGTTTACTTATTTCTAACAGCGATAATAACTCATTAACACTTATCCCTGGAAAGCGTGCGATAAAAAATAAAATTCGGTGATGTACTCGTTGTATACCATACTCTTTTATAATTTCATCTGGCTTTTCAGTAAATGTTTTATATGCAAAGTAAAATAGTGCTAATGCTTCATTCATCTGTTCTTCTTTATGTTGTGTCATCTACTTTCCCCCTGTATGTAAATTATACCACAATCCAGTAATCTATATTTTAATGAACGCATTGGAACTTCTTTAGTTTATTGAAATATTCGTTGCACAATTAGGAGATGATTCACTTGAAAACGCAATATACCGTAAGTACATATTTATTAGATCGACTACGTGAATTAGGAATCGAGCATATATTTGGTGTTCCTGGTGATTATAATCTTGCCTTTTTAGATGATGTGATGGCACATGAAAATTTAAAGTGGATTGGCAATTGTAATGAATTAAATGCGGCATATGCTGCAGATGGATACGCTCGCATAAAAAGAATTGCAGCTCTTATTACCACCTTTGGCGTTGGAGAATTAAGCGCTCTAAACGGAGTTGCTGGCTCATATGCCGAAAACGTACCAGTTATAAAAATCACGGGGACACCACCAACAACAGTAATGGAAAATGGAGAGCTTGTTCATCATACTTTAGGCGATGGAAAGTTTGATCACTTTTCCAATATGTATCGAGAAATTACTGTAGCACAAACAAATTTAACCCCTGAACATGCAGCTGAGGAAATCGATCGCGTGTTACGCGCATGTTGGCGCGAGAAACGCCCAGTTCATATTAATTTGCCGATTGATGTGTATAATAAACCAATTAATAAACCTACGGAACCAATTTTACATAAACCGATTTTAAGTAATAAAGAAACGCTGGATAAAATGCTTTTACATGCCACTTCAAAAATAAAAAGCGCCAAAAAACCTGTAATTTTAGCGGATTTTGAAGTAGATCGATTTCACGCTAAAGAATATTTATATCAACTCGTAGAACAAACTGGGTTTCCTATCGCAACGTTAAGTATGGGGAAAGGTATATTCCCTGAAAAACACCCTCAGTTTATAGGAATTTATACTGGTGATGTTAGTTCTCCGTACTTACGAAAAAGAATTGATGAATCTGACTGTATTATTAGTATTGGTGTGAAATTGACTGATACTATTACAGGCGGATTCACACAAGGTTTTACGAAAGAGCAAGTTATAGAAATTCATCCCTACACTGTTAAAATTATAGATAAAAAATATGGACCAGTTGTAATGAAAGATGTTTTACAACAGTTAAGTGATGTAATTGAACATCGGAATGAAGAAACGCTTGATATTAAGCCATTTATTTCAGAATCACTATCTATTACTGAAAAGTTTAATCCAAAGCCACAAATGGTTACGCAAAAACGTTTTTGGCAGCAAATGTACCAGTTCTTACAAGAAAACGACGTCTTAATCGTAGAGCAAGGAACACCTTTCTTTGGTAGTGCCGCTATCCATTTACCAAACAACACTACATATGTTGCGCAACCATTATGGGGATCGATTGGTTATACATTACCTGCTCTACTTGGTACACAACTCGCTGATTTATCACGGCGCAACATTTTAATTATTGGTGATGGTTCATTTCAATTAACTGTCCAAGAGTTATCGACTATACTACGTCAAAATTTAAAACCGATTATATTTTTAATTAATAACAACGGATACACTGTTGAACGTGCAATTCATGGTCAAAACGAACCGTATAATGACATACAAATGTGGGATTACACAAAACTAGCGAACGTATTCGGATCAGAAGAGAAAAGCCTAACATTTAAAGTGGAATATGAAACAGGGTTAGCAGAAGTTTTAACGGAAATAACTTTAAATAAGAATCAACTTATCTTTGTTGAAGTTATAATGAGCCAAGGGGATCAGCCTGAATTGTTAGCTAAACTTGGGAAAAGATTCGGAAAGCAAAATGCTTAAAAAGAAAAGCGTAACCTATTTATAGTTACGCTTTTCTTTTTAAATCTTTATTCCGCAAGCGTTAACTGCCAAGACACACCATACTTATCATTTAACCAGCCAAACTTTTTGCTAAACGGATAGGCACCTAAAGGCATAAGTACTGCTCCATCTTGAGCTAGTTTATTAAAAGCCGTTTCAATTTCTTCTTCCGTATCACAAGTTACATAAAGAGACATAGCTGGTGTAAATGTAAAATTATGATTTACATAACTATCTATGCACATGAACTCTTGTCCGTGTAAAGTAAAAGTTGCATGAATTACAGTACCCTCTTTACCAGGTCCGTTTTCATCGTAGCGAGAGATACTTACAATTTCTGATTGATCGAATAGCGACGTGTAAAAGTTCATCGCCTCTTCAGCTTTACCTTCAAACATTAAAAACGTAGTAATTTTTTGATTTGTGTTACTCATATAGAGACAACCCCTTGTTATGTATTTATGTAAAACATACATCGGCCAACAAAAAACGAACGTACATTCCGTGAGTTTATTGTCTATAAAAACGATAAGTTTGTCAATTATCTACTTTCTTATTTCTTCTTAAATAATGCTGTCCAAAGAAATGATTCTCCAAACATAGTATTTGGTTGTTCAATTTGCTTCATCTTTCTAATTTCAATCACCTCAAATTCTTTAAATATCTCTCTTAATTTCTCTTCAGAGTATGCAAGACCACCTTGCAGACTCCATCCTCTATATACGTCCCAATCTGATATTTCCGAGCCATTTCGTTCATCTAAATCACCTGCCGCAAAACATGTTAATCCAAAATAACCACCCGATTTCAAGGAGTTTTTAATTAAATTCACATAATTTATTCTTCTATGCGGTGGAATATGATGTAAACAGCCCGAATCGTATACAAAGTCAAAATCATTTTGACCCTCTAAATTAAAAATCGAATCACAAATAAAGTGAATTTCTATTTCTTTTGCTAACGCTCTCTCTTTCGCCCAATTAATGCCCTCTATAGATAAATCTACCGCTGTTACATCAAACCCTTCATTTGCTAGATAAATTGCATTTCTACCCGGACCACATCCAAGTTCTAGTACTTTTCCTTTCGAAACCCGCTTTTTTTGTATATACGAAACTAGGTTCTCATCTGGAACATTTTCAAAAAACGGAACATCCTTTTCTCTATTCTTATAAAATTCATTCCAAAATGGTTCTGCCGGTCTTAATAATGAATCAAGCATTTCAATAATATCTTCTTGAATATGTAACGTTTCATTTTTCATTTGTATCCCTCCAGTTTAATAGTCAGAAAATTATTATATATCTTTTCGAACTTTCAAACAAAGAAAAAACTCCTAAAATAAATTGGATTTAAAATAAATATTCGGTCAATACTGTATGTAGGCTGTATGCCAACATTCATTTAAAGTAGTCTTCTCTGTATCTCCTTGTATTGAGCAGTTAGCTTTTGCTAGCTGCTCTTTTATTTCGTTCCTGCTCTTGCTTCTTGAAGAATTCTTTAACTGCATTTTCCCAATAAGTACACATATCCATTCCCCTTTTCTACAAAATGAAATTTTTATTTTGTTATACGCTTCACTTCTTCAATCAACGAAGATACGAGATTAAAATCACCTTTAAAGATGTTCCATTCAAAAAGCATTCCTTCATATCCTCAAGTAATTCCTCAGCAGTTTCGATTCGTTCTATATTCATTCTTCCTTTCTCCAAAATAACTATTTTATTAATAATCTTTAATGAGCTAATCCTTACAGTTTTGTAATACTAATGTCACTAAAATCAATTTTTTCACTATAAACTCTTTACTATAATTTCCCTTATACACAAACAAGAATTGTTAAGAAATAACTAAGAATTAATTAAGAGACTGTTAAGCCTCAGTTAAAAATTTTTTCACGTAATAAAGTTATAGACACAATATAAGGAGCGATTTAAAAATGTCTTTTTCTCAATTAAATATTGATGCTTTTCGAGCTATCAATGATTTAGGGAAGCAATATTCATCTCTAAACTCAACTATGGTATTTTTAGCAGAATATATGGTGTATTTTTTAGGTTTAATTATTATCGCTTATTGGTTTACTCAATCTAGACAAAACAAAATGGTGATTATTCAAGCAATGATTGCTTTCATAACTGCTGAAATAATTGGAAAATTAGCAGGGAAATTACACTTAAATTATCAACCATTTGCAGTTTTACCTAATGTTAATAAACTTGTCGATCATGCAGTTGATAATTCATTTCCTAGCGATCATACGATTCTATTTTTTTCAATTTGTTTTTCATTCTGGCTTGTTCATAAAAAGGCTAGATGGTTATGGCTTGTGCTTGCATTCTGCGTAGCTATTTCCCGAATTTGGGTAGGAGTTCATTATCCTTTCGATGTCCTTACAGGAGCTCTAATAGGAATTATTTCAGCACTATTTTCGTATTGGTTAACACCACAAATTACATTCATCAAACAACTACTTAATCTTTACGAAAAAATAGAACAGCATGTACTACCATCCAAAAACCATTCGAAAAACTTTTAATTAATCACAAAGCTAAAAAGATTACATATAATATCAAATATTTTTTAATATTGTTGTGATCGAAGAGCGCTCTCTTAGGTGCTCTTTAATTTTAAAATAATGATTTTATGAAGCCTTTTCACCTTTTAACCGGACAAGCATATTTTATTGTATGGAGGAATCCACTCATAAAAATCTACCTTTCTTGTCAAAGAGCATGCTTATATTGAAGTGACCCCTAAAAGTTAGACACGGTTATTTCATTAGGCAGCTTGATAAAAGTGAGTCCGGTATTGTACCGGGCTCATTTTTAATTTTGCCTTAATCCGTTTCGTATTATAATAATCTATATATTTTTCTAATTCTCTTTTAAAATGCTCTACACTTTCAAACTCTTTTATGTAGAGGAACTCCGACTTCATAATCCCAAAGAAATTCTCTATTACTGCGTTGTCGTAACAGTTGCCTTTTCGAGACATACTCTGGACGATAGCTCTTGATTCAAGTGTACAGACGTACTGTCTCATTTGATAATGCCATCCTTGATCTGAATGCATCAGTAGCTGGTGGGTTTCAGGTAAACGTTCCAATGCTTTCTCTAACATCTCTGAAACAAGTGAATACGTCGGTCTAGAACCAATTGTATAGGTAATAATTTCACCATTATACAAATCTAATACAGGTGATACATACAGTTTTTCTCCAAATAATTTAAACTCTGTGATGTCTGTTACCCATTTTTGATTCGGTGCATCTGTATGAAAATTACGCTCTAAAAAATTAGGTGCAATTCTACCAACTTTTCCTTTATAAGACTTATATTTTTTCATACGCACAACACACTTTAATCCAAGCTCTTTCATAATGCGCTGAACCTTCTTGTGATTCACTTTCTGACCACGATTCGTTAATTCATCACGAATGCGACGGTAACCATAACGACCTTCATTTTCCTCATAAATCGCTTTAATCTCCGCTTTCAAATCGGCATCTACATCTGGACGATTCATTTTCTTTACTAAATCATAATACGTGCTTCGAGGAATAGTAGCTAGCTCCACGAGTGCCTTCACCGAATATTTATGCCTTAATTCATAGACTACTTGCGCTTTGTCTTGTTTCGTGATTTTTCCTTGTTTTGAACTAAGGCATTCAACTTTTTTAAGTACTCATTTTCCATCTCAAGCTGTTGAATACGTGCTTCAAGTGCTTCGACTGACCCTTCAGCTAAAGCTTGTTTTAATTGTTTATTTGAATCTTTTTTCATGGATAGACGCCCCTTTTTCTTAGATTGAAGGGCATCAATTCCTTGTGTTTCGAACTGTTTTTTCCAAACAGAAATCGTTGAAGGGGCAGGAATGTTAAAGATAGCTGCCGTCTCAAATAAGGACATACCGTTTTCAATCATAAAGTTTAGTACGTCTAGTTTAAATTGTTGTGTGTAATTTGTACATCGTTTTAGAAAAGCTTCCACACCATTCTGTTTATATTGGTTTACCCAATTCAAAATGATTGTGTCACTTATACCGATCGATCTACCCATTTCTCGATAACTTTCATTTCCGTTCAAATAACGTAGAACGATTTGTATTTTTTCATCAGCAGTAAATTTAGCCATAGAAAAACTGCACCTCCAATTGTTAGACTGTGTCTAACAATTGGGGTGCAGTTCATATGCGTGCTCTTTTTTTATGTTTTTTTTCATTTCTAAATAACATTTTTAACTCTGTTCATACTATTTTTTCAACTTTAGGTTACAAACCATTTCTGTAAGCGTAGTGTTTCCTTTGTACAACAGATAGTTAATTTGATTCATAACAGTAGCCCTCTGCACTATTTACTATAAATTTTCATATATTGTATTGTGCTTGTCCAAAACGTGAGGTTATTACTCACGCAATCTAAATGAAAGAAAGGAGTGAAAATATGCGCTCATCTAGTCGTAAGCTCACAAACTTTAATTGTGGCGCACAAGCCCCCAGTACTCTACCAGCTCTCGGTTTTGCTTTTAATGCTACTTCACCTCAATTTGCAACACTATTCACGCCACTACTACTACCTAGTACGGGCCCAAATCCTAATATTACTGTCCCTGTAATCAATGATACAATTAGTACAGGAACTGGTATTAGAATTCAAGTAGCTGGTATTTATCAAATCAGCTATACATTAACAATCAGCCTCGATAATGTTCCAGTAGCCCCGGAAGCAGCGCGCTTTTTCTTGACACTAAACTCATCAACTAATATTATTGCAGGATCTGGAACCGCAGTCCGTTCTAATATCATTGGCACTGGTGAAGTAGATGTATCCAGCGGTGTCATTCTAATTAACTTAAACCCTGGTGATTTAATTCAAATTGTACCCGTTGAAGTAATTGGTACAGTAGATATTCGTTCTGCCGCTTTAACAGTTGCACAAATTCGTTAATAAAAACAATATGCTTGGTTAATTAACATTTAATATTCCTTATACACCCCAAAATATATGTTATAGATTTGACACACATTTATATCAAACAAGCATATTTTATTGTATGGTGACTATCTAGTCATACAAATCTAAAGCGTTCATAAGAGCACACTTATATGTGTGCTTTATTTTTTATGAAAATCAGTCTTTAATCTAACTATTTTGTTTTACTTTATACTCATCGCTCTTTTGAACATTTACCTTTTTATTGTTATATTTGCTCATTGTTTTTCTCTTTTGTTTTACTAATTAGCTGATTAATTTCACAAACACCTTTTATTAAACATTCCATGTTTCTTCATCCCTTGAATATTTTTCAAATAAAAATACATACTATTTTCAAGCCGCCGTGTCCACGGCTAATACTTCTTTCTTTTGTTACAGCAGAAGCAGGTAGGTTCTTCACTTATCTGCTTTCTCTGTATATTTTTTAAGAAATCGATAATAATACCAACAAGCTGTTTGAACTAGCAGCTTCACTCTTCTCGTAATGGGGATGCAAATTATCACAATTAGCTAACTCATTGAACACACTGGCAGACAACCAAAATCGTTGTCTGCTTTTTGTATGAGATTTTTCGTTTTACATATACTACTTTTGAACCTGCAGACCAATACGAGCCATTTTGGTGCTTGGGATTTCCCTTCCGGGGATAAGTATTTTTTACTTATCCCTTTTCTGTATAGACACGTATAGTTAGGGTAAAACTAATTACAAGCAGATTTTCTGTTTATGCGTAGTTCTAAATAAGATTACTTTTTCTCCTATTAAAGGACGGCAGGTACGACTGCTAGTCCTTTTTTCTTATTTCGTATACTATCCCTTCTGTTAACTTCACACTACATTACCTTCATCGTCATAGTAAGCAATTTCCCAATTAGGATGGCAGTGGTGCTTCTCGAGTTCCCCATCGAACCCCAATACGAGTTTAATCCTTCATAAACTTCTCTTGTTCCATTTCAATAATTGCGGAATGTGTAATAAAAATATTCGCTCGCTTCAATACCTTTTCTTTCAACAGAAGTATTCTGCCTAAATAGTAGACATAATAAGTTCCGTTCTCTTTTTGCTGCAGCATAACATTCCCGTACCATTTGAATGTGTTACGAATTTCTTTCACCCCATCGTCCAAATCTTTGTTTGCAAAAGATGTTTTCGTATCGTTATACCAATTGATTTTTTCATAATCCGTATCAGCATCAGGAGAGCTAGTACGAATTGCTTTCTCTCGATTTTTTCCAATTAAATATTGTTCATACATAAGTTGCACTTGTTCTTGAATTGCGACATGGTAGTAATACCCTTGCTCTACTGGTTTTGAACTATAAAATTCCCTTTATAACTTTTAAATACGGTGAATGAAATTTTTGTTTTTTCTTGCCATCATCCTTGTTGTATACAAACAAAAAAAGAGCCGCAATATTTTGCGACTCTTTTACAATTATAACTATTTAACGGCCACGTCTTTGCTGACCTTGTTTTGTACTACCTTTTTTATTACTTGGCTTATTAAATGATCGATTATTTTCATTTCTCGAACTATTTCTTGAATCACTTCTTGAATCATTTCTTGAGCTATTTCTCGAATCACGTCTTGAACCTTCACGGCTATCTCTTTGGCGATTTTGACCTGATTTCTTCGGAGCCGGCTTTGGTACCGGTTTTCCATTTTCATCTACACGTTTTATCTTCGGTTGTTCGATTATTTCTCTTTGTATTGGTGCACCAAGCGTTTTTTCAATTTCTTCCAAATGTTTTTCATCTTTCGCTGCAACGAACGTAATTGCAAGACCTGATCCACCTGCACGCCCTGTTCGGCCAATGCGGTGAATATAACTTTCTACATCTTCAGGGATATCAAAGTTAAATACGTGCGTTACACCATCTACATCCAGTCCACGAGCTGCTACATCCGTTGCGATTAAGTACTGAATTTTAGCTTCGCGGAAACTCTTCATAACTCTTTCACGTTTCGCTTGAGGTATATCACCATGAAGTTCAGCACAATTATAACCTAGTCCTTTTAAATTATCATATAGCTTACTTGCTCTAACCTTTGTACGACAGAAAATAACTGCTAAAAATGGCTGATCACGATCCATAACAAAACGAAGTGCATCTGGCTTTGCACGATCTGTCGTCTCAATGACACGCTGCTCAATTGTATCTACCGTTACTTCTTCACTTTGTACTTGAATCATTTGCGGCTCATCCATATAACGCTTCGCCAGTTTTTTAATATCTTTTGGCATCGTTGCTGAGAATAACATCGTTTGTTTACTACCAGGTGTCTCATCTAAAATATCTTCAATATCATATAAGAAACCGAAATAAAGCATTTGATCCGCTTCATCTAGTACAATCGTTGAAAGATTACTTAAATCAATTGTTTCACGTCGTATATGATCTAATAATCGTCCTGGTGTTGCAACAACAATATGTGTATTACCTTTTAATTTTCTCAATTGTTGTGCTACATCTTGCCCACCATAAATCGCTAGTACATTAATATCTTCTCTTTGAACAAGCATTTTTTTAATTTCAGTTGTAATTTGCAGGGCTAGTTCCCTTGTTGGTGCAACAATCAAAGCCTGAACATCACTACATTCTGGATCGATTTTTTCTAAAATCGGTAACACAAATGCTAACGTTTTACCCGTTCCTGTTTTCGCTTGACCAATAATATCTTTACCTGACAGTATAACAGGAATTGCTTTCTCCTGAATCGGTGTTGCTTCTGTAATTCCATTTTCACGTAATGTATGATTAAAAGTTTCGCTAATTCCTAATTCTAAAAAGTTTTTCAAATAGACCACTTCTTTTCCTTATTTTTCACATTAGCTTTCATTGTACCATTTGTTTCGCCAAATATGAAAAATAAAAAAATTCTTATCTTCTTTTTTTATATTCATCGTGTACTAGTCGGACAAATTCTTTTTGCTTTTTCTCGGAATTTATTAATGCTTCCATGTTAGTAGAAGACAAAATGAACTTCTTATTTTTTCTATTATTCCAGATTAATCTTGTATACTTTGTATCTTCGTGTAGCTTTCGAAACCACTCAAATTCGCTTAATTTGGCAATATGATGTTTTAATTTCATGTCATTTCGAAGATAAAATAAAATTATATCTGCTATTACATCAAATAATAAACTCATCTTCTCCCCTCCTATACATATATATTTCAATGTTACGGAAATATAGTTACAGGGTGATAAAATTGACCACTACATTCATAAAGATTTTTTGCATGTTTTTTTTACTATATTTTCAATCCATCACAATTATTATGGCGCAATCCCAAACAGATGTGATAAGTGAATTTAAACAAGCTTTACTCATAAATGATAAAAAATTAATGCAATCATATGTAACTGAAGGGATTGAACTACCTACTTTCCAAACAAATAAACCTATTCATGAAATTAAAATAGTACCATCTCCAAAAGAGGATACTACAATTCTTATTTCTTATTCCAAAGACACTAATGATGAATTTACTATCGGTTTCATTTTAGAAATAGTAACAAAAAATAATAAAATATCTCACATGAATCAAATTTATGATGGCAATCCACTTATGAAAGAAGCTACTATCGTAAAAGAATATGAAATGAAGTGTAAGGAACATATACTTACTCCTACAAAATTCCCGTTCGAAATTCACGAATTTCAAGGGTACATCTATAACGATTACTTAGAACTACGATACTACAATGAAGATATTAATGGGATTTTCAAAATCACTGTTTCACCAGTTCAAAACAAATTAGGCTTCAATGTACATAGGGGCGCAAAGTTCTACAGTTTAAAAAATAATATAAAAGCATTATATAATCCTCATTTTGATTCAGCATATGAGCTCCTCTTTCAGAAAAATGGTTTTCAATACACAATTGTAATTGGTAACAAACGCTATATAAAAGGAGAATATAACGTAAAGGATTTAATTCAAATTGCAGAATCTATGAATTAAAAAACCGATCTTTTCTATATAAGAAAGATCGGTTTTTTATTATTTTATATAATGAATTTCCCTCCATGATAGCAATAATACTTTACGGCTTTTAGGCTTTTAATCCTCTTTAAAGACTCTTCCGCCTTTTCTATATCTAAACAAAAATTTGGATTAGCTATTACTAACTCACGATTCTCTTGAACGGCCGCATCTCCTGTAATTACACAGTTTAAATTCGGAAAATATAATGAAATATGTCCTGAAGTATGTCCTGGCGTCGCTACTATTTGACATTCATTATTTAAAATCATTTGACCATCATATACTTTTTCATCGACGGAAATATGTTTAATATTTTTTAACTGTTGTATAAACCATTTACCAAATTCTTTTTCTTCATTCGGCATACATTGTAACATTTCTTCCGCTTGAACTAATCTCTCTGATTTTATTTCACCATTAATATAGTTTGATTCAATTTCACTCGCAATAATATTAATTTGAGGATATTTCAATTTGAAATCGTATAAAGAGCCTATATGATCGTCATCATAATGAGTAATAATTATATTTTTCAAGTTTTTCATCTCATACCCCTGTTTTAAAATTATATCTTCAATTAAAGGTAAAAAATTTATATAACCTGTATCTACTAAAGTTAATTCATTATTTACTATAATTAAGCTCGGATAAATACATTGTTTTTCCCCATTAAATTCGAATTCAATTGGTAGTTCTATTATCTTCATTTTTCTTCCCCCATACCGCTTATAAAATGTTTAATAATAAATAAATCATCCACATACATTTTACTATACATATCACAAATAATTTGAATCCAAATGTCCATTTTGTTCAAATTCACGTTTAATGTGTAATTTCTATATAACAAAGAAAAAAGCACCCGTTATGGATGCTTCCTTATCTTACCTGCTCAACTACATAAATCAACTTGGGCCTATCCGAAACCTGATATGTATAGTCTTCATTTTTATGCATATATGTTTCTATCCTATTTATCACTTCAAACATTCTGTCTGAATTCGCACTGAAACGAGATACTGAATCACATAAAACTATTGACCCTTTCTTGTAAAAATTTATAATTTCATAAATATCTCGTTCTAAACAAACATCTCCTACTTGCAAATCCTCTTTCGCTTCATAGTTATAAATTCCCATGCTCATTTTCCCCTCAAATTGTATTTTTTCTTACAATATCCCCTTGTTACATAAATAATACCACGATAAAATTCCAAAACTCAAACTCATCGGCTTCATCTGAGAAAATAAAAAAGCCATCGCCGAAGCGATAACTTTCAAAAAGCTGGGAGAAAAGAGAGGGAAAAATGGTTCAAAACAAAGTAACACCTGAAATGCTATATGAAGTGGCTAATCGTGCAATTAATACCAGAATCACATTAGAATCTATAATGAAATAGAGCATTTGTGTTTTCAATGGATTGGAGCATCTAATCAACTGTTCATTTAAAGGTTTAATGATGCAAAAACAAATGCTTTTACATCTATCTATAAATTCAATTATACAAGTAAAAGAATATTTGAAACTAATTATCGAAAGGTTCCGGAATACAGATAATCAAGATGTTACAATGAAAGAAGTTGCAATGTGTGGTAAACCTTCTTCAGAGGAAACAGAATTTGATGATAAAAAATCAGCCAGAGATATAGCTGATGGAATGGCAGTAGCTGGTCTTACACCTGTCGGGAAACTCGCACCAACAGTGATTATCGAGTCATGAAAAGGATTATTCACCATAATTTCTAATGCACAGAATTTAAGACGCGATGGGCGTTTAAGTTAAAGTAATGGAAAATGGAGTTCTACTTTACAAGATGAATTAAAAAATCTAGTATCTGATTTTGAACACGCAGGATTTTCTAAAGAAAACATTTCGGAAATTTTAGAACAATAATTTAAAATGTTTGATAAACTAAAAGTAAAGTAAGAAGGGATTGATTATTAATGAATATTCTAGAAAAATTAAATGAGGCCTTCACATTAGAAGCTTATGAATCACCAGCGAGTAAAGAGGCTATTCAAAAATTACAAAAGTTCTCATCAATAGATGTACCATTAGATTATTTAGAAGTAATGCAACAATGTACAAATGCAGAGATTAATGTAAAAAATGAACTTTACATACGTATTTTTGGCCCTACTGATTGCATAGAGATGAATGAAGCGCATGATATTCAAAAATATATACCAAATTCATTAGCAATTGGTGATGATGAAGGCGAAATAGCATTACTATATGTAGATGGAAAAGAAGGATTCGGATTATATACAGTGGGTTTTGGAGATTTAGATATTGAAGAGACAATTAAAATAGCTCCTTCATTAAAAATGCTGTTAATAGATTGCGTCGGAGTAGAGGAATTGTTGTCATAGTTAAAAGAATAACAGTCAACGTATTTATATTGAGTTAATACTCATACTACCAATCTCTACAATCAAGGTTCTTCTTCATCGTATTTATATTGAGCATCTGAAGTTGGATCAGAAGTAAAATATGCTAATACAACAGGTTGTAAAATGAACTTAGCAGCCATTTTTAACGATGTTAATGCTCCCCTAACATCTTCAATGTACTCACTTGAAAAAGCTCCTAATTGGATTATATTTTATTTAGCTACTTCTATTTGCTCTTGTGCTGCTCCAGTAAACCAAGACAGTGACTTATTTCCCTATAAGTGAATACCAGGTACATTTCCTGTTTCTGTGTATTGCCAAATATCACAAGGGTTTGCTGATTTATTACCGCCGTAGCGCGAACACTTACTATGTAACGAAACACTTTGAATCATTACGTAACCAACATTCTATTATTTTGCACAGGTAATTCCCTATTTTTGTGGAAATATACAATAAGAAAAACAATAAAATTGATTATTCCCTCTCTTCTTTGTCCATCCTTTTAAAAAATATATTTTTTTGTAAAAGGAGTTTTTAAATGGAGAAACAGACACTTTGGAAAAAATTCAAGAAAAGCTCAGCAAACCTCGGTAAATCTAGCGTATATGAAAGTATTATTTTATACTACACAATGAGAAAAAAAGAGTTACCTACTAAAGCAAAATTCATCATATTAGCTGCTTTATCCTATTACGTATTAACAATCGATTTCATTCCAGATATAGCTGCTATTATTGGGATTGGCTTATTAGATGATGTTTTAGCGATTGCCATAGCGCATAAATTTGTTATGCGCCATGCAGACGCTGAAATTCGAGAAAAGAGCAAAGTAAAAATGGAGTCATTATTTACTCCCGCACAAACATAATGAAAAAGGAGCTAATATAATTTCACTTAGCTCCTTTTTCATAAAACTATTTCACTTCATTCGCTACAAAAAATTGCTCACAAACACTCGAAATGCGCTGTAAGTCTACGTTCCCACCAGATATAACAGCTACTACTTTTTTCCCTTTAATATATGTATCAACTTTCCCTGCAAGTAAAGCAGCAGTAGCTAAAGCGCCTGCACCTTCTACAACAGCTTTACCACGCTGTAATAAGTCTTTCATCGCTACTTCTAATTCGCCTTCTGATACTGTTACAATATCATCTACTAATTCTTTTACAACTTCAAACGTTAAATTGCCTGGTATTTTTACCGCGCAACCATCTGCTATAGTAGGTGCCTCATAATGTTCTACAATTGTACCTTTGTCATAAGATGTCTTCATCCCATGAACATTTTCTGCTTGGACACCAATTATATTAATCGATGGGTTAAAAGATTTTAATGCAACAGCAATTCCAGAAATAATTCCGCCTCCACCAATTGGTACAAGAACAGTATCTACATCCCACATATCATCAAGAATGTCCAAACCAATAGTACCTTGACCAGCCATTACCTCCACATCATCATATGGATGTAAATATGTTTCACCTGTTTCCCTAATAATCTCCTCACATTTTGCCTTCGCATCATCAAAGGTTTCACCATGTAAAACTACTTCAGATCCATATCCTTTAGTTGCATCAACTTTCGCCTGAGGTGCAGAAATCGGCATAACAATTTTACTCTTAATACCGAGTAAATGAGCAGATAAAGCAATTCCTTGCGCATGATTACCAGCAGAACAAGCAATTACTCCTCTCTCTTTTTCTTGATCTGTCAGCTGTGACATTTTATTAAACGCACCACGGAATTTAAACGAACCTGTTAATTGCATATTTTCTAATTTCAAGTGAATTTCTCCACCCGTTTTACTAGTCAAATAAAATGATTTTACTAATGGCGTTTTACGAGCATTTCTATCCAGAATGTTTTGAGCTTTTTTAATATCGTCTATATGTAATGGTAATTTTTTAGTTATCATACTAGCACCTCTTCCAATGTTCTATTCCTAAGTTTTCGTAAGTCGCAACTCCTTTATACGAAACCATCTATATTAAGAAAAAGTCTTTATATATGTACCTCACTCTGTAATACATACATTTGCAAACAATTTAACATCCTCTTCATATCACGTTCTTTATAATCATTTAAACATGCAATTTGGATCCAGTTATTCTTTTGTAAATATGCTGATTCATAATGGATAATATATCCTTGTAATGCTAACGCATCACCTACTGTTTTAGAAGACTGATCTTCATCTAATTGAATCGTAAGTATAATTGGTGCGGCATGTTCTTTAGGTGAAACAAGGTTTAGTCCTATACTCGTAATAGCTTCTTCCATATAATCATATGTCTCTTTTATTTTTACAAATGCTGTTTCATCTTCAAATCTCTTCAATGCTTCTTGCAAAGCATAAATTAAATTCCATGAATGAGAATATGGAATACTTTCATTTTCTTCGTACATACCAATGTCCATATAGGCCGGTAAAGTCTCGTTTACTTTTACATTATGATTATGAAAAACGAAAGATAATCCAGTAAACGATTTAATTGCCTTTCCGCTAACACCACTTGCAAAATATACATCCATTAAATCAATCGGTATCGCTCCAATTGAACTGATACAATCTACACATAGTTTCACTTTAAACTTTTTACATAAAACATTTAGCTCGTCTAACTCATTTAACATTCCGGTAGATGTTTCATGGTGAACAAACCAAAGCCATTCATAATTGCCAGTTTCCATAATTTTTTCTAATTCTGTATAAAGAAACGGTTCTCCCATTTCTTTTTTATACGTATCAAAATGTAATTGCGCGCGTTTTGCGTGTCCAACTAATCTATTACCAAATTCCCCATTTGTTAATACTAATCCTTTTCCTTTTAAAGAACGTAATTGTAAAGCAATGGCATCATTCGCTAACGTCCCTGTTCCTAACAGTATTTGCACACGTTTTGCTTTTGTCATTTGCAGTAAACGTTTTTTGATATTTTCCATCGTCACTTGAAATGACTTGGAACGATGCGAAATCGGCTTAGTAGAAAATGCCTTTCGAACATTTTCTTCAATATCTACTGGACCTGGTAAAAACGTAAATTCTTTCGTCATTATCCCTCCAACACTCGACGCTTCAAACATAGAAGGACTAACATACATTGGCTGAAAGGCTGCTTCTTCTGTACCAACTAACGTATGGAAAGACTTAAATCCCATTTGTTCATATAAAGGTAGTTCACGTGTTGTAGCAGAAATGAGTGCCAATTCATATCCATTTAGAAGCAAATAACGATGTAAAAAGCGAATTAAACCTAACAATGCTCTTCCATTTCGATATTCACGTTCTACTGAAAGTAAACGAATTTCATATACATTTTCTCCATGTTCTTCCAAATAAAAATCTAGGTTTGAAATTTTATAATCTAATGAGAATGGTCGTTTTCCTCGCAATGCAACCATACCTACTAACTTATCGTCATCTAAACAAATTAAATATGTATTCTCTTCATGAAACCGATCAATACGAGTACGTTCTTTCGTTTCTTCATGTTGCGGAATTTCTTCTACAAATGTTTTATAATTCAATTTATGTATACTTTCAAATTCCCAATCTTGATCAGCAACTTTATAAATTAACCCCATGTTGTATCTCCTTTATTCATTTAATAAATATTATAAGTGGAGATTAACTCCACTTATTAAAAGCTCATGTCATTCGCGATTTACATATAAAATAAGTACAATTATAAGTGCACTTAAAATAGTCGTAACAATAGAGTAAGAATACAAAATCATGCAAATTGGTAAACAAGCGATTGTAATTAGTCCTGGCTTCGTAAACCCTTTAAATATTAAATAAAATATAATGAAAACAGCAACAAGGGTAAGCGCTATCAAATAATCAAATGCGATTAATCCTCCGATAAATGTTGATATGCCTTTTCCGCCCTTGCCTTTAAATACAATTGGATAAATATGTCCAAGTAAAACAGCCAATAAAGCTAACATTACAAATGTAGAATCTCCAAAAAGGTATTTTGCAATAGAAACTACAATTGCCCCTTTAATTGCATCACCTAAAAATGTAGCGATGAAATATCCTTTTCCATATACGCGCCCCATGTTTCTTGCTCCAGGATTACCACTTCCTTCATCCCGAATATCAACGTTATGTCTCCATTTCGTTACTAGATAAGCAGTCAATATGTTTCCAAATAAATAAGAAACCACCAAATAAAAAAATTGCATACTATTAATCATGTAATCATTCACTTTCTACGTAGGAGTACTTATACAATATTCAATGACTATGTATATTGTACTTTTTTATCTACATCCCTTTATATATTTTAACATCATATTTTTACAAATCATACAAAAATTCTCATGCTTCTATTTTTTAAAATATATATTCTTCATTAAATAATAGGTTCCTTTCGCTGCTGATTCTGATTGTGATACAAAGGTAATTTCTCCTATACTCTTCACGCAGCATTTCTTAAATTCAGTATATATTTCAGGAACTAAACGTAATATGCTTCCACTTACTGCAATGGGAGTTGCAAACTTAAATTGCATCTTATTATAAAGATTTACTGTAATTCTCGCTAATTCCTTACCAGCTTGCATCATAATTTCATGTGCATCATCATTCCCATTTCTCGCTTCCTGAATAACTAATGGTGCGATTGCTGCAACTTTATCTTTTGAAGAACTATAAACTAGTCTTTTTATATGAGACGACGTCAAAAGTTGAAACTCATCTTGAATCCTTAAGCTTAATGGACAAAGTGCAACGCCTTGATCAAATTGATTTGCCATTCTCTTTAAACCTTGTAATGCAATCCAATATCCACTTCCTTCATCTCCTAAAATATGTCCCCATCCACCGCTATACTCGTGCACTTCTCCTTTTTTTCCTAGACAAATCGCACCTGTGCCGCCAATTGTTAAAATTCCATCCTTTCCTTGTAAAGCAGCTGCATGTGCAATCATTGCGTCATTAAAAACTTCAATTGGTGTTCCGTACTTCTTTTGTAGACGTAATATTAATTCATTTGTATTTGCTCCACTTATACCTGCTAATCCTAAACAAATACAAACGCAATTGTTATTTATTAAAGCTTTCTGGCAATGATCGATTGCTTCCATAATATGCACAAGAGCTTCTTCAAAATCTATTAATATATTTCCAAAACCGCCCTTACCCCTTATAATTTCCTTTCCGTCTTGATCAAAGGCAATTGCTTCTGTCTTCGTTCCCCCGCCATCTACTCCAATCATATACTTCATATATATTCGCCTCATTTTCTTCATATTGGCGGGAATGTTATATTCCCTAAAACTACAGATTGCTTTGCACCTGTTGCGCTTGGTACATTACTCGGATTACGATGATGCGTTTCATTTGCTAAAATTGCAAAGGCGATAGCTTCTTTCGCTGCAGAAGAATAGCCTAAATTTTCTTGAATAAAAATTGCGCATTTTTCTTCCTTCAATCCATTTCGCAACATTTCAACAAGTGTGCTATTATAACTGCCGCCACCACCTAATATCACCTCATCGATTTCATAATACGGCAGAATAAACTCCTTATAATGATGAATAATTGAACTCGCTGTAAACATCGTGACAGTCGTCAATATATTTTCTTTACTATGCTTTTCATACCGCTTCAATAACTCACTTACAAATTCTTCTCCAAACTGTTCTCTACCAGTTGATTTCGGTGGGTTCATTTTCAAAAATGGATGGCTCATACAATATGTCAAAATTTCATCTACAACTACTCCCTTTTTTGCAATCTCACCATTTTGATCATATGGCAACTGAAATAACCTTTGACATACTTCATCCATTACCATATTCCCTGGACCATTATCAAAAGCCATAACGCTCTTATTACTTAGGTGACTTGGTATTACTGTAACATTACCAATCCCGCCAATATTTTGTAACAGTCTATTTTTAGTTGAATGCCGATACAAAATAATTTCTGAATATGGCACAAGTGGTGCACCTTGTCCTCCTGCTGCCATGTCCATCGTTCGGAAATTTGAGATAACCGTCGTGTTCGTTTCGTATGCTATTACTGCAGGTTCCCCAATTTGCAATGTGGAAGGTATCATATTACCATCTTGCTTTGGCTGATGATAAATCGTTTGTCCGTGAGAACCTATTGAATCTAATTGTTTCAAAGGAAAATCGGCCTCTTTACAAACTTCTTTTACAGCATTGGCAAAACATAAACCGAGCTTAAAATTTAAACTGCATATGAGTTGTACATTTGAATTTTCTATTGATAACGCTTGTTGGATTTCATTTTTCATATCATTACAAAATGGAACTGTAGTAAAATGGATAAGTTCGACCTTAGACTCTACACCACTCCCTTCTATATGAACGAGCGCTACATCTATTCCATCTAACGAAGTACCGGACATTATCCCTGCAATATACATAACATGCATGACCTCCTATTCACTAAAAAACAATCATGTAAGTTACAAACGTACAACCGATCGAAAAGAATATAAATCTAAAAAACAACTGCGCTTTCGATGCAAACGATCCATCAATAAAAGAAACAACTACTGTAAGCAAAATACTTGCCGCAATGCTTGTAACGAGCCAAATACTATGCATTTGTGATAGATGTAACATTCTTAATAAAGGTACAAAAAGTAAATTCGCACATATCACTCCAAATAATAATAAAAATACACCTTTATAACTAAATTTTATATTCATTCCATTTCACCTTCTCTCAACTTAATGTGAAAGAAGTGATAGACAAAATGCCTATCACTCATAAATTAAAGCATAAAGATTATGGATTAACAGCTTCCCCTTCACCATTCTTCTCAATTTCAAGCATATTTTTGTCGTACATTTTAAAGAATGGTAAATAAATAAGGAATGATATTGCTATATTTATAAAAACTAATACTATTGCACGCCAATCTCCACCTGTAGCTAAATACGCACCAATTGGAGCTGGTAATGTCCACGGTGGCATAATATGTGTTGGTGTTACAAATCCCATCGCAGTGGCTGAATATGCGACAGTTGCTGTTACAAGTGGTGTAATGATAAATGGGATAATTAAAATTGGATTTAGTACAATCGGTAATCCGAATATGACTGGCTCATTAATATTAAAAATACCCGGAGCAATACAAGTTCTTGATAATGCTTTCGAATATTTCGATCGACCAAATACAATCATAGCTAATACAAGCCCTAATGTCGCACCAGAACCGCCAATCCATATAAACCATTGATATAACGGCTCTGGTGAAATAAATGGCAACTGATCTGCTCCACTAGCAACTGCTTCACCATTTTTCCCTAGGTATACTTCCCATAATGGCCGAGCAACAGTTCCAACAACCGACACACCATGGATTCCGAATGACCAAAAAAACGTAATTAAAAACACTGGAATCATTACACCGAAGTAACTATCCCCAGCTTTTACTAATGGTGCTGCTAATTTATCAACAACATGGTGTAAATCAATGCTAAAAACGACAGTTACTAGACTCATTATAATAATAACGAATGCAGCAGGTATAAGTGCTTCAAATGAACGCGACACAGATGGCGGTACTTGTTCTGGCATTTTAATCATTACATTTTTCTTCTTACAAAACCTTAAAATCTCTACGGATAAAATAGAAACAATCATCGTCACGAATAATCCATGACCTCCGAGATTTGTCATCGGAAGCATAAATCCTTTTTTATCAATTAATTCAGGCGTTAATGTTAATAGCAGTGAACATACTGCAAGCTGCGCTCCCGATAAAGCATCTAGTTTATAACTTTTCGCCAAATTATATCCTATTCCAAATGCTATATATAAAGACATAATAAACATCGTTAACCGATATGGTATTAATATACTTGTTTGATTCTTTAATGCCCAAACGGATATGAAACTATCTTTCGGTAATGGTGGAAATGCTACGATTAAAAAGAAACTTCCTACGATGATAAATGGTAATGCTGAAATAACTCCATCACGGATTGCTTGTAAATGCCTTTGTTCAGAAAGCCTTGCCATCGGTCCAGATAAGTTTTTATCAAGAAACGTGACAAACTTATTCATAACACTTCCCCCTAACGAATTAAATCATTTACAGTTTTTAATAAAGTCGGTCCACCAAGCGGCGTATATGCTTGCGGCGGTATGATACCGCATGGAATAGATTCCTCTTCTGCAAATTTTTTTACAGAGTCAAATCGATGTCTTACTTGAGGTGCAACCATTACAACATCCCAACCATTCTTCACTTCTTCCTCTACCTCACTTGTTCCAATTGCATGTACTTCCATATTCATACCTTTTTTCTCCGCTTCTTTTTTTAAAGCGTTTACAACAATTGCACTGGACATTCCTCCAGAACAAACGAATAAAACCTTCATTTATTAATCCTCCTATACTTATGAATTATCCCCTTCGAATGAAAGGAAGTTTCACTTTACTAACAAGCATATGAAGTAGTGAAAGAATTTAGTTGTGATGAAAGTAAATTTCACTAAAAATATTTCTCCTATTAAATTAATGTTTCAATATTTATTTTTTCAATTGTAAGAACAACCTCACCTCGGATATTATTTTAGTTAACCATATAATAAGGAGGCGTATAAATGATCATGAAACGTTTATTAATGATATGTTGTATCGTCATCTTTTTTATTCCTTTCTCTTTCATTCCCCCTCACTCTACTTATGCTGAAGTTAATACTACGTATAAAAAACATGAATTACGTGCCGTGTGGATTGCATCAGTTCTTAATATTGATTGGCCCTCAAAAACTGGCTTACCTATGGATAAGCAGAAACAAGAATTTATAAGATTGCTAGACGATGTAAAAAGCACTGGCATGAATGCAGTGGTTGTACAAATTAAACCCACTGCTGATGCTTTTTATCCTTCCAAATACGGTCCTTGGTCTGAATACATTACGGGTACACAAGGTAAAAACCCTGGATACGACCCACTCGCATTTATGGTTGAAGAAGCACATAAAAGAAATATAGAATTTCACGCATGGATTAATCCATACCGAATAACGATGAATCACACTGATATAAATCGATTATCAAATAATCACCCTGCAAGACAACATCCCGATTGGGTTGTACCATATGGCGGAAAGTTATATTACAATCCCGGTATTCCAGAAGTGAAAAAATTTATAACAGAAGGTGCTTTAGAGATCGTGCAAAATTATGACATTGATGCCCTTCATATGGATGATTATTTTTATCCATATAAAGTAGTTGGTGAAGAATTCCCTGATCGAAAAACGTACGAAACGTATAATAACGGTAGATTTACAAATATAGAGGATTGGCGACGTAACAATGTAAATGAACTTGTAAAAGGTTTAAATGCTGCTATTAAACAAGAAAAGTCATACATGAAATTTGGCATTAGTCCATTCGGCGTATGGCGAAATATAGCTGACGATCCAACCGGTTCTAACACAACCGCAGGTCAAAGAAACTATGATGATCTTTACGCTGATACACGTGAATGGATACAAAAAGGCTATATTGACTACATTACACCGCAAATATATTGGAATATCGGTTTCACACCTGCTGCATATGACATTTTAGTAGATTGGTGGGTAAAAGAAACAAATAACAAACCAATTCACCTATACATCGGTCAGGCAGCCTATAAAATTAATAATAACTCTGTCCCCGCTTGGTCTGATCCTGAAGAATACCCAAGACAACTTACATTAAACCGGCTATATCCTCAAATAAAGGGAAGTATGCATTTTAGCTTAAAAGATATTAATAATAATCCACTAGGAGTGAAAGATAAACTCTCAAAAGACATTTATAAATATCCTGCATTAATCCCGCCTATGCCTTTGCTCGATCATGTTCCACCAAAACAGCCTACCTTAAAAGGTGCCATTCCAAGAGAGGAAGGTATTGCTGTTGGTATCATTGACAATAGAGAGAATGATTCTGCTTATTACGCCATTTACCGTGTAAATGGAAAAAATGAAGTGGATATACAAAACCCTAAAAATTTACTGACTACTGTAAGAAAAACAAAACTTGGAGAAATTTATGTAGATAAAACCGTTATTTCTGGAGAGACGTATACGTATGTGGTAACCGCGGTTGACCGATTGCATAATGAGAGTGTTGCTTCTAGTCATACTTCTGTAAAGGCAAAATAAAATCCCATAAAAAAGCGCCTTAAAGCCGAGTGATACTAAGCTTTTAAGGCGCTTTTTTTATTTATTCTTAAACTTCTCAGTCGCTGCTCTCATCTTCACATTCAAATCATGATCAATCGAGTCACGAATATCTCGTTCTACTACTTCCATTTCTTTTTGAAAATTTTGCAAGTAGATTTTCAATTCTTCTTCTTTTTCTGGACGTTGTGATGGTGGTAGTTGCACCACTAAAGATAACATCGCTGTTAAATCTTTCATTAAGAACGTTTCAAGTTTATGCTGTTGTTCAAACATACGTTGTTCTTGATAGTACGGCAATGCATTTAATACTGAAATTGTAATATCATCAACCGTTCTTTGTAATGAAGGATTTATTGAACGTTTATACGCTTGAATTGTATTTAATGCATCTGGATATCGATCATAAAAATACAATTTATAAAACGATAAGTCTGTTGGTTTTACTGTTTGCTGCGTTTCTTGTCTTAAAAAATCTTTTACTTTCATCGCCGCTACATCAATATCTTCATTTGTAAGTTTTTTCGTTGTTTTTGCCAATACATGTACTTTTTTCTGTTTTTCTTTCGGTAACATTGAGAATACTTGCTCTCTCGTACGTTGACCCGATGCACAGAAAAGAGTGTTTAATGTATGTTGCTCTTTCTTTCCTTCCGTACGAATCCAGCGATAAAAGAGTGGATGTTGTGTAAATTCTTGTAGAAACGGTAATGATTTATTCGATAACTTTTCTAAAGAATCGTGTGCTCTTTTATATGGCTTCGTCCATGAAAAATACAGTTTCCGCCCGAAATATACGACTAATACAACGACAGTAAATGCTATTAAAAGCAAAGTACCGAGTAATAATAGTACTGTTTGAATGAAACTCATTTTTTCACCTCCTCTAATAATCTGCTATTTCCTTGGACGCTGAATGAGTTTCTGCTTCATCTCATCATTAAACGTGTCTAGTTCAATAACGAACTTCTTACTTGACTCAATAATACGTTCTGATGATTTTTCAGATGCTTCAATTGCAGCGAACACATTTTGGAATGATTCACGTAATTTATCCATGCTAATAGCAGGATTTTCAAGTAATTTTGTTGTTTCTTCTGTATTTTGTTTTAATGCCTGAGAATTACTTAATACCATAGATTCAATTGCTTCATTTGTCGCATTTACAGCATCGATGGTTTTACGTTGATTTGTTAATGCTAGCTGGATAGCAGCTGAAACCGTTACAACGTTTTGTGTCATCGTAATTGCATTACGTATTGCTTCTGTTAGCTTTTCGTTATTTTTCTTAATAATGTCTACAGATGCGATAGATTGTAATAACACACTTTTCGCTTGCTGCATATTACGTGTACGTACGAGTATCTTTTCTAATGCATCATTAATTAATGGAATATCTCTTTGACGCTCTGGATTTTGTTTCTCTGCTTCAAGCATGCCAGCGAGCTTTCTTCCTAAGTATACTTGTTTATCAAGAGCGTGAATTTTATCATGCGATTGCTCTTTTAGCATTTCAAGACCAACCGTATCTTCTTGTAAGTTATCACGGCCAATTAGAAGGGATCTTATAATCTCCTCAATTTGCTTATCTATAGATTGATATTTATGCACGTATGTTTCAAGTGGATTTTTCTTAAATACTTTAAACATAATTTTCTTCATACCACTTGCTTTTAATGAATTCGGATCCAGCTCTGATACTACTTTTCGTAATTCTAATAATGTATTTGGAATTTCTTCATTTTTCCCATTCATCATCGCTGTTACAGGGCGTTTTAAAGCTGATAACGTTTGGCCTGCTGCTTGTTGCTCTTTATCCCCTAAATCTCCTAGCTGAGACAATACTTTCGATAAATCTGTATTTTGCTCGCTATTTAACTTTTGTACATAAAGATCAGCTTCTTTATTCAGTTCCTCTAGTTCTGCATCTTTTATTACTGTATCAACCACTACTTCTACATTATTATCTTTCACAATCGATACAGGTTCTTTTTTCTCGAGTTCAGTCAACAAAATCGCTCCTTTATTTATATGTGCGAATTTATGTGCACTATATTTCATCTAATATATTGTATTTCATGTGCAAACAGCCTATATGAAATCAATTTTCAAGAAATACCTGCTTATGCAGTCATTCCCTGTTTCTTACTATAAGTATACCTGTTCTCAACATTATTTTCCTCAGACTTAAGACCTAGAGAACAACATGCTGAAGGCGGATTCTTCATATGTTACCTGAATAATTTCCATTCTTACAATCGTGCTACACTCAATCTTTTGACATTCTCCCTTATTCAATGTGATAATTTGAATACACTCATTCCTATTTATTTTTGCGCGCTACAAATGCTCCCTTTTGAAACGCTAATAACACCGTTTCAAACGTATCATCTTCTTCGATCATTTTTATAAACTCAACTAATTCACTCGCATGAGAAGTTGCATTATCGATAACAAGAAGTCCTTTGGGTTCTAAAATGCGTTTTATATGCTCAAACCACCACATGTATTGCGTACGCTCTGAATCTAGGAAAATAAAATCAAATGAATGATCTAATTGCGAATCTAAAAATGCCCCTGCTTCTTGATTATGAACATCGATTCTTTGTAAAAGGTTCGCTTTTTCAAAATTCACAAGTGCCTCTCCAACTCGTTCTGAAGACAGCTCTACAGTTGTTACATTTCCATTTGTTTCTTCTACCGCATTTGCTATCCACAATGTAGAATAACCATTAGAAGTCCCAATTTCTAAAATGTTTTTTGCATTACACCCTTTTACTAAAATTGATAAAAATTGCCCCATCTCACGAGAAACATTCCGTAATCTTTCTTCCCGTGTTTTTTTATTCCGATCATGCTCTTCTCCATATTGTTCAAGTTGAAATAATAATGAATCTAACGTATCCATTCTTTTCATCGCCTTTCCAAGCAATATGATGAAAAAGCTCTTGCTGCCCGTCTACTTTTTATTATATGCGAAACAAAAACCTTTTTCCTGTTATATGACAAAGATTTATAATTTTTTATAGCATATTGTTTCGTTTTTTGGTAAAGTTAATTTCTACGTGCAATTATTCCATTCTTATTATATTTCATAAAAATTGCAGTTATAAAATATATATAAACCCCCTTTAAATGAATCGGTATTTCAAATTCAATTAAGCGCCCTTTTTGGACGCATTTTCTTTTGTTTATATATCTTTAAAAGAAAGGATGCTTACAATGAACGTGATTAGCTTAGATGCTGCTAGAAAGCGAAAGCAGCATAAAAAATTAATGATTACTATACCGATTATTACACGTATTTATGAAGAAGACGGGGAAATTAAATTTGAGGTAGCTGGCGAAAAAGATGTACCTCTTGAAATGTTAGAAAAATAATAAAAAAGCGCATTTCTGAAGAAATGCGCTTTTTTATATTTTCACATTTAAATGCATAAGTTTCTCAGGATTAACCATCATATAAATATTTGAAATTTTCTCATCCTCAAATGAAAACGAAAGAACATAAGTTATTTTATTATTTATTGTAACTATAACTCCTGGCATACCATTTACCAATTTGAAATCAACAGTGTACTCTTCTGTCAATCGTTGCGCAATCCCAAAGAACAAACGTATAATTCGATCCGCAGAATAAATCGGATGAATCGCAGTCGTAACTTTCCCACCACCATCTGCTTTCAATATCGCATCTGTTTTTAATACTTCTAACATGCCTTGCGCATCCCCACACTGTAATGATGATACAAACTTTTCAACATAAGCAGCCATCTTCTTCGTACTTAATGTTGATTGCTTCGGCTTTTCCAATATACTTTTTCGTGCACGTTGAAAGATCTTTCTACAGTTCACACTACTCTTATCAACAATTGAAGCTATTTCTTCATACTCATAACTGAAAACCTCTCTTAATATGAAAACAATCCTTTCTACCTCAGAAAGTTGTTGTAAAAGTAATAAATATGCTGTGGAAAGGGATTCTTTCATAACAAATGACTCTGATGGCTCATCACTCTCTTCTACAAGTGGCTCTGGTAACCACATCCCCACGTACACGTTTCGTTTATGCGCTGCCGAACGTAATTTATCAATTGAACGATTTGTCGCCATCTTACACAAATATGCTTTCATATTTTCTATAGACTGAAGATCCTCTATATTATTTAACGCGATAAATACATCCTGAACGATATCCTCAGCATCCATAACACTTCCAAGGATTCTGTAAGCTAACGAAAATAATAATGGTTGATACGCTTCATATAACTGCTCCGTTTCCACGATGAACACCCTCACTTTCGTATTGCTTTAAAATGTGTAACGCTGCACGTTTCCCGCTTGCTACTGCAGCATCAGCTAATATTTCATCATGCCCAGCCCAATCACCTGCAACGTAAACACCTGGCATTTCAGGGATATTAGGACCTGGGGTTTCAACTCGGTTAATATGAGGAAAATCATATACTACTGTTATTTTCGGTAAATACTGCTGTGCAACAACTTCTCTTTTCCAATTTGGATGTAACAACTCCATCGTGCTTTCTAACTGTTCTTTATCGTCATGAATATGATTCATCTCTAGCACAGGATTATGGTACTTAATTAGACTCACTGCAATTGATCCATCTTCACTTAATTTAGCTGCTCTTGATTGATTCGTGAAAAATATTGGTTGATCTAACCCTAATGCAAATTGATGTGTAGGATTCGGTAATCGTCTCAAACCAATATCTAATGCAGCAACAGTAACCGGTACTGATTGTTCACTCCATCTATACAAACTTGTTCCTTCTACACCTTTTATTATGTTACAAGCTTCTTTCGGTGTAGTCGTCACGATGACTGTACCTACTTCAAATACCTCATTGTCAAAACAATGTATTCTTTGTTTATCTTCGTAATGCTCTATTTCCAACACATGCTTATTCGCCAGAAACTGTACCCCTACATTATTCGCTATATCTCTTAATTTTGTTATAATCGTCTCCCAGCCACCATCTACATAAAATACTCCTTCTTTTACTGAAAGCTGTATTTGCTTTAATACTGAAGATGCTAATTGTATTGTAGGAGCAAACGTATATGTTGTTGTTCGGCATAGTGCATAAAATATATTGCGAACCATTGGATCTTTTATTTCATTTTCTGCCCATGCAGTTAGACTCATTTTTGGAACTTCTCCTACATCTAAATTCCCTAAACGAATCATAAGACGTGAGAATTGTACTTTTGCAAGCCACGAAAGTAGTGGTGTTGATACAATAGAGCGAAAATCTGTTGGGATAGTGAATATATCCCCTTTCCAAATTCCCTGTGCTTTTGTAGATGGTATTCCACCTGGAAGATTCATACCGAGCTCATTAAAAGTTAAAAATGCTGCTCCTCCTCTATATAAGGCATGTGCACCAAGATTCATACAGATCCCATTTTTATTTATAGTCATCCCTCGACCACCAAAGCGACTGGACTTTTCTAACACAATCACTTTCCTCCCAGCTTTCGCTAAATATATAGATGCCGTTAATCCAGCAAGGCCACCACCAACAATTGCTACATCAAATGTATTCATAATAAATCCCTCCTTATCGTTCTACATACAAGACGAACGATTAAGGAGGGATGTGACATAAAAATTAATTTTTATTAATCTACTTTACTTCATTTTTTTGTACTCGATCATATTGCATTCGAAATAATTCAATTGCAAACGGAATATCCTCTTCACTCTTTATATAATAACTTATCCATCCTGATTCAGGTAATACGTGATGTGCTTTTACTAATCCTTGGTTCACTAATTCATCTCGCTTTAACTTCGGAAATGGTAAATCAACTAATTTATCACCATGAAGATGGCCAAGTTCCTTCTTACCATAATTTATTTCAATACCACCAAATCGATGCGGTTTTTCAGAAACACCCGCCCAGCTGAGCACTTCATTTCTAATCATTTCACTAAATGACATGAACCTTCACCCCTTATTAATGATTGATGTAATATTAAATTAACACGTTCATTACTTTTTTCCATCAATCTAAAGTATGAATGGATATACGAATATAGTTTAATCTCAATACCTTTATTTTTTACATAATTAAAATAATTTCAAAGGGGATTTATTCTATTTTATAGAATTACTATTAAAAATAATTTTAAGGGACGGATTTATATGAGCGAGGTATTATTACAAAAGGCGAATTATCTACAATCTAATGAATTAAAACTTTTGAAAAAAGCTATACAATTTGCAGAGCAAGCACATGATGGACAATACCGTCAAACTGGAGAACCATATATTATTCATCCTTTCGCAATTGCAGAAATACTGCTAAATTATAAAGCTGACATTACAACAGTGATTGCTGCGTTATTACACGATGTTGTAGAAGATACAGAACATTCTTTAGATGAAATTGAATCGTATTTTGGTACAACTATTCGATATATTGTAAATGGATTAACAAAAGGAAAAAAACAACAAGATCAAAAGAAAACATTATATGAAGCAATTAATTTTAAAAAGTTGCTATTAGCCTCTCAACAAGATATACGTGCGGGCATTATTAAAGTTATAGATCGCCTTCACAATATAAAAACATTGAATGTTAAAAAAACCGCAAAACAAGTAGCATATGCGAATGAAACGTTAACGCTTTTTGCACCACTTGCAAAGCGACTAGGATTATATACAATTCAGTATGAATTAGAAAATCTTGCTTTTCAATATTTACATAAAGAAAGATATAGCAAGGTACTTAAATTATTAACGGGATATGTGCCACATCTTCAAAAAAATATAACCGATTTAAGAAAAGGAATTCATTCTTTTTATGATACTAACCTTTCATTTGAAATAAGCTATGAGTTCCCTCCAATTTATACCGCTTACTCACAATTACAAGAAGTACAAAACGTATCAGGAGTTTCACAAATTTGTATTACAACTACAAGTGTACTAGATTGCTATAAAATTCTTGGAATGATACATCAATTATACAAACCAACTATCAACTATTTTGAAGACAATATAGCACTTGAAAATAACCATTTTAATAGCAATTTAAAAACTAAAATCAATATGAATGATACTGAACAAACAATTGTTATTCAAACAAAATTTGCAAAAACATTAAAAAATAATGGTATTTTTTCTTTATTGAATAATGGAACTGTAGATGTTCAAGCAATATCTTATAAAATAATGAATGATACAATTGTGAATAACAATTTATTAACTACAGATCCAATCGCTTTCCATAATCTAGTATCGTATGAACTATTTGAAAATACCATAACGGCTTATACTTCAGATTTACAACCTATTTATTTACCAAATGGTGCTACAATTATTGATTTTACTTTCTCTGCATTTCCCAAAAGTGCACATAACATGAAAAAAGCAAAAATAAATGGTATACCTGTTCCACTTAAAACAAAGGTATCTCATTTTGACGTCATAGAAATCCATTTTGGTTTAAAACAAAACTTGGCATTAGAGTGGCTAAATTATGCCAATACTGCTAAAGCACAATTAATTATTCAGCAAAAACTATCTTAAATAACAGACCAATACCTCTATAAAAAGTATTGGTCTGTAAATATATTATACGAAATAAATTTCTATTTTTTTAACCCTAACCTAACATTAATAAATCCGTTCTTAACAATATTATAAACTCGAAATACACCCCATATTCTTTATGGAATAGGCAAATTTATTATGATACCAACAACTGCACCTAATAAACACTAGACACATATCCTAATTGTGTAACCTTACTTACTAATAGAAAGGCAGGTAATACAATTGACTTCCAATATCGACTATACCTCCCCCTCGACTAATTTCACTTATGATTTAAGTAAAAGCAATTTTTTTCAGAAAGATGCCCAAAATTATATAAATGTACTTGGCGTGAAACAATTAAATACTTTAGAAAACACTTCTTTATTAGATATTTATTTAAGTTCAAGTAATGTCGTAGAACCACATATTCATCAAAATGCAGCTGAACTTGTTTACTGTATTTCAGGATCTGCTGTTGTTTCTTTACTTAATCCATTTACAAATCAAATATTAAACTTACCGATAAAACCGGGGCAAGTTGCCAACATTCCACAAGCGTGGTGGCATTATGAAGTTGCTACAGCAGATGATACCCATTTATTAGCTATTTTTGATGCACCAACGCCAGAGGTTATTTTTGGTTCTGATATTTTAAGATTAACTCCCACAAATATGATGGCTCATACTTACTGTCTCGATGAACAACAATGGAAACAAGCGGTATCCCCTATTCAATCCACTACAGTAATTGGTCCTCCAGCAAACTGTAATCAAAACCGAGGACCTATAAACCCAGCAACTCATCCTCCTAATCCACAACAAAATTTATATTATCAAGATTCATATTATTTCCCTCTTTACTGGGGATATTAATTTATATCATTAAAAGCCAATTATTTATCTCCTCGGAAAATACGTAGGAGATTTTTTATTGTATATCCCCCATTCCTATTTTTTATCGTAACAATTAATAGAGTACATACATATAATAGTTATATATTTAATTGGAGGTGATAGTACTATGAGTAATTATAACTATCGAAAAAACTACTCTCATAATAAAAATAGTAGTTCATCAACATCCTCTCAGTCTTCAAATTCTCAATCTTCCAATTCCCAATCGCAAAGAGATTTAGCCGAGCAAGGCTATGTAAAGAAAAAAGGATGTAACTGTAATAAAAATAAATAGTTTATTACTAATTCGGATAATGATATTTCACCGCGCACGCTAAACAATATACTCCTCTACAATACAGTACATTTAAGAGATAAATTCTATTTTAAATAGAATTCATCTCTTTTTTGCTGATAGAAAAATTTTAAAATTATATTTTTTATTCCATAAACTATAAAATTTAAATCATAATTTAAGTTTTCTTTTTACCAACTTAACAAAGAGAATTTCCCAATTGATTTATTACTTAGTTTCCACAAAAAAATATAGCCCTTCCTAATATTATTGGGAAGGGCTATATACAAATACCAGTTTAATTTCCCACAAAACATTGTAACGAATTAAACGATATTAAGACCCGCACTTACAAATCCATTAATTGTAGCTATTGGACTAGCTCCTGTTAATGAAACATATAATAGTATTTTATCCCCAGCGGCTACTGGAATATTAAGAGGTGCGATTCCTGTTGCTGTAGCACCAATCACTATTCCGGCAAATGTTGGTGATAATAATAGAGGTGCTCCCACTGCTGTAAACGTATTACTTGCTGCAGGTGCAATCAATATTTGGATTTGAACTTGAGTAGTTCCTAATGAAACTCCCCCTAATACACTAAAGAAACCTGCTAACGACGTAATAGTCCCTGCGCGTGGTGCTACAAATGCATAATCACCTATACCTGCCGCTAATGTGATATCGGTTCCACCCAATAAAGCTACGCCAGGCTGACTAAAACCAAATCCAAGGAGAGTTCCTGTACCAATAGTTCCTGCTACCAGGTTAACTAATATAGCTGGTGTTGTACCTGAAGCAAATGGAATAATAGCTCCGCCACCTGTTGCTCCCGTTAGACCTGTTGCTCCAGTCGGGCCTGTGTCTCCCGTTGGACCTGTTGGGCCCGTAGCTCCTGCTAGACCTGTGTCTCCCGTTGGACCTGTTGGACCTGTTGGACCTGTTGCTCCTGTTAGGCCTGTTGCTCCCGTTGGACCTGTCGCGCCACCTCCAGGACCTGTTGGGCCTGTTGGGCCTGTTGCTCCACCTCCAGGACCTGTTGCTCCCGTTGGACCTGTTGGACCTGTTGCTCCTGGAGTAGCATTAATTAATTGAATTAATAAACCAAAAAGAACTTGT
This sequence comes from Bacillus basilensis, assembly GCF_921008455.1. Classification (NCBI taxonomy): domain Bacteria; kingdom Bacillati; phylum Bacillota; class Bacilli; order Caryophanales; family Bacillaceae; genus Bacillus; species Bacillus basilensis. The sequence continues at coordinate 2,422,880 of NZ_CAKLBZ010000001.1, read as the reverse complement.
AAAGTTGCAGGATCGATATTTGAGTCGCAGGATACAGGGATAAGATTTAAAGCGAAGAAAAATTCTGCAAGGGCGTTATAAAATTGTTGCAATAATGTTGACAATTGTCCTAAATTAGGTACTGGAGATTGTAATAAAACTAGAATACTTTGAGTTAATTGTTTCAAAAAATTACCTTCTGGAGAAGGTATTAAGGAATTTAAAAAAATTAAAAATTGATTAAATAAATTGAGTAACGCTAATCTATTCGCATCACTTGGATTTGCAAAAAATGCTGCAATAGCTGATATTAATGAATTTAGTAAAGTAATTAATTGACTTAATTGTTGGCTAGTAATAGGAACTGTCTGTGGATTTTTACAACAATCTGCTGAAAAAACTATCGGATTGCAGTTGTTATGACCAAAACAATCATTATGTTTCATTTATTTCCTCCTTACCTTTCTTATATTTGAGTATTTTCCTATTATAAGAACTATAAAATTGTGTATAGATTTAATTTACTTAAAATAGGAAACATGAATGATAATTAAACTTTAAAACATTATTTAATTATGTTCATGACTCACATATTAATTATATGTTTTTAATAATTGACTGCTTAGATTAAACACCTAAACTTAAAAGTTTATTTTATTTTTCCACGTTTATCTCTTAGGTCCAAAAGCACATTTTAACTTGAGTATAAAAACTAAGCATTAGCATATAATCACCAAGTAACAACAATACCTTTACTAAAATTGTGTTCCCTCTATTATCATGAAGCCGTTTCTATTATCCAAAACTTTCATACAATATATTGGACAAGTTATCCCATACTTTGTTCAAAAAATAATTTAGGGAGTGAAAATTAATTGCCAATTATTCAACCATTTATGGCATCCAGAAGATTCACATCTACACTAGGAGCTGGAACCGGAACTGGTGCAGCTTTTGCAATTGCTGCTACAGCTTGTTTAAACGATGCTGGTACTACTCAACTGCTTTTCCGACTTTTACGTATTACAACTTATATGTAAACGGCATTCTTCAACCTAGTGTGAACTCCAGCGTTACTACTGGACCTACTGACGCTATTACAATTCCAGGCGGAGATGCATTAGACGGCGGAATTCCAATTACAATCGAATTTATCGTCACTTAGTTTTAACTAATTTAGTGTAGAACAAAAAGACAGATTCTTTTTATTTAAGAATCTGTCTTTTTTAATTAATAATGATAAATTGCAAAATAATTGAAGAACCTTGCAATGGTGGTTGATCATCCAATAAAGTTAGCTGACCAGTACTAACCTGATATAATGGTTGTGGTTGAAGTATTCCATTAATAAACAAATTAATATACGAAACCTCATCAGGAGATAGTATGTGAGTTGTACCATATTGAGCTATCCCATCTGAATCTGTATATATAAGTTTCTCTCCATCGGAAAAAGTGTAAAATAATAAGTTAGTTGTTGTTATGGGGCCAATAACTCCAGTTGGGCCTGTTGATCCTGTTACCCCCGTTGGACCTGTTACTCCTGTTACTCCTGTTGGTCCTGTTACCCCTGTTACTCCTGTTACCCCTGTTACTCCCGTTGGTCCTGTTACTCCTGTTACTCCTGTTGGTCCTGTTACCCCGGTTACTCCTGTTACCCCTGTTACTCCCGTTGCTCCTGTTACCCCTGTTACTCCCGTTGCTCCTGTTACCCCTGTTACTCCCGTTGGTCCTGTTACCCCTGTTACTCCCGTTGGTCCTGTTACCCCTGTTACTCCCGTTGGTCCTGTTACCCCGGTTACTCCCGTTGCTCCTGTTACCCCGGTTACTCCCGTTGGTCCTGTTACCCCGGTTACTCCCGTTGGTCCTGTTACCCCTGTTACTCCCGTTGGTCCTGTTACCCCGGTTACTCCCGTTGGTCCTGTTACCCCGGTTACTCCCGTTGGTCCTGTTACCCCGGTTACTCCCGTTGGTCCTGTTACTCCCGTTGGTCCTGTTACCCCTGTTACTCCCGTTGGTCCTGTTACCCCTGTTACTCCCGTTGGTCCTGTTACCCCTGTTACTCCCGTTGGTCCTGTTACCCCTGTTACTCCCGTTGGTCCTGTTACCCCGGTTACTCCCGTTGCTCCTGTTGGAATATAAATTGGTGGAAGAACCGGAAAGGTAGGTCCAATATTTTCTGGGCCTATCATACCATTATTCAACAACAATTTGTCATTGCGGTTCAATTTAATACCCCTCATTCCACATTTTTGTTTACTAATTAAAAAAATAAAACATCTATCATTTTAGAAAAATTCCATGACTACTTTTTCATACTCAAATGTTTTTACATATATTAAACTTTTACCGTTGCTATAACTAGTAGTATTAATATAATAAAATGATAGTTCCATATCAAAATACTAAATCGGTTACGTTCTAATTAAAAATGAGGTGATTTATATTCAAGATAAGAATGAAAAAATGAAAAAAGAACTATTTTCCCTGGCTCTTGAAATTATTCTCCCTTACAGGCTTACAGGTCCTACTGGTCCTACAGGTAATACTGGGCCCACAGGTATTACTGGACCTTCTGGCATTACTGGACCCACAGGCATTACTGGACCTATTATTACTACAAACTCTATGTTTGCCAATAATACATTAGGTGGTCCCATGTCAGTCATATTAGGTGGAACTAATATTCCACTTTCTAATAACCAAAGTCTCGGTAATGTTACAGTGAACGCTTCAAATGATATATTTACAATTCCTGTTACTGGAAGATATTATTTAACCTATCAAGTTAATACAACAACTTCTTTACTTGCTGGTACAAGGCTACTATTAAACTCTTCAACTCCACTTCCCAGATCTATTTTTTCACCTGCAATATCAACTTCAAATTATAATAATAATTTAATAAGCAATTTAATTGCTGGTAATACAATTTCACTTCAACTATTCGGCGTATTATCCGTAGTTAATTTAGTTGGAGGCGGTTCTACAGATGCCTCTTTAACAATTATACGAATTGATTAAAAAATGATTCGTTCTTTTTTATAATAATCATTCTTAAATGCTAAAATAGTAACTATTACGTCATTCCTAAAGCTTATATTTCAATAACTTCACGACAGTGATTATGCAATAAGAAACACTTTGCACTATATTCATAGTACAAAGTATCTATACTAAATTTTCCGTATATACATTATCAATTTACACTCTACCTATGCCAATGTTACATTAAATAAGAAGACAGTTTCTCAAATGCGGACCATCTCAATACGTATTTGAGAAACATACTCCAATCCTATACGCGAGAGCAATACTATGGTTGACACTCAAATGAGTGTCTTTTTTTGTCGATTATAAAAAATAAAAACCATCTCTCATAGATGCTTTTATCATTACGCCTTTCTTTGTTTTTTAAGGCAGCTGTAAATTTATGAAGCTGAATAATAAATGGTCATACTTAACCTTGTTAGCGTTCTTCCAAAATTATGATAAGAATGCGGTCTATCCGCCTTAAAGCGAATTGCATCCCCACTATTTAATTTATATTGACAATCATTTATTTCAATTGTCAATTCCCCTTCAAACACTGTTATAAATTCTTCGGCCCCTTCTTTATGGCCTTCCGAACTTAGTTTTCCTTCTGCCTCAATTTCAACCGTATAGATTTCAAAGTTCCTATCATCTTGGAAAGGAAAAGAAGGATACACTTTATATCTCCCATTGTCTTCTGATAATACTTGAATATCATTTCGTAAAACAACTTTCGTATCCGGTTGCGGATTATTGATTAAAGAAGTAAAAGACACTTTCAAACCATTAGCAATTTTCCATATCGTTGTTAATGTTGGACTTGACTCTCCTCGTTCAATTTGTCCTATCATCGTTTTACTCACACCTGTTAATTGGGAAACCTTTTCTAAACTTAATTTTTCCTTCTCTCGTATTGTCTTTAAATTTTTCGCCAGAATAAATTGAATTTCTTCCATAAGAAACACTCCTACACTATATACAATATAACGACCGTTATGTATAATAAAGAGCACACGTTATATTGTTCTTTTCGGTCATTATAACACACGAAATAATTAGGGGGTTTTGAAATGCCTATCTTTTCTTTTTTGTTATTTGTTTTTATAAGTAGCTTCACACCCGGACCTAACAATTTTTTAGCTATGACATACGCCAATCAACATGGTTTAAAAAGGAGTATTCAATTTTGCTTCGGAGTAGCTTTCGGATTTTTCATCCTCACTTCCTTGTGTAGCTTCTTTAATATTGTACTAATCAATATTCTACCCATAATCGATTTCCCTTTAAAAATTTTAGGTGTAGCATACATGCTATATTTAGCTTTTAAAATACTAACTAGTAAAACTAGTACAGATCCCGATGAAAAATATAATAAAAATTTATTTACAGTGGGGATTTTTCTTCAGTTTGTTAACCCTAAAGGGATACTATTCGGACTAACTGTAGTATCAACTTTTATTCTTCCTTACTACACTTCATATTCAAGTTATCTACTTTTTTCATTATTTCTCGGTGTAGTCGGGTTAATGAGTACATTTAGTTGGAGCTTATTTGGTTCCATGTTCCAAAAACTTTTATTAAAACATACTAAATCATTTAACATCATTATGGCCGTTTTATTAGTTTTTAGTGCTATTTCAATTGTAGTCAATTAAATTCAAATTCTAAATTTTGTTCTTATTTAAAATACGTTTTACAAATATGGCTGATATTTTCAATAAACATTCCACTTACATGCTTTACTTATTTAATTTTAGGTCGGAATAAAAATTTTAAAAAGAGGATTACTCAGTATAAGTAATCCTCTTTTTCGGACCGATTGGTTTGTAAATATTCTGTTCCACTAAACTCAAATCTTTACTTAACTTCATACCACCAGCCTTTACGATCAAGGTAATCCGTCATTCCTTTAAGTTGCGCATCTGAAGTTGGTTCAGATATAAAATATGTTAGACCATCAGATTGTAAGATGAAGTTAGCTGTCATTTTTAGGGACGTTAATGCCCCCATTACATCAGGTGTTTCATACGGTGAAAATGCTCCTGATTGAATGATATTTTTTTGGGATGGCGGAGTTGTCCCACCTGATTGCCCAGTTAATGCATAAACAATTGAATTTGCAATCTTATCTGGATTCCATTTTGCCATATCTGCTTCATTATCGATAAATCCAAGTTCAATTAAGATTGCAGGTGCTTTCGTATTCGCTAACACATAAAGGTCTTTACGTTCCTTTGCACCACGATTTGACCAGCCAATATCTTTTGAAAGTTGTGCTGCTATCTTTGCTGATAAAGCTTGTTGATCATAGTAAAGTACTTCAACACCATTTGCTTTCGTATCGTATGAGTTTAAGTGAAATGAAACTACTAAGTCTACATCATGTGAATTTGTTTTTGATACAATGTTATTTAAATTTTGTGCTTGTGTTGTCCCTACTTCATCCGTATCATCATAAACTGTATGTCCTAATGCTCTTAGTTTAGCAACAACTGCATCCTTAACTTGACGATCCATAATGTGTTCTTTCCGATTTCCATAATTCGCACCCTGTACAATACTATTGTGACCTGCATGTAAACTATATCTAGCCATTTTTCAACACCCCCTTTTTTATTAACATATTCAAAGCTCGTCTTATTGTCCGGTCAAATATCCAGTACAACACTTGCAAATATTAAATAGGGCGCTAATCTATTTTTTAAATGAAAAAACCAAAAATAATACTCTCAACTAATATATTAATTTGTGGCATCTACTTTTTTATCATTCATTTTAAAATCTTTTTATAATAATACAGAAAAATACGCTATAATATAAGTTATTGTTCTTTAGGAGGGGTTTAATGGCTGATAAGTATAAATTTTTAATTCTCGTTGTTACAGCATTTTTTTCTTTCTTTTCCTTAATAAAAGATTTCCGTAACACTTCAAAAAGTTTCTTTTGGGGAAGCTTTGCAATCCTAACAAGTTTTATATTATTATTAACACACGCTTTAGAGTTAACTCCAATACTTCTCCATTCAGCCCAGATGGCTCTTGAGATTATTACAATACCTCGTAAATTATTTTTTCCGTCCGGCACTGAAGTTGCTAGTATTTGCTAACAATTCGTGTATCTAAAAAAATTTCAACTCTATATTTCTAATTATCTTTATAAATATAAAAGTGCGGTTTCTCCTTTCTAGAGAAACCGCACTTTATTAAATTAAAAAAATGGCTAGTATACAAATCACCGTTTTATCCTTACATTTACGATTAGTTATTTCAGCATTATGTTCCTTATAAATTTCAAACGCCTAATCGCTTTCTACGCTTCTTCCCCTTACTTAACCATTATTTCAAGGTATAAACGTACTAGCTTATAAACACTCTCTTTTCGCCGATTTTTCTACTCTTCCTGTTCTTTCTCTTTCTTTTTCTCCTCTTTTCCTGTTCTTCTTGATTCTTCATCCGGACGCACAATGCTTTATAGTTTTTCAGCTCCTTCACCACAAGTCTACACATCTGCTTATCATGAATATCTCCAAAAAATGAAAATTGATTCATGTGATACGGCTCTCCTCCGTTCAATCTACTTACTTATAAATGAATTACTTTATTAATTTTCCATAAAACAGTAATTATTATATAATTAAACTATTAAAATATTAGGTGGTGATACAAATGACTGAAACAACCCGAATCGCTCTTTTCACTCTTGTAGGAATAAGTGCCATATTTTCTGTAATTAAAGAATTTCAAAAACCAGAAAAAAGAAAGTTTTGGATTACCTTCGAAACTTTAATTCTGATCGGGGCAGCCTGGATGTTAATTGGACTTCTCATGTAACCTACTTAATTAGTACCCTCCCTTGAACAAAACTCAATATTGCGTCAATAATGTAAGTAACATTAGATTTTCTCCTTGGAAAACCGAGCAGCTAGCTTTTGCTAGCTGTTCTTTTGTTATACATCTAATTCAGAATTAGTGCCGTTTTTAAATTAATAAAGGAATTTCGAAAACCACTGAAAAAACAGTTTTTGATTTTAGTTGATTCTCTAATTTTGATAAGAGCTATATTTTTATGGCTAGTTTTTTTATCTACATTACTTAAAGAGAACTCTCAGTTACTAAAGCAGTTAGCAAAAGCCAACTGCTTTTTTATTAAAATAACGCCTTCATTTCAAAATTATATTGTTTTAAATTATCTATTCTACTTCTCTTCTCTTGTTCATATGCCAGGTACTTTATTCATAAACTAAAAATAATTGACATAACTGAATGGAGGCTACCAATGTCTTTTGCAAATATTATTAAATACAGGCGCGTTCCCCACTTCAATTCTAACTTCCCTTTAATTTTATTTTGGAGCCAGAAAAGTGGTTGTACTTCTCTTACACATTGGTTTTTTTATCAAATTAATTTATTTAAGCAAGCCATAAAATACGATTCTTTCATCCATAATTACGAAAATGAAATATACAAAAACTCCTCAGACTACTTTATTGAATTAGCTGCAGCTTTATATTCAAAAGAAAAAGATACCTATAAGTTAGTAAGAAACCCGTATACAAGAGCTGTAAGTTCATTCTTCTCATTAATCGCTCCTCCATACATAGAAAACCCAGCATGGGAGTCCGTTCGGAGTTTTTATTATGGTAACAGCATTTGTAGTAAGCCTATTTCATTTAAAATCTATCTCTATTACTTAAAATCACAAATGACAGATTTAGAACAAGTAGATCCACATTTGACACCACAGTATGTACCCGGTGAAGAAGCGTTTGTTACAAATTATATCTACCTTGAAAATTTCTCTACCGAAATTGTACGTCTAGAACAAACATATCAATTAAAAACTGCTCCTTTACACATACTAACCAAATCATGGCATCATCAGAAGGACAGGGCGATTTTTAGAGGTAATTTTGCAGATGCTGATATTACCGATCCTTTATTCCCACGCCTCCCAACATACGATAGTTTTTATGATCATGAAACTATCCAATTAGTACAAGATATTTTTAATAAAGATTTCAGCACGTACAAATACCCATTAACCCTTTAAAAAATAAGTGATTTTCTAATTGCAGTTTCATATATTATATGGAAACTTAAATTCGTCTATTTAAGTTTCCACATAAAACTCTCGTAGTAAGTTGAGACACTGGAAGCAGTGTCTTTTTCCGATAAAATCTGAATTTTAAAAATTTGTTTCCCTGATTTACGTCATACTCATGCAACACTACTTTTGAATCAAAGTGTATATCCAAATATTGCAAGTGAATAGTTGGGTCATAAAGACGTTTTCATAACATTAAATTGCTATTCGCATATTTTACCTGGGACCTGGGATGCAAGAAGACGCAGTTAAAACATTTAGTGAACAACTATTTGGATAGTAATGTTTGAAAATATAAAAATGCGGTTCCCCCTTCCTAGAGAAACCGCATCACATCAATGTTTTTATTAAATTTTAAACTGACTCGTATACAAATCAAAGTAAAATCCTCTATCTTTCATAAGAGATTCATGATTCCCTCTTTCCATAATACTTCCATCTTTTATAACAAGAATTTGATCTGCTTTTTCAATCGTTTTCAGTCGATGAGCGATTACAAAACTTGTTCGACCTCTCATTAAATTGTTTAGTCCTTCTTGAATTTGTAATTCTGTTCTCGTATCAATATTAGATGTCGCTTCGTCGAGAATTAATATATCTGCATCTGCTAAAATTGCCCTCGCAATCGCAAGAAGTTGTTTCTGTCCTTGACTTAAATTCGATCCTTCTGAAGCAATTTTTGTTTCATATTGATAAGGTAAATGCTTTATGAAAGAATGTGCAGATGCTGCCTTTGCTGCATTAATTACTTCTTCATCACTAGCATTTAATCGACCATAACGGATATTATCTATAATCGTCCCAGCAAATAAATACGTATCTTGTAAAACTACTCCTATTTTACTTCGCAACGAATTAATATCATAATCTTTAATATTTTTTCCATCGATATGAATTTGTCCTTGCTGAATATCGTAAAAGCGCGTCAGCAAATTAATGATTGTTGTTTTGCCCGATCCAGTTGGACCAACTAAAGCAATTGTCTCCCCTGGCTTCGCCTTAAGACTCACTTCTTTTAAAACCGCCTTATTTTCCTCATAACCAAATGAAACATTTTCGAGTGCAACATGCCCTTGTAAATTTTGTACAACGGATGCATCTTTTTTATTTTGAATCTCCGGTACTTCATCCATAATTTCAAAGACTCGTTCTCCACCAGCAACTGCCGCTTGAATCGTATTCATTAATGTTGCGAATTGACTGAGCGGTCTTGAGAATTGACGAGAATAATTAATAAAAGCCGCAATGACACCTACTGTAGTCATTCCATTTAAAACCATTACTGATCCAGTACCAATTACAAGTCCCATACCTAAGTTGTTTATAAAGTTCATACTCGGAAAAATAAAAGCTGAAAATGTATCCGCCTTCGTAGCTGAAACTCTTAGTTGTTCATTAATCTTATTGAAATTTTGTACAGTTTCTTTTTCTTTCCCGTATAACGTTGTAACATCCGCTCCTGTTATAGCTTCCTCAATAAAACCATTTAATTCTCCTAAATCTTTTTGACGCTTTGCAAAGTTTTTACCACTATAAGCAACTAGTTTTTTTGTAACAAAAAACATAATAGGTACTGTAATTAAAGTAACAATTGCTAAAATCCAATCTAATGCGAACATCGCAATCGTTACACCTATAAAGGTTAATGCTGATGAAATAATTTGTACAACACTTTGTGTCAACGCTTGATTCAAATTATCTATATCATTGGTCACACGACTCATTAAATCTCCTTGAGAACGTACATCAAAGAACCGTAAAGAAAGCGTTTGGATTTTCTCAAAAATATCTTGTCGTATTTTTTGTATGGTTTTTAATGCAACGTTAACCATGACAAATGTTTGTAACCAAGTTAAAAACACTGTAATACCATAAATTGCGATAAGTAACATGCACATTCTTGCTGTACCATTTAAATCTTTAGGTACAATATATTGATCTATAATTACTCCCATTAAGTAAGGACCTAATAACCCAAGTAATGTCGTAATAAATACTAAAAATATAACGAACGTAAGAGCAGCCTTTTGATACCCCATATAGTTCCATACTCGCATTACAGTTCCTTTCGTATTATTAGCTTTCCCCATCTTAGGCGCTTTACGTCCACCTTTATTAGCAAATTGCCCTTGAAAATTACGCATGTTCTTTCCCACCTTCTTTATGTAAATTGCCACCTTGGGAAAGATAAATTTCTTGATATACCTCACATTGTTCTAACAGTTCTTCATGTGTACCATCACCAACTAATTCACCGTTATCTAAAACGAGAATTTTATCAGCATCTATTATTGATGAGATTTTAGAGGCAATTAATAATGTTGTTGTTCCTTTATATTCTGTTCTTAATGATGATTGAATGTTAGTTTCTGATTTGGCATCAACTGCTGATGTAGAATCATCTAATACAAGAATAGATGGCTTTCTCACAAGCGCCCTTGCAATTGATACACGCTGTTTTTGTCCACCTGATAAATTTGTCGCACCTTGTGTTAAATGATATTGATAAGAATCTTCCAGCTTGTTAATAAACTCAGTCGCACAAGCTGATGAAGCCGCTACCTCCAGTTCGTCACTTGTTGCATCTTCTTTACCATAACGTAAGTTCTCTTCTATACTACCTGAAAACAACAATGCCTTTTGAGGTACAAAACCTATTGAACCACGCAGTTTTTGTAAATCGTATGCCTTAACATTTATTCCATCAATACATATTTCACCTTGATCAACATCGTATAAGCGCGGTAATAGTTTTGCTAAAGTAGATTTACCACTTCCAGTAGAACCGATAATCCCTACTTTTTCACCTTTACATATGCGAAATGAAATATCTTTTAAAACATATTCATTATTTTTCGTATAACTATAACTAACGTTTTTAAAGTCAATATGTCCCTCGATTTGCTTAGGTACAAGCGCATTTGTTTCGCTCATAATATCAACCTCAGTATTTAAAATTTGCTGTACACGATCCGCAGACGGAAATGCTCGCGCGATTTGCATAAATACCATACTTATAGACATAAGTGACATTAAAATAATATTCAAATAGTTTATAAACGCTAATATAGCTCCTACTTGAAGAGTACCGTTAAATACTTTTTCTCCACCAATCCATAATGTTGCGACAATCCCCCCGCTTACAACCAACATTATAATTGGCATCATTAAGGAAATAAGCTGAACCGCCCGAATATTTATCTTCGTTAAGTTTGTATTCACTTTTCCAAACTGAGTGATTTCATATTTTTGTCTTACATACGCTTTAATAACACGGACACCAGATAAATTTTCTTGTAACTTTGTATTCACTTTATCTAATGCTTCTTGCACTTTTTTGAATGTCCCGCTTGCTTTACTTGCAATAAATATAATCGCAAGTAATAAAATTGGAACAACTACAAGTAATATAGGAAATAACTCACGCGCTGTTACAAAAACAATTATGATACTTCCGATAAACAACAAAGGACCACGAACAAGAACACGTAATGTCATCGTCATCGCCGATTGAATAGAAGTAACATCATTTGTCACAATCGTTAATAATTTCCCAGTTCCAAATGAATCACGATTTTCACTAGAGAATGTTTCGATTTTCGCAAATACATCTTTTCGTATGTCTGTAGCGAAATTAACAGCTGCTTTTGTAGAATACATCATGCACCCAAGTCCTCCAACTAGACCGAGTGCTGCTGCTCCTATCATTAGAAGCCCCATTTTTATTACATAATTCATATCCCGATTTGCTATCCCAACATCAATAATATGTTGCATAATAGTCGGTTGAATTAAGTCCATCGCAACCTCAAGTACCATAAATAGCGGTCCAATAATAGCGAAGAACATGTATGGTTTTAAATACTGTAATAACTCACGAAATGATTTCATACATAATCTCCTTTTTCCTATGAAATTACCAATTAATAATTCTTACCCTCCTTACTTAAGCCATATAATTTATAATTTTTTTATTACTTCTATTATATTATGTAAATTAATATTTAACATTATTAAATGATAAGCATTAATGACTTTTCGGTCAATAAATGTGCTTTGTATTATATAAATACAAAAACCGCATTCTTAATGAAAAGAATACGGTTTTTTATCTATATTTTTTCAGTTGTAAAATCTAAAAACTCAGTCTCAAATCCATTGTTTTTAGAAGGACTACACATGTAAAAACCTATTTTAACAGGCTCATTTCCTATATCCTCCATCAAATGAGCGATTCTTATTTGTTCCCATTGATGGATCTTTTTCACATATATTGTATAATCACCACGTTTACGAACAATTCGAAAACGAAGTTGTTGGGTAGCTGATTCTGTTGGAAAGTCTTGTGTTGACCAATCTGAATATCCATTATTCGTTACGACAGCTCCTAAATGAGATGGACCATCTGGAATATATTCTAATGAAGTTTTCAACCAACACTTTTCCGAAATCATAACAAAAAGACCAGCTTGATCGAATTTTGAATTTGGATTCATACGCAATTGAACTTCAGCTTGAAAGTCTGTCATCATCTCAGTATAAAACACATGACCATTCATTACTTCAAAACCATAATGTGTTTTAAGCCAAAAATCTGTTTCGGGTTTCGAGCGGACAATAAACACATGATTGTCATTAAGCTTATAATATTCAGGTACATTCATTATAGTAAGTTGCTCAATATGTTCTGGTATATGTGATATTTTCATAGTTCCTCCATAATAAAGCATCTATATGCACATTTAAAATTCTACTAATACTGGGAATTTATAACCTTTCAAATCCAACTCTCTATCACTTCGAACCATTAAATACTTACTAGACTGTAATTCTGTAAACTGTACATCCTCAATCCCTAATTGATCTGGAGAGAAGTAAAATTCGATTTCTGTAAATCTTTCAGCGATTTCCCCGCATATTTCATCTAAAACTGGAATTACTGGTGCAAACACTCCATATAATTTCAACTTTTCATTATCTACTTCATACACAATTAGAGCATCTAGTTTCTCTGAATAATACAATTTCTCATTCCATTCCGAATCATACATATTCAAATAAAACGAAGGATGGAAGTTTAATGTTGAAAAATTATTTGAAAGTCTTTGGCTACTTTCAATAGTTTCATGTATCAACTGTCTATCCTCTTCAATATAATAATCTAGCTTTCTAAGTAAAGAATTATTATTATTTTTATCGTATGGTATAGTCATCAAATATTCCTGTACAACTTTAAATCCAAATGATGTATATAGTTCAGGTTTTTCCGTAAACAATAATGAACATTCACATTGTTTATCAATTTCTTCAATCATTTCCCTCATTAATTCAGTCATTAGTCCTTGTCTACGAAAATTAGGATGTGTCATTACAGATTGAATGCCCGCTGCATTTATTCTTTCACCATTGATTATCAATGGTAGTGAAAATGCTGCAACATTTGCAATAGCTTTATCTTCCTGTAAAAATGATAAAGCTTTATATGTATCATCCCAATAGCCTCTCTCTGAAAAATCCTTCAATGTTTGAATTGTAATCCCAAACACTTCTTCAAATAAAGGAAATAACTGCTCTCTTTTCGGTTCTTCTAATAGAAGTTTTTCAAAATTTTCAACATTCCCCATGTTGTCCCTCCATATGTTAATTCCATCAAATTAGATGTAGTTATATAACCTGCTCTTAAAGTAATAGGTCTTACCAATCAATATACTATCACAAAATATAAAAAAAGAGTCTAATTAATTTTATGTTTCGACTATTCGAAAATAAGTCGAATAAAACAATATTAGGATTTTTGGATATTAATAAGTTTATTGTATGAAAATAGTGCTTTCTAATTCGTTTTTACTAATAGAAATGCACCATTTATAAATAATATTTTTTATTATTTTTTTCCTTCTAGCCTTTCCTTCGTATTAATTTCTTCTCCTCTCATTCTCTTTTCAAATGTATTTCTCCAACTATTAGAAAGCTCATTTACTTCTAAGATCCTTTTTAGCCCTTCCATATTTTGTTTTTCTTTATGCATGATACGATTAGCAAATGCTACTGTAACACCATGTGGATTAGACTTTAGTAGCTTTAAAGTATCAACAGGTGATACCCAACCTTCTTTTAATACGCGAAAATAAAACCCTGTATATCCTGTTTCTTGAAAATATATTGGTAACTTTGGAATATTGTATTTCTTAGCTAATTTAAAACAAGGTTGTCTTGGCTGCGTTACTTGTACAATTGCTTCTCCCATTTGAAATGTATCACCAATACAAACATCCTCTTCACACATACCGCTTATTGTTATATTTTCTCCGAATGCTCCATATATAAGTTCTTGATTCAACTCTTTTTCCCAGTATGGATAGTGGTCACCAGTATAAACACAAACTGCTTTATCTACTCCTCCATGATGGACTAAGTCCGCTTGCCCATCTCCATTAAATTTTACAAAGGATAAAAATACTGGTTCCTTTACTTCTTTTTTATTAATACCTGTATGAATTACCTTTCCACCGTACGTAACCTCTTTTGGTAATCCTATATTTAAAGATAATATTTGATATTCATTTGTCATTCTATTTCCTCCTTTAAAGGTGTTACATGAATTTACTCTCTCGATTTATTTTCACAACTATCTCTGTTATATAAAGATGATTATAAAACCTAAAAAATCATTGTTCAATCCAATTATTTATATAATAATGATAGGTAAAACCTATCATTATACTTGAGGTGATCCAAATCGAATTACGACAACTTGAATATTTTTTAGCTGTTTCAAAAGAATTGCATTTCACAAAAGCAGCTGAGAAATTAAATATTTCACAGCCTTCACTAAGTCAGCAAATACGTGCTTTAGAACATGACGTAGGAATGCCGCTTTTCGATCGTATTGGTAAAAAAATATCTTTAACTGACGCTGGAAGGATTTTATTATTACATAGTAAAACCATTTTTCATGAAGTCGAACAAGCTCGTTCTGCTATTCAAGATTTAAACGGATTACAGCAAGGTTCCTTAACAATTGGATCATTGTTAACCGTCGTGAATTACTTACTACCACCAGCTATTATAAATTTTAATAATTTATATCCCAATATAGAACTTTCTGTATTAGGGCTTCGCACAGGAGATATTCGTGAAAAATTATTACAAAACGAACTAGATATTGGCATTACATTTCTCCCGGTACAAGATAAAGAGATTATTTCTACCCCTCTATACAAAAGTGAACTTACATTAGTCGTACCAACCGGTCATCCATTAGCTGAACATGATCATGTATCTATTGCTGAATTACAGAACTACCCTTTAATTCTATTACCTATAAATTTCTTTTTAACCGAATTAATTACATCTCATTGTCAAAAATTCAACTTTAAACCAAAACCAATTTTAGAAATTAGTACAATGGAATCTTTAATCCAAATGATTTCAAAAGGAATGGGAATTACAGTGTTACCAAAACCATATATAGACTTTTTACAAAACAAAAACATTCAAACTGTAAAATTAAGAAATCCTACTCCGACTATAGAAATAGGGCTTATTTATAGAAAAGATAAATATATGTGTGCTGCAACTCGAGAATTCATTAAGCAATTGAAACTAACCGTACATTCTTTACAAAATTAAATAAAAAAAAGAGATTATCCTATGAAGTCGTTTCATAACGACCTAGTAGAATAATCTCTTTTCATAATGAAATAAATTATTACCTATAAATTTCAGTGTACCTTTTTGGAAATTGGAATATATTTTGTAAAATAAGCCCCAACTAACAATAATACAATTGAAAATAGCACTGTAAAAATACCATCTAAATGAAACCAATATGCAAACAAATTAAAGATTGCAAGTGCAAAGAAACAAATTGAAGTTAATGCACTTTTTAATCCTTTTATGTCCGCTTTTTTTCTTTTTTGATATGCAATATACATGGAAATGGCTAGAAAAATGATAAGAACAATCGTTAACAAAATTTTCAGCATCGGTAATCCCTCCAGTATACATACCCCCTTCAGCACTACCATATTATCCCATTTATCCCTTTGGAATCAATTCATTATTCTCTTCTCTCCAAAAATCAGTATAAGTTTTATTTTCAAAGTTCACATTCACCTCAGAAAAAGGAAGACTTCCTCCAACTTTCAATGAATACCAGTTATTTAAAATTGGAGATCCGAAACAAATATTCATTGTGCGATCATGTAAATCGGATAATACAGAATGTAAAGTTCCAAACCACTCTTCATAATTATGCACTGTCAGACCTGCAGGATATTCTAATTCTACTATTCCTTTTAAAGAACCCATGCTCAATTTTTCATTTTGATTTAAAAGTTCGTGTAAAGTGGAATATCTCTTTGTAGATTGTTCTAATCTCCTATTATTTAATTTTTTAATAGCTGAACTAACTGCATGGTTTGTTGATACGATAAAAGATTGACTGTCATCATCAATCGTTGTTATTGATTTATACCCGTCAAATATTTCAATACGTGCTGCATCTAAAGGATCCGCTACTATTAGATTAATATTACTAGCAATCGGCATTTCTTCTATTAGTGCCTTAGCCTCCTGCACATTTTTGCATTTCTCCAATAACACTCGAATTACTGCAAAACATTGTAAACCACTTACCGCTGGCTTTCTCAAACCCGCAATATTTCCTACCGGTTGGCCACATGCTGAAAATGTAACAGATAATCCATGCTCGTTAACTCCTTCCGTTCGACCAAAATATTGAGTGGAAAAGCCACTATGTGCATATGCACCTTCAACATGAGTCGAACAAAAGCGCATATCATCTATTACTGGTGACAAATCATAGTTTCTTAATACATAAGTATGCTTTAAATCTGTCTTTTTAGGTAAAACAGCACAATGGCTACAACCTGCTTTTAATAGTGTTTGATAATAATACATCATATTTTCAGATGGAATTTTTAACACTTCACAAAACCCTTCAATCTCTTCATTTATTCCTGGACAATATTTATGTAGTATATTCTTAGATTCTGTCCAATGGTGATGCGATATTAAGTTTTCTTTCTGTATAAATTGTGGAATGAGATAAGGATGTCGTTTCACAAATTCCCCTTGTTGCTTACCGATTTCATAATGACTTCCTTTTAACGATGAAAAATAACCCTTTACTTGATACACCTAATTACCCCCTCTTATTGAATTTATCCATATCGTACCAAATATACTTTATTCATTCTTGATGTTTTTTACTGTCTTTCAAATCAAATGTGGCTGGGATAAAGCAGAAAATTATAAAATAAAAACTAGGAAACTGTTAATGATTACAGTTTCCTAGTTTTTCCTTATACTAAATGATTCCCTCTGCCACCATCGTTTCTGCAATTTGAACTGAGTTCCACGCTGCACCTTTTAATAAGTTATCGGAAACGATCCAAAGATGAAATCCGTTTGGTGTATCAGGATCTTTTCTAATTCTACCGACAAATGTATCTATTTTTCCTTCTGCATATAATGGCATTGGATACAGCTGTTCACTGATGTTATCCTGCAGTATAACACCTGGTGCATCCAGCAACACTTCTCTTATTTCTGCAACAGTTGCTTCTTTGTCAAGTTCAATATAAACTGATTCTGAATGTCCTGATACGACTGGAACACGCACACAAGTAGCTGCCATTTTCAAATTGGGATCTTCTAAAATTTTCTTCGTTTCTTGCATCATTTTTACTTCTTCAAATGTGAAATCATTATCTGTAAATATATCTACTTGAGGTAGTACATTAAACGCAATTGGATAATGCTTTTTATCTTTCTTCACTGGTAATATAGTACTCTTAACCTCTTCACCTGCAAGTATTGACTTAGCCTGCTGTTTTAGTTCATGAATCGCATGAATTCCTGAACCTGACACAGCTTGATATGTGGAAACAATAATTCGTTCCAATCCGAATGCTTTTCGTATTGGCTGAAGTGCTGTTACCATCTGTAATGCTGAACAATTCGGAACTGCTATAATACCTTTATGCTCCTTTAAAGTGTGTGCATTTACTTCTGGAACGACGAGCGGTACATCATGTGCCATTCGGTATTCACTCGTGTTGTCAATTACGATGGCACCACTAGAGACTGCATGATTAACAAATTGCCTAGAAACTTCTCCTCCAGCGCTGAAAAAGGCAATATCTACACCTTCAAAGCTAGTTGTTTTTGCCTCTTGTATTATTATCTCTCGCCCTTTAAATTGTACTACCTTACCAGCGGATCGTTGTGATGAAAGCAATGTAATTTCAGCTATATTAAATTTAGTTTCTTTCTGTAACAGTTCAATAATTTTCTGCCCTACTGCACCTGTAGCCCCAACTACAGCTACATGATAGCCCTTTTTGATCATCTTTTCTCCTCCAATATCACTTGAATAAATATTTCTACAATTTTATTTTATAAAAAATTTAATCATTTGGAAAATTGAAATACGTGATATAATCATTCACAAATCATGATAATAAAAGAGGGATTGCTTATGGAAATGAGACATGTTAAAACATTTTGTGCGATTGTGAAGCACGGTAGTTTTTCTAAAGCTGCTCATGCATTAGGTTATGCGCAATCTACTATTACAGCGCATATGAAAGTATTAGAGAATGATTTACATATTCCTCTTTTCGATCGGTTAGGGAAAAAAGTACTTCTTACAAAAGCAGGTCATCAATTTCATCCTTATGCTTTAGAATTACTTGCTATTTATGAAAAAGCGCAAGAAATCCCTCAAAATACCGATCATTTAGAAGGTACATTGAGTATTACATCTAACGAATCATTAGCAGTATATCGTTTACCACAATTATTACGTACCTACAAACAGAAAAATCCGAAAGTAAATATCATACTTGAAACAAGCACAAATGAACAAGCATTTCAAAAATTACGTGAAGGAGAAACAGATGTTGTCTTCATAATTGGAGAAAGTATTGAACATAATGATTTTATTACGCGTACATTTAGTAATGAAACATTTGGATGGATTTTACCGCCCCATTATTCTACACAATCTAATCCGTTTTGTTTATTAAAGGATACTCAGTTTATTTTTACCGAACAAAGCTGCGGCTATAGACCAATGGTAGATCATTTTTTACGGCAAAGCGGGAATATTCCAGCTAAAACATTTGAAACTTCCAACGTTGAAGTCATTAAACAATCCGTTATGTGTGAGTTAGGAATTTCAATTCTTCCTTACATCGTTGTACAAGAAAGTTGTCAAAAAGAGCAACTCAGTTTTCAGCCTATCGAAACTCCAACAGTTATTCAAAGCCATGTAATCTATCATAAATCTAGATGGATTTCACCTGTAATACAGTCGTTTCTTTCACTATTAAAAGTGATGAAAGTATAAAATAATTTGAAAGAAAACATGAGTTGAAATCCTTTGAAGAATATCAACCCACATTTTCTTTAATACTACTTATATAAAGGCTGTTTTTATGAGGTTTTCGTATAAGTGTGATTTCATTAATTAAAACTACTTTCAAAGTCGACATATCAGCGATAATTTATGTCTATTTCGAATAGGTGTTAGCAAGTTCGTTTGCAAACTTGTTAGCACTTTTTTAGATTCCCTCCAATACATACGCTCTCACAAAAACATCATATTTAGCTGCTAACTCTTCCAGTTTCTTTTCTCTGTATTTGGTCAAGGAAGAGAAACTAAATTTGTTGAAGTGAAAAGACATACACAGGGGACTATTGGAAGACCTGCTATCCAGAAACTCCATAGTGCCATTGTTGATGCTGATGCTGTTTGAGAATATTTCGTTACACTGAGTAATTTCAATAAAAATGCAAGGAAATATGCAGCTAATAAGAACATCGAGTTAATTGATGAGGATGCTCTTATTAACATGATGAATTTAGATACAAACTAAACAAGCCGTCCAATAGGACGGCTTGTTTTTACTTCACATACACATAGGCTTCATTTGCATTTATATAGTATGTTTTTCCTTCGCTATTGTGAAATATACATCCAAAAAGCGTACCCAAAGATAAGATATTATTTAAAATGAGAATATTTTTCTTCAACTAGTATTTGTTAATCAATGCCGCAACTAGTAATTCTCTCCACTACCTCTTAAAAATTAGCATAGTTTGTATGAATTCTATATCTAGTAGAAAGCTCTCTATTATATAAAAATATAATAATAGGTTAATAAACAAGCATTCTTTTTACTAAAACATAGAATAATATGAACCCTAATGGAAGGGAGGTATAAAAGAATGTCCTGGAATAATGATTGCTGGAGTTCTAAGAAAAATCATTGTTGCGATGATTGGTGGAAATCTAAAGATAAGCATCATTGTGATGACGATTGGTGGAAATCTAAAGATAAGCACAATTGTGATGACGATTGGTGGAAATCTAAAGATAAGCACAATTGCGATGACAATTGGTGGAAATCTAAAGATAAGCACAATTGTGATGACGATTGGTGGAAATCTAAAGATAAACACCATTGTGATAATGATTGGAAGTTTAATCGAAATAAGTGTCGTTGTAAATGTTTCTTTATTTGTTGTCATTGTAAAAAGAAACATTGTTAAGTTTTTCAGTGCCAGCTTAAAGGCAAAGAATATATCTTAGGGACTAATAAATGCCGGATTATGGTAATTAAAAAGACTGTCTCTAAATGAAGTGCACCCCAATTGTTAGACACATAATTAACAATTGGAGGTGCATTTTTCATGGTTAAATTTTCTTCGAAAGACAAAATACAAGCAGTAAAACGATATCTAGAAGCTACGGAAGGCGGAAAAAATGCGACTGTGATTGTCATTGTGAACCTCGCTACCAAGCGTATACATCCGGCCCTTTATTCCGTAATGCTGACACTGATTTCATCCAAGTTTCTGCACTTAATCAAACAGACGAACCGCCAACTGTAACTATAGCGGTACAAAATTATCAAGATACTTGTGAGGGCAATGTATATCCTTCATATGGATATCTTTGTGGGGAGTTAATTAACGATGATAACGGCGGTTCAGATGATGAAGTACGCAATGGGGATGGTAACGGAGGATGTATCTATTGTGATCCTGAAGGCGTAAATCCGTTTATTGGACCGGTAACATTTACAATTCCACCTCGGCAGTTGTTTAGCGTAAGGGGATTTTTACCGCAAGACCCGTATCAACCGGTAGATCCACATTACGTAGTTCGGGTGACAATCTAAATACAAACCGTACTCAAAGTTCATAAACGTAATTTGATGGAAGAATTTCGCATTTACCCAAGCCATATCAGCTTCTTTTGTTATTTTTGGATCTACTCGTAAATGGATTCCCTTCTTCATGTTTGTAATTGTAATGTTGTTGCATTTTACGTTATCATTGTAAGACATTTGTTTTGTAGCTTCCATAAGAATTCCTGTACCTGTCCATCCACTTGTCGCATGTTTACCAAGTATATTAATATCTTTCAGCATGTGATCTTGTTCCGTCAGCTCTTCATCATCTAGCATCTTTTTTAACTTGGCTTTTGTCTCAGGATTTTTAACATTAGTAATGCTCCTTTTCGCAATAGTAACGTTACCTTTTAATTGTTCATCCCATTTATCTTGCGATTTCCACTTTCTAATTTGAGATGGCTTCAGGTTTAATTCCTTTGCAATCTCAACAAGTGCCTTCTCACCATTGCTTGCTTTGTATATTTCAAATGCTTTATCACGGTTTGGACTACGCTGTCTCGCCATCTACATTTCACCTGCCACCTCACGTTCGAATTTTATATTTCCATGAGTTCATTCCTTACGCTAATCACTAAATGAATCTTATTTTAAAAATATTTCTCGTTTATTTGTTACCAATTTCCTTTTGGTTTGTATATAGCAATGTAAAAACTAAATTTAAAGGAGAGAAATCATGAAACTAAAAATCAAAACACCAGACGGATTTAAATCAGATTTTTACATTTCACCAGAGTTTATTAGCGCTATCGGATTATCCACCTTATATCTCCATCTAGCAGGAATCATTTGATTCTTGCTTTTTCCATTCGTTGAGTTCTTTTGTTTGGTTTAAATGGGTTAGGTTAATCTATTAATTCTATTAAATCCATCAGTTCAACTATTACATATTAACGTTTCCTTCATATATTATAGTAGATTGTTAGAAAGGAGGCGTAACCATGGATAGTTGCGTTGTGTTTGTAAACGGACAACCTTTTTTAGTTCTTTCAGTAGCTGGTATCGAAATTGCTAGATTAGAGATTTCTCTTCAAGTAGCATTAGCTTTAAGAGTGCTTGGAATACCAATCTGCGATTAATTACCGTGCCACTAAAAAAAGAGAGCATTAGCTCTCTTTTTTATTTTCCCGTTATCTTTCCTTAACAACAAAAAAACCTAACCAAGTTCATGGCAGCGCCTACAATAATTACTATTTATTTAATCCCTTCTTCATATTATCTACTACATTTTTAGCGAGTTTTTCTGTTTCTTCTTTACTTAAATTAGGAGCATTAACAGTCACACTATAATTAGTTGTCTTTGTTTCTGTTTTTCTTGGTTTTAAAGTAGCGTAGATAATTGCTATCCCCGCACAAACACATGTTATTTTAATTACGTTGTCTAATACTAGTGATGACCACATTAAGAAATCAAACACATAAGAATTATACTTTTTTACTAGTATACAAGCCGTATCTTTTAAAAGAAGCACAACATAGAATAAAATACAGGACAAGACTTTCAAAAAAACTTGTCTGAGTTTATTCTCAAAAAGAGGTGAACATAAATGCCTATCGTTAAGCCTTTTATAGCTGGAAGACGATTTGTAAGTACAGCTGCTACAGGGACTGCTGCTGGAGCAGATTTAACTTTTGCTAACACAGACTTCACTGATGACACTGGTGCTGTAACAACATTCCCTGCTTCTTATGCTTTTTTAACGCTTTATATTAATGGCGTTATTCAAACAGGTGATACTATTACTGGTGTGACTACTACAGCTGCTACTATTGTAGGAGGAGCTGTCCTAGATGGAGGAACTCCTATCGCAATCGAATTTACAATAACATAAATTTAGTTATCTTTTTAGAGGTTTCATTAAAAGAAACCTCTAATTTTAAAAACTGTAATTAATTTTAGTAGCAACTACATAATGCAGTGCATATACTAGTATAGAATAATTGGTATTTATACTCACTCTCAAAAAGAGCACTTATATGGTGCTCTTTTCTCTTGTTACGAAATACAAATCTTTGTATAAAACTGTACCTCTCTAAAAACCATACATACAATATGATGTGAACCCTTTTTTCTAAATAAGTCTTGGTCATAAAGCGCCTTCCTCCAAAGGCGCTCTTTAATTTTCAAATAACATTTTCAAGTAATTACGAGAGCGGATTTTATTATGTTGTACAAGCACTACTTCGCTTTATTAAATAGACTATATAGACAACTAAAAGAAGGGAGCTTTAAATTCATATGGCTGATTACTTTTATAAAGATGGTAAAAAGTATTATAAAAACCAATCGCATTCGGACCATCAAAAAAATAACTGTTTTGTTGAGACTCATACAATTGGTGGTTCAGGAGAAAATTTAAATGGAAATATACCTACATCTATTGACCTCCTAAATACCACTCCACAAACAGTATTTGAAGATTTCACCAACAATCACAATAAAACATTAATTCAGTTATTTGTTGTCGGTATGAGTGCACCCGTTCAAGTAACTATTCTAACAAGAAGATCTAGCATACCAATTACTACTACATTACAACCCGTTCAAACAAAAATATTTCAAGTTGAAGATTTTCAAAGTCTTACTCTTACAAAGCAGGAAGGTCCTACTAGTGTAGTTAGTTTATTTATTCAAAAAACATTTTGTATCTGCTGTAACGATAATAACGATTCATGTGATGAATATTACCACGAGTGCAATTAATAGATTAAATCGCCAAAAGGACCCTTTATATAAAGTTTTTTCCTTTCACTCCCCTCATTCCCCCGTTTTTTTGTTGAAAATTCTAAAACATGTTAATACTATAGATACACCAAGGTTGAATACAAATGACCATTGTGTTCTTCTTATTTACGGAGCAGTTAGCTTTTGCTAGCTGCTCTTTTATTTCGTTCCAGTTCTTTCCTCTTAAAGAACTCTTTAACTGCGTTTTCCCAATAAGTACACATATCCTTTCCCCTTTTCTACAAAATGAATTTTTTATTTAAATGTGTTTTTACACACTTGTATGAACTAAACATATATTTATATAGACATGCATTATACATTTCCTTTTTGGGTTTTAATGCTCATATTATAAATAGAACAAAAATATTTTATCTACTTTTATAAGAAGGTGTTTTTATTAATACAACTGTAATTTCGCATTTTTTATAATGAAGAGTATCTACTCCCTTGGTGGTTAATGCACCACACAAAACTATTTAATCACGGTATCCTTATTAATCGAGGATCTACTGATTGTTCAGTAGAAATATGTAGATTATTTGCACCTCATTGGGAAATCCGAGATTCAAAAGTATTAGAGTTTGATGCCTTATTAGTTGATCAAGAAGTAATGGAAATAGAAAAAGAAATTTCGGGATGGAAAATGGTTTTAAACACCACTGAATTTCTTTGCTGTTTTGATAAGGAAGCCTTTTTCTCTTCTCTTGCTGCTTTTGGAAAAAACATGTATTCTATTAGGACTATTCTGATGGTGGATGAACCTTCTCACGGTTATACTAATCCGAGATACGGTATTCCGCTAGTCAAACAGCGTTATCATGGGATAATAATCCATCCTAATCCACCTGCCCCTTACTACGGTGGTAGATTCCTCCACAATATCTCTTATTTATTAGTCTGTCCCCCACCTGCAATTAATTGACTACCCGAATATGTACCTTTTTGCATAAACACTTGATTAATTAACTCTTTTTGTTCCGCTTCTGACATTACCCCTTTTCCTTCGCCTAAATTCCCGCTTTGTAATTTCCAAATCTTATTGTGATCCGAATCAATCTTTTCATATTTTCCTTGTTTCCATCTCTCTAAAATGTCTGCATATGTATTTCCTTGTACAAGATCATTGCTCTTTACAATATCAAGTAAACTTTCAATACGTTCTTGTGTAATAAAAATATAGCCCCACTTTTGATCAGCTTTCGTTTTTTGATGTGCCATTTCATGTAATGCTGTCTGTATGTTCTCATCTGTCCATTTAAAATTTTTATTAAATCCACTATTCGGTAATGAATGATTGCCATTTTCTAAAAGCTTTGCATCTTCAGCTTTTACATTACTATCAGCTAGTACTTCTACTGCCGGAGCAGCTGGTGATGCCTTTTTAGCAGCTGGTTTACTATTATTCAAATAATACAGCATACCATACGTTACACCTACGCCAATTACTGCCATACCAGCTAAAATACCTATTATTTTAAATAATGTTTTCATCTTGCTTGTTTCCTCCCATATATCCCATTCATAATATCTATTTATAAAAAACAGATGTAGCATCTCTTTATTGGCGCTTACTGCAATTTATTTTTCATACTAATTAACATAAACATAACTTTTACTTTCTAGAAATGCAGCAACTCCATCCTCATCGTTACTTTTAGCAATAAATTTAGCAACTGACTTTAATTCCTCAACTGCATTACTCATTGCTACACCAATCCCACACTTCTCTATCATTTCCATATCATTGTAGTCATCCCCAAAGGCAATTACTTCAGATACGTCTCGATTTAAGTGCTGTAGAACATATTGAATACTATTCCATTTTGAAACTTCTGCATGCATAATTTGACACAAAGTTCCGTCATCTGTAATGACTGCCTTGCATTCATCAGGCAATTCTTTAATGAATTCCTCGTTTATTGAGCCCTTAGTACAAATAATTACTTTTGAAGCTTCTTCAAAGTCTAAATCTCTTACATCCATAATTTCACATGGTACATTGCCAAAATAATCAGTAACATCAAAATTTGAATACAACTTATCACCTATTTCAAGACAAATCTGATGAAGATTGTACTTTTTTGCTATTTCTATAATTTCTAAAATGTTATTTTTAGAAATCTTCCTTTCATATAAAATATCATTACCTTTAAGAACGAGAGCCCCGTTATAACAAATAATAATTTCACTCTTTAACACGCTGGGAATATACTGTTTTATAGCTCTTGGAGGCCTTGCTGTAGCAAAAATCAGTTCGTATCCATTATTTTTACATTCCCTTAAAATATTAATAGATTTCTCTGAAATTGTTTTATCACTTCTTAATAAAGTCCCATCAAGATCTGAAATAATAATTTTTTTCATACTTACATTTATTCTCCTTTCACAAATAATAACTCTAAGTATTGATTAATTGTTAAATCAACTGAGTTTTTACAGGTAGTTACTCTATACCTACTTTCGTCTCAATTCAATTTCAGTCTCACTTTCATTTATTACATATTCTCAATTCCCTAAATCATATATATATTTCCTTATATTGTATTTCTTTTCTTTGCAAATTAAAAGATTATTCTGTTAAAATAATCATTTTTTCCAACTACTAATTCCACTCAAAGCATTTCATTTTAATTTTATAAAAATAAATGATAGCCTTATATTTAAAGGAGATGAATAAATATGAGTTTATTGTATAGTGGTTTAACTTTTTTAAACTTTGGTGATACGTATTTATTACAAAATAAACTACATTCTTATTCACATGAAGATATTGATTTTACCCTTTTAGAACACTCAAACCTATATTGCGAAAGCACTTCTTTAATGCATATAAAAAGGGCATTAAACCGTATAAAGAAAAAAGGAATTACTTTTATTGGTTCTGGGAATTATCATTATGTATCTTATTTATTACTAGAAGAAATAGACAAGCCTTTTACCCTTATACTATTTGATCATCATACTGATACGAACTTAAAGGAAGTGAATGAACAGTCTCTTATTTCCTGTGGATCATGGGTATCATTTTCTCTTCAAAATAATGATAAGTTAAAAAAAGTAATTATTATCGGACCTTCTTCTCTAACAATTCATTCTAATGATTGTTCATACATAGAAGTTTTTCCGATTCATATATCACATGAAGTATCCATACATACAATACTTTCACATATTCATACAGAAACAATATATGTAAGCATTGATAAAGATGTTTTAGATCCAAAAGTTACTATTACAAATTGGGATCAAGGGCATATGAAACTATCTAGAATTTTACAATTTATTCATTCTCTTATTATGAATAAATCTGTCTATGGTATTGATATTTGCGGTGAACTCCCAGTTTATCCTTCTCAACTCTTCTTACCTAAATATAAAAATGCTATTCAGAAAAATGAACAAGCAAACTTACAAATTTTAAAATCAATATATAATACATAAAAAAAACAACGAATGCCATATAAGGCACTTGTTGTTTTACGCACGATGTTCTTTTAACCACTTCGTAACCGCATCTAACCTCGAAACATCAAAACGTCTCTCTTCACACACATTTAGACTATTTAAATTATTTACAATTTCTAGTTCATTCGTTTTTACACTTTTCGCTTCAATCATTTTGCAGTACCCGTCTGTAACGGTATTTAAATTTTCATAATAACGTTGAAACGATTTTGATATATGTAAATGTTTTTCAAAGTTTCTTCTTCTTTTTGTCATATCAGATTCTTTCCGTTCTCTAAGTTCCTCATCATTCGTATATAAATAAAAATATTGATCAGGAAAACCAATTTCCTTATGTATCAGCTTTTCTTTATAAAAGTTTTCTATTAAAGATAATGGCTGATCAAATATTTCAAAATGGAAACACCAATTATAACTTAGTGGCTGATAAATGTCGCCATCAAGTATTACTAATTCATATTGCTCTGACTTCTGCACTGCTATTTTCCAGCGCTCTACTTGTTTTTCAAAATACCATGTTCTATGTTCATTTTTTGGTCTTTCAAATAAAAAATTCACTTCAGGTATAATATAAGCACCATAATTCTTTTCTAACTCACGACACGTTGTGCTCTTACCAACAGCACTTGCTCCCTCAAAAGCTATAATCCCCATAGTCTCTCCCTCTTTCATTAACTAAAATCTCGTTGTTTCGCTTTTCTCCCCCATAACTGTCTCCATAAAACAATTGAAGCGATAGAAAGCATTATTGTTGTAATGATACTTCCCTCAATTCCGAATGAGCCTCCATGAAAGAGTTCCGATCCGTTTGCTACAGGTCTAAAAATCGGTGTAGAATACATTTCCATTCCACTAACTGCAAAACCGAATACGTTATATTGTGCCCAATTCCAAATGGAATGCCACGCACATATCCCCCAAAGACTACTGTCTTTCAAAACGTAAAAAGCTGCAAACACACCAACTAATATTATATTCGATATTGAAAGAATTGTAATACCTGGATTTAGTAAATGAAGAAAACCAAATAAAAAAGAAGTTACAACAATCCCGATCCAAATACGGCTTCTAACAGAAAGAACTGGAAATAACCAACCCCGAACAACAATTTCTTCTGTTGCACCTTGTATTAAAAAAGCAATTAAAGATCCTACAATTCCAAGTATAGCGGTAGGTGTAATTCGCTGCATTTCTAGTTGTACATTTCCTGTTAATAAAAGTAGCATTACTGGTATCGAAATGAAAATAAACCCAATTAATGCACCTCTCAAATATTTTCTTATCCATTGATCTCTCCAAAAACCAATGGATGAAAATGATCTTTTCTCTACAAATCTAATCCATAAAAAAACAAAAAATATAGCTCCACCAAACGTTAATATCATCTCAATGTTGCTATAAATCGCTTTCATAATGATTGTTTCTGCTTTCGGCAAAAATAGCATAAATAACATGAACAATTCACCTAAAGTCAAAAATACAATTGCAAGTATAACAGCGAATACTGGATGAACTTTTCTTCTCCCCTTTTTTGCTGCTTCAATTATTTTAAATTGAGTAGACTGCAATATTCTCGCCTCCTTAACAAATATATCAACACTATTCTTATACTATATATCGTTTCCCTAATACAATTTTTCAATAAAGTGACACTTTAATCAGTGAAGGATTTGTTCATCCCCCACTGATTATTAGCTCTCACCAATCGGGATTTTACGGGTAGTTAATGCGTGATAAAAATGTTCTTAGTTTAGCATAAACCAAAATTAGGAATAATATATAAATAAAAGAGATGTCTTTGTGTCTTTTACCATTTTTCCCACCCTATTTCTCACTGGTATTACCAGCACTTGCTATTTCCCACCATTTGTTGTAAGATAGTAATTAAGGTCAATTTAACACTATATTTTCTTTGCATATTATCAAGTATCAATCAGGAACACTTTGTACTCCTTATGGGTTTTTGATAATATGTGAACTTTTATTTTTCATTCAAATAAGGCCGATCATATTGTAATCTTTTTAAATTTTAGGAGGCATTACCATGACATTAACAGGTAAAGTAAAATGGTTTAACAGCGAAAAAGGTTTCGGTTTCATCGAAGTTGCAGACGGTAACGACGTATTCGTTCACTTCTCAGCTATCACTGGCGACGGCTTCAAGTCTCTTGACGAAGGTCAAGAAGTTAGCTTCGAAGTTGAAGACGGTAACCGTGGACCTCAAGCTAAAAACGTTGTAAAGCTATAATTCAAACAATAAAAAGGTTGTTACCAGCTCGGTTAACAACCTTTTTAATATATAACTAAAAATTTTTACATAAAAGGAGTGGTTACATGTATCGCAATCGAAAGAACGATGTAGCAGAAGTACCACCAGAACAAACCCCTGTCTGGGAATGTGAAGCAGAGGATTGTTTAGGATGGATGAGAAAGAACTTTTCATTTGAAGAAGAGCCTAAATGCCCTTTATGTAAAAGTAGCATGAAAAGCGGAGAACGTTTATTACCTAAGTTAGGTTAATTTTTATTTAACCCCTCTTTTATAAGAGGGGTTTTTTATTATAAATTTATATCCTCTACATCCGTTCGAACTATAGAATACAATAATGCATCATGTTGTTTATTTCCTTGATGAATATATCCACGCAATAGGCCTTCCTTTTGAAAACCAATTTTAGATAACATTTTACAAGAAGTAACATTTTCAGGGTATGTAATAGCACCAATTCTAAATAAGCCTAAATCACGAAATCCATAATGAATAATTTCTTGAGCCGCTTCTGATGCATAACCATTCCCCCAATATCGAGGGTGTAAGTCATATCCAATTTCAGATCGTTTACTCCATAGTTGTAAATTATTTAATCCAATTGTACCTATTAAAGTATTTGTTTCTTTTAACACAATTCCCCATCGTATTGCTTTTTTCTCGAAGTAATTTTTCGAAAAAGATTCAATCATACGTGAAGCTTGTCCAAACTCCGTAAAAGAATTCATACCGTAATAACATGTTACCTCATCCAATGAAAAGATTTCATATATTTTTTGACAATAAGATTGTTCTATTTCAACTAAACGCAAACGTTCTGTTTCTAATATAGGAAATACCATAGGATCGCTCCTTTCTTTCTACTCATTCATTATAGCAGAAAAAATATTAATAATTAGGAAAGTCCTCAATGTCCCATTAATCAAATATTTCAAGAGAAGCTTATCCTCTTAATTCAATACGAACTAAGAGTAACCCTTCTTGCATTTGCATGATTAGAAAAAATAAAGAGATGATCAAAATGATATGATCCCCTTATAGTAGACAGGAAAAAGAAAGCACATTAACCTGTTTACTATGGAGGGGATTTTTCTGTGGGCAAAATTAGGGTCACTTACGATGTGGAATTTAAGAAAAAAGCTGTAGATTTATATTTAAAAGAAGGTATGAGCTATAAAACTATTGCGACAGAATTAGGTATTCATCATTCAGTTGTAAGTCGATGGGTGAAACACTTCGAAGCTGAAGGTATCAAAGGACTAGAAGAAAAACGTGGGAAAGCAAAAGGTCCCGGTTTAGGTAGACCAAGAACGAAACCCGAAAATTCAGAGGCTAAGATTAAACGATTAGAAGCGGAGAATGCGATGTTAAAAAAGCTCTTAGGAATGTAAAAGGAGGCGTGCCAGCTATATCCAAAATGAGAAAGTTTGAAGTGATATATGAGATATTAGAAACAGGATATACAGTTACTCTATTATGTGCCATTGCTGGTGTAACCCGAAGTGGCTATTACAAATGGATAAAGCGACACGCAGTGCCTTCTAAAAAACAATTAGCGGACACTGAATTCAAGAAAAAAATATTGGAGTGTCATACAAAACTAAGAGGGATTTATGGATATAGAAGAATACAAGTGTGGCTGAAAGCCACATATAACCTTCATTTGAATCATAAGCGTATCCAAAGATTGATGAATGAATTAGGTATCAAAGCTATAATTAGGAAAAAACGACCTTATTACGGAAAAAAAGAGGCGTATGTGACTTCAGAGAACCATCTAAATAGAAACTTTCAAGCTTCAAGACCAAATGAGAAATGGGTAACGGATATTACCTACTTAATTTTCAATGGACAGCGCTTGTACTTATCCGCCATTAAGGATTTATATAATAATGAGATTGTTGCCTATGAAATCAGTCGTAGAAATGACTTAAAGCTTGTTTTAGATACACTTAAAAAGGCAAAGAAAAAACGAAATGTGAAGGGAATCCTCTTGCATAGTGATCAAGGATCCCAGTACACCTCTCGTCAATATAATCAATTACTTAAAAAATATCAGATGAAGGCAAGTATGTCTCGAAGAGGCAACTGTTGGGATAATGCTTGCATGGAAAACTTCTTCAGTCACTTTAAGGCAGAGTGTTTTCATTTAACCTCCTTCCGTAAAGCGAATGAGGTTAAACTTGCCGTACGCAAATATATACATTTTTATAATCATCAAAGATTTCAAAAGAAATTAAATAACCTGAGTCCATATAAATATAGAACTCAGGTTGCTTAGTTGCGCTTTTTAAATACTGTCTACTTGACAGGGGTCACTCCAAAATACTATGATCATCTCTTTATTCTCTATTTTAAAAATTAATTGTATTATTTTCATTTCCAACACTCCACTCGTAATCTTATAATTTCAATTCCATGCTCACTTTTCCCTTCTAAAACAACACCCTACTCCATACATTTATGGTAAAATATAGTTAATGTATTACTTTATTGTGGAGGTGTAAATTTCCTATGTATATATTCATCGGCTTATCCCTTTTACTCATATTACTCATATTTTTATTCGCAAAAAAGTTCGCCCCAAACTCATTTATGATGACTAGTTTTAAAGGCAATAGCTTTAAAATATTTTCAATCAGCATGTTAATCGCCGCCACCCTTTCACTTTCCTATGGAATCTATCACGCAACAACATATCAACCTAAACATTTAGAGATCACATTACAAAATCAAAACTTTACTGTTTTCGGTAATGTTGGAAAACTTGGATATTTCTCAGAAAAATTACTAAAAAAAAATACAACAGTTGAACTACATTTTGCCTCTTGGGAACCAATGCAATTAAATAATCCAGAAATAATAGTAGACTATCCTTCAGGTAAACAGGAAACATGGAAACCGAACATAACATTAATTCCTGCCAATAAATTAAAAGAGAAACACCGTATAAAAGAGCTTTATCAACTCTCATCATATTCATTTAAAGAGTCCGGGAATATAACATTAACGATTACTGAAAATAATACAACTAATAAAAAGGTCTCAATTCAAGTGAAATAAATAAAATGTCCCTCCAGCATAACCGAGGGACATTTTATTTATATATGTATGCTATTTTAATTTGACGGTTCATTTAATGTTGCAATTATTTCATTTGCAGTGTTCTTTCCATTTCCAATACACGCACCAATTCCGACACCGTAATAGGAAGCGCCAGCTAAGTATACATTAGGATAAAGATCAGTCATTTTTTCTTGTAATGTTTGAACCGCTTGATTATGTTCTAAATGATATTTCGGCATTAAATCTTTCCAATTTGTAACTTCAACTACTTCTGGTTCACCTTTAATTCCGAGACTCTTTTCAATATCATATAAAGCGACTCGTACTAATTCTTCTTCACTATAATTTTTAATCGTTTCATATACTGGATTGGTACTCTTATAAAACATTCTCACTAATAGCTTTTGTTTTCCAGATGTATGTTTCCACTTTCGGCTTGTCCATGTACAAGCGTCACAATGTAAATCACTGTTTTCCGTTACGATAAATCCTGTACCGTCCGCCGGTAATTGTTCATCTAGTATGTCAAATCCTAAGTAAATACTTATAAGAGATGAGTTTTTAAATGTATGAAACTGCTCGTTTAACTCATTAGACTGTAATAAAGTTTGGGCGATATCATGCGGAGTTGCTAAAACAACATAATCAGCTTGGATTGAATTGTGATTTGCAAAGGAAATTTCATAGCGATCACCTTGTTTACTTACAGCCGTCGTTACAGCACCTTTCTTAACAACCGTCTCAGGCAGTACTTCTTCTAAACGATTAATAATCGTAGATAGTCCATTTTTGAATGATACAAACTTTTTATTTCCTGCTGATTGAAATTGTTTTTTATTCTCTTCAAAACCTTTAATAATACTTCCATACTTATTTTTATACTCCAGTAAATACGGTAATGTAGATGCCATCGTAAGCTCATTCAATTTACCAGAATATACACCTGAAAGTACAGGTGCAATTTGTCTTTCCACTAACTCTTTCCCTAAGAAGCTTTCTAAAAATACAGCAAGTGATGTATCTTTCGTAAACTCTTTATTTTTCGTTATGTAATCTTTTAAAGCAACAATTTTTCCTTTCGTTGATACTAGCGTACTGCTAAACAACGATTCAACACTCATCGGTATCCCAAATATAGTGTCAGAAGGAATTGGATGTAAAGCATTATCAGAATATATGTAAGAAATACCCGTTTCGTTATATACCATTTCTTCTTCTAAATTTAATTCTTTTATTAGAGGCATAACATGCTCATTACGAGCAACGATAGAATCTGCTCCTGATTCCATAATAAAATCCTTTTCTTCTACACTATGGATTTTACCACCTAAGTACTTTTCTTTTTCTACAAGGATTAAATTTAAATCAATATTATTATCCTTTTTTAATTTTTCTAAATAAAACATAGTAGAAAGTCCCGTTATACCTCCACCAATAACAACAACTGTTTTCATATGTGCTGCGCTCCTAACCGATACAATTAATAATTCCTTTATTATTATACCCAAAAGTCCTTATATTCGACTAGCAGCTTGCGCATTCTGTAAGAAATTAGACAATATATTCGAATATATTCCCGGTTGATCATTATGCACTAAATGACCGGCAAAAGGAATAACAGCAATATGAATATTATCGTTTAATTGTTTGAACGTTGTAGCAGCTGTAACTTCGTCTTCTGAATCTCCCCCAGCAATACAAAGTGTAGGTACTTGAAGGCTAGCTACATCACCAGTTTCATCAAATGGGTACCAATCCTTAACTTGCCACGATTCAAGCAATGCTTTCCAATCACTTTTTTCATGAATTTGATTCATATAAGTTACAACTTCTTCATTTTCTATCAATTGCTGATGGCACTTCGCTTCATACTCCTGAGACTCCTCCCAATTTTCTCTCTTAAGCGGAAAGATACCTGAAAAAGTTAATGTTCTCACCTTATCTGGATATTTTTTTGCAAATAATAAAGCAACTAATCCTCCTAGTGAAACACCAGCTATATGACATCTATCAATTTGTAAATGTACTAACGTATCATGTAAATCCTTT
The DNA here is from genome assembly GCF_921008455.1 of Bacillus basilensis. Taxonomy (NCBI): domain Bacteria; kingdom Bacillati; phylum Bacillota; class Bacilli; order Caryophanales; family Bacillaceae; genus Bacillus; species Bacillus basilensis. The sequence goes on along the minus strand of NZ_CAKLBZ010000001.1, from coordinate 2,387,960 downwards.
ACAGAACGTAGGAAATAATTCCCCAATGTTCCTCCTGATTTTCCATGCCCTCTTAAATCAGGGCGAATGACTTGATAATTTTGTTCTCGAAAATATGCTGTCTGCTCTTCATATTCTACTAAACCTGTCATACCACCAGAATGCAAAAGCACGATTGGTTCCCCTTTTCCTAAAATGTGCGTATGTAATATCATTTATCCCCCTCCTTTAAAATTGAATTTTCTATTAATTATTAGTATATAGAATTTACATCTAAATTTTCAAATAAAAAAAGAACTATAACATATTCACATCATGTCATAGTTCTTTCTATTTTAAAAACATAAAGTAATTAATCAATTTGTCTATTTCTTGGCTTAAAGCCAATACTTTTTCATGTTGAATTCCATAATCCGATACTAAATATAAAAGTTCTTCTTTCTTTATTTCAATTGCTTTTTCCAATTTCATTAATTCCATGTCGTTTTACTTCTCTCTCCAATACTAAAAATGTATGTATTTTAGTATAGCCTATTTACAGAATTAGTAAAAGTAAAATACGTATGTAAAATCTTACAAATATAAAAATAATATACTATCGACAAAGAATTTTTATATTTAGCCCTTTATACAGATCATTAGACTTCATTACGTATTCATAACAAAACGGAATTTCTCTAATGTTATATCTTTATATTTTGGAGCCCTCTTAATATGATCAAAATAACTATATGAGAATTTAAAGACATGTCCGAAATCCCAATCAAATGCACTATAGTCTTTTAGCCAAAATTGATTTTCTGTTGGTAATATATAAGCACGTTTAGATTCGATTAAAGGTAAACAATCTATCGGTGAATGCAAATTTATTTCACTATTCGATGTAAGACTTTGACTAGCACGTAACACGTATACTAGTTTTAATAGGGGACGTATCGCTCGATGGAATATATCTCTATGCCCTAAGTCATACATAATATTAATCGCATGTGAAAAAGTAAGTAAATGACCAATTAAATCATGATGCGATTCCGCTCTATAAATAATATTAAATTGCGAAAGCTCCTTTAAAATAAACTTTGATACTTGTTTCGGATTTCTCAGTTTACTTTCCATCTCATTTTTTATACTTAATTGTTTTACTTCCTTTGTCGTAAAACCAATCCACGATCTACCAGGAATTGTTTTTTGAAACGATAATATAAGATTAGCAATCCCTTCAATTGCTTGATTATCGCCCCATTTTTGTAACTCTTTCATAGCTAATAAACTTAATGCAGCATAAATGACATTATGCCCTACCCAATGAAGTTCATCAATTGTATGCTCCAATGATTTTATAATCATTTTTTCAGCACTTTGAAAATCAATTTCTTCTTTATTATCGATAATTTCACCTAAGTTTTGCTTGTTCAGCATCATTTTTGTTTGAGAATACATATTACGAGTTATTTCTTCTTCCATATTGTTATCTTTCATGAAAAAATAACTAGCAATTGCAGCTGCTCCGAAATGCGCATGCCAAATATCATTTGTTTCTTTTTTACATTGAGAAATAATTGAAAGACCACCTTTTAAAACAGTTTTATTTTCCATCTTTTTATCCCCCATGATAAAAATCGCTTTATACTCATCCTAAAGATGGCGTCAATACGAATAAAATGTGATTCGCTTCATCACTTTTATTCAAAAAACGATGCTTCACATTTGGTGGGATACGTACAACATCCCCTTCTTCTAAGAAATATTCTTTTCCTTCTAACTCCACATATACTTCTCCTTTCATGACTACAGCTATTTCTTCTTTATTTTCATGTGAATAGTGACTTTCTATTGTATTTGCTTGTTTATTTAAGTCCATCATTAACATTTCAATACGTGCTTTCATAAAATCAGGTGTTAATACATCGTATACTATGTGATCGCTATTTTCTCGATATACTTTCTTTCTATCTTTCTTCTTAGAAATGAGTGAATCTGTATCAATCTCATTAATAAACAGTGTAAATAGTGGGACATTTAATGCTTTCGCTATTAATTCCAATACACTTAACGAAGGATTCGCATGTCCCCTTTCAATTTGGCTAATTAGTGACGTACTAATCCCTGCATAATCAGCAAATTCACGAATTGTCATCTTATTTTTCTTACGATAACTTAATACAGTTTGTCCAAGCCTATCATGTATCATAGTAAATCCTTCCTTCGTCCATCATAATATATGTTTCATCGCTTTTGTACTAACTTACTAAACAAAGGCAAATAATCCTTTTCTATCGTCTCCGAGACTTATATACTTACCATTGTACATTATATCGTATTTATTTTATTATAATAAACAATTCATCGGAGGGACAAACTTTGAAATCACCTATTCTTTCATATTGCATCTTATTTTTCGGTGTATTCTCCTTATCAACTTCAGCGATTTTTGTAAAATTGGCCGATGCTCCTGCGGCTATCATTGCTTTTTATCGATTATTTTTTGCTGCATTAATTCTGTTACCGTTATTACTATTTAATAAAAACAATCGATACGAACTAAAAACATTAACGAAAAAACAATGGAGATTCGGATTCATTTCTGGGCTATTTTTAGCTGCACATTATGTACTATGGTTTGAATCGTTACAATATACTTCTGTAGCAAGTTCCACAGTTATCGTAACATTACAACCTTTATTCTCAATGATTGGTGGTTATTTTTTATTCAAGGAGAAGTTTACAAAAGGAGCGGTTATTGGTTGCCTCATCGCTATTTCAGGAAGTATCGTCATTGGATGGCAAGACTTCCAAATTAGCGGTGAAGCTTTATACGGGGATATTTTAGCATTTATTGCGGCAGGAATTATTACCGGTTACTTTTTCATTAGTCAACATGTTCGTAAAGATTTATCACTTATACCGTATTCGGTAATTAGTTATGGAAGTAGTGCCTGTTTTCTTGGTATATTTGCTTACTTGCAACACGAATCTTTCATCCACTACTCTACACAAACTTGGATGTGCTTTATTGGATTAGCGTTTATTGCAACGATTTTAGGACAAACAATTTTTAATTGGTTATTAAAATGGATGAGTGCTACTGTAATCTCTATGAGCATTTTAGGAGAAACGATTGGAACTTGTATACTAGCGTACTTTATTTTAAGTGAGACCATTTCTTTGCAACAAGGACTAGGTATTACAGTTATTTTTATTGGTTTAGCATTATTTTTATTACAAGCAAATTCGAATAAAAAAGCATGACATTATACTGTCATGCTTTTTCACTATTCATTATGTACAATTAAACCATCAGGTCTAAAACGACTCATCATAATTTCATTAATAAACTTTCCGTGAGCCTTCAAATTCCCTATCTTTACTCCCTCTTCTACAAATCCGAATTTTTCATATAGAGCTTTCGCTTTAGGATTCGTTTCTAAAACACCAAGTTCCACTCGCTCTAACATTAACCAATTATCAGCCAAATCCAGCATTTTTGTAAGAAGTGCTTTCCCAATGCCTTTATTATGATATTCACTGTCTACCCCTATAAATAAATCACCCGAATGAGATCTACGCCCTGGACTTTGTGTTAAACCAACAAAACCTACAACTTCTCCATCAAATTCTGCAACAAATTCAAATTGATTTGGTGCTAAATTTCGAATTCTATTTTCCATTGCATCTACACGCATGCTAGGTAAGAAAACCATATAAGGTAAAACATCATCTTGTATGCATATACGATGAATTGCTCTAGCATCTTTTATTTCTACCGCTCTAACTTTGATCCCCATTTTGTTCCCTCCATATAAATACACAATACATTTCTCATTCTAGAATCCTTTATAAAACCCCTTCTCCTGTGTATTTCTTTATGTTATTTTTACACAATTATTTCAATATAACATTCAATTTAAGAACAGCTTTATCTACCTAACTACTAACTAAAACCAAGTTAACTTTTTACTTTATTATATAACTCAAGTAGCTTTTCAATTTGAATCCCATTTATTTTCATACCGGTTATATCACAATTTTCTATTTCAATATTTTTCAAATTACTATTATGTATTGTACTACCTTCTAAATCACAATTATCAAATAAAATAGGTTCCTTCTCATCGCCAAGACTTGTATTTTTGAATTGCACTCCACCTAATGTCACCAAATTAAATTTACTACCAGAAAGATTTAAATCTGCATATGAAGAATTTCTAAAATTTATATTTCTAAACTTTGATTGACTTACATTACAATTACTCATATTCATATGCATTATATTACTACCAACAAATGCACTATTTTTCAAATTCACTTGATAATATTCTGTATTAACCAAATTACAGTTTTCGTATTGCCCTGTTTTCATATCTTTATTTTTAATTAGGTTCTCTTCAACTGAACCTACATGTATTCTTTTTACATAACAATACTCATCTTCAGATTTAAAAATTATTTCATAGCCCATTTTTTTATAAAAATGATGATTATTAATTTGTCTACTAGATGTTTCGAGATCCCAAATCTTTATGCTTTGATATTCCTCTTCTATTAATTTAATAACATGTGATCCAATTCCTTTTCCTTGATAAACAGGATCTACAAAAATACGATCAATTCGACCGTATGACTTACCAGAAATCGTAACTATAATTCCCCCGATTATTTTTTGATCCATTATTACTTTGAAAGAATCCAATTCTTCAATTGAATATTTCATCATTTCAACTGAAGAATATCCTGGTGGTTGAATGTTATACTCAATTACATCATTTTGGCCGCCAAGCCATTTTTCCGCTTCTTCATCAAATGTTTTTTTCATTATTTCTGTTAACTTTTCAGCATCTAAAATTGTAGCTTTTTCTATAGATATTATTTTCATTTTATTTTCCCCTTCATCGTTACAAGATAATAATTTTTGCGAACGATATAGTTATAATATTAAGAAAGTTAAGATTAACAACTCTCTTTACTATTAAACTACAAATAAACCTATATTTTCCACTGTGACTTAGTATTCATGTATAAAAAAGAGACCATGTAATAAAAACATGTTCTCTTCTTTTATTCATTTTCAATTTTACATAATTAAAAATTAAATATTACTTAAGCCACTCGTTGCAACTATTACTTAACTCCTGTAAATCTTCTATAAACCGACTCGCATGATATCCATCACAAACCGAATGATGGAATTGTAATGAAACTGGTAGCATAAACTTATTTTCTTCATTAAAATATTTCCCACAAGTTATAATTGGTAATAGAAAATCAGCATCATTATTAATATTAAGATTAAATCCAGTAAAACTAGTCCAAGGTATGCTAGAAATCGGAAATACATTAGGCGGAACATTTTCTTTTGTGAAGAGACCATGAACACTAGCATAGCATCTCATATCTTCTTCATAATTTTTATAGAAAATGTGGAATTCACTAGAATAATCCGTCCATATACTTGAAAAAGACTTATCATCTTTATGAAAGATTGTATAACTCGGTATCATTTCCTCCCAATAGCCTAAAACTCCTTCATCGTTATAACATGTTCGAAATTCTTTATGATTATTTACTACTCGAGAAATTAAATATATAAAAACGGGATAAAATTTTATTCTCTTTTGATTTAATTTCTCTAATAACATCGTGATATCAACATTCACAGTCATACTAAATGTACATTTCAACTTTAAATAATGGTCAAAATACTGCTTTCTATTCCAATTTCCTCTATCAATTACATGAAACTTCATTTTAATAGCCTCCTAAAATTTTATTTTTATTTTAGAAGGCTAACTTTCTTGTTTTCACCATACTTGTTCACTCCTAACAGTTTACATTTCGCCCTAATTATTTATTTAATTATATAACATCTATAAGAATCAATTCACATATTTCTGGAAATCCATCCACATACTATAGATAAATCAAATGAAATTTGGAGGATTCATACATGAATAACAAAAATGTAAATAAAAAAGAAAATGTTATCGAAAACGCTACACCTATTCAAAATAATAATACTGCAAACCTTAATATCGAAGAACAAGCAATGAATGGCTTATATGGAATGCCCGAAACAACAATTGAAGATGCTGATCACGCTGTAACTGATGATTTGACTTCAAAAAATTAATTAACTACATTGAAAAAAGCCAAGGAAAATATCCTTGGCTTTCTCAACTATGCATCCACTTTTTGTACTTCTTCTCTCTTTCTCGAAAGTTTCCCTGGCCAAAAAGCAAAGCGACCTAAAACAACTGTAATTGCCGGTACTAGTAATGGCCTAACAATAAACGTATCAAGTAATACTCCAATTGCTGTTACAATACCAAATTGAACGAGCACTTGAATTGGAAGTGTTCCTAACACTGCAAAAGTTCCCGCTAAAATTAAACCTGCTGAAGTAATGACACTACCTGTTTGTATTACACCATTTCTTACTGCATCCAAATGATTTTGTGTCTTTCTGTTTTTCCATATTTCAGAAACCATAAAGATATTATAATCTTCACCTAAAGCAACTAAAAATACAAATGCATATAACGGTATTGCACCTTGAATGGCCGGCGCTCCCATACCATAATGAAGTAATAGCCACCCTGCTCCTAATGCAGAGTAGAATGATAAGACAACAGTTACAATTAAATAAATCATCGCAACAATTGATCGCAAGTAAACAAGTAATAGTAAAGCTATGATACTAATCATTACTGGAATAATAACAGCTTCATCACGTTCCGTAATTTGCTTTGTATCATATAATGATGCCGTTTCTCCACCAATCCATAATTGATCTTTAGCATTACTAATCCCAGCATCTTTTAATACTTTTTCTATACTACTTTTCAATTTAGGGATTTGATCTAATGCTTCAATTGAGTATGGATTTTCTGCTAAAGAAACCTCATACATTTGTATTTGCTTATTTTCTTTACCCTCTTTTGGCTCCTTCACTGTATTAACAAAAGAAAATTTCTCTAGTTCTTGTTTAATAGGAAGCTCTTTTCCTTTCGTATCAACAACAACTTTTACTGGCGCTAGTTCACCAGCTGAAAAATGATCACTAATTAACGTAAACCCTTCACGGGAAGGCATATCTTTTGGAAACGATTCTAATAGGTCATATGTGTATTGAATACGTGGTACAAATGAAGCCAATCCGCCTAATACAAACACAGTTAGCATAATTATTGTCCACGGTTTTCGGACTACAACATCACCAAGTTTTTTACTAAAGGCATCTTTTGATTTTTTAACCTTTACTACTTTCTTTTTCTTTCTTGCAAACTCCTCATTCATTGAAGTTGTTCTCGGTATAAACGGGAAGAACGCAACTCTGCCAAAGATTAATAAACACGCAGGAAGAATTGTTAAAGCAGCGATTCCCATTATGAATACTGCAACACTAAATGGTACTGCAAATCGATGAAAGGCACCATAATGAGCAAGTAGTAATGTTCCTAATCCAAGTACTACCGTTAATGCACTCATTATAATTGCCCCACCAGATGCTTTAATCGCAAGTTGTAGCGCCTTATATTTACTTTCTTCCTCTAGTAAGTACTCTCTATATCTCGAAATTAAAAATAAACAATAGTCCGTTCCAGCACCAAATAATAAAACTGTCATAATTGAAATCGCTTGGGCATCTACTTTAATCCATCCGTGATCAGCTAAAAATCCAAGTGTAGGACTAATAATACCGTATGCAAAACCTACAACAAGTAAAGGTAAAATTGCTAAAATTGGTGAACGATAAAGTAAAATTAATAAGACTAATACTAGTAGTACAGTAGCAACTAATAACTTCACATCAGCTTGACTAAATAAGCTAACTGCATCCGTTTGAATACCTACTGGTCCAGATAACCGAACATGTAAACCCGAGTCACTAATTTTTCGTTTGAATGGATCCTCATCGATCTTACTATTCACTATGTTTCTTAAATCTTCAAGATTTCCTTTTAATATATCTGTTCCAGCTGTCTTATTAAAGAATACTGGTGTAACAAATGATGTACCATCTTTTGATGCACTTTTTGATAATGCTTGTTCCGGGATTGTATCAAATGGCGGTAATGTTGATTGTTCTTTTAAAGGACTGGTTTTTAATTCTTTATAAACGTCTTGTATGAGTTTATAATCCTTTGACTGTAATCCACCATCTCTATGCCATACTACTAACAACGGATTTCCTGCATTATTCGGAAACTCTTTTTTCATAAGTGCTTCCGCTTGCTGTGACATAGCTGTTTCAGGTAAATTTTTCGGATTCGGTTCTTTCGTACTATTTACTGGTGGTAACGTAAATGAAAGTAATAATGTAATAAGAATCCAAACCGATAAAGTTATCCATTGCGTATTCTTCCCTGCTACAAGCTTCCCTAACATATGTAACGGGTGCTTTTTCATAAAAACCCACCTTCCTTTTTTCCTCCACTATTAATTATATATACTGGTCGGTTAATTAATCAAGAATGATTAAAAATTATGTTATAATTATTTCAAGAATACATGTCAGGAGCGAATAGATTTGGAACAAAAACAACGTCCTCTCGGAAGGCCTCGTCAAAATAAAAATACAAAATCTACAAAAGAAACCATTTTAGAAGTTGCAACACGATTATTTCTTACTCAAAATTATCAAGTCGTTTCCATGGATGAGGTCGCAAAAGTTTGTGGTGTTACGAAAGCAACCGTCTACTATTACTTTTCAACAAAAGCCGATTTATTTACCGCTACTATGATCCAGATGATGGTGCGTATACGTGAGAATATGTCACAAATACTCTCTACAAACAATACTTTAGAAGAGAGATTATTAAACTTTGCTAAAGTCTACTTACATGCCACAATGGATATCGATATGAAAAATTTTATGAAAGATGCAAAACTATCTTTATCTGAAGAACAATTGAAGGAATTAAAAAATGCTGAAGATAGCATGTATGAAGTGTTAGAAAAAGCACTCGATAAAGCGATGCAACTTGGAGAAATCCCTAAAGGAAACGCTAAATTTGCTGCTCATGCTTTCGTATCTTTATTATCAATTGGGAATTTTAAAGATGAAAATCACAATCCTATTCTTGCAAATATAGATGAATTAGCACAAGAAATCGTTACTTTCTATTGGAACGGGTTAGGTCATTCATATTAAATAGATTTCCTTTAATAAAAGAGTATGTTTGAATTTTTTTCAAACATACTCTTTTATAATTTATTTTTATACTAGTAATTAGATTATACTTCCACACAGTTAGCAATCTCCATAAATTTATTCTCCTTTCTAATACCGCTATCTTTTAATATGTTTTGTCATCCCAATCGAGAATGCTTCAAATCCGATAGTTTCATAGTAAGATTGCAATGTTTTTACACACATAAGTTGAGGAATGACCTTGTTTTGTTCACAGTGCTGGATTAATCGTTCTACTATTTCTTTTCCAATTCCAATGGACTGATACTCTGGTAATACACATACCCCGCAAATAACACCAGTTATTACACCATCTGATATAATACGCCCCATCCCTATTAATTGTTGCTCTTTAAAAGCATATATTGCATACCAACTTTGTTTACACATTTGTTCTAATTCGTTAACCGTTAATTGAAGAGAATTCCATCCTAAAGATTCATATACAGTTAATAATCCATTGAAATTTGTTGGGTGTTTAATTGTGTAATTTATACTATTATTCATGTAAATACTCCTTATTTTCTCGTTTGTTTTTATTTCATAAAATTATCTTTACTATGAAATTAATTTATACAAACTTCCATAAGAACAATATTATTCCTTCTCAACTTAAAATAAAAAGAAGTTAACCTATCCTCAGTTAACTTCTTTTATATAAATCCATCATTATATTATTAACCAAAAATCATACAGCTACAGACGATCAGGACAAACAAAACTAATAAACTATTTGAGAAATAACCCATAGAATACTACCCCTTTATTTCATTATGTTAAAGATTTTACCATAAAATTATTTACAACATAATAACTGAAAAAGACATTGTATTCATTAGTTAAATATACTAAGTAATATTTAATTTTAATCATACCCTACTTTATAGGCACTTCTCCTACTACGATAGTGCACATAACTTCAAAATAATAAGCGCTATATAAAAGATCACAATTTATCTATGGCTTCTTTACTTATTTTTCAACTATGCTAATTGTTAACTGACGATTTCCTCAAATAAATGTAACATCTTCACAAAAAGAGCATTCACTACTACTTCTCTAATCATTTACAACTCTCCCTGTAATTTATTTAAGCTCTATCCTTATTTATATTAATATCTTTCTTATTCGAAAATAGATTTTTAAAAATTCCTAACCCTACAATTAATAGAGTAATTCCAATTAATTTATTTATTTGCAAGGGAACCCTCTCTATTCCAAATAATCCGAATGTATCAATGCATAGAGCAACAACTAATTGAGTAATAAGGCTAATTAGCACCGTATACGCTGGACCTAAACTCTTTATTGCACCCATTATACAAATAATTAATCCGATGCCAAACAATCCACTTACATAAAACAAATAATTTGTAGTATACACTTTAATGCTAATACTGTTTTCTGTAATGATATAAAATAGAATAGAACTTATGAAACCTATTCCAAGAACACATGCAGTTGTTAACCACTGCCCTATGTTTTCATTTACTTTCGTATTAAAAACAGATTGTAAGCTAATTAATACTCCAGCTAATATAGCTAAACTAAATCCAATCATATTCCCTCTCCTCTTTTCATTGCTCATATATATTATTTTTAGCAACTTCCTTCATTCTAAATAAATCTTTAATTACAATAACTCCATTTTTCTTTTCAATTAATTTTTCTCTATAAAATTTTTGTAACACCCGAATGACGTGCCTATAACTTACTCCTATAAAGTCCGCAATACTTGATACCGAAGTTGCATCCAAATCTTCTCTATACATATTCCCGTTACTATCTGTTGAAATTGAAAGTAAATAACTAGCTACACGTACTTCTACTGGATAAAGTAAATTAAGAGCTGTAAAACGAGTCGATATTTTTAATGTGTTCGCAATGTTTTCAAGCAAGAAATTCATTAATTTAGGATTTTGTAATAACTTGTTTCTAATAATCGTATGAGAAATGGAGATTGCTACAACTTCTGAACAAGCTTCAACGGCATTATGCGCTTTGCTATTTTGTATGAATTCAATATCACCAACAACCGCCAATGGATTGATAAAACGAAGGATCAGTTTTTTTCCTTCTGGTGTAATCGTATAAACTTTTACTTTACCTTTAACAACAAAGTATAAACGATCCATTTCATCATCTATATTACAAATAAGCTCGCCTTTTTCAAAATGATTTAATTGAAAATAAGCTGTATCTATTTCTGAAAAAACCTCGAGCTTTTTATTGGTTTTCAAATAATGAATAATTAAATCTGATCTATTCTCCACTTTCATTTCCTCCTTTCATTTACATATTAAATACAACGATTCCTAACATCATTACTATTGTTCCCACAATATGATATCTCTCCATCTGTATCTTTTTTATTTGAAATAATCCTTTCATCTCAATAAAAGTTGCTGTTAACAATTGCGCAACCATAAGTGTTCCAGCTGTTAATGTAACTCCCATTGCATGTATCGCTATTGTTTCTGCACAAATAATTAACCCACCAAGTGCACCAGCTACTAAATATATTTTTTTCACATCCTTCAAATCAGCTATTTTCTCTTCTTTCTTTAACAAAAATATTGTTGTTGCAATAATGAATCCAATTAAATGCGTAATAATACTTGTCGACCATATACCAATATGTGAACTAAGTTTCGCATTAAATGTGCCTTGAAGTGTAATAAATACGCCAGCAAATACAGCAAATACAATGCCTTTCAAAAAATCATCTCCTAATCTTCTATTTCTGACTTAATTAAAAGCTATAATCCTATATAAGCAAAAGGACAAATGTCACATCAGTATGAAAATAACTACGAATGACCATCAAAAAACACACCTCAAAATATTTGAGATGTGTTTTTTATTAATATATATAATTTTAATAATTATAATTACGCTACATTAACAGATTTATTCTTCAAAACAAACTTTCCAAATAAGAAACGCACAAGCGGCCCCATAATAATTAATTGTAATGGATACGCCATAATGAAGTTTTTAATAAAAATCGAGAAATACATTGAAACAAAAGATTCACCATGTAATCCATTATGAAAATACATAATTGCCATTCCATAAAACGACATGAAGAAAACCATTCCAATAACCATAGCTGTCGCCATCGCAATAATAATATTTACTTTTTTCGATTTATCAAATGGTAACGTGAAGACAAGTTTTTTCACACAAGGTCCAACGATACATATTTCAATTAATAATGCAATAATGAATCCGATTATTAGTTCTAATGCGATCTCCTTAATTTGAATTGGTCCCCCTGTTCCATTCAGTAATACATTATAAAACGTCATTACAATAACCATCCCTAGGCACATCATCATACCAAATTGGAGGTTTTCCTTTCTTGTTGTTGGCAATTTTAATCATCCTTTCTATTTAAGTCTTTGTCATTATATCGATTGTGGAAACCTCTTCATAAGTGAACATTTTGTGAACAATTTTAAACCGCTTTCATATATTTCTACTCTAATTCTCACTTTTACTTATAAAGGTTATATATATCGCGATGTTGAATTACTAAATTTAACATTGCATTACATTATTACTAGGAGGATAACCATGAATGAAGCAGAATTTTACGCATATCACATCGTAACAAGGAGAAAAATGAATATCGGACAAATCATTCATTTTAACAAAAATCAACATAATACTCTATATCACTTCTTTTTTGAAAAAGAACAATTAAATGCTAGTGGTGAAGATGGCATGAAAATTATAAATAATCACTATAAAAATGAAGAATTGCATATAAATAATGAAAATGCTCAAGTCGTTATGAATTATATAGATCAAACAATTAGAGCAGTTAGGGAAACGATTGTAGAAATGGTTAGGTTGCAAGAATATCCTAATTATCCTTCAAGACTATCTTGTTTATATGCTGCTAAAAGCTATGATGATGCGTTGAAATGGAAAGCATTGTTTGATTCTTACAATCGAGAAGTGTTGCAGATTGTTAAACTACGAGTAATTGGAAATCATTTCGAAGGTGACGGAAACCTTTTACCGAAAGAAGATGGCATTCCTTTTTCTCAAAAAATTGAACAAGCTAGAGAGTATTGGAAAGGAAATAGCAAAAGCGAATTACCTGAGCTATTGATTAATGGGAAAATTGAAGTAGTGGAAATTAACAATGATTTTTCTAAAGTTAAATATTAGAGAATGGAGATTACAATGATGAAAAAAGTGTACTTCAATCATGATGGCGGTGTAGATGATTTAGTTTCACTGTTTTTATTACTCCAGATGGATAATGTCGACCTTACAGGTGTTTCAGTTATCCCTGCAGATTGCTATTTAGAACCAGCAGTGTCGGCAAGTCGAAAAATTATTGATCGCTTCGGCAAAGGTAATATTGAAGTAGCAGCGTCTAATTCTCGTGGAAAAAATCCATTTCCAAAAGACTGGCGTATGCATGCATTTTATGTAGATGCTTTACCCATTTTAAATGAGTCTGGAAAAGTTGTAACACCCGTAGCAGCAAAACCTGCGCATCATCATTTAATTGAGACTCTTCTACAAACTGAAGAGAAAACAACTTTATTATTTACAGGTCCTCTTACCGATTTAGCCCGTGCACTATATGAAGCACCTATAATCGAAAATAAAATTAAACGTTTAGTTTGGATGGGTGGTACATTTCGTACTGCAGGCAATGTACATGAACCTGAACATGATGGAACAGCCGAATGGAATTCGTTTTGGGACCCTGAAGCAGTAGCTCGCGTATGGGAAGCAAATATAGAAATCGACTTAGTAACTCTAGAAAGTACAAACCAAGTTCCCCTAACTGTAGACATACGTGAACAGTGGGCAAAAGATCGAAAGTATATCGGTATTGATTTCCTTGGTCAATGTTATGCAATTGTTCCCCCTCTCGTTCACTTTCCAAAGAACTCTACCTACTATTTGTGGGATGTATTAACTGCTGCATTTGTTGGGAAAGCTGATCTAGCAAAAGTACAAACGATTAATAGTATTGTTTATACATACGGACCTAGCCAAGGACGTACAGTGGAAACTCATGATGGACGGCCGGTAAATGTCGTTTATGATGTAAACCACAATGGTTTTTTCGACTATATAACTGGGTTAGCAAAAAAAGCCTCTACTTAAAAGCCTATCTATACGAAAAATAAAAAAATGGTATAACTTCAAATGATGGGCCAGTAAAAAATTAGAAATTGGTTGGAACTTATTATTAAAAAAGAGCATTGAATTAACTTTCAATACTCTTTTTGTACAGTTTCATGCTATTTGATAAAAATTGTGTTTTACAGTTTACTCAGTTCATAACCATTTACAAAAAACGTTATTGTTTCTAACTCATCTTCATTTAATTCTCTATCTAGCTCTTGTTTATACGCTTCCTTTATCTTCTCTTCATCGCCTTTATGAGCTTCTGTATAAGCTCCTATTGTTTTTAGCAAATGAATTTCTTGTAAAAATTTAGCCCGATCTATTGCTTCCCCATGAGAAAGAATATAAGTTTCAGCATCGAATTTCTCTAATTCCTCTATTAATTTAAAAGTTCTTTTCGTCGTATAGTTCCACTTCGAAGAAAAAATATCTGCATATATACAGTCTCCTAAAAACAATATCTTTTCTTCTTTTATATACATAACAACTGAATCATGTGCATGATCTCCCCCCACATGTTTTAACACGCATGTCACTTCACCAAGATCTAATTCAATTTGATCCAGGAACGTTAAGGTCGGAGGAATAATTTTAATATTTCTCGCTTTCTTGCTAAACTCTTTTTTTATGCAATCCGCACAAAATTCAATTTCAGTACCTTCTTTTACGCGTGCGTCCAATGCTTCATCTGTCCATTCATAAGATACTAGTGACTGCATTTCTTTTTTCGTTTCAGTATGCGCAATAGTTAATGCATTCTGTAATACAGATAATCCAAAAATATGATCCCAGTGCCAATGCGTTAGTGCTACAAAATCAGGATTCGATACATTTTGTTCTTTTAACATTTCTAAAAACAATTGTGCATGTTCTTCTGAATTCCCTGCATCAATCATTAACGTTTTTTCTTGTCCAACGACCATTCCCAATATAGGTCTATCTGTTTCAGAAACTGGTGTCATATACCAAAACGAGTTTCCTATTTTTTTTATTTGCTGCATAATTAGTTCCTCCATTTACTGCTATTCTCTTCAATTTATACTACTTGTAAATTTCTAGCATCTAACATACTAACTATTTCACTTTATTCATATACTGTTCTTGTACACGCTGCATTAAATCTCTCATCTTCTTTTCAGAAGGGTGCTCTTGGTTCTCTGGTACCTCTCTACCATTAGCTGAAAATTCTTGAGAACATGATTTATGAGTTACCTCTAAGTTTACAAGTGGGTATTCCCAAGAATCTTCAGTTCTACTTCCAGTTGAAGCAAGGCGTATACAGCTAGAATCAAGTTTCGTACGCTTCCCTTCTTTATTTACTCTGTAATATAAATCATTTACTGTACCATATTTCATATCTTTTGTAGCTGTAATAGCAGTACCGTCAGCTGAGAAAATGACAACACTAAATCCATCTTCTTCCTGTAACGTCTCCGCACCAGGTACGTTATATAGTACAATTAAATCACCTTCGTATCAAAATAAAAATCCCAATCTTTTGAAGCTGGATCATGATATTCCGTATCACATATATTTTCGATTCCAAATGAAATTTTATCACCTATTTTTAACTCTAAACGATACGGATTATTGTTGAGTTTCCCTTCAAACTTCTTCTCATTTCTTTCAGTGATTTCTACCCACATTCTTTCACCATTAAACCCATCTTCTTTCTCATTTTTAGTTACAAAAATTAACTTTACCAAATCTCCAATCTTTAATTTCTCCAACACTTCTGAGCTAGGAAGGTAAAATGTATATGGTGCTCCTTTATTTAATTCATAAACATTATCTAAGTACCAAGACATATTTTTCTCTCCTCAAAAACTTTTTACACTCATATTTTTTAAATAACACTATTTTTTCTTCCGGCAAACTACTACCATTGAATAACAATCTTCCCCTAACTCATTTCCTTCCCAATCATTATATATATGTAATAATTCAAAACCATTCGCTACTAATAATCTTTCTAACTCCTGCGGATACGTATAGCGAAGATCTATCGTTGTTTTCAGTTCCTCTACTAGTACATCGTCCTCATAAAACCTTCTTGTTGTTATGTAGTGCTGTATTTGCTGAATTGAATCATATGTCATTTCAGTATATAGATTATATTTTCTACCCTTTTCATCACTAACAGTTGTCCAATATTCTTCTGTAGATGGTTGTATTAATTCTTCTTTTGAAGGAAAACGTGTATCGAATATAAATATACCATTGTCAGCTAATACGTGATGAATAGATGTTAATAACTGATTTTGATCTATATTCGTGAGAAAATGCTGGAACCCGTGTCCTACCATAAATGCTAACGGAATCGTTTCTTCAATCTTCAATTGTAAGCAGTCTTGTTGTAGCCATTTGACCTTCTTACAATCCGTAGATTTTTTCTTTGCTTCAGCAAGCATGCCTTCATGTATATCTACACCAATCATTTGATATCCGTTTTCTATAAATGGAATTGTAACCCTTCCTGTCCCGCAGGCAATATCTAAAATCCATTCATTTTGTATACTTAGTTTTTTCGCCCATGATAGTAAGAACGGAAAATCTGACAAACTTTTATTTTCTACATCATATCGTTTTGGATTTTCATATTCAGATAGACTCCATTTTGTTTGCAAACTTATTCCCCATTTCATATTTTCACTTAAATTCAATATATAAATTATAACGAATCGTCAGTTTTTTCTCTATAATCAAACACAATTACTTGGACTAATCTAACTTTACTTTTCGTAAGCTAAAAATAAGTGGTAGAATCGGAGTGTGATACTATGGAACGATTATGGATTCCAATAATTGTTACGTTTTTTTCATTTGGCGGATTACTATTAGGCGGTGCGGTTGGCATTGCTACGCGCCAGTTAATTGAAGAAAAGATGCATCGTTTATACGCATTATGTGGGGGGATTTTACTTGGGCTTTTATCCCTTGAAATTATTCCTGAAACATTTTCAAGCTATGAAATAATTGGGCCTATACTTGGTATAGCTATCGGTATTTTAGTTATGAGCTTATTAGATAACTATTGTCATCATCCAATGATACATAAAAAAGATCAACAAGCTTGGCAAACTTTCCTTTTTCTCTCTTTCGCTATATTTATTCATAATTTGCCGAGTGGATTTGCTTTAGGTACTGCTTTTATTAATCATGCTGACTCTGCCATACCTTTTTTAATAGCAATCGTCGTTCACCATATTCCTGAAGGATTAGCATTAATTATCCCCTTTCTCTTTACAAAGCATAAATATATTTCCTTTTTATTAACAACTTTATTACTTTCCCTTATTCTCGGTACTGGGACGGTTTTTGGCATTTTGATGGAAGGAAAAGCTCTACATTTACAAGGGCTTATTATGGGAAGTGCTATCGGCTCACTTGGCTATGTAACAATTCATGAAATGCTTTGGAAAGCTAAGAAACAGCTCTCTTTCCTTACATTTCTAACTTGGGCAACTAGCGGTTTTTTTCTAATATTAGTGTTTACTCTATTAGCTGGACATCACTAAATTAAACAAAAAAGATAGCTGAAAACAATTTGTCTTCAGCTATCTTTCTTTATTTTTGTATCTCTCTATAGAAAGAAAAATCATTCACAGTAGATTGTACTCTTTTCTCTTCCTTCATTTCTGTATCCTTGCTCTTAGGTGTTCTTACATTGCCTAGTTTAATCGCATCTTGCATGCTATTACTGATTAGATTCCCTGACAAGATCGTCATACTATAGAAAGCGATTGGTATAAGTACTATCCATGTGTGTGTAGTTAAGTGACGAAAACTTAGCCCTTTACCCTTAGCAAACAAACTATAATCTTTCTCTAATTCTTCTTTAAACCGTAATAACAAAAGTTTAATAAACAATAATGTTGTTGGTATTGTAAGACATGTAATCGGTAACAAACATATCCTTTCTTCCCCTAATCCAGCCAGTTTGACTGGCATAAATCCTGTTTTTTGAAACATAATTACGACAAGAAGCTGTGACAATAAAACAAGTAATATATCCGGTATACTCTCAAGCGTGAGAAAAACCCCATTCCATATTCTTTGCTTCCTATGAGAACGCTGCAATACCCAAACGACAAGTACATACGCTATAAACAAAGATAGTAAAAAAGCTGACAAGAATACGATCATCGTTTCAATATAATGAATCCATATTTGCGGAAATAATTTTCTTGAGTCTCGTAACCCATATGTTATTTCCCCTGGTTGAAGTAACTTCTCTCCAAGAAATACAATTGTGTTCCAGAAACCGAGTAAATCAATTTACAATCCCTTAAATAATCGCGGTAGCGCACCTAAGCAGATTATACATAAGATTGCAGATAATAGTTGTAAACAAGTAATCCCACACCACTTAACAGTTCGCATCAACATAACTATTTCCCCTTACCATCAAATAGAATATTCTGAAATAAATAGATGTATTATATCTCTTCAGCTATACCCTGCACTTGCTTCTTCCCACTAGGTAAAATGGCTTGATATAAACACGTGACAAATAATAATAAGCCAAATAAAATAATAAACAATGTATCTGCACTAATCCATTTCGGGAACAACATTGCTATCGTACCGAGAGATAACAGCTGGAATCCTGTTGTTAATGGACTAAGTAAACTTTGTACACGTCCCATGAATGACTCTTCGACAATTTCATACATCCAGCCCATGATTGCAACATTAATAAATGGTAAAAAGAAAGTCGCAAAAGCGATACATACATAAAAAGACCATACGTGATTTACAAAGTAACACATACCAAAGAAGATCCCTGAGCCCGCCATTCCAAATACAATAATAGGTTTTGGTGCATATTTCTTACCTATACTTGTTGCTACTATACTTCCTATTAGTAATGAAATCCCTCCAACTACACCGCCTATCATTGCTAAACTTTCATACGTTACTGGAGCAAGTTTGTATTTTAATATGTAAGTAGTGGATACACTTAAAATGCCATTTAATAGCCCAAATACGATAAATCCTAGTAGTAATTTTTTTAAAGTTTCATTTTAGTATATATACTTAATCCCTTCTTGAAACTCTGTTATTAACATCTTCAAATTGACTTCTTTCCATTTTGTTCTACCATTTGGTAAACGAACTTTTTCTGGAATGGAGATTGTTTGAATCAAAATACCACTCATAATAAAAGTGAGCGTATTTACTAAAATGCTCCCGTAAATTCCAAAAATCCAGTACACCATCGTTGCAATTCCTACACCAAACAAAGCATACAAACTATTTACCATTTGATTCATACCCGCTGCTGCACCGTATTGGTCTGATTCAACTACTCCCTGTATCATCGACTGTTCTGATGGAGAGAAAAATTGTATACATGCATTTTCCAAAAGTCAACTACCCCAATTGAGATGAAACGTTTCAGTTGGGGATTGAGTTAGAACGCTAGGTCTTTTCGTCTATCGCTAGACAGTTGACGCTCTAGAATTCATGCCACCTTATGGTAACACCCCAAGTAAGTTTTTGGTTGGTACTTGAAACAAACAATCGTTTCCCCACTTGCACCACCCTTTCGAAAAAGAGCAGTTCTTCCTTCTGGAAGAAGCCACCACTCAGATGAATCCGGCGTGTACTACAAGCCCCGACAAGTCGAGTACACATGGATGGTTGACACACCCACTAAGCTATGCGCGAAGCAACAGCCTTACGTTTTTGCACTTCTAATAGAATCGGCGTTTTCACTTTGAGATTGTCATCACATTCTACAACTTTTGATTTTTGCAATATATTCAACGCACCATTAATATCAGCATGGATATATGTTCCTGCTTTACTTTGGTACAGACCACGCGTGAGTCGTTTTCCACTAAAGCAATAATGAGTTTTACCATCCTTAGACCAAACTGGAACCGGATCTTTATCAAGAAAACTAGCTTTTGAAGTATAGCTTTCTTCTTGTTTTAAAAATCGGATGCCTTCTTTTACACATTTATTCTCAATTGCTGCAATCAGTTTATGAAATGGGATTTGAACAAACTTTTGATTATTCTTTTTTTCCATATCAGGTTTTTGTTTCCAACCTGTGTTATACCCTACAACAATAGTATCTATATCGAATTCTTTCACTTTTTTAAACAACAGGCCTACCGTTTGTGAAATGTAACCGTTTATTTGTTGTTCTCGTTTATGCCAAAGTGCAGCCATTTTATTCGTTACAACGCGTTTTGAAAGTCCATTTTCTATATTTTTCTGTTGTAGATTACGTATCATTTTGTTGAAGTATTGGTTAATGGATTTTAGTTTTTTCCCATCAATTAAAAATGCATCACCTGTATTGGTTGCGCAACTTACTAATCTGTCTACACCTAAATCGCAACTCAAAGCGTTACTAGTAGTCGTGAATTGTTTCTTCATTTGAGAAACGTGCATTTCATATGTATAATGCACCTCAAAGAACCGACCTTTTTGCTTCGGTACAATCTCAATGTAGGAGATTTTTTTATTTCTCAAGTTTTTAGGCATACGTATTTGAATGGAACCGAATTTTTTCCTGAATGCCACATTCATCGGAATGATCCAATATCCGTTCTCATCCACTTTTGGCACTTGATAGATTTCAATAATTCGTTTGTCAGTGGAACGAGAATAATTCGGAAACTTAGGACGCCCTGTGAATGTTTCAGGTTTTTTCTTCCACTGTTCTAACGCCTTAAAAAAGCTCTTCACTTCTGTAAATAGAGCTCTACGAATCGCTTGAACAGAGTTTGATTGCATGCCCCAGTAGTTCATATCGGCTTGCATGGCTGTGTCCACTTCTTTTATAGTAGCCATCCTGTTGTTGTTCAAATAACTTTGTTTAATGGTATACAATCCAACATTTCGCAATGCTTTTGAACTATGCGACATGCGTTGCAGTAAGCGAAATTCTTTTGCAGTCAAGCATGCTCGTCCAATATTCTGTTTCTGAGTGAATCGTTGTATGTTTTCTCTTTTCTTTTGTTTTCGTAATACTTTCACCGCTTTCTTTCTAGCCATTGTTTTCACCACCTTTCTCTCGACAAAATAGTATTATTTTAGTCATTTCTCGGAAGTTATATTATATTTTCCGACCGTTATCCAATCTTTTCCTTCTGTATAAAGAACAATATAAAAAAACTCTTGTTATCTATACAAGAGTCTTTTTTATTTAACTTCGCTTCATGTAATGATATATCTCGCTAACTTTTTAATTCTATATAGTTCGGATACACTTTATTTATTTTACGAATGTATCGCACATCCATTTGTAAAATTTTTCTTTCTCTTCAAATTGTGGATAATGAGCTGATTTCTCGAAAGTAATAAATTCTTTTTGATCTGCTTCAATAGTATTAAAATATGTTTTTGCTGCATGAAATGAAGTGTTATAGTCATATTCCCCCATAAGGAAATAAAACGGTAGCTCCATTTTAGTCACCTTAGTAGGCAATGGATTCTTTAAATCCTTTTCTAATAAAACAGTTTGAGAATGTGACAATCTAACGTTATAACGAATTACATCTAACAAGTTATATTCATTACTGAGTAACATCCCGATGTTATCACCATCTGGATTTTCAATGAGTCTTGATGTTCCACCATATTTCGCAACATAATTTCGAGGAGTGTATGTATCGCCATTTTTAATTTTTTTAGTTAATCCATTTAAATAGGAAACCTCATCTTCATTTCCTGCATTTTTCGCTTGATCAATAACAAACTTTAAACTATCCATCTCACCCTCTACTGTATCACTCATTTGCCCTATCCCAACATATGCTTCATATTTTTCAGGAGCTTTATTAGCAGCTTGCATTCCAATATATGTACCGTAAGAATGGCCAATTAATATTACTTTTTCTTTACCAAGACGTTTTGAAACATAATCTGTCAAAGCTAATAAATCCTCTACAAGTAAATCTGATGTAAGATTCGAATAACCTTCAAAGAAATGATACGACTTCCCGCTTCCTCTTTGATCATAATTAACAACTGTAAATTTCTCTTCCAATAAGTCTTGATATTTTTGAGCATATGGTATTTCTGAAGAACCTGGTCCACCATGTACAAAAATAATTACCGGATTGTTCTTATCTTTACCGCGTATCATAATTTCATGACCACTTCCATTTATCTTTACTTGCTCTAATGTACTTATACTATTTTCCCCCTTTATTTGCGAAGTCCATGTAGGAAATACTAGTGCTACGATTAATAGTAGTATAGTGATGGCACCAATAAGTTTTATTAATTTTCTTATCTTCTTCATAAGTAGTTTCCTTTCTTTTAAATTTATAAAACATCAATTTAGTTCTGTAAAACTACCTCAAAAAATATGAATGTACAACAATTACAATTTCCAATTTCATCTTGATTTTTTGTACATTCTTAATATCCCATATATTTCTTAACTTTCAGCTATATAAACCTTTAATATTTTCTTAATTTTCAATACGTTAATCATAGCAATACTAAATCACAAGGTATCACAAATAAAAAGAGTCCTTGTTTTCAAAACAAGGACTCTTTTTTAAACTATTTCGCTACTTCTTCTTTCGGCATTACCATTCCTTTATACAATTGGACAGTTATCCAGTAATAGATGAAATAAATGACTAAGAAAATCCCTATTGGCACCCACACTTTTACAAACGGGTCAACTAATATGAAGCTGAATAAGTTAAGCCCTACTAAAACGTGGGAAATTCCAATGATTGCTGGGAAGATAAATAAATATGAAATTTCTTTATATATACTTTTTGTCAGCATACTACGTCTCACACCGATTTTTCGTAACATCTCATAACGGCGTACATCACGAGAAGCACCCGTTAATATTTTGAACATAAGCGAACTTGCCATCATTGCTAGAAAGGCAATTCCGAGGAAAAACCCCATAAACATTGTTCCACTCATGAGACTGTTCGTTAACTGATAAATTGTCATTTTCGTAAATATGTCTACTTTTGTACCTGTTGTTTTTTCAATTTGTTCTTTTTGTCTCTTGTCTATTTCGATCAATAATGGTTTATATTTTTTCATATCATCTACTTTTGCTAATGTTACAGTATGTTCTGTTCCTTGAATTCCTTTATAATGCTCTTCATCAGCAATTCTTACAGGCTTTCCGTTAAATTGATTATGTGTAATTTGTATTTCTCTTACAACCGCATCTTCCCAATCTTTTGGCATACGAGGAAGCTTATTCGCTGCTTCGGGAGCTTCCAATGCAGAATATACAGGTTCAGTTAAAGGTTCAGCCACCCGTTTACGCGCAGGCTCTTTTAAAGTTTCCATATCAAAGCGGTCGGAAATAAGTGGCGGTTTCGTAGTTAAATCGTCACGTAAGTAATACACCGCTTCTCCATCTACTTTATACTTATACTTGCTTTCTTCAACTATTTCCATTTCCTTTAATGCTGCTGTATCTTGATCATTTGGATCATGAATTACGACATCATATACACGTGAGGAATCTGTCATAATGCCTACATTTTTTTGAAATGCCATACCTGCTGTCATTGCCCCTGCACCTAATGCAATTAACATCGCTACAGTTCCTAATACTCTCGATAAACTATTTACTCGAAAGCGTAGCTGAGCATATGTAAAACTATTTAAGCCCGTTTCATTTCGTTTTTTATTCCCTTTAATTTTCATCACAAAAAATGGGAGCAATGAACTAAAGATAAAATATGTTCCAAGTGTTGTAACGATGGTCGCTATAATAAAACCTAATTCAGCATATATTTTTACATTGATCATAAAATAGTACCCTATACTTACTAGTAATATACCAAGTACGGTCATTATAATAATGCGAGTTTTACTTTTCTTTACTTCATCTAGTGTTTCATCTTCACGAATTAACTCTAGTTCTGTTTTACGTAACAATCGAATGCTATTCATTAAACCAGTAATAAAAAATAGTATTAAGAAGAATATAGCTGTAACTAAGATTGCTGGTGTATATACAGATGAATAACTACCTTTTGCTGAAATCTCCATGCCATTCATTAAAAAGTTTCCTGCTACACTTGCAAGTAACATCCCTACTAAAATCCCGATAATAATACTGACAATACCCATACCAAATGTTTCAATAAATAATAACTGTGCTACTTTTTTCTTTTTCGCACCGAGCATCATGTACATACCGAGTTCTTTTCTTCTTAATGTGAGTAAGAAAGAATTGGCATATATAATATAAAATACAGTAATGAAAGATAATAGTATTGCACCTACCCAGAATACGAGTCTAATACTACTAATCAGACTATTATCCTTCGTAAATTCACTATTCATCGCCATCGTTTGGAACATGTAAAAGATACTAATACTAATAACGAGACCAATAAGTAAAACCATATAATCTTTTAACATCTTTTTCATACTATGACGTGATAATTTAAATAACATAGTCTCGCCCCCCTACTTAGACTCAGCAGCTGAGCCCATATGAGCGAGCACACCTAAAATGTCTTGATAGAAATTCTCTCGCGTTCCTTGACGCTTTAATTCTTTATAAAGAAGACCGTCTTGGATAAATAATATTCGTTCACAGTAACTCGCACTAAATGCATCGTGTGTCACCATCAAAATACTTACATTGTGATTTTCATGTAAATCTTGCATCGCTTCTAATAAACTTTTTGCATTTTTACTATCAAGCGCTCCTGTCGGTTCATCTGCTAATACAATTGCTGGATTATGTACTAAAGCTCGTGCTGCCGCTGTTCTTTGCTTTTGTCCACCAGAAACAGCAGTTGGATATTTTGTTAAAATTTCAGTAATCCCTAATTTCTTCGCAACCTCATTTACCTTTCCAGTTATCTCACTTGAAGGTACGCCTTGCAGAGAAAGTGGTAAAGCGATATTTTCATAAATTGATAAGTTCTCAAGTAAGTTAAAATCTTGAAAAATGAACCCTAATTTTTGAGATCGAAAATCTGATAATGCATTCCCCTTCATTGAAGTAATATTTGTACCAGCTATGGTTACACTACCACCTGTCGCTTGATCCAGTGTACTAATCACATTAAGTAAAGTCGTTTTGCCAGATCCAGAAGGACCCATAATCCCGACGAATTCCCCTTCCTTAATATTTAATGATACGCCCCTTAGTGCTTTTGACTGATTCTCATTTCTTTTCCCATACGTTTTTTCTACACTTTCTACAGTAACTACATTTGTTGACATCTCTTTCACTCCATCCCTTTTGTATAAATTTAATTTCTCACATATTTCTTATCTTTTTCTCATGTGAATCCTTAAGAATTTTTTAATTATTCATTCAAGTAGAGTCCTACAGGTTACATGAACCTATTTCCTACTTCATATTCTCATTTTTCTACAACTCGTTCCTTCGATTTCGCTTACATTTACCTTACATTTTTGTAAGGTAAAAAATATTACAGACCATTTCACAAGGGGACTTTCTTTGTAATGAGAAAAGCATTTTATTTTTTAAATATTAAAAGGATACATAAATAACAATAATAATAAATTAAAAAACAATATAATTTTATTTTAAAACGATAAATTATATGATAAAATCATGTTGTCATTAAATAAAACGAGGTGCTTTTTATGAAACAAGTTACAACACTCTTTTTAAAGCTAGCTATTGTTTTTATAGGTATAGTAGTACTTGCATTGTGCATATTTTTAATACCTAAAATCGGGAATTTCGCTGGAGAATTGTATCCAGCTATTGCTTATATGAAATCTCTCGTTTTAATCGATATGTACGTAGCAGCGATACCTTTTTACTTCGCTCTGTATCAAGCGTTTAAACTTTTAAGCTATATTGATAAGAACAAAGCGTTCTCGGAATTATCAGTAAAGGCTTTAAAAAATATAAAATACTGTGCTCTCACGATTAGTACCATATACTTGCTAGGTATGCCACTCTACTATCTTATGGCAAAAAAAATTGACCCTCCAAGTTTTATACCAATTGGACTGATCATTATTTTCTGCTCTATCGTGATTGCAATTTTTGCTGCAGTTCTCCAAAAGCTCTTACAAGAAGCCATTCATATACAATCAGAAAATGATTTAACAGTTTGAGATGAAGTATATGGCAATAAATGATGAAGGGATAACGATTAAGCTATCCCTTCATCATTTATTATGTTTCTTTATTTACTTTAAATTCAGTAATACATATTAATGGTGTATTTTATTATCATTCTCTATTTCTTATTTTTTATTTCCTCTTTTATACTTTTCACAAATACACCTAGTTCAACAACTTCTGATTTTTCTTCCCCATATTTACGTACATTTACAGCTCCATTCTCCATTTCCTTATCTCCAATAACAAGAACATAAGGAACTTTTTGCATTTGTGCTTCTCTTATTTTATATCCTAATTTTTCATCTCGCACATCACGTTCCACACGAATGCCAGCTTGAGCTAACTTATCTGTAACCTCATCTGCATATTGTACATGGACTGTATTCGATACTGGAATAACTTTCACTTGAACTGGTGCTACCCAAGCAGGGAACGCTCCTCCAAAGTGCTCAATTAATATTGCTAAGAAGCGGTCTAAAGATCCTAAT
Organism: Bacillus basilensis; assembly: GCF_921008455.1. Taxonomy (NCBI): domain Bacteria; kingdom Bacillati; phylum Bacillota; class Bacilli; order Caryophanales; family Bacillaceae; genus Bacillus; species Bacillus basilensis. The sequence goes on along the minus strand of NZ_CAKLBZ010000001.1, from coordinate 2,361,061 downwards.
ACTGCCCTGTGAATGACAACTGGTCTTTTCTTTTCATTCTTCTCATCTATATAATTCAAATCAAATTTCTCTGGCATTTGGAAATCTAGCTGAATTGTTCCGCACTGATGACTTCTATTTAAAGCATCTTTAATATGGAAGTCAATTTTCGGTCCGTAGAATGCACCGTCACCTTCATTTAGTCTATATTTATAATTTAATGATTGTAATACATTTGCTAATGCTGCCTCTGCTTGCTCCCACAATTTATCATCACCCATTGAATCTTCTGGACGAGTAGAAAGTTCTACTTCATATTCGAATCCAAAAGTTTTATATACGTAATCAATTTGCGCCATTACGGATTTGATTTCATCTTCAATTTGTTCTGGAGTTACAAATAAATGTGCATCATCTTGGCAGAAAGTACGTACTCTTAATAATCCGTTTAACGCACCACTAAATTCATGGCGATGTACTTGACCAAATTCACACATGCGAATCGGTAATTCGCGATAAGAATGCAATTTGTTTTTAAACATCAGCATATGCCCTGGGCAGTTCATCGGTTTTAATGCAAAACTTTTATTATCCACTTCTGAGAAATACATATTATCTTTATAATGTCCCCAGTGCCCTGATCTCTCCCATACTTCTTGGTTCATCATGAATGGAGTACGTACTTCTTGGTAATTGTATTCTTTTTGAATTCCTCTTAAAAATGATTCTAATTCATTACGAACAATTTGGCCTTTCGGTAAATAAAACGGCATTCCCGGAGCCTCTTCAGAAAACATAAATAACTCAAGCTCACTGCCTAACTTACGATGGTTTCTTTTTGCAGCTTCTTCAACGAAATGCAAATACTCTTCTAATTCTTTTTGAGATGAGAATGCAACACCATATATACGCTGAAGCACTTGATTATCACTATCACCTCGCCAATATGCACCTGAAACGTGAGATAATTGGAAAGCTTTCAAATAGCCTGTTGACGGTAAATGTGGTCCTCTACATAAATCTACAAATTCACCTTGTTTATAAAGTGTTACACTTTCCCCATTTGGAATTGCTTCTAACAGTTCTAATTTCAGGTGATCGTTCATTTCTTGAAACAGTTTTTTTGCCTCTTCCCGTGAGACCTCAACACCTTCAATTTTTACATTTTCATTTATAATCTTTTTCATTTCTTTTTCGATTTCCGATAAATCTTCTATGTTTACACTACTCGGAAGATCCATATCATAGTAAAAACCATTTTCAATAACCGGTCCTACACCAAGGTTTACATTACTATACATTCTCTTTACAGCTTGCGCTAAAATGTGTGCCGCCGAGTGTCTAGCAATTTCTACACCTTCATTTGAATCTAGAGCAATGATTTCTACTTCCGCATTTTCTTCAATATTACGGCGTAAATCATATAACCCATCATTTACTTTCCCCGCAACTGCTTTCTTTTTCAAACTACTGCTAATGGATCCCGCAATTTCTTCTAAAGTAATTCCTTTTACAAATTCTTTCACGCTACCATCTGGAAATTTAATTTCAATCATTTGTTCTTTCATTTTTCATCTCTCCATTTCATAATAAAAAGCACACTCATCCCTAAAATAGGGACGAGCGTGCTTTTACCCGTGGTTCCACCCAGATTCCCATTACAAAATGCAATGGCTTCTTTTACGGTAACGTCGTTTACACGGCACTGAATACTTGATTTCCCCAGTGCAGCTCTAAGGTGGTAAGTTATTTTTCTGCGTTAGGAAGTTCTCAGCTTTCCTTCCTTCTCTGTATAACCGGGGAAAATAACTCGTGTCCTTTTCTTCGCTTATTATGAAATTGAATACAAAAAAGCATATCCATCCCTAAAATAGGGACGAATATGCTTATATCCGTGGTTCCACCCAGATTCCCATTACAAAATGCAATGGCTTCTTTTGCGATAACGTCGCATACACGGCACTAGATACTTGATTTCCCCAGTGCAGCTCTAAGGTGGTAAGTTATTTTTCTGCGTTAGGAAGTTCTCAGCTTTCCTTCCTTCTCTGTATAACCGGGGAAAATAACTCGTGTCCTTTTCTTTGCTTTTAAAAGTACATCCATTTATTGTTATTTACTATATCTTATTCATTTTATTTTTGCAAGTGTTAAAAAATATTTTTTATTTAATAAAAAAGAAACCAAAAATAGATTTTTGGTTTCCCCTTCTCAATTTTACCAATCTTGTGGTTCGTAATTTAAGTCCGAAAATAGACGTCGCTTCTCTTTCTTCGTTAAATCTCTCCACTGTCCAACCGGTAAATTATTCAACTCAATATTCATAATTCTCGTACGTTTTAACGTGTATACTTGATAACCTAAAGCTTCACACATACGACGAATTTGGCGATTCAATCCTTGTGTTAAAATAATTTTGAATTCATATTTTGATAACTGTGTAATCTCACACGGAAGCGTTTTCGTTCCTAAAATTTTCACACCAGCTGCCATTTGCTCAAGAAAATCAGGCGTAATCGGCTTATCTACTGAAACGATATATTCTTTCTCATGTTTGTTTTCAGCACGTAAAATTTCATTAACAATATCACCATCATTCGTTAACAAAATTAAACCGTCTGAGTCTTTATCGAGACGTCCAATATGACTAATTCGTAAAGGATGATTCACTAAATCAATAATATTACCTTTTACAGCTTTTTCACTCGTACATGTAATACCTACTGGTTTATTTAAAGCGATATATACGTGATCTCGAGCAATACGAAGTTGCTCTCCATTTACGCGCACATCATCACCTGGATTTACTTGGTCACCAATTTTTGCAACCTTACCGTTAATAATTACTCTTCTCTCATTAATTAATTTATCTGCTCCACGTCGAGACGCTTTTCCAGCTTCACTAATAAATTTATTGATACGCAAATTAGGCACATCCTTTTCTAAAAAAATTTCAAGCTCACACTGCTTCTACCGTACAATACAAAAGGGTAAGCCTCCTATTATAACTTAAATATATTAACATGAAAGGGTATATAACGTCTTCTATTAATTTCTTGTTTATAAGAAATTATCTTTATTATACATTCATTTATACACTTTTTCTGTGCTTAATATACAAGCCATTCTTCCTTACATACAACTTGTTTACCTCTTATATCTTCTATGTCTTCATGAATATTAGCTAGTTTATACAACTCAGGGAAGATCTCTTCTACATAATTTCGATGCGCCGTTTCATCTTTCCAATAAGTTAACACGATGTAACGATTTTCATTTTTCAAAGACTTTCCAAGTACTCTACCTAACATCCCTTTTGCATTTTCCATTCCTTTATTCCAAATTGTTTCTTGCTTATGTAAAAAATGCTTTTCCATTTCGATCTTTACATCACATATGGCAACTCTTACAAATGATCCTTCTATAACAACGTCTTTCAAAGGCGTATCAGTAACATCATACAACGTTTGAAATAATTCAATTTCACATGAAACAAACGTATCCTCTTGATTACTATTTACATAAATTGTATCGTGAGCACCATTCATAAATGATTGATACGCACTTCTATCTTCCCATAAAGTAAATACACATGCCTCATCTTCATACCATCCGCCAAATTGTCCATGAAAACCATCTAAATACTTTATATCACACCATTGTTCTTGTGCTTTTGAAAACAATTCCTTTTTCTCTTCTACTTTACAGTAGATTGTTTTTAGTAACATATTTAATTCCCCCTCATCTTACATTCCATTTCCCATTTGCAACACTTTCTACATTTCCACCTACACTAACATTAATTTCACTCTCTATCCCTTTTTATTTACATAATATAATTATATTATCCTAGTTATCTATAGTATTCAAAAAATCAGCCGCTCTTTCTATCAGCCATTCACCAAACGTACTTAAAGATAATAAAATTTCATTTATATCATTTATCGGCTCAATTACATATTGTAATGCCTTACTCATATTTTTTTCTTGTTCGGGAAAATGCTTACTAAATAATTCATATGCAGGATATAAGTCTCTGGAGTAAAGTCCTTCTCTCTCTCAATTGTCAATGCTAGACCTGACCTGATTATTATCCTCATAACCCAACGACAACTATCCGCTATATCATCCACGCCTTTATTATGAATTAACTCTTTACGAGCTTGTCCAATTTGTTTCCGCAATTGAAAAAGATGTTCATAGGCTAACTCCTGACTTACTTTATATTTAGGTAAAGACAATTTTACGTCTTCACCTAGTATACAAATACCATGTGTCTGTATAATAAAGCTTATAAAAGAAAAACGATTGAGATTGGTCACTTCTTTTTCACTGTAAAAACTTAACTCCACTCCTGATATACAATTAAACTTTTGTAAACTTTGATGTTCTAGCTTCTTTCGCCAACTTAGATCTATTAATTTTGGATCCTTTCGTACTAATATAATTACATCTATATCAGCAACTCCTTCAATTCCAATCCCTCTTGGAATTGAACCTCTTATATAAACACTGTGTAAATCACTCTGTAACAATTCACAACAAGTATTTTTCACTTCTTGTATTACCTCCATAAACATAGGTTGCACTTTGTCAATATGTGCATCATTTATAATATACCCTTCATCATCTGTAGGACAAAAACGTCCTATTTTTTTTATACTTGGCAAATTATCAACTCATCTCCATACTAAATATTATTTTATACTATACACATAGTAATTATAATTTAAATAATTCAGAATTAAAAATCAAAAGAGATAGGAAGTAAACAATCCTACAATATCATTCACTTCCTATCTCTTTTATTATCAATTATTTTTCAAATATATAATACGTAATTTCTCCCGGATAATGTAATATCGTTACCTTCCTTTCCCCTTTTTTAAAACTAACAGTATGCCCGTTTTCACCTAAGTTCTCCCATCCACTTGCCTTTGTAATAGGCATTACACTTATATATTTATAATCCTCTTCATTATCATCGTTAATATGAATTGCTGACATTGGCACTGGAAAATCTTTAATTTTAGATTCTTTATTCATAAATATGAATGCAATTAAACCAACTAATAACATAGCCATTGAAATATTTGAAACTAGTTTTCTTCTATTCAGTTTCACTAAAAACCCTCTTTTCTTACATATTGCTTTCATCATTTTACTAATTTTGATTATTTACGTACAGATAAATAAAATATATTTAATTAATTCTAGCCTATATTACCTACCTTCAATAACATTATTATTTTATATTATAATTATAAGATTTTTTTAAAATGGAGGCGTTACACTTTGAAGACATGGCTTTTAAATAAATGGACAGTAGTTATTGCTATTTTTATCATTGCCAGTACGATTTTCTACACAATTAAAGATAAAAATAATAACGAAAAAACTACTGCAGAAACAATTGATACAAAAACATTCAAAACTAAATTGCAACCTAAAATTAATGAATTAACTAATAATTATAATGACATCATCGAAAAAGATTGGTTGCCTGCTTGGGAAGAAATTAACACGAGCGGAGATTCAGTAGACAGAGATAAACTATTAGTTACAATGACTGCTGTTTCCAAACAATATGAAAACATTATAAACGAAATAGACACTTTGAAAATTAAAGAAAATATATCGGAAGTACAAATACAAGAACAACTAGTTTATTTCACAACTGAATTTAGAACTGCTTCTAAATTTATGAAAAACACGGCGGATTTAATTATAGACGGAGCAAACACCTCTACTCCATCCAATGAAACAATTGAAAATACTAGACATGCTTTAGGACTTGCGGATCAGCATATTGTCATCGCTTTATCAACTTTATCTGAAGTTGAAGAAAAATTAGGAATTTCGAAAAAATAGAATTCTTTACTATTTTAAAATAAAAAATGATTGCATTTTACTAATTGTATATCTATAATGTTTTTATTGATTCTATACACATTCAATGCGTATAAGTTATTAATTTTATAATTCGGATGAACCATTCAGGAGAAGATCTATTGATCTACCGACGGGGCAAAAAGTTGCTGAATCAACTTTGAAACTCTCAGGTCTTGGTTACAAGTAGAACTGCATGGGGACGAATCTCTGGAGAGACTCCCTCTCGCTTATATATAGCGCGGAGGAAAACGAGCGCCGAAGGAGCAAATCCGTTATTTTAGCGGATAATCTCTCAGGTAAAAAGGACAGAGACAAGCGAAAGAAAATGCCGATTTGTATCGGTTTATTTTTCTATTCCTTGTTTCTCCAGAGACCATTTCATTTACTTGAAGTGGTTTTTATTTTTTCTAAAAAAGGAGAATAAAGATGGAGACAGTAGGTAAAGCATTAGAACAAATTAACCATTATGTGTGGGGATTACCAACTTTGTTGTTACTCGTTGGTACTGGTATCATTCTCACAGTGCGTTTAAAAGGTTTACAGTTTAGTAAACTATTATACGCTCACAAACTAGCTTTTAAAAAATCAGAAGATACATCTTCCTCTGGAGATATTAGCCACTTCCAAGCACTTATGACAGCTATGGCGGCAACGATTGGTATGGGAAATATAGCTGGTGTTGCAACTGCTGTGACGATTGGTGGACCTGGTGCAATCTTTTGGATGTGGATTACTGCTTTATTCGGGATGGCAACAAAGTATGCCGAAGCAATTCTTGCGGTGAAATACCGTGTTAGTAATGAAAATGGCGAATATTCGGGTGGACCAATGTACTATTTAGAACGTGGTTTAGGTAAGAAATGGCTTGCTGTTTTATTCGCCATATTCGGTACAACTGCTTCTTTCGGTATCGGTAATATGGTGCAATCTAACTCAGTTGCAGAGGCAATGCGGATTAATTTCTCTTTCCCTCCTGCTCTAACTGGTATATTAATGTCGTTTTTAATCGCTATTGTTATTTTAGGCGGAGTTAAAAAAATCGGGAAAGTGACAGGATATATCGTTCCTATTAAAGCTTTCTTTTATATCATTGCTGGTCTTATTATTATTTTCTATCACTACGATCAAATTCCAGAAGCATTTTCACTTATTTTTTCTGGTGCATTTACTGGTACTGCAGCTGCTGGTGGTTTTATCGGAGCAACAGTTGCATCAGCTATTCAAATTGGAATGGCGCGCGGTGTATTTGCGAACGAGGCTGGTTTAGGGAGTGCCCCTATTGCCGCGGCGGCTGCCAAAACTGATTCGCCTGCAAAGCAAGCTTTAGTTTCTATGACTGGTACTTTTCTAGATACGTTTATTGTATGTACAATTACAGGACTTGTATTAATTACTACAGGTGCATGGAAATCAGGTAAAACTGGCGTTGAAGCTACAACACTAGCGTTCCAATCTGTATTTGGCACTGCTGGTAGTATGATTCTCGGTATCGCAATTATATTATTCGCCTACTCTACTATTTTAGGATGGTCGTATTACGGAGAGAAATGCGTGGCTTATTTATTTGGAGAAAGTGCTGTTAAATATTATAAAGCAATCTTTATCGTCATGATTGCTATTGGAGCTAATTTAAAACTAGGCATCGTATGGACATTCGCTGATATTGCAAATGGACTTATGGCGATTCCAAACTTAATTGGTCTTATTGGGTTAAGTGGTATTGTTGTCGCAGAAACGAATCGCTTTTTACAGGCAGAGAAATTAAAAGAAAGTCATAAAAAACAGGCAAGTTAATCTATAAAAAAGGAATGACTCATACATAATGGGCATTCCTTTTTTCGTTTTCTTACTCAGTAAATATCATTAAAAATATATTTATATCAATCTTTCCCTTTTTTATTCCACTAAAAGTTTTTCACATAAATGACATAAATCGTATGGTCTAACTATATAGTTGAAAAGGAATGCGACATTAAAGCGTCGCTGAAAAACTTATCCAACAAAAGGGAGGAAAAATCTTTTGAAAAACAAAATCATTGTTTTCCTATCTATTTTATCATTTATTATCGGTGGTTTCTTTTTTAACACAAATACTTCAAGTGCTGAAACATCATCTACTGATTACGTCCCTAACCAATTGATCGTTAAGTTCAAACAAAATGCATCTTTAAGTAATGTGCAATCTTTTCATAAGTCTGTTGGTGCTAATGTTTTATCTAAAGATGATAAGTTAGGTTTTGAAGTCGTTCAATTTTCGAAAGGTACTGTAAAAGAAAAGATAAAAAGTTATAAAAACAATCCAGATGTGGAATATGCAGAGCCGAATTACTACGTTCACTCCTTCTGGACTCCGAACGATCCATATTATAAAAATCAATATGGATTACAAAAAATTCAAGCTCCACTAGCTTGGGATAGTCAACGAAGTGATTCTAGTGTAAAAGTAGCTATTATTGATACAGGAGTACAAGGTTCACACCCTGATTTAGCTTCGAAAGTAATTTACGGGCATGATTATGTTGATAACGACAATGTTTCTGATGACGGTAATGGTCATGGTACACATTGCGCTGGAATTACTGGAGCACTTACGAATAATAGTGTCGGAATTGCTGGTGTTGCCCCACAAACTTCAATTTATGCTGTCCGCGTATTAGATAATCAAGGAAGTGGGACTCTTGATTCAGTAGCGCAAGGTATTCGAGAAGCTGCTGATTCAGGTGCAAAAGTAATTAGTTTAAGTTTAGGAGCTCCAAATGGTGGGACTGCATTACAACAAGCTGTTCAATATGCATGGAATAAAGGCTCTGTTATTGTTGCAGCTGCTGGAAATGCTGGAAATACAAAAGCAAATTACCCTGCATATTACAGCGAAGTAATTGCAGTTGCTTCTACAGACCAATTAGATAGAAAATCTTCATTTTCTACTTATGGTAGCTGGGTAGATGTTGCAGCTCCAGGTTCAAATATATATTCCACATATAAAGGTAGCACGTATCAATCATTAAGTGGTACGTCTATGGCAACACCTCACGTTGCAGGAGTCGCTTCTCTTTTAGCGAATCAAGGTTATAGCAATACACAAATCCGCCAAATTATTGAGTCAACTTCTGATAAAATTAGCGGTACAGGTACGTACTGGAAAAATGGTAGAGTCAATGCATATAAGGCGGTACAATACGCTAAGCAATTACAAGAAAATAAAGCCTCTTAAGAAATAAAGTAAAACTTTAATCAGTCGTTCTACCATTAAAGCGGGATAAAATTGAAAGAGAGACTTTTACAATTAAAGTCTCTCCTTCTTACAAATTATATTACTCTCCCTCTTTCTGCGCCATATGTAAATAAAGTACAAAATCCATCATTGTCGACGAATACCCAAGTTGGCGAAGCATCGCTGTTATATTTCCTCTATGATATGTACCATGATTTACGACATGTTGTACCAACTCTAAAATTGAAGTTTCTAATTTCCCTACATATGGATTCTCAATAACAAATACAGCATTCACGTCTTGTATTGTACTTAAAAAGTCTTTATATTGATTTGTCATATTTTCAAACATTTTTTCTAATTCATGTAACGATTTAGTTTCGATTTGTTTTCGTAAATTTTCTCGGTCTTGTATTGCTTCATTCATACTTTTACCATGCAATATGTGTAACCACACTTGATCTGTAATATAAATATGCGCAAATGTCTCCTTGATTGATGGAAATACACTCTGTATCTGTTCATTAAAAATAGTCTCATAATTTGGTAATTCTTTTAGTCGATTGAATAATCGTATATTAGCCCAAGCATGGTAATCCACCTGTTTTAACATGTACTCTTTCAATCGAAATCGCCTCCTTATTGTATGAAACGAATAGTTTGTTTCTTCATTTCTGATTCTCTATCAGCCTTTACAATTCCTTTTTCTTCAATTTCACGTTTATCTATAGTTTTATATTTTACATACGTATGAAATTCCGTTTGAAATGGAAACGGTGTAATCCGAATTGTTTCCTCATCTATCCATTCAGCTTGAATAGGTTTCCCCTCTTTACTATTAAACATTTCTGTTCCTTCAAAACCATCTTTAAACAAATCAATTTCATCTTTCTTTTCTACCCCTGGTTTATTCATACAGACATATAAAGAAAGTTCATCGCAAAACTTTAATAATCTATAATGTTTATCGAACATCGCAAATTGTTCTTTTGTTAGTGTTTTCAATATTCTTTTTTGTCGTTCCAATTCCCCTGTATAAAATGACATCATCTCTTCATCTTCCTCATTTAATGGAAATGATAAAAAATGCTTACTACAAAGTAATGCTCCGTATGGATTGGAATCTTCAATTTCATTCAAACCAATCGTATAAAAGACAAAGCGTAATGAACTTGGACAATCCATAAATGTATATGGGATATTTTTAGCATCATTCAAAATTGGTACTTTATCAAGTTCTATCCATCCTCTATCATGCTCATATATTGCATCAATTGTCTCTTTTAAATATGTGTCATCTTCAAAAAAATCTTCTTTTATATGCTTCGCAATCTCTCCAGCTAAAAAACCATGATCATGTTGACGAATTAATATACTTTCTTTCTCATCCTTTTCACGAAAAATCATCCGTATACTCCCCCTCATCCTCATATTACAACGTTTTCTATGCATCAATTCTTAATTAATCCCTAATTATTAGCAGGGATTCAGTTTCTTGCAACGAAATTAACATAACTATATAGCATTCTTTCTAACAATATAAATAGCTTTATCTTTACTAACTATTATACTAAATCATTCATTCCAAAAAATTTTTTTATGAGGTGAAAACATGAACAAAACAGAATTAATTAAAAATGTCGCACAATCAGCTGATATTTCTCAAAAGGATGCTTCTGCAGCTGTACAATCTGTATTTGACACAATTGCTACTGCATTACAATCTGGCGATAAAGTTCAATTAATCGGCTTTGGAACTTTTGAAGTGCGTGAAAGATCTGCTCGTACAGGACGTAATCCACAAACTGGCGAAGAAATTCAAATCGCTGCTGGTAAAGTTCCTGCATTTAAAGCAGGTAAAGAGTTAAAAGAAGCTGTGAAATAAACAAGAAACCAGCCATTTTATAGGCTGGTTTCTTGTTTTAATTTAGTAATTCCTTTATATTCTCTGCATGATACACTTCACAAATATAAAATATACATTTGCAGTTACTTACAATTTGATATTTTCTTGTTGGATACACATTCGCTGCAACAGAGCATCCATCAAATAATTCAATAATATTTCCAGAAGGCTGATACCCTTCGTATAATACGTTTCTTCTTACTTTCATCCTTTCTATAAGTTTTTCAACTGGAATGTTTCCACTCTCTAATTCACTCTTAATTGTATTTGGTAAAAACGAAGTGTCCGCAAAAATTAGATTTTCAGATAACACTTTTCCTTTATAACTAACATGAGATACACGGTAAAGAAATGTTCCGTTTTTATCAAAGAAATTCTTTGCTTCTTTCGGGATGTATTGTCTATCAAGTACCTCTTGTTCGAGGACATCAAACTGAACTGTATCATTCAATAACTTTTCTAAAGCATGAATAGATGATGTATCTCCAGCAAATAAAATATTTTTAATTGCTTGTACATTATAAGTGAATTCATTTGTTCTATTTTCCGCTACTAACATGAGGAACACCTCTTCTATAAGATATTTTATTAAACTTATTTATAATTTAAAAGCTCTACTGCGTCTATCTGTGTGATTTTAGTTACTTCTTTACTAAATATTGCAATTGAAGCCATATAATCTACACTTGGTCTTATATCTTCAATCATTGTAGTTTCTACTAACTCATGTCTATCCTTAAAAACTAACAAGTTTGGAGGATCATTTGGAGCTGAGATAGTAATATCCACTGGTGGAATCATTAGTCCTTCACCTGTCGCTTTGAGCACTGCTTCTTTTCTAGTCCAATATGTTAAAAAACCTTCTATTTTCCGTTCATTAGGTAATTTCATAACTTGCGCTATTTCAATGTCTGTTAATACGCCTTCTGCCATTTTCATAACATCTACATTTGGATTCATTTGTTCAACATCAACGCCTACAGGTGCAGACTTTGTAAATGCAACAACAACCCACTCACCTGAATGTGAAACCGATATTTGTGGCATTCCTTCTGGTAATTGCGGTCTGCCATGTTGTAATTTACATACTGGGCACATTCGATCAATCGGCACTTGCACTGGCGACATAGAAAGTATCTTCCCAATAACTAATCTACTAATTACGCAACCTATTATAAAACGGGCACGATCTGCCGAATGATGATATGAATTTGCTTTCTCTCGTTCAACGTCATTTAGTAAATTGTAATGCCATGATTGTAAATCTGAAATTCTTCCCCACCATATTTGACAATCATTCTCATTCAAAGTTGGTATAGAATCTACAACTTTACTTTCTATCATGTAAACTCTCCTTTATACAACGAATATCAATTGTTATTCATTGACAAGTGCTTTCTGTTTTTTTGATACGGATAACATTTTTTCTTTCTTCTTTGACATTACCTCTTTATCAGAAATACGTAAAGAAAATAGTAATGCTACAAGTAAAAATATTGCTGATCCAATTAATGCCGCTTGATATGGCAAGAAATCTGAATGAGCATTATGTTGTGCACTGTTATTTCCAAAACCGGCTAGTATACTAGCTAAAACAGCAACTCCTATCGCTGAACCTAATCGATTTTGCACATTGAATATAGTAGTCGCTCTCCCCATAGAAGGTGGTGCGATATTGTTAAATGCAGAAAATTGAACTGCTCCAACAGACTGACCTAAGAAAATACCGATGCCAAACAATAATGCCCGAATTTGCCATGGGTTCGTATCGTGATTTACAAAACTTAATAAAACAAAGATAATCGCCGTACAAATTAATCCAATAGAAATTACCTTTCGAGCTCCTAATTTCTTATATGACCATGGCACAATCTGTGACGATATCATTAACCCAATCGCCTCTGGAAATGTCGTAAGGCCTGATTCCAGTGCGGAAACTCCTATTACATTTTGATACATAAGTGGAAAAACAAATAACATTCCTAGTAAACCAGCGGATGAAAACAATGAAATAAGGCTCATTTTTCTAAAGACTGGTTCTTTTAATAATCGTAAATCTAACATCGGTTGCTTTACTCTAAGTTCTACAACGATGAACAATGTAATAAATACAATCCCAGCTATCCCAGTACTCATAATTTCTGGAGAAACCCAGCCTTTTGATGGTCCTTGACTAAGTGCATAAATTATCATCGCAAATCCTGGTGCTGAAAGAACAAAACCGAGAGAATCAAAACGACCAGCTGACTTTTCAATATGCTCTTTTAAAAATAGAAGACCGAATAGTAACACTACGATTCCAAACGGTAAATTAATATAAAATGCCCAGCGCCAAGACATTTGATCTACAAAAAAACCGCCAATAATTGGTCCTACTGCCGGTGCAACAGCAATTGGCAATACAATAAACCGTGAAATTTTCGGCCTTTCCTCTGGCGAAAATGTTCGGAATAACATCGCCATCCCAACTGGTGTTAAAAGCCCCCCGCCAGCACCTTGAATGATACGAAAAATATTCAATGAAGTAATATCGTTCGCTATTCCACATAATGCAGACGCAGTTGTAAATACGAAAAGAGCGATTAGAAATACTCTTTTCGTACCGAAGCGATCTCCCAACCAACCGGAAATTGGAAGGAAAACAGCTAAGCTAACTAAATACCCAACATTAACCGTCCCCATCGCGGATGGCGGCACTTGTAGTTCTTTACTTATCGTTTGTAATGCTACATTTACAATTGTTGCATCCATTGCAGCCATAAACATCGCTGTAATATAAACGATACTTACAACTACTTTTGGATTTATTTTTACCTTCATTATCGTTTTCCTACTAATATTTTTTCGCCAGCTTGATAACTTTTTGGATTCAAATCTTTCCAGTTAGTTTCAACATATTGTAAGCAAACTTGTCTGCTAGCTTCTTCATGTACGACATTCCATCCAATAGGTACATCGAGAAAGGCAGGCCAGAGAGAATACTGGCCCTCCTCATTCATTAATACTTTATATGTGTAATTATCATTTTCAAATGGATTCGTCATACTGTACTTACCCCTTTCTTATTCTGCAAATATTTCGCTAATACTTGTCCAATTTCTGTAAGTGGTCCTGGTTGACATAAATCTTTATGTCTACAATCAATATCGTGTTGTACAATTTTCCCATCTAAGTAATTTAGCCACGTATTTGGAGAAATAGGATCAAACCAGTCTGGTATAACAGTAGATCTAAAGAATAAAATATCTCCGTTATAAACTTTCGGTACATACTTCCCTAACAACCCTACCGAATTTACATATGTTTCTTTCAAGTTCAAAATAGTCTCTTCCTCAAGACTTGCTAATGCACTTCCATCTTTACGAAGTATTTCAACTGCACTTTCCATCGTAAGTGGTTTACCATCCATGTTATCTGGATCATATCCCCCTAAAGCAAGTAATGCGATTAACGCCTCTTCTTCAGTTGGTGCTTCCGTATTCGGTAGGAAGTGGCCAGGATAAGAATCTAGCATAACGAGTAATTCTACTTCTTCCCCTTCATTTTGTAGTTGCGCTGCCATTGCATGAACAACATTTCCTCCGAGCGACCAACCGAGTAAACGATATGGTCCGTGAGGCTGTACTTCACGAACGTGTTTTAAATAATCCGCTGCCATCTCCTCTAAACTTTTTGGAAGTTCTTCATTTTTAGCAATACCACGTGCCTGTACACCGTAGATTGGATAGTCTGTACCTAAAGATTTCATAAGTCCTGCATAGCACCAACTTAATCCACCTGCTGGGTGTACACAAAATAGTGGTAATTGGTCTCCGCTTGCTCGTAATGGAAGCAACACATCAAGTGCACTTTGTCCATTTCCCACTGCAAGTCTTTCAGCAAGACCTGCAACAGTAGGTGCTGCAAATAAAGTTCCGATATTTAGTTCAACCCCAAGTGCTTCTTTAATACGGCTCATAAGCTGTACTGCAAGAAGTGAATGGCCACCTAGATCAAAGAATCCGTCATCAATTCCAATTTGAGGCACACTTAAAACTTCTGTAAACAAGTCACATAGCATTTCTTCTTGCGGTGTTCTTGGTCCACGACTAGAAGATGATGCGATAAATTCTGGAGCTGGCAATGCCTTTCTATCTAATTTACCGTTTGGAGTTAAAGGCAACTCATTTACTATAACAAAAGCGTATGGAACCATGTAATCTGGTAAACTACCACCAGCATACTGACGCATTTCATTCGTATCAATCATTTCATTATTTGATGCAACGATATAAGCAACTAACCGTTTATCCCCTGGTTGATCTTCCCTTACAATAACGGCGACTTGTTCAACTTTAGGATGTTTCATTATTAACGCTTCTATTTCCCCTAACTCAATTCGGAATCCACGAATTTTTATTTGGTGATCTGCACGTCCTATATAATCTAGCGTCCCATCTTGACCCCAACGCGCTAAGTCTCCAGTACGATACATTCTTGTACCTGGCTTCCCAAATGGATCTGCAATAAACCGTTCTGCAGTTAAGCCTGCTCTTCCTAAATATCCACGAGCAAGCCCTGCACCTGCAACATACATTTCTCCAACTACTCCAGGTGGCACTGGTTGTAAATAGTTGTCTAACACATACACTTTAAGATCAGGTATACTACACCCAATTAAACTGTTTGCTCGTAAAGAGACTATTATTTCATCTAATTCAATATAACTAACATGTACTGTCGTCTCCGTAATACCATACATATTAATAAGCTTTGGTGCATTATGAGAATGTCGACTATACCAATCTTCTAATCGACTTAGCTCAAGTGCTTCTCCTCCAAAAACAACATATCGTAAAGATAATTTTTGGCCAATCTCTTCATTTTCACGATCTGCTTGCATCAATTGATAGAACGCTGATGGAGTTTGGTTTAAAACAGTTACCTTTTCTTTAACAAGAAGTTGTAAAAATTCTTTCGGCGACCGACTTACAGTATGTGGTACTACGACTAGACGCCCTCCATATAACAAAGGCCCCCAAATTTCCCAAACCGAGAAATCAAAAGCGTATGAATGGAACATCGTCCAAACATCGTCTGCGTCAAATTGGAACCAATGATCAGTTGCTCCTAAAAGTCTCACTACGTTTTGATGAGGTATCATAACGCCTTTCGGTCTACCTGTTGAACCTGACGTATAAATAACGTAAGCAATATGTGAAGGAGTTAACGGCTTCACACGCTCCATTTCATCAATATTGTCTTCACTATATTTCTCAATTTCTTCTATTACTTTTACATCATCAACTAAAATTTTCAGTTCCTCATCACATTCAATTTCCACATTTGAATTTGTTAAAACACATGATGGTTTCGCATCGTGGAGCATAAATGAAATACGATCAGACGGGTAATCTGGATCTAATGGAAGATAACCTGCTCCTGCTTTAAGAACCGCAAGTAAACTCACAACCATATTTAAAGACCTCGGCATTGCTAAAGCAGCGAGTTGATCAGGACCGATTCCTTTTGCTATTAACAAACGAGCTATTCTATTTGCTTTTTTATTTAACTCTTCATAAGTTAATTTCTTATCTTCAAAGACAACAGCAATAGAGTTTGGATTTATATGAGCCTGCTTTTCAAATAATTGTGGCAATATCATTTCTGGTGCAATTTGAAAACCACCATTCCACTTTTCTAATACTGTATTTTTCTCTGCTAAAGTTAATATTTCTAATCTGCCAATGGATTGATCCGGATTTGTCGCCGCATCATCTAATAACAAAATGAATCGTTCTATTAGTTTTTGAACCGTTTCACGTTTATATAAATCGGTACTAAACTCTAGTAATCCATGTAAACCGTTTGGAGTACCATCACCCCCGTTACTCTCACTAATTTCAAATGTTAAATCAAATTTTGCAGAACCGACGCTTTGAATTTCAAGGCTCGCTTCTAAATCTGGTACATTAAACGTTGCTTCTGGTGTATTTTGAAAAGCTAACATAACTTGAAACAACGGGTGGCTATTTCGAGTACGTACTGGATTTAACACTTCAACAAGTCTTTCAAATGGAACATCTTGATTTTCATAAGCTGCAAGATTTACCTGCTTCACTCTATTTAATAATTCTTTAAAACTTGGATCTCCTGAAGTATTTGTACGTAACACTAATGTATTTACAAATAAACCAACAATATCTGAAAGTACATCATCATTTCTTCCAGCAATCGGACTTCCAATTGGTATATCAGTGCCTGCACCTAATCTTGTAAATAGTGCACTAAGCCCTGCTTGTAGCACCATAAACAAACTAACTCCATTTTTACGTGCAAGCTCTACTAACCTACTATGCATACCTTCATCTATATGAAAATGAATTGTTTCCCCACGGTAACTTGTCTCAATTGGACGCTGGAAATCTGTAGGTAATTCCATTTGGTCTGGTAAACCTTTAAGTTCTTCTTTCCAAAAATCTAATTGTGTTGAAATAAGACTCTCTGGTGTCGTTTCATCACCTAGCAATTGCTGTTGCCAAAGTGCATAATCTGCGTATTGAACTGGAAGTGTCTCCAGCTGAACTCTGTCACCTTGACATCGTGCTTTATACGCTCCTGTAAAATCTCTCGTTAACGGCTGTAATGACCAGCCATCACCTACAATATGATGTAATAGAATTAATAATACATGTTCGTTTTCACTCACTGTAAAAAGTTGCAAACGAACTGCCGGCTCAAAATCGAGGTTAAAACTATATCTTACCGCCTCTGAAAGTACACTTTCTAATTCATCTTTACATGTATTAGTTATAACCATTTCTAGATTTAAGTTTTCCATATCTAAAATTTTTTGATAGGAACTACCTAATACGTTAGGGAAAATTGTTCTAAGTGTTTCATGTTTCTCAACTACATCATAAAAAGCACCTTGTAATGCTTCTCGATTCAATATTCCATTCATACGAATGACTAGCGGAATATTATAAGTAGGACTTGGACCTTCTAAACAATTTAAGAACCATAACCTGCGCTGTGCAAATGAAAGTGGAACTTCATTTGGCCTACTTGCTTTCTGAATAGCTGGTCTTGCGCTTTTTGCATAGTCTAATTGTTTCGCCAGTTCGGCAACAGTTGGTGATTCAAATAGTTTCCCGATTCCTAATTCCACACTTAACGTTTCACGAATTCTTGCCATTAAACGAGATGCGAGAAGTGAATGTCCACCCATTTCAAAGAAATTATCATCAATGCTAATTCGAGAAACACCAAGTACTTCTGCAAATAAATCACATAATATTTCTTCTTTCGGATTTCTAGCAACCCTCTCATTGTTCATTCCATTAAAATCAGGAGCAGGTAATTTCTTTCTGTCAACCTTACCATTTGGCGTTAATGGTAATTCTTCTAGCACAACAAATGCCGATGGTATCATATAATTCGCTAAACTTTTTGAAACATAAGAACGAATTTCTGAAAGATTAATCGGTTCCTCTTCTGCAACGATATACGCAATGATGCGTTTATCATTTGGGCGATCTTCTCGTACCATTACTACCGCTTGTTGAATACTTTCATGTCGTTGTAATACCGTTTCAATTTCAGCTAATTCAATTCGGAATCCACGGATTTTAATTTGATGATCTGCGCGACTAATGTACTCTAACGCACCATCATTACGCCATTTCACAAGATCTCCTGTACGGTACATGCGCTTCCCTGATTCTCCATAAGGATTTGCAACAAACCGTTCAGCTGTTAACTCAGGTTTTCCTAAATATCCGCTTGCAAGTCCTTCCCCTGCAATATATAGTTCACCAATAACTCCAGGTGGAACTGGTTGTAACCCTGCATCCAATACATACACTTCTGTATTGCAAATTGGCTTTCCAATAGGAGGTATACCCTTTTCACCTTCATCAATGTTCATAAAAGTAGACCAAATCGTCGCTTCAGTTGGTCCATATAAATTAGTTATTGAGCAACCTAATTCTTTTAATTTATTTGCTAAATGCGCTGGAAGAGCTTCACCACCAACAAGTATGCTTAGCCCTTGTAGCTTTTCTGGATAATCAGTTACTAACGCCTGCCAAAGCGTCGGTGTAGCCTGCATAATGGTCACTCTTTCTTCTTGTAAAAGTGTCGTTAATGCAGAAGGCTCTTGTATGTCTTCTTTTTGCGCAATTGTTAAACTTGCACCACTAATAAGAGGTAAATAAATTTCTAGAGCAGAAATATCAAACGCAAACGTTGTAACTGCTAATAAATGATCATTTTCATTTAATGAAAAATTTTGTTGCATAGCCATTAAAAAGTTACTTAAACCTCTCATAGAAACAATTACACCTTTTGGGTTTCCTGTTGAGCCTGAAGTATATATTGTATAGGCTGGGTTTAAAAGTGATACATCATTCTTACATGCTATATTCATGCGAGAATATGTATGTAACGCTAGTTTCGTTTCTTCTTCATCTAATACAATTTTTTTCATATCATTTTCTATAACTAACTTAGATGAAACAGATGAATGTGTTATGATACAAACTGGTTTTGCATCATTTACTATATAATTAACTCTTTCTGCTGGGTATTCTGGATCTATTGGTAAATATGCTGCACCAGCCTTTAAGACTGCTAGCATACTAACTACCATTTCTATTGATCTAGGGAACACTAAAGCTACAAACTGGTTTGGTCGTATTCCTTCTTCTACTAAATAATGTGCTAGTTCATTCGCTCGTTCATTTAGCTCTTTATACGTAAGGTTTACACCGTCACAAGTAATCGCTAGTTTATTTGGATTTTTTTGCACTTGTTTTTCAAATGATATAGGTAGACTGATTAACTCATCGTCTTCCTTCGTTTCATTCCATTCCAATAAAACTTTATGATTTTCTTCAGGCAGAGTAATGTTTATTTTTCCAATCGACTCGTTTTTCTCATAATTATTTATTACTAATTCAAATAGATTCATAAATCTTTCTTTATGCACTGCTAGCTCCGCGTCATTATATACTTCGGGATTCGCATCAAAATGAATCATTAGCTCATTTTGATCAAAACGTTTATATACATTTATCGATAAATCATCTACAGGTCCTGCTGATAAGTTATGCGTAATACCACGATTTCCAGCAAAATTAAGCCCGTAATCAAAAGGCATAACATTCACTAACGGTCCAAACAACCTTTGATTTTCACCTAGTAACTTTAAGTCTCTTCTTAATTCCTCATGACGGTATTTATGATGGCGACGTACATCTCGGATTTCTTTAGAAACTTGCTGTAATAATTCCGCAAGAGTTATATTTGGAGTTACAGTGAGGCGCAGTGGTACTAAATTCATTACCATACTTGGTGTATGAATAGATACAGAACCTAGACGTCCCATCATCGGTAAACCTAAAACAATATCATTTGCACCTGTTAACTTATGCATATAAATACTTGTTACAGCGACAATGAATTCCGGCCAACTTGTTAACGAAATATTGATATCTTCTAATAAAGTTTTCGTACTAGAACTAGATAAATAAGCTGTTTCTCGTAAAAATCCATTTGTTGTTCTCGGTGCTCGTTCTGCTAAACTTATGACATCCGGTTCATCTGCAAACTTCTCTAACCAAAAAGCACGATCTTCCTGAAATTGTTTAGATTCACGATACGCAATATCTTCTTGCACAACTTTTGCAAGAGAACCAAATGGCTTTTCATTCTTGTTTGTTTCTTCAATAAGTGATGTATACTCATTCGCTACCTTTTGGCTAAGAAGTGAAAATCCATAGCCATCCATCACAATGTGATGGATGCGCTGATACCAAAAGAAACGATTATTTTCAACTTGAATAAGTGCTTCAGTAAATAAAGTATCTTTTTTCAAATCGACTGGCATAGATAAATCATTTTTCATCCATACTTTAGCAGCTTCTTCAGGGTTTTCTTCTTTACGAACGTCAATAAAATGCATATGAAACTGTGATTCTTCAATAACTTGCCATGGGCCAATTTCATCCTCTTCGAAGCGAACATGAAGTGCTTCTGCTTCCATTACAACTTTACGTACAGCTAGTTCGAAAATTTCTTGATGAATATTTCCGTTTATTTCTACATATTCCCCAGTATTATAAATTGGATTAAGCGGATCTAATTGTTGCGCAAACCACATACCAGACTGCGCAGATGATAACGAATGACGAATCTTTTGACTGTTAGGCATTCTTTACTACCCCTTTATTATGTAGTCTATTTGTTACAGCACCTGTGCTGTTTGTGAAGATAGTAAACTGTACCAATCGGAAACAGTTGGGCGTTCTGCTAAATCTGCAAAAGTGATTTCTTTCCCTTCACGACGCCACTTCTCTACTAAACTCATAATTCTGACCGAATCAAGCCCTCTATTTAGTAAGTCCTCATCAATATCAATACTCTCTACTGGCTCACGAAGTAGTTGTGCAACTAGTTCATGCACTTCCTGTATAGTGATTCCTTCACTCTCATCACCTTTTACACTTTGTAAATCGTTTAATAGTAGGTTTGTTGATGTCGTTACTGCACATCTATTAGATGCATACTCCAATGCTTGTTTATGATGCTCTAGTGAAAAATCAGCAACTGCATCTGCTACAAAGAACGGCTGAATTCCATCCATAAAAGCTTCACAAGCTGTTAAAAGGCAGCCAATATGCGCATAAATACCGCAAATAATGAGTTGATCTCTTCCTTGTTCATTTAAAATTTCTAATAGGTTTGTCTTTTTAAATGCACTATATCTCCATTTTGTTAAGAATATATCATCCTCGTCAGGAGTAAGTTCATCGACAATTTTCTTTTTATCTGGTCCAGCAGGAATACCGTCACCCCAGAAGTCTTGTAATAACCCTCGTTGTTCTAACGTTTGTCCACCAGGTTGTGCTGTATAAACAACTGGTATGCCAAGTTCCTTACATTTTTCTCTTATCACCTTGATATTTGAAATGAGTTCTACTTTCGGTGACTCTTTATCGCTATATGCATCAAGAAAATATTCTTGCATGTCATGAATTAAAAGTACTGCACGTTTCGGGTCTGGTGTCCAATTCACTTTATTTTTTGGTAGTTCTGATTCAATTGGCATTTTATATACTGAAATAGATGGAATAGCCATCTAATCACTTCCTTCCGGTTTTTATTATTGTTTTACTGTAGTAAGTTTTTCAGCAATGACTTTACGTAGTTCTTTTTTGCTGACTTTTCCGACTCCTGTTTGCGGGAATGATTCAATAAATTCAATTCGATCTGGAATCTTATAAGCTGCTATACCGCGTTCTTTTAAAAACATTTTTAATTCACTTACAGTCGGAGCTTGTCCACGAGCTATAATAAATGCACAAGTACGTTCTCCTAAATAATCGTCAGGCATAGATACAATCGCTACATCATGTACTGCATCATGTGCTAATAGATGATTTTCAACCTCTTCCGCAGCTACTTTCTCACCACCACGGTTAATTTGATCTTTATCTCTTCCTTCTACAATGATGTAACCTTGTTCATTTACTTTTACAAGATCACCTGTACGATAAAATCCATCCTTTGTAAATGATCTTGCATTATGCTCTTCTGCTTTATAATAGCCACGAATTGTATATGGCCCTCGTGTTAATAAACTACCTATTTCACCTAATTTAACGTCGTTATCATTTTCATCAACGACCCTTACTTCATCAAATATAGACATCGGTCTACCTTGTGTATGAATAATGATTTCTTCCGGATCATTTAATCTTGTGTAATTTACTAACCCTTCTGCCATACCGAAAACTTGTTGCAACTTGCATCCAAATGTAGGTTGTATACGTTTTGCAACTTCAGCGCTAAATTTAGCACCACCTACTTGAATTACTTCTAGGCTCGATAAATCGTTATTACGAGAAGATGCAGCATCAAGCCATATCATTGCTAATGGCGGAACGAGCGCTGTAATTGTAACTTTTTCTTTTTCGATAAGAGCAAATGCCTCATCTGGACTACCACCAGTTGCCAATACCACTTTTCCACCCGCATAGAAAGTTCCAAATGTCCCTGGAGAACTCATTGGGTAATTGTGTGCTACTGGAAGAACTGCCATATAGACGCTTTCTGCATTCAAATTACAAATTTCAGCGCTAACACGTAAACTATAAATATAGTCATCATGTGTTCTAGGAATTAATTTAGAAAGACCGGTTGTCCCTCCTGATAATTGGAGAAATGCAACATCACTTGGCTGAACTTCTGGTAATGAGACGGGATCCATATACAGATCATTTATGTTCACAAACTCTTCTTCTTCTCCCACTACAATTACATGTTGTAAAGTTGGCACTTTCTCTTTCACTTCTCTTGCTAGTTTTCGATAATCAAAACCGAGAGCCTTATCTGAAATAACGTAAGCGCTCGCCTCGCCAAACTCACAAAAATAACTAATTTCACTGCTTCGATGTGAAGGCAGTGCAAAGACAGGAAGCGCTCCAATTCGAAATAGCGCAAAACATATTTCAAAAAACTCGATAATGTTAGGTAACTGAATTACAACTCGGTCCTCTTTCTTTATTCCTAAATTCAGTAAGCCTGCAGCTAAGCGATCTACCTTTTTATCCAGCTCACTATACGTTATATGCGTATTACCACTTACAACTGCAATTTGATCTCCATATGTTTCAGCACGCTCTTTTAACATCGAACCAAATGTTTCTCCAAGCCAACAGCCTTCTTCTCGGTAACGATTTGCAAATTCTTTTGGCCATTCCGTATAACCTTCTAACATTTTTTCTTCCCCCTATTTTTCATTAAGTGAACTATCATTTAACCCTAAAGCCTTCAACATCGTTTGAAATTTAGCAGAGGTTTCTGCTAACTCATCTTCTGGTTTTGACTCAGCAACAACTCCCGCTCCTGCAAATAATCGAAGTGTATTTTCTTGCACTTCAGCACAGCGAATTGTAACAATCCATTCACCATCTCCATTTAAATCGCTCCACCCTAGCATTCCTGTAAAGAACTCGCGGTCAAATGGCTCAATATGCTGTATAGCCTCTCTTGCCTTTTCCATCGGAGTTCCGCAAACTGCTGGCGTAGGATGAAGGGCAATTGCTAATTGTAAAGAAGAAGTATTTGGATCCTTAAGTTCACCTTTCACTTCTGTAGACAAATGCCACATCGCTTCACTATGAATAACTGATGGCTTTTCTGGAACATGTAATGTATGACAATACGGACGAAGTGCAGCGGCAACCGCTTCAACTACTACCGCATGTTCATGTAAATCTTTTGGAGAAGAAAGTAATTCCTCTGCTCTTCTTTTATCTTCTACTGGGTCCTCACTACGTGGCCTTGAACCAGCTAACGGGTTAGAAATAACTTGCATACCATTACGTGAAACAAGTAATTCAGGGCTTGCTCCAATTAACGTCTTACTGTTCTCTTTTTTATCTTTCGGTAAATTCACAGCAAATGTATAACCATGCTTATTATGTTCTGCTAATTCTCGAAGAAGTTTTTGCTTATCAATCTTTTCGGAAGATTTAACATCTAACGATCTAGATAGAACGATTTTCTTTAAATCACCGTCCTGTATTTTTTCAATTCCTTTCTTCACACCTTTCATATACACTTCAGGGTCTGGTACTGGCGTCATTTCAAATGTTAAGTTCTCATTTATTTCAAGCTGATTTGTTGTATCCAATTGTAAACGCTCAGAAATTCTGCTATATTCTGGTACGATAAGTTGGACTTCTTTTCTACGATCAAATGGCAAAGCACCCACAACGATAGGATTTGGATTTCCAGCTTGTTTCGCATTACTTAATGTCGCTTGCACAAGCTCTGGGAAACTTTCAATTTCAGGATGCTTTACTGTAGTAAACTCTCCTTCTGCTAATATCGTTCGAGTTGGTGAAGCAAAAAAGAATGAAGATTCAGTCTTATAATCTTCTAAAAGTTTTTCTGACAATTCCTTTACAGCTGTATGTTCATTCATAGTATAATTACCTCCTGAATTTTTTATTAAACTCCTAACGTAGCACCGCCATCGACACATAAATTATGCATTGTAATATGACTTGCTCTATCTGAAGCTAAAAATAACACTGCTTCAGCAACTTCTGAAGGTTGTGCGATTTTTTGTAATGGAATTCCGAGTCTATATGTATTTTGAGAACCAGCAATTATATTTTTAGCTCCATTCTCATCAGCCCATAGTAATCTTTGCATCTCAGTTTCAGTAGAACCTGGTGATACTAAATTACAGCGAATATTGTACGCTGCAAGTTCTAAACCTAAACACTTCATAAAAATCGTCGTGGCAGCTTTTGATGCAGCATACGCTGCCATCTCCATTCTCGGGGTATTTGCTGCATTTGAACCAACTGTAACAATTGCCCCTGACTTTCTTTGTATCATATATTTACTTACTGCTCGGGACATATAGAAAACTCCCGTAGAATTTACAGAGAATGTTTTATTCCAATCTTCATCACTTAAAGAGTGAATCGCTCCCATACGTAAAATCCCAGCAACATTTACTAATATATCTATTGGTGCTATATCATTTTCAATACGCTTTACTATACCTTCAACAGCGGTACTATCACTCACATCTAAACGAAGTGTTTTCATACGTGTTTCATTTAATTCATTTTTATTAAAAAGTACGTTTAACCCCTCTTCATTTTGATCAATCGCAATAACTGTAGCTCCTCTTTCTAAAAACATTTTGGCAACAACACTACCTATACCTTGAGCTGCACCTGTTACTAAAACAGTTTTCCCATCAAATTCCCCTAAGTTCATTTCCTCTATCCTTTCATTTGAAAATTAATCTAATTAAACAAATAATGATAATGATTATCGTTATCGATGTAAAAAATAATACACTTACTAAACTAATTGGTCAAGTGTACTTTTCATTAAAATATTATTCATTGATAATGTTTTTCATTTAACGTTCTTACATCGAAATGATAATCTTTCTCAATAAACTTGTCAACCTATTTTTATTTTTCAGATAAAATATTTTAGTGATTTTCAATACAATTACATCTAAAAGTATTGATAAGTACTTACATTATAAATAAAATTCAAACTCCTCATTTTAAAATTGAAGAATATAAACTATAGATACGTTTATTTATAATGCTTTCTGAAAAACTCAAGTATTTATTTTCTCAATATTTTTCTGAAAATATATCTTGCAAACATCAATGAATGTTTTCTTTATTATTTAAGATTTAATACATATTTCAAATACGATGTATCGATTTATTATATTCCAGTATAATCCAAATGGATATTTCACTCGCTTTCATATGCAAAAAAAACCAAAAAGTAATTTAACCTTGTTAAAATAACTCAAAAAAAGCACCCTATTTAACAGGATGCTTTTTCGTAATTATAGTGTTATAGAAGATTTATATACTTATGCTACGCTGCGATACTCTTCTTCTTGTTCTTTTTTCTGTTTAGGTGCTTGAATTAAAATTGCGATAATGAATGACACGACACATAATACACCGATCACCATGAAGGTTGGTTTGAATCCACCTAGAAGTGCACCGATAAAGGAACCTGCAAGCGCCCCAAATCCAAATCCTTGATACACAATTCCGTAGTTCTTACTATGGTTTTTCATACCGAAGAAATCACCAACAATAGCTGGGAAAATAGTGATATTTCCACCAAAACAAAACGCTACACTTGCTACACATACGAAGTAAATACCATAATTTAAATCTACAAAACTTAGAACTAAGACTGAACTCGCCATAACAACAAAAGTACCAGTAACGATTTTTAAACGGCCAATTTTATCCGATAATGGTCCTAGAATAATACGACCTAATGTGTTGAATATTGCAACCATAGCCACTGCATTAGCTGCTGTTGCTGCGCTAAGTCCTACAAGTTGAACACCGATGTCTTTTACCATACCAATTAAGTATAAGCCACTCATACATGATGTAAATAACATAATAAATAATAAGTATACTTGTTTTGTGCCTAACATTTCTTTCGTTGTATATTCCTGAGTTTTCGTTTCATGAACTGCTCCTTGATCTGAAGCTTGATGGATTAAGCAAGCGCCAATTACAATCATAGCTGTAACAATCAAACCCCAGTATATAAACGCTTGTGATACACCAACTGATTCAATCAACTGTGCGTTAACGTATTTAAAGATTAAGCTACCTGAACCATATGCAGAGACAGAAATACCAGCAATTAAACCTTTTCGCTTTGGAAACCACTTTATTAAATTGGATAGTGAAGTGATATATGCTGTACCATCTGCATACCCTACAACAACTCCTGCTAGTACATAAAGCAATATTAATGAGGAAGCTTGTGAACTAAGTATTAATCCTAGTCCTAATGCTAGTCCAGCTACCATAATAAGTTTACGAAGTCCCCATTTTTCTTGCAATTTACTCGCAAATAAAGTTGAAAATGCTAAGGAAAGACTAGTAATTGAGAAAGTTATAGCAACTACGTTAAGACTCCAACCGTATTTACTAACTAAAGGCTGATTGAATAAACTCCATGTATATATCGTTCCAAGCCCCATTTGTACTATGACTGTGCCAAGGACAACAAGCCATGGATTAACAGTTGATTTTTTCATACCTTTCCGCCTCCTCTTTCTATTTCAATGCTTTTCGCTAAGTCTTGTTTTTTTATGTTCATTTTGGTCACCTCTTTTGATTTAACACCTTCATTGTATAAGATGTTCCCGATTATGTAAGCACTTACAAGATAGAGCGTCAAAAACATGGAATCAGTTACAGAAAACGAAGGACGAAATACAAAAAACTACTGATTAAATACGTAAGTAGTTTTTATAATGGTTAGCTTCAATGCTACTTACAACTTTTTTATCATCTTCTTTTATAAAAATTATGTCTCATTTTATACCATTGCTAGATTGTAAAACTTTAAGTTTCCCATACAAACAGAAAATTTTTTTCACACTACGATGTACTTTATTTAAAAAAACCACAAATATTTTTTTGATAAATAAAACTAAATATTCACTAATATACCTATACGTGGTTTAATATATATAATAAAAAAATATTTCTGTCTTTAATGAGGAGGTACTATGAAAGCAAACGTAGGGGATACTATACTTTTTCAACGAAATAATTTAAAGATTACAGGATCTGTACTAAAACTATATACTGAATCGGTCTTAGTTGAAATTACAGATGTAAGCGGTGGTACTTTTGAATTTGATCGAACAATTGTAAATCATAAAAACTATAAAATTTTAAATACGAATACATAATACAACAAAAAATAGCCACTGCTTACCAGCAGCGGCTATTTTATATGAAAACACTTCATTAGTTTATATATCCTAAAACACTTACAATCTTACTCGCTTTTAAATTGTTAATGTGATAATAAATTTCTAAACCTCTTCTCTCAGCTCGTAACACTTTACCTTTCATTTTTGATAAATGTTGCGAAACAGTCGATTGTGGAATATTCAGTAATTCTGTTAATTGCGTTACATTACAAGTTTTTCTCGTACTTAATTCATTTACAATTTGTAAACGGATTGGGTGTGCCATAATTTTTAAAATATCTACATCTTCTTCTGAAACTGAACCTTTTCTCATTTCACTCGTATATGTTGTCATAAGACATTCCCCTTTTATATGAATTCCTTTTATTTAGATCTATTTCCAAAATATTTAAAACTCCGATGTGAAACCTTTATATAAAAATAATAGAATTTTAAATTTTTAAAAACAGAAATACATTCAATTCACTTTATTTATTTGGTACATATACATAATACAATGTTAATATGTGCTCTATGTGAAGTTAGCATAAATTTGTAATGAAGATTTTCCAAACAATTCACCTCTAACTATATACTTCCTCCTAACACTATCCAGTGATTTTAACATATTTTAGGCGTTTGTATATAATATCTACAAAATAAATGTTGTTTAGAGGGAATTCAAATGCCAACAATGTTACAAGAAGAAGTTGAAGAATCACGTGAAACGTATGTTAGTCATATCATATTGGTCAGTGGGTCAGCTTTATTTTTAGTGGGTGGTGTTATATCAGCAAATTCGGCTTTTAAAGCTTATAATCGTTTGGAGAATACACCGCCTTCTACAGATAACTCCTAAGTGAGTTATCTAATTCTAAATAACAAATAAATGCCTCCTCTATAAAGAGGTGGCATTTATTTTATTATAATAAGTTCTATACTAGAAAATCATAAACAATACTTTGAGCATGATTCTTTTCCCCTATCTACACATCACACTTTACTGCCCAAACACAGCTTTCATTCTCCGCATAGCATGTACTAAAAAGGAGGTACGCGCTTAATATGTCAAACTATTATTACGATCGTTCACATAAGTACTATCGGAAGAATTGTAAAAATTTCGCGTATACATAGGCTTTATTTACAATAAGGTAGATTTTATTTTACATAAATATCATTGCACTAATCTAAAATTTCTGTATTTACACTTTTTCTTTTTATCTTATAATTTTAACCAATAAGGAGATTGATAATATGGGAGTTTGTGTAGACTTATTTAAAGAGTATGAAAATAAAGAGGAAGTCGTTTATCGTTTTTTCCCTTGTGAAGATGAAGAAAAAGCAGGGAAAATTCAATTTAATAAACTAGAAAAAAAATCTGTAGAATTAGAACCAGCTAAAGGTGAAGGGGCAAATTATTATTTTCTTAAAGCAGTTGGTGCTATCCAAAAACATGTAAGGAATTCACCTGATTCAGTTGAATTCCCTGAATTCTTATTTTCACAATCGTAAAAATAAAAACAAACTCTCAGTATGGAGAGCTTGTTTTTATTTTATTACTAGTATAAGTACAATTTACTTTCCGCCAATTTTGGTTGAAGAACTAAAGTCTCATCGTAAGTTTATAGAATACGAAAAAGAAAACGCTAGTGATAAATACACCGACTTCAACCTAACTCTTCCTTCCACGTTCGATTCTCGTAGCACCCGATATGCAACATTCTGTAATTGAAAAACTCAGCGAAGTATTCGAAAAATGTGACCGCCAGTGTGACTCAGGCCTAAAATATCGTTAAAAATGCTGGATAAATTAGACAGATTAAAGGTGTTACTTCACCACAAACCGCGTCTGACTACACCCATCCTTCTGCTTCGTTACTTCTAATACAGCTGGCATTGCGTTTTTCAGCTCTTGAACGTGTGAAATGACACCGATAAATCGGCCTGATTTTTGTAAGTCAATTAAAGCGTCAACTGCTTTTGTTAATGACTCCTCATCCAATGAACCAAATCCTTCATCGATAAACATCGTTTCGATGGAAATACCACCTTCATACGCTTGAATGACGTCTGCCATTCCAAGTGCTAAGCAAAGGGATGCATTAAATTTCTCGCCGCCAGATAATGTTTTTACATCGCGTGTTTGACCAGTGTATGCATCGTATACATCTAGCCCTAATCCACTTTGACGATTTCTCTTTTCTACTCGTTCACTTCGTTTTAAATAAAATTGTCCGTTTGATAATTTACGTAATCGTTCGTTTGCAATTTGAACAATTTGTTCTAAATACTCTATTAAGATGTAACGTTCAAATGATATACGACTTTCGTTATCACCTTTCATTACTTCATATAAATCAACAAGTTCTTGGAAAGCTTTTTCTTCCTCATGAATTTGCTCATCAATTCGTCTAATATTTTCATGTAAATCAGAAATATATGTTACCGCAGTTTGTGCACGTTGACGTTTTTCTTTAATGATATCTAGATTAATTTGTAATTCTGTTATGTGTTCACCTAACGCTGTAATATCCATATACTCTTTATCTTTTAATTCCGCATGTAACTCTTCAATTTGTTTTGCAAGCACTTCAAGAGATGAATAATAACCTTGAATTTCTTTTTGTAACATCTCCATCTCGACATTACTTAATTTAGCTTCTTTATACGTAATTTGATCTGTAAATCCGCTCTGCTCAAGCTCTTTCATAAAGCGTGCGAAAGTTTCTTCTTTCTTCAATTTTGCACTTTCAAATTGATTAGAAGCACTTTCCTGTTCTGCTTGAATACGTATATGTTCATTTTGCCAATGTTGATACGCTTCCTGCACTTTCTTCCATTCGTCTTCCATTAATCTGAGTTCATGCGTAGCTTGATCAAACTGTACTTTCCAAGCTTGTACTGTTTGTAAGTTATCTGGAATATTTTTCTTATCATGTTCATATGACGTACGAAGCTGCATACACTCCATTTCTGTACGGTGCTGCACTGTTTCTACTTCACGCTTTTGTTTCTGGAGTGCATCTACTTTTTCTTCTACGCTTTTTATATTCACAGCAATTTGCTTACGCGTTTCTTCACTTTCTTTTAACGTATTCACTTCAGTTGCTAATTGTTTTCCCTTTTGAACAAGCGCACTGTATGTTTCAACTAATTCTTCCGAGTGGTAGCCTCGCTTCTTAACTTCTTCTATTACCTGTTCATATTGAAGATGATAGAAATTCCATTTCTCCTCTAATTGGACATGTAATTTTTCAGCAATATTCTTCTTGTCTCTTAAATCATTTAACTCTTTTTCATCGATCGCATCACTTTGCTCTGTAGCTTTTTTCGGATGGTCCGTACTACCACATACTGGACAAGATTCACCATCATGTAAATGAAGGGCTAATATTCCAGCTTGTTCACTTAACCAGCGGCGTTCCATACTTTCATATGCATTAACTGCCAATTGCATCTTATAATATGCCGCTTCTTTTTCTTGTTCAAATTTTTGTTTCTCTTGCCAAACATCATATGCTTGCTTTAAAACTTTTGCATCTTCTCGCATATTCGTTAGTTCTTCTACTTTAGCTACATATTGCTCAAGTGCTCGTTCTAATTGCTGTAATTCACCAGACATTAGCTGTTTTTGATTTGTATGCTCATCTAATTGTCGATCTAAGTTTTGCATACTTTCCTTTAATTTCCCTATTTGAATTTCCGCATTTTGTAAATTCAACTGTTTCTTAGCTAATGATGCAATAATCGGTTGTAACTCTTCTAATCTTTGAACTAGTTTTTTTGCATCTTCTCTCTCAGGTTCTTTATTCTTTACTGCTTCATATTTCTCCTGAGCAAGTTCAAAGCTATTCATTATATTTTCTTTTTTAGCGATTATCTTTTTTAATAAACCTTCAGCCTTCTGCTCATTTTGCATTGCTTCTTCGTGCCATTGTTCAAATGGTAATAAGCGCTTCGCCTGTTCCCCACGTTTAAAAGATTTTTCTTTCACTTCAATTACTGTACGGTTTTCTTGTAAAGTATTATATTTCTCATTCTTTTGTTGCAAATCTATAAATTTCTCATTTACAGATTTCGCTGCATGAAAACGTGTTTCAGCATCCTTTAATTGCTTTGATTGAACATCTTGTTCTACTTGTAATTGCTCAACCTCTGCCTTATACGCATTTGTTTCTTGCTCTAATGCTTCTACTACTTGATGTGTATTTACATGTTCTTGTTCTACTAATGTCTCTAATAATGCTCCATCGCGGATTGGTAATTTAAAAACATTACGGAAGTATAACTCTCGCTCTTTCTGCTTTTCTTGTAAGACGTCTTTCCATTGTTTTCGTTTTTGATCAAGTAACTCACGCATTAACTTATAACGATCCGTTTTAAAAATACGACGCAAAATTTCTTCTTTATTTTCTGTCTCAGATGTTAATAGTTTTCGGAATTCCCCTTGCGGTAACATAACAATTTGGCTAAATTGATGTTTACTTAAACCAATTAAATCTTCTACTTTTTTATTTACATCCGTTACATGGAAACGATCAACAG
This sequence comes from Bacillus basilensis, assembly GCF_921008455.1. Lineage (NCBI taxonomy): Bacteria > Bacillati > Bacillota > Bacilli > Caryophanales > Bacillaceae > Bacillus > Bacillus basilensis. The sequence continues at coordinate 2,328,244 of NZ_CAKLBZ010000001.1, read as the reverse complement.
CTGGAACCTTCTCTTCATCAATCACTTCATATAGTTCTACTGCATGTCCCGTGATCGTCTTGTTCCCTTGTTTTTTATGCCCAAGTTGTCGTTTTATTTCATAACGTTTTCCTTTTAACTGAAAGGTTAGTTCTACACTTGTATACGTATTATCATCAGCAAATTGACTGCGAAGCATGCTCGTATCACTACGTTCTTCTCCGCTTGCCTCACCATATAACACATAACAAATCGCATCAAAAATCGTTGTCTTTCCAGCTCCAGTATTCCCAGAAATGGCGAAAATACGATGCTCTCCGAGGTCATCAAAATCGATTACTTCTTTCTGTTTATATGGCCCAAATGCCGTCATAATTAGCTGAATCGGTCTCATCCTCGTTCACCTTCCCGTTCTTGCACTGTTTGTAATACTTCTACAAATAGACGCTCTTTCTCTTCTGATAAATCTAAGCCTTTCATTTCTTTATAAAAAGCTTTTAAAAGAGATAAATCATCCGTTTTATGTCTTGAAACAGTTACTTCATTTGACTCTGTGAACTCTCGTCTTTGAATGGACCTTTCAACATGCATTGCATTTGGATATACAGAGCGTATTTTTTCCATTGGCTGCAAGACAGGATTTTCATCTAATAATTTTACAAACACGTAATCTTCACTTACTGGATTTTGTAATAATTCCTCTATTTTTGCTTCTACTGTTCGCATTTTACGACGTGGTGTAAGTAACCTTTTTTCAATTGTTACTTCCCTTGTTTCGTCCAGTTCCACAATATAATAACCTTTTTTATGTTTTTCTTCAGAAATAGAATACGCAAGTGGCGAACCTGAATATCGAATTGTCTCATTACGTACGAAATGCGCTTGATGTAAATGTCCAAGCGCTGTGTAATGAAACTTATCAAAATAATGACTATTTACGTATTCAGCACCCCCAATTGAAAGTGGTCGTTCTGCATCACTTGTATTCTCCTCCGCTTCTCCTGCAGAAGTTACAAATGCATGACCAACAAATACATGTCTAGCTTCTTTATCCATCGTTTCAGAAAGCTCATTCATAAAAATACGCATCGCATCATCATGAGAACGTATGTCTTCGCTTTTCAATACATGTCTAACTATACTTGGATCCGCATATGGAACGAGATGGAAGTGAACCTCGCCATATTCATCATTTAATATAATTGGCTCATACGGAAATTGAAATTGTCCCACAATAAATAATCCTTGTTTCTTCATTAAACTACTTCCAAAATGAATACGATCCGGACTATCATGGTTTCCTGCAACCGCAATAACTGGTGTTTGTAAATCAATCACTATTTTTTGCAGCACATCATTTAATAAGTCTACTGCTTCCGTAGGTGGAATTGCTCGGTCGTATAAATCCCCTGCAATAATTACGGCATCTGGTTTTTCTTCTTCAACAGCTTGTACAAACTGATCTAATACAATCTTTTGATCTTCAGTCATATACACGCCATGAACAAGCTTTCCTAAATGCCAATCCGCTGTATGAAATAACTTCATGGTTTCCTGCTCCTTTTAATTTACTGATTTTAGTGATATAAGTTGATAGTTAATTGTAGTTTTCCCGTTTTCCCACTCTAACTTTTGTATCATTGCACTGCCAATTCTTTCTTCATTTGATTTATATAAAGGTAATATTTCTTGAATTGTAAATAAGTGATAACCATCCAATTTTAATTGAAATATGTTTTCTTCTATATGTAATCTTACTTCTTTTTCATTTGAAATAATTTTTGTGTGCATCTCAAATTTCATGATAGATACAACCCCTTTTTCTAATCTCTCTCTACAATATTAATAGTATATTGGCTATGCAAGATTGACAAGTAAATACACGGCAAAGTACATACTTTTCTATTTCTAAATGTTTTTTATTTATATATAATACGGTATGTGAAATTTTATTCGTTACAAAAATAAAAATGTCTACTGCGACATCTTTATTTTTGTATAAAGTCTTTCATTACATAATATAAAACTGTAATTAAAACGATTGCTACAAAAAATGAAAATACTGCAACAATGTATCCATCCTTATTTAATAGAATGCAAAAAGAAAGAGATATGATAAAAATCGGAAATACAAGCCGTACTTTATCCTTCACTTCCTCTGTCGTATCTGTATGATGAAAATACTGAGTTATCCCTATTATTAAAGAAGACAAAATAATCACCGACAATAGTAAAGGTACTGGCATTCCGATTTCTCCTTTCTCTATTTCTAATGAAAAGCAATTTTTCTTTCATTTTAATCACTTCAAATACTCTTTTTAAAGTGAGGATGTACAATTTACACATATATAATAGCGTGTTTATCATGGTAAATTCAAATAATTACAATTACAGTAATGTTGTAATATTCATTTTCAACCTCCAAAATCCTGCAAATATAACTCGTCAAAATATGCAGTGGACAAATTAACATGTACCGTCAACATTAGACAAAATTTATAAAGGACATTTCAGTACGTATCAAGAATTAAGAATAAGAAGATATATAAGGGAGGATGAATTATGACTGAACACGTTTTATTTTCTGTTAGTGAAAACGGCGTTGCATCAATTACTTTAAACCGCCCAAAAGCACTTAATTCTTTATCTTATGACATGTTACAACCAATTGGGCAAAAACTGAAAGAGTGGGAAAATGATGAGCGAATTGCGCTTATCGTATTAAAAGGAGCTGGCACAAAAGGTTTTTGTGCAGGCGGAGACATTAAAACTCTTTATGAAGCGCGTTCAAATGAAGTTGCATTGCAACATGCGGAACGTTTTTTTGAAGAAGAGTATGAAATTGATACATATATTTATCAATATAAAAAACCAATCATCGCTTGTTTAGATGGAATTGTAATGGGTGGTGGTGTCGGTCTTACAAATGGTGCGAAATATCGAATTGTAACTGAGCGTACGAAATGGGCAATGCCAGAGATGAATATTGGCTTCTTCCCAGACGTCGGTGCTGCTTATTTCTTAAATAAAGCTCCAGGGTTTGCTGGCCGATATGTTGCTTTAACAGCATCTATTTTAAAAGCTGCTGACGTATTATTTATAAACGCTGCTGATTACTTTATGACATCTGATTCATTACCAAATTTCCTTACTGAACTTGAAAGTGTAAATTGGCATAAAGAAGACGATGTACATACTAATTTAAAAGAAGTCATTCGTACATTTGCAACTACTTCAAAATTAGAAAGCGAGCTTGCTCCTTCATTAGAAGAAATTAATTCACATTTTGCTTTCGATACAATTGAAGAAATTATCCATTCATTGGAGAAAGATCAAAGTTTCTTTGCTTTAAAAACGAAAGAAACACTATTATCAAAATCCCCTATTTCATTAAAAGTAACATTAAAACAGTTTATTGATGGACAAGATAAGTCCGTTGAAGAATGTTTCGCTACTGACCTGGTACTTGCTAAGAATTTCATGAGACATGAAGACTTCTTTGAAGGCGTACGATCCGTTGTCGTTGATAAAGATCAAAATCCGAATTATAAATATAAGCAGTTAAGTGATGTTTCAGAAGAAGATGTAAATCGGTTCTTTAACTTACTTAATGCGTAAAGAGAAACTTTAATAAGTGGGATTCATCGCCCACTTATTATTACCCCTTACCAATCGTCCGTTCATGCGGGATAAAATTGAGGCTATACAGTAGTGGAATTCCACTACTGTATAGCCTCTTTATCATTTAATATTTTTTAATAAAATTTAATTTTATTAAATCAAAATGTGTGCTACACTAATTTTAATCAAATATTCTAAAAATAAAAAAGGAGGAGCGACTATGATTGAAAATTTTTTTCTTTTCATCATTATGTCTATTTGTCTTATTATTTTACCCGGTCCTGATACTGCAATGGCTACAAAAAATACATTAGTTGCCGGTAAAGTCGGTGGAGTGAAAACAGTGTTCGGTACATGCGTTGCACTATTGATTCATACTTTAGCAGCAGTAATCGGACTTTCCGCACTTATTGTAAAATCAGCTCTTTTATTTTCTATTTTCAAGTACGTTGGAGCTCTATATTTAATTTATATTGGTATTAAAGCCCTTTTAGCAGTTAGAAACAAAGAAAGCGTTGATACGAACGATATTTCTTTGAATAATGCAAACGAGCATACTTCTTGTTTTCGCCAAGGGTTTCTTACAAATTTATTAAATCCTAAGATTGCAGTCTTCTTTTTAACTTTTTTACCGCAATTTTTAAATCCAAATCATAACACGTTTATCCAACTTCTCGTAATGGGCCTTACTTATCTTATTTTAACAGTTATATGGTTCGCTTTTTATATATTTTTAATTGATAAAATTAGTGCTTTTATGAAAAAACCGAAGACGCAACGTTATATTCAAGGGTTAACTGGAATCGTCTTAATTGGTTTTGGTATTAAACTAGCTTTTGAAAAAAGTAATTAACAAGACGAAAAACACCACATCTTTAGAGTGGTGTTTTTCATTTAACAACCGATTTGGCTTTCTACTCTTTATTAAAACCAACGCTCAGTTACAACTTTTTTACGTGTATAGAATTGAACGCCATCTGTACCATTTGTACCTAAATCACCAAAGAATGAAGCTTTGTTTCCTGCAAATGCGAAGAATGCCATTGGTGCCGGAACGTTTACGTTTACACCGATCATACCAGCATCGATGTTATCACGGAATGTTTGTGCATGTTTACCATTTGACGTATAAATAACCGCACCATTTGCAAATTTAGATTGGTTTGTTAGTTTAATACCTTCTTCTAAATCTTTAACTCTTACGATACTTAATACTGGAGCAAAAATTTCATCTTGCCAAATTTTCATTTCTTGATTTACGCCATCAAAGATTGTCGCACCTACAAAGTAACCTTCACCAACTTCTTCCTTAATTTTGCGGCCATCTACTAATAATGTTGCTCCATCTGCTACACCGCTATTAATATAGCCTAATACACGCTCTTTATGAGATTCACGAATTAATGGTCCAACATAATTATCTTCGTGGAAACCGTCACCTACTTTTAGCTTCTTCGTCTCAGCTACTAGTACGTCGATGAATTCATCTGCAATTTCATCAACTACCGCTACTACTGAACATGCCATGCAGCGCTCTCCACTACTTGCGAATGCAGATCCAATTACACCTTGTACAGTTTTTTCAAGATTGCAATCTGGCATTACAATCGCGTGGTTTTTCGCACCAGCTAACGCTTGTACACGTTTCCCGTGTTTTGTACCTGTTTCGTATACGTATCGAGCTACTGGTTCAGATCCTACGAACGAAACTGCTTGAATATCTTTATTTTCTAAAATGCTATTTACAACATCTTTTCCGCCTTGTACTAAGTTTAATACCCCTTTTGGAAAACCAGCTTCATAGAATAGCTCTACAAGTCGCTCTGCTAAAAGTGGCGTTCTTTCAGATGTTTTTAATACGAATGTATTACCGCAAGCAATTGCAAGTGGGAACATCCATAATGGAATCATCATTGGGAAGTTAAACGGTGTAATACCAGCGACAACTCCAATTGGGTAGCGCCAAATTGATCCATCAATGCCGCTAGCAATATTCGGAAGTGCTTGTCCCATCATTAAATTTGGTGCTGATGTTGCAAGTTCTACTGCTTCAATACCACGTTGTACTTCACCAGTTGCATCCGTTAATGTTTTACCATTTTCTAGCGTAATGATTTTTGCAAGCTCTTCTTTGTTTTCTTGTAAAAGCTGTAAATATTTATATAATTGTCTTGAACGATTCGGAACTGGTACTTTAGACCATGTTTCATATGCTACTTTTGCTGCTTCAACCGCTTTTTCAACATCTTCTTTCGGAGATAGTGGAACGTAAGCGATAATTTTTCCAGTTGCTGGATTTGGAACTACTTCTACTTCTGTACCAGTAGATTCTACCCACTCACCATTAATATGATTTTTCACTCGTTTAATTTCAGTTGTAATCATTATATTCTCTCCTTTTTTTATGATGTTTATCAATCTATTATTTTTGATTAGAAATTAATTGTTCACTAACTTTCTTATATAAAGCAGCCATATCGTTTTCACCATACCCAGCTTCACTTGCTTCTTCATATACGTTTAATAACATTTCGCTTACCGGTAAGTGAAGTTCACTTTCTTTCGCTAAATCGACTGCAAATCCCAAATCTTTCTTTAATAAATTTACAGTAAAGCCTGGCTCATAGTTTTCTGATGCAATGAAACTTTTATAATTGCGCTCATAAATTCTACTTTGACCGTAACTTACATTTAAAATATCAAACATTTTATCTAAATTCATATTGTTCTTTTTCGCTAATGTTAAAGCTTCGCTCACACCAGCTGTATAAAAACCAATTAATAGGTTATTAATTAATTTAACTGTTGTACCACTATCAATCTGCTCACTAACATGGAAAATATTCGCTCCTAGTACGCTCATGATAGATTCCGTTTTATCATATACCTCTTTTGATCCACCAACCATAAACGTTAATGTACGGTTTTCGGCTCCAATTACCCCACCACTAACAGGTGCTGCTAAGAAGTCTACTTTCTTTTCCTTTGCAGCTTCCTCTAACTGTTTGTTTAACTGTGGAGATACAGTACTTGTATCAATTAAAACTACATTCGAGTGACTATTTTCAAATAATCCTTCTTGTCCAAAATATACTGCTTCAACAGCACGAGGTGAAGGTAAACTTGTAAAAATCACATCGCATGTTTCTGCTAGTTTTGAGATTGATAAGCCAATAATTCCTCCTTCTTTTTCAAAGGAAGCTTCAGCATCTCTATTTAAGTCCACACCATATACTGTGTAACTTGATTTAACTAAATTTTTAGACATCGGAAGACCCATGTTACCTAAACCGATAAAACCAATCTTTTTCATATCGCTTTCCTCCTATTTACACAATATACTTTCCGCGATTTATAATAGCTTTCGCAATTTCTCTCTTTTTTGTAAATACGTTCGTGTATAAAGGCACTAATAATTGACGAATTTCAGTTAAAATCACGTGTCTATCTTGTTCTTCTGTGACAGCCGCTGAAAGTATAGAAATCGCCGCTTCTTCTACTTTGCGATAACCTTCTTCACAAATAACGTCAGTTATCATTTGTTTCGTACGCTCTTTCTCTTCACCATTTTTACTAATTGCTTTACTCATACGTAAAAATGCTGATTCCATGACGTACACGTCCGTTAACATATTTGATAATACACGTGAATATTCTTGCTCTTGATCAATTTTTAATCCTGGAGTTTTAGAGAGCGTTTTCAAAGATTGTTTCAACAATTTTTTCGCTAATAAAATGTAACGATGGTTTCTTTCTACATTCGCTAAATCAATTTCTACTTCAGTATCTTCTATTTGCTCGATTTGCTTCATTAACATTTTGGCAACTGTTAATCTATTAATTTCGTTCGTTCCTTCAAAAATACGACTAATTCTAGCATCACGATATAATCGTTCTACTTCATATTCTTGCATATAACCGTAACCACCATGAATTTGTACAGCTTCATCTACGATATAAGCAAGTGTTTCAGAAGCGTTCACTTTATTCAGTGCACATTCGACTGCAAATTGAGACATTTTCTTCATAAGATCTTCATCACTCTCATGAATTGCTTCATCAATTACACCTGCTGTACGATAAGCTGCACTTTCTGCTCCATATGTAGCAATGATCATATTTGCAATTTTCTCTTGAATCATCGTAAAATCTACTAATTCCGTTTGGAACTGTTTTCGCTCTTTTCCATATTGAACCGACAAACCAATTGCTTGTTTTGCTGTTCCAATATTTCCAAAAGCAAGCTTTAGTCTAGCAAAGTTAAGAATATTAAGAGCTACGTGATGCCCCTTCCCAACTTCCCCTAAAACATTTTCAGCAGGTATTACTACATCTTCTAGAATAAGCGTTGCCGTTGAAGAACCCTTAATTCCCATTTTCTTTTCTTCTAGTCCAATGGATACACCTTCACATGTTCTTTCGACAATAAACGCTGTCATTCCTTTATTTGTCTTCGCAAAAACAACGTATACATCTGCCATATGAGCATTTGTAATCCACTGCTTCTCACCATTTAACTTCCAAGCAGTACCATCTTCATTCAATACTGCGCTCGTTTTTGCACTTAATGCATCAGAACCGGCATTTGGCTCTGTTAAAGCATAAGCACCAACCCATTCTCCTGATGCAATTTTCGGCAAATATTTTTCTTTTTGTTCTTTCGTTCCATAATATATGTAAGGCAATGTACCTACACCAGCGTGTATATTAAATGAAACGCTAAATGCACCAGCGTATCCCATTTTTTCTGCTACAAGCCCTGAAACTGCCTTTCCTAATTCGAATCCGCCATATTCTTCTGGGACCTCGATACTTAATAATCCAAGTTCTCCAGCTTTCTCAAATAATTGACGAGAAACTTTATAGTTATGTTGTTCAATATTCTCCATTTGTGGAATAATTTCTTGTTTAACGAATTGTTCTGTCGTTTTTGCGATTAAATCTTCATCTCCTGAAAAATCTTCTGGCGTAAAGAAAGCATGATTCACATCTTTATTAAGTGAAAAAAATTCATCCCACGGTAACTTCGTTTTCTCCATCTGAATCCCCCTATCATTTCGGCCTTACTTGCTACTACATATGCTCGTCTACGATGAGTGGAATATCTTATTTTTGAAAACAGAAGGCGATGAATTTTCACATCAAGCAGTTCGTTTTGCCAAAGATGTATTCTCATCGCCTTAGTTGTTTTATCTATTGTTCCTCTGATAATACTGTTTTTGCAATTCCAGTATCTAGTTCTTCAAAGTCATGATATGAAATTGTTTCATATAACTCACTTCTCGTTTGCATATTTGAAAGTGCATCTTTTTGAGAACCTGTTTCCTTAATTAAAGTAAACACATTTTCATACGCTTTCGCTGCAACACGAAGTGAAGTTACAGGATAAATAACCATTTGGAAGCCCATATTCGCAAATTCCTCTGCGCTATAATACGGTGTTTTCCCGAACTCAGTCATATTCGCAAGTAAAGGTGCATTTACTTTACTATTAAATAGACGGAACTCCTCTTCTGATTGAAGCGCTTCAGGGAATATCGCATCTGCACCTGCTTTTACATAGGCGTTCGCTCTTTCAATCGCTTCATCCAAGCCTTCTACGCCGCGAGCATCTGTACGCGCTACAATATATAAGCTTGGTGCAACTTCTTTAATTGCTTTAATCTTTTGAACTAATTCTTCTGTCGTAACAAGTTTCTTACCATTTAAATGTCCACATTTTTTTGGTAATTGTTGATCTTCAATTTGAACAGCTGCTACTTTTGCTTCCAACATTTCTACCGCTGTTCTCGCTACGTTTAGTACACCACCAAATCCAGTATCAATGTCAACAAGAACTGGTAAATCTGTAGCTCTTACTAAATCTTTTGCTCTCTCTGCTACTTCAGTAGACGTCACGATTCCTAAATCTGGTAGCCCTTTACTTGCAGTATAAGCAGCTCCCGATAAATAAAGAGCTGAAAAACCTGTATTTTTCGCAACAAGAGCTGCCATTGCATCATGAGCACCTGGAATTTGTAAAATTTCATTTGCTTCTACTAAAGCTCGGAAGCGATTCGCAAGCTCTTCTTGTGTTGACTGTTTATCCACAACCCAAGCCATTTTAGATTCCCCCTATTATTAAATTAAGAATAGATCTACAAATTCGTTTACATTCATATTTTCTAGTTTTTCTTCATTTAAACAAACTTCATGAATTTGTTCTTGTTGCTTATTAGAATAATGACCTGCCATATTTGCAGTGAATTTTTGAACAACTTTTGGAATTGCTTCGTCTCTACGGAAACGGTGACCAAGTGGATATTCACATTCCACGCTTTCTGTTACAGTGCCATCTTTGAAATGAACTTGAACAGCGTTGGCGATTGAGCGCTTGTTCGGGTCAAGGTAATCTAAACTGTACTGTTTGTTTTCAACAACAACCATCTTATTACGTAATTCATCTACACGTGGATCATTTGCTACTGCATCCTCATAATCATTCGCAACGATATCTCCTTTTAATAAACCAATTGCCGTAATGTATTGTAAGCAATGATCACGATCAGCTGGGTTATTTAATGGACCTTCTTTATCAATAATACGAATTGCTGATTCATGAGTTGTAATTGTAATTCGGTCAATTTCATCTAATCTTTCTTTAATTTCCGGATGTAATTTTACAGCACATTCTGCAGCTGTTTGTGCATGGAATTCTGCTGGATATGATACTTTAAATAATACATTTTCCATTACATAAGACTCTAATGGTCTTGCTAATTTTAATTCTTGTTTATTAAATAATACATCTTGGAATCCCCAGCCTGGTGCAGATAATGCTGTAGGGTAACCCATTTCACCTTTTAAAGCAGTCATTGCAAGATGAACACCGCGGCTCGTTGCGTCACCTGCTGCCCATGATTTACGTGATCCAGTATTTGGAGCATGACGATATGTACGAAGACTAGAATTATCAATCCACGCATGCGATAATGCATTAAAGATTTCTTCACGTGTTCCACCAAGCATTTTCGCAACTACAGCAGTTGTTGCTACTTTTACATATAATACGTGGTCAAGACCAACACGGTTTAAGCTGTTTTCTAAAGCAAGTACACCTTGAATTTCATGAGCTTTAATCATCATTTCTAATACTTCACGTACTTTTAACGGCTCTTTTCCTTCTGAAATACGAACTCGGCTAATATAATCTGCAACTGCTAAAATTCCGCCTAAGTTATCAGATGGATGTCCCCATTCTGCTGCAAGCCAAGTATCGTTATAGTCTAACCAACGGATCATACATCCAATATTGAATGCACCTTTCACTGGATCTAGTACGTAAGACGTTCCTGGTACACGTGTACCGTTTGGCACGATTGTTCCTGGTACAACTGGTCCTAATAATTTCGTACACTCTGGATATTGAAGTGCTAAAATTCCGCATCCAAGTGTATCTAATAATACATAGCGAGCAGTACTAAATGCTTCTGCACTAGTAACCTCTTTATTTAATACATAATCCGTAATTTCTTCTAATAATGCATCTTTTTGTTTAATTTCATTTGTTTTAATCATGCTAATCTTCCCTTTCTGTCGAAAATTCGTTATTATTAATGATGGGTGTCGGTCAAACACCCATCTGGCGGGCGGCGCTAACAACTCCCCAGTTGTTCTTATTTACTAAGCACATGTCGCTCGCCAATATAATTTACACGCGGACGAAACAATCGATTATTTGCATGTTGCTCAATCACGTGCGCACATAGTCCTACTGTTCTAGAGCTAAAGAAGATTGGTGTGTAAAGTTGAATTGGAATACCAAGCATCCAATATACTGGAGCTGCATAATAATCAAGGTTTGGATAAATTCCTTTTTCCTTCTCCATAATCTTTTCTCCAGCTTCACACATTTCATATAGTGTATAATCACCTTTGACATCACATAACTGCTTTAAAGCTTCCTTCATCATTAAAGCTCTTGGATCCATTTTCTTCATATAAACACGGTGTCCAAAGCCCATAATTTTTTCTTTGTTATATAATTTCTTCTGTAACAACTCTTCAAACTTCTCAACATTACCAGCTTCTAAAAGCATGTACATAACCGCTTCATTTGCACCACCATGTAAGCTTCCTTTTAGTGATGCAACCGCACCAGTTAAAGCACCATACAAGTCAGATTGCGTTGATGCAATAACGCGTGCTGTAAATGTAGAGTTTGGCATTTCATGTTCACTATATAAAACAAGGGAACGATCAAAGATCTTCTCCTCAAGTTCCGTTGGTTTTTTACCTGTTAACATATAGAAGAAATTCGCGCTATATGATAATTCCTTAAGAGGTTCGATTGGGTCTTCATTATTTAAAATATGATAGCTATTCGCTACAATGTTTGGTACTTTACTTAACAGCTTGTACCCACGGCTTTTGTTTACTTCTAATGAACGGTTTTCGATATCATTATCATAACCAGCTAGTGCGGACACACCTGTACGCAATCCATCCATAGGGTGCGTTTCTTTCGGTAATGCCTTTAATACGTTGAATACACCTTCTGGTACCGCATATTCTTCTTTTAATTTGTTTTCAAGTGTTGCTTTTTCATCTTCATTCGGTAGATGTTCTTCCAATAAAAGGTGCACAATGTCTAAATACTCTTTTGTTTTTGAGAGTTCGATTAAATCATACCCTTGAATTACAATTTCACCTTTCACTGTGTCAAGAAACGAGATCTTCGTCTCCGCTGCCACTATACCATCTAATCCCGGGGAAAATTTTTCTTCAGCTTTCATCATTATTTCCTCCAATCCTAATAGATCTTCGTGCACATAACTGTAAGCCTTTACAATGTTGTGAAACTACATTTCTATTTCAATGTATCAGAGTTTTTAGAAGATTTCAATTTATTTTATAATGATAAGTTTCCTATACTTTTATCGATGTAACAATACAATTTTTCAAAAATAATTTTCATATTTTATAAAGAAAGGACAGACTTCTCTCTATCTATCTTTAAAACAAAATATAAAGTTGATTCATATAATCCCATTAAATATATCTATTCTATAATTCCTTTTACTAAATAAAAAAACGAACTGTAAACATATACAGCTCGTTTTTTGCATTATATTTATTTCACTATTCTCTAAATATAATTTTCATATACAATTTATTTATTTTTAATAAAGTTATTATTTTACGTAATTAAATTGAATTTCTTCTGTTTCCTCATGATAATCTACAACTAAATCATAGTTTTGAAAGTACCAAAGATCATCAACATCCACAAAAAATAGAATGCCTTCTTTCTCAACTGACACGATTCCCCCATCTGGTTTCTCCGCAACAATCCCTAAAGAATAGCCAGGCTGAATCGAGCTATCTCCACCGTATCTTACATTAAACCGTATAGATTCACCATGCTTTATACGTAACTCTTCTTTAAACCATTGTAGAGCTTTATGATCAATTGAAATTTTCATCTTTGTTCCTCCAGTTTACGCAAATTCTTTTTTACTTAATCGTTGTTTTACAAGAACGATAAAAATAATTAAAGCAATTAATCCTGAAATTGCACTACCCGCAAATAAAATACGGTAACCAAACATTTGCGAAACAACTCCAAGTAAAATTGCACCCAATCCAATTCCTAAATCAAATGCAGTAAAAAATGAAGCGTTAGCAACCCCTCTTTTGCTCGAATCAACTATTGTAAGCATCGCCGCTTGCAAAGCTGGTTGTGCTGAGCCAAATCCAATACCGTATAATATCGCTGCAATCATTACACCCGTCAAACCATTTGAAAGAGTTAATACAACGATAGCTAAAATAGTAATGCATAATGCTGGGAGTATGATGAATACTTCTCCAAATTTATCTAATAGTTTCCCTGAAATTGGTCTTATAATTGTTAATGCAACTGCATATACAAGAAAGAATGTCCCAGGATTCACATCAATTGACGATGCAAATAGCGGTAAAAACGTCGTAATCCCTCCATATGCAAATGATAAAAAGAAAACGACAATCGTAATGGATAAAACGGATTTTTCAAACAATTGCATTTTCCCTTTTTCTTTTTGTGCTGTAAATGGCATTTTCGTCATTAACGATAATACGACTGCCATAAAGGATAAAAGAGTTGCTAACAAGAAAAGGCCGTGAAATGAATAATTTTGTACAACCGATAATCCAATCATCGGGCCGATTGCCATTGCAATTGTCATAGCCATCCCATACCAACCCATGCCTTCACCACGGCGTGAATCTGGAATCATATCAGTTATCGCTGTTCCAACAGCTGTTGTAGAAACAGCCCATGTTACTCCGTGAATAACACGTAAAACAGCTAAAAGGACAATAGTCGACGCTAAATTATAAGAATACATCGTTAACCCAAAAAAGATGAGTCCGAAAATAATAAAAGATCTTCTACCATATCGATCTAACATCCCTCCAATAACCGGTCGTATTACAACTGCAGCTATTGTAAACATTCCCATCATAAGTCCAACTTGTGATTCATTGCCACCTATCTCTTTAATAAAGAGCGGGAGCGTTGGAACAAGTAAATAAAATCCTGTAAATAAAAATAACATTGCGAAAGTCATTTGAATAAATGATTTCGTCCATAATCTTTCCATTAGAATTCCTCCATAAACACGTAAGTTATTGCAATTAACACCTCCATTTTACAGCTTCTTTGTTCCTTTGCCTTCCGTAAATAGACGTATCTTTTTATAATAAATGGTCCATCATCATTTTAAATTGGTCTTACAACTTTATACGTATGTTTTAGCCTAAAGTCCTATCTATATGTACCTTTATATGTGTGAAAAGAATATACTACTTTATTATCACAAATTAGGATTGATTATTTTATGTGGGTATCTTCAAGAGTAACTGCCGTAGTCCCTTCGACTCCTGGGATACACGTTCCTGCAGTTCATACTGCTAGTTCCGATGTAGGAATTGAACTTCCCGCAACATGGCAACAATATCAAATTCCCGATCAAGTTACTCCCTCATTTTGACATCATGGCGCACATCCAAGTAGTACCACCTTTCATAGCCACAGTTATCCTCCACTACCTCAGTCTCAAGTTTTTCATCATTCCCCTTCAATTTTTCCCCAAAACTTCTATGGTACATTTTAATATTTAAAATACATCATCTCGTAGCTACTGTATTTAAATGAAAAAAGCACTTAAGATTGTAATTTTTACAAACCTTAAGTGCTTTTTAATATTTTCATGAAATTTTCTTATTGTCCATTATTAGCAGGGACTTCTCCTGCATTACCACCTGTATCTGGTTGTGTTGTCGCTGGTGGAGTTGTATTCCCTTGACCTCCTCCATTATTTGCTGGAGGTGTCGTATTTCCTTGGCCCCCTCCGTTATTTGCTGGAGGTGTCGTATTTCCTTGGCCCCCTCCGTTATTTGCTGGAGGTGTCGTATTCCCTTGACCTCCTCCATTATTTGCTGGAGGTGTCGTATTCCCTTGGCCTCCTCCATTATTTGCTGGAGGTGTGGTTCCTTGGCCTCCTCCATTATTTTGTTCATTTTGTTTCTTTTGTTCTTCTTGTTGCTTTTGCTCTTCTTGTTTCTTTTGTTCTTCTTGCTTCTTAAGTTCTTCTTGCTTCTTAAGTTCTTCTTGTTGCTTTTGTTCTTCTTGTTTTTTCAGTTCTTCTTGTTTCTTTAATTCTTCTTGCTTTTTCTCTTCTTCAGTTTTTTGCTGCTGATCTTGTTTTGGTTGTTCTGTCGTGTCTGGTACGCTCGTATTTGGAGAAGAATCACGTTTTTCACCTTTTATACGTAGCTCGCTACCTTCTTGAATAACACTACTTGGCATTTTAAAGCGTGATTTGTCAGTAGCAAACTCACTCATCATTTCTTTAAAGATCAACTGTGCGATTTTCGTATTTTTACTACTAATATACTCGTCTTTACCATCTTTCATATATCCAGTCCATACCGCCATCGTATATTGCGGCGTATAACCTGCAAACCAACTATCACGAGTTGCACTTTCTGGAATATTAAATTTCGCTAATTGTTTTGAATCATAGTTTGTTGTACCCGTTTTACCAGCTACATCTAAAGAACTAATATTTGCCGCTGTACCAGTACCTGATGTCACTACTGAGCGAAGCATATCAGTAATCATATATGCTGTAGAATCAGCTATAACTTGTTTTGGTTTTTGTCCAAAACTTTGTGATTTGCCGTCTGGATAAACTACTTTCTTAACAAAATGCGGTTTCGTATACTTTCCACCATTACCAAATGTCGCATAAGCACCCGCTATTTCTGTTGGTGATACTTCGTTTGTACCAATAGCTGTAGATTCTGCCGGCGCTTTATTAAATGTAATACCTAATTTCTCAGAGAATTCCTTTGATTTATTAAGTCCTACTTCTTTTGCAGTTTTAACTGCTGGAACGTTACGTGACATTTTTAACGCTTCACGCATAGTAATTGGGCCTAAATGACTTCTGTCCGCATTTCGAAGTTCTTGTCCAGTTGAATATTTAAATGGAGAATCATCAATTTGATGATACGTAGCCCATTTTAAATATTCAATTGCAGGACCGTAATCAAAGATTGGCTTCATAGTTGAACCAGCTGCACGATCTAATTCAATTGCCATATTATGCCCTTTAAATACTGCTTTATTTTCACCGCGCCCACTACCTATAGCACGAACCTCACCTGTTTTCGTATCCATAAATGTGAAAGCACCTTGGAATTTATCATTTGGATAATTAATAATATTAGTATCTAATATCCTGTCGGCAGCCTTTTGTGCTTCTATGTCTAAAGTTGTATAAATTTCTAAACCGTCAGAACCAATATTAGCATCTGGCAATTCCTTTTCAACTTCTTTCACAACCGCATCCATAAATGCAGGATATGGCATTGCCTGTACAGTTGCAGTCTTAAGTCCATCTGTTACTTTAACTTTCGAAGCTTCTTCCATTTCTGCTTTCGTAATATAACCATGTCGATTCATTAATTTTAGTACAACATCTCTTCTTTCTGTTGCTCTTTGAATATTTTCTGTTTTCGTCGGATCATAGTTATTCGGTGCTTTTGGTAAACCTGCAAGCATCGCAACTTCTGGTAATGTTAAATCTTTCAATTCTTTACCATAGTAGTTCTGTGCTGCTGTTGCGATTCCATATGAACGGTTTCCTAAGTTAATTTTATTTAAATACATTTCTAAAATTTCATGTTTTGAATACTGTTGTTCTAGCTTATACGCTAAATATATTTCCTGAACCTTACGTTTTGATGTTTTTTCCATCGATAAGAAGTAGTTTTTAATAACCTGCTGTGTTATCGTACTTCCACCTTGTGAACCGTAATCTCCTTTAAGACTTACCAAAACAGCACGGGCAGTACCTTTAAAGTCTACTCCGCTATGTTCGTAAAAACGTGCATCTTCTGTTGCTAAAAATGCATTTTCTACTAATTTAGGAATTTGATCATACGTAACATTTGTCCGTTTTTCTTTCCCGTATTCATATACCAAATCGCCATTTTTATCATAAATTTTTGAGGATAACGGATTAACAAGTTTTGCTTTCTCAAGTTTTGGTGCATCCTTAATCATTACGAAAAAGGTAGCAACCCCCGCCACTAAACCAACAATACCTAGTAATAAACAAGTAATTAAAAACTTGCGAAAGAATGATGTTTTACCTTTTGGTTTTTGTGTTTTAGAAGCTGGCTGTTTTTTCTTTTTAACTTGTCGTCGCTCCTCTCGAGAACGATAATTTTCTGACATGTTACTTTCTCCTGCCTTTCAATTCTCCCGTTGATTTACTTCAAAATATTGAGGTCACTTTCTAAAATGAATTTAATTAAAAAAGTATATTGACCTGGAGCATTCAATATTTTCCTAATTCACAGATTATAAATTTTAGAATACTTCTTTTACAAACTATTTTCACTTCCATATTTCCTAATAATGCTGCCCCTTAAAGCATAGAATATAAAAAGTGAATTTTTAATACCTCGTATAAATAATATACCTTTTTTTCAAATGGTCAATATTTTCTTATTTATAAATCAAAGGTGAAATAAAAATAGCACAACGATATGTACTTCGTGTGAACTTCCTTATGATTACGTATAACAAACATTTAATATATTGCATATAAGTATAATACCTCTTTAATTATAAGGATTTCAATACCACAACCTCAATATCTACTAGAAATCATCAAAACTGAAAAATAAGGAGTTGCGTAATAATGAAATTATCTCCCGTTATCTCAAAAAATATAGTTGCTGTTGGCTATAATCCTTTTTCAATGATTTTACGCATTCAATTAAAGCATGGAATGTATGATTTCTTTAACGTACCTCAAAACATTTACACTAGTTTATTAAACGCACACTCTAAAAGTTATTATCACAATACTTATATTAAAAATTCTTACCGCTACACAAAAATTTAAACTTAACCACTATATAAAAAGAAAGGAGGATAATATTATCCTCCTTTCTTTTTTATATAGTTTCACGATCCAATTACCTTCTATTCCTCTTATTAATTTCATCATATGCTTGAATTTGTTTTTTTAATCGCCGATCTGCTTTTTTATCATGCACAACTAATATCGCATGTATAACCCCTGGAACCCAAAATATTAATGTTAATATGAAATTAATTATTGCTTGAAATGGTTTTCCACAAAATAATACGGCTACAGGTGGAAGAATAATTGCCAATACATACATCATCTCTTGAAAACTCCTTGTTTTGTATTTTTTATCTCTCTTCATACACTAATAACTTTTCTACTGTTATATATTCTATTCCAATGCAAAAAAACCTACCACTTCAACTTTTCTACGTATGTAAAATTGTAATTTTACATACCCCCTTTAAAAAAACAATTTCATATTTTTATTTTTTCTAATCTTTCTTCTTTCTCTATTATAGTTAATCCAATTGCAGAAATAATAGTTCCTATTGCTTGTATCCAAATACCAATAAGCGCTATTATTCTCTCATTTTTATTATCAACCATATTATCGTCATCTTCTATTCCATTCTTCAATACATTAACAATACCTTGATACGCTTGAAGTCCAGCGCCTAAACTTTGCAAAGAATTGCCTAGTATTATAATTCTCTGTATCGCTTTCATCTGAAGTAAAGCCGCTTCTACTCCTAAAAAAGCTCCAATCGATTGTAAACTATTCCCTACAATTATGAGATAATCATTCTCTTTCAATTGTTCATTTATGTTAAAATATGTTCCTATTACATTTGATATATTCCCTAATGCCAATAATTCAATGCCCATTTTATCGAGCATTTCACTCTTATTCTCCAAACACTTATTTTGGTTTTCTCTTTCAGCTTCATCTTCGTTATCATTACTCGCTATAATTTGTAATATATACCCGAGGGCTTGTAATAAGCTTCCTACAATTACAAGATCTGATTCAACTTCCTCTTCTCCAATAAATCCTCTTGTAGTCCCAATAGCCGCTGTAAGATTTCCTCCTACTTGAAACCACGCTCCTGTCACTTTTAAACCGCTTAGGTTCATTCTTATCACCTATTTAAAAATTTTCTAGTACTTTCGACATACACAAATGGCATCCTCTATCTCATATTTATTTTCTATATGTAATTTTGTGCATTCTATAATGTGTTACTAATACAAAAAAGCACCTTTAAGGTACTTTTTTTTGAGCAAAGCGTTTATCACTAATAATATAAATACTTAAAAGATACTGATTTTCATACGCACGCTGGACAAGTCAATGAATATCCATTTTTATCCATTGTTATATTCAATATATATTGAATTGCGTGATGTGACCACATTTCAGGTGTAGGCGATTCATTTACATACTGTGGTGCACATGAATATAGCATTGGCGTGCTAATACTTCCACCCGGATCTAAAGCAACAACAGCCATACCATGAGGCAATTCCAGTGCCATTGATTTCGTGATACCTTCAATTGCAAACTTCGAGGCACAGTATGGTGCAAGCTCAGCTTCACCTTCTCTTCCCCAGCTAGAACTCATATTAATAATAATTCCTTCTTTCCTGGCTACCATCGCCGGAACAAATGCTCTTATTACATTTACTACACCATTTACATTTACATTCATTATATTTTCAAATTCTTGAGCTGGAACTTTCCACAATTGCGCATTTTTATTAACGATCGATGCGTTATTTATTAATAAATCGGGTGCTTTATTACTATTAAGTATATAGTTTGCCCAACTACTTACTTACTGAGAATCTGAAACATCAATGATTTGAAAATCATGTGTCTTACCGTAATATCTTTTCAATTCTTCAATTTTATCTTTTGAACGTCCACAGCCAATTATACTCCATCCCAATTCATGAAATCGATCAACCATTGCACGCCCTAAACCTTGCGTCACTCCTGTTATAATTACAATTTTCCCAATGTTGTTTCGCTTCAAGCCCATCTCCACCTTTACAATATTTTACACTCACCCTTTTCATTCAACCATTTACTAAAGTATGAAATCATTTCATACTTTAGTAAGAATTTTTATATAAACAAAAAGAGTAACCATAACAGTTACTCTTTTTGTTTATATATTAAAGAATTCATTATTTATCTCGGTATTACTTTTAAAATCTTCATCTAGTCTCATCACATACTTTTATTTAATTTCTCAATCTCATATTGCAACTTTTTAAATTGTTCAAAATGCATGGTGATAGATTGACTGTTTCCATACTCAACACTATGCTTCACCAATAAAACACCCGTGTCATGAAAAATTGCTTCAAGTTCTTTTCTGATAGATACTTTCATTATATGCGCTGTTTTAATAGATGATAAAATTGCAATTTCATTAAACTTTAATTTTATTTCATTTGGACAAAATGCTTCTTCAACCAATATAACTTCATTGCTATAAATAAGTGCAACAAGATTACTTGATTTTGCATCTGTTAAATCTACTTTTTTTATAACATTATTCATTACATTTTGCCTCCTTTGTTTTCGTATATAATAATTATACAATTGCATTTTAGTTACTAAACCTTACATTCAGTTTAACACACTTTTATTATGAGCTACACTTCAAACGTTTTACTATTCCACAATTTTTTTACATGAACCATTTGGACTATAAGACCATATAATAGTGTTAACAAATGATTGTAAAGTGGGTGAAAACTATGCCCTCAGTTGTAGGGAATTTAGTTGTACAAAATAGTAACGGTTCATTTAACTTAGGGGATTTCTACAACGTCTCTCCGAAAGAAAATACGAAGGCTTATAATGGATCTGGTGCTTCAAACGTTGGTTTTGTTGTTAATACTTTTAACGGTGTGAGTGCGACTAATACATTTGATTCTGACCTTGCAGATCAAAATCAAGTTGGTACAGCCTAATCCTATTTTTTCATCGTTCTGTTTAAAAATTTAAAATTTGTCTATACTATAATCAGGCTGTTACACAGCTATTGTTGATTTTTGGAGTACCCTATCTTTTTCTCCCTTTCCCTGGGGCTCAGCAGCTAGTATGAAGCTAGCTGCTTTTTCGTTTCATTTTTTCTGTTCCACATCTAACATAACGTAAAGTAAGCTAAAAGTTAAAATTCAGCTTACTTTACGTTATTTCAATAATATCCGTAGTATTAAATACGTAAGTTTTATAAAATGCGTCAGTGCACATTATAATGTGCTTTAGCGGATTTATATGTACCACTGTCATGTAGCTAGTAAGGATGTAGCCATTTTCAAAATATGTCACCAATATTTCTTTCTCAGTCAACAATGACATTAATAATTTATCAAAAATCCTCTCTTTTTCTTCTTTTGTTAAGAGCGGTTTTTGTACTTTAAATTTCTCTCCAATAACTTTTCGCATACTTAACAACTGTTCCGACATTACTGTAAATGGAACCCATTCTCTTTCTTCTTTTTGCACCTTTACATCATTCATTTCTTTATCTCCTTGATCATCCATTCACTCTCACACATATTATTCCTTAATTATTCTTTAATAATTGCTGGGCTCATATTTATCACATGCGCGAAAATCAACTGCCCATAAACGCCCAATTGGTGAAAGCTAATAACCAGTAGACGATGCCCACCGCTAATTACAGTTTCACTTTACTTCTAATTCTTTTACTATCTGCAACCGAAAGAACATCCGTTCTAATTATACACGAACCTACGTTCCTTTGAGAAGAGATATATTTATATTTTTAATAAAATATAATTTAAATCATTTATTTTTTCTTCATCAAATGCGTTTCTTACTTCCTATTTAATAGGACGTTCACGTATCAACTAAAAAAGCGACTTCATACAAAGTAAAGTCGCTTTTTTTTAATAACGTATATTTCTATATTTATTTTTCTATCCTGACAAGTGTTCTTTCTGGAATACAAATTTCATCTATATGAAAATGATTTATTTTTAATTTTAATTCTCCCACTCGTTCCTTATCTTCATCACCAACCCAACAACTGAATAATTCAAAATAGTCCCCATCATTTAAATACCCTTCCATAATCGAGCATAAAGTTAATAGCTTTTTCTTAGCTTCTTTCTTCTCCTTTTCATTTTGCCACTCATGAAGTTCAATGCCCCACATTGTTGAAATCTCATACGTGTAACTTGTTTGAAATTGAAACTCTTGTACAATTTTAAGCATACTTTCATCTGAAAAACACGGTCCAAAAACAATTACATCATTAGAATCTGCATCTGTTAACGGAATTTCTACATTACACCCAATATAACTTGCTAAACTCATCTTTACTCCTCCAATATCCGTATAAAAAATACTTAATGTAAACATTTATCTACTCAAATATAAAATCCCTGCCTAAACTAAAAAGTTATAATGTTTCGATTTTATTAACCATCTATAAATAAAAGCATATATTATAAAGAACGAACTCACAAAATTTAGGAAATTTATAATGAACCACAATTCGTTCCTTATAAATTTCTATGAAAAGAGAGCAATTTAAACACTCTCTTTTCGTACATACTGTAAAACACTAATAATAATTAATTAATCCTTATTATTAAATATATTTCGGTTGTACTATTATATGTAATTCCCTCTCTGTTACTGCTTTTTTGGGGTGACGAAAATACTCTAATTCGTATTTTAATACCTCATAATCTACCATTCCGATCTTAATCCCTTTCGTTTCTTTTAAAATAGCTAATAGGTTACTTATATCTTCATCATACGACTCAAAAATTTTCCCTCCGCCTTCTCTTTGAAAAATTACTTTCACATTTTCTCCCCCTATATAATTTATTTAT
This sequence comes from Bacillus basilensis, assembly GCF_921008455.1. Classification (NCBI taxonomy): domain Bacteria; kingdom Bacillati; phylum Bacillota; class Bacilli; order Caryophanales; family Bacillaceae; genus Bacillus; species Bacillus basilensis. The sequence goes on along the minus strand of NZ_CAKLBZ010000001.1, from coordinate 2,305,343 downwards.
CTATTCAATAATTCACTTAAAAGTATTCATTCTTTCCCCTGAAAATTTCATACTAAAAAGAACATCCATTTTAATAGAATGTTCTGCTTTTCAATTCATTTAGCATTAATATTTTTTCAATAATATTGTATGTTTCATTCTGCAAATTATGTTTATCCACTACAATCAAGTAAAATTTAAATCAATTAAGGTTTTGTTCATCCTCCCACTAAAAATGAGCCCACGCCAATCAAACTGCCTGTAAATAGCGGGATAAAATTAATAAATTCGTTTTATATTTAATGAAATTTAAAAAAGAAAACATTATAATATCAATATTTTATGAAGTAATGATCATTCCACCTTAAAACAATTACATAAATTCCCATTGTAATTCTTAATATTTAAATGTAATATTGTATTGTCTTACTATCTATTTATAACTCACACACTAACTAGAAAAGGGAATCTATATAGGTTCCCTTTTCTAATTACAGTCATTATTTCTTTTCTAGAAATTCAAATGTATTTTTAAAGTCTTTATCATTCACTTTAATATCAGCATCTTTCAATAAATCATTGACTACTTGCTGTTTCCATTTGCCTGTTGTATCTTGCAGTCTTTGCTGTTCTAAATCTTTACGGATTTGATCTTTTACTTCATCATATGGCTTCAATTCTTTTTTATCTGTCACTTTAATAATATGGTAACCATAAGTTGTTTTTACTGGCTCACTTACTTGTCCTGCATCTAATTTATATGCAGCTTCCTCAAATTCCTTCACCGTTTGCCCTGGAGCAAAACCAGTTATTTCTCCGCCTTGTTCCTTTGAACCAGTATCCTCTGAGTATTGCTTCGCTAAAGCCGCAAAGTCTTCACCATTACTTACTTTCTCTTTCAGTTCTTTAGCAGTCTTTTCATCTTTTACTAAAATGTGACTTACCTTCATTTCTGGTTTATAGTTATCTTTTACATCTTTTTCTGTAACAGTCGCTTTAATCGCTTTCTCAAATGCAATTTCTGGCTTCATTTTTTCTTTTAATTCATCTTCATTTTTCAATCCAACTTGCTCTAAAGTCGATTTGAAGTTGTCACCCATTTTATCTTTTGCTTCTTCTACTTGTTTTTTTGCTTCCTCATCTGAAACTTTATATTTATTTAGCAACGCCTTACTTAACACCATTTGGTATAAAGTACTTTCCCCATATTTTTGTCTTAATTCTTTACTTAACTCTTTCTCTGTAACATTTCCTACTTTCGATGTTACTACGTTGTCTGAGGAACCACATGCAGATAATGCCAGTACTACGCATGAAATAATTGTTCCTAAAAATAGCTTTTTCTTTTTCAATTCAAAATACCTCACTTTTATTATTCTACAGGAATAACAATACAGTGTACTTGTGTAAACAATGTGTTTTCCACATGTAATTCATTTCATTTGAAAAACTATGTATCATATTCTTTTTGTTCAAATAGTAAAGGTCATCTTACTATGTACCAGAAATATGACCATTTACGTATCCCGAAAAACATGTAACTACTTATAGATACTTAATACTAGCTATCTATAATATAAATAAAGAGAACCTATATTATTTTTCAAAATATACAATTTTTACATTCTGATCACATCATAAAACTCCATACCATTATCAAATCAACTAAAATTTCATATTATACTAATACGTCTTTATAATCTAAACGAAAAAGCGCAGTATACCATACTGCATCTTAGGAGCTGATTTCATGGAAAAAAAACCTATCGTGCTCAAAGTTCCACCAAATTCAAAACTAAAAGTTACATTTTTCGGTCCTTGTAACGAGGTAATTACAAATGTTTCTATAATTAATCAACTGTCCACACCTAAATGTCAAACTATTACACAATATCCAAAATATAAGAAATACGAAACTGAAGTGCGATCATTATCCAATTGTTAGTCTGTTCTATTCACAATCCTTACAATTTAGTTAGCTAGACGACTCTGGTAATAGACTAAAATTACTCATTACATGAGATTCCATTGATAATCTATTGATTTTTTACACGTTTTTATTAACTGAGCATATATTATCGAATGGAGATTATCCACTCATAAAACCTATCTTTCTTTAGAGCGTACTTTGTATGTATGCTCTTTTTTATTTATCCCTCATTTTGTACATATAAACCTGTACATTTTTATGTTTCATGAGTGGTAAACTCACCCGCTGCTTATAAACACTTTAATCAATGTGCACTCAACAATACTTCTTTATTTATTATACATTCACTATAACCCTTGCATTTTCTTTCGATTTTTAAGAATTTGAAATTCCCCTTCTAAATTAACTAAAGATGTATTAAAATTCTTTATATACTCAAGGAGGGCAAATATGTTCAAGTTACATCCAATACTACTTATCTTAGGGTTTATTTTATTTATATATACCACAATCGCCTTAATGCTATTTCTTTCCGTACATTAAGTAATACCTGCACAAACATATGTTAAATATGTCTTTTCTATTCCATATGACGACTAGCAAATTTAGTGCGAAAGAACTTTCACTACCATAGTACCTGTTTCATTGTACTCTTTTTATTACCTGCAGAAGATCTACTACTCAAAATAAGATAGCCCTTTCCACCCCAAAACTGCAAAAAATAATTTTGAAACTTTCTCTTTCATTTTTTTATGTTGTACCTCATTGTCGTTTTTATTTTCACTTTCATCAATACATCCAAGCATGCGAAATGCTCCTGAAATAAAATACATTTAACCTATTTACTTATATATTTTAGAAAAACAATAATAATCCCCCACCATTTGGTGAAGGGGATTAACTAAACCTACTGAAAAGTATTTTATTGTCTTCATTATTCAGTTGGAGAAGGGAATCTTGCAGCTTCAAAGTGAACTGTATTAAAACCATTAACATTTTGAACAATCACTCCAGCAACACTACTCTGAGCAAAAACTTCAACTGAATCCCCTGCTTCTAATTGAAGAATAGAAGTTACTGAAACATCATTATTAAAAAATACCCCAGTCCCAAAGAAATCATTATCAATTGCTATTGCCGGATTTCCATTCACACGAATTTCAACTCTAGCTCTGTAATTTACATTAAAATCATTTGGGGAGAATGTTATATTCCCTAATACACTATATACCCCTTTAGTCTTCGGGATAAAAATAGATGTTGCTGGATTATATTCATTCGCTAAATCAAACTGTTCATTTTGAAATAATACTTTAACAGAAGTATTTTCCGGGACAGGCTGATTCATTGTATTAACAGCTCTAAATGCAGACGCCCTTACAAGCTTTTCTTTCTTATCCTCACAACAATTCACTTTTACATACTTTCTATCACATAGACTATTTTTTCTAAAGCAATCATGACTTTTATTTTTGTAGCCTTGACAATACTTACAATAATAATAAGACGTAGTAAGTCCCCCTTTAAATTTATTATTACATTCTATGTAACATAGATTAAAATAGTTTGGACAAACTGTTACTCTTTTCAATAGAATAAAATATCCCCACCATTACGGTGAGGATTACACTCTATCTTCTATATACTCGACTTTATTTTATTGGAGAAGGGAATCTCGCAGCTTCAAAATGTGAGCCATCTTCTGAAGGACTTAACACTCCGTCTATGCTACTTTGTGCATAAACCTCAACTTGATCTCCTTCATTCAATTGAATAATCGTCGAAACACTTACTACATTCCCAAAACTTATTGGACCGAAAAAGTCATTATCTATAGCTATTGCTGCGTTTCCATTCACACGAATTTCTACGCGTGCTCTATAATTTAAGTTAAGATTATTTGGAAAAAAACCAATCGTTCCTATAATTGAGTAAACTCCTTTAGTCTTTGGAATAAAAATGGACGTTGCTGGATTATACTCATTTGCTAAATCAAATTGTTCATTTTGGAACAATACCTTTACAAAAGTATTGGCAGGAACCGTTTGATCCACCGTATTTCTAGCTCTAAATGCTGATGCCCTAACAAGCTTATCCTTGTTGTCATTACACTTACTAGTGTTCTTACAACAGTCATGCTGTTTCTTTTTATACTCTTTACAATACTTACAGTAGTAATAGCAAGACATACTAGTTCCCCTTTCATGCTTATTACTCCATATTATGTAAAAGAGATTCATAATGTTTGGACGAGCTATTACTTTAGTCCTATACTTGTCGCCTATTTATATACACATAACATCCCCACAAAACCACAATCTAGATGTATAGTGCTCTTTATTCAAATTTGATAGGCTCTTCTCTTATTTATTTTACTTTTATACATAAAAAAAGAGCGAATCTACATTCGCTCTTTCACACATTTTTATGGCCCAAAGCTTATCATCCAACCTAACATAAATCCAAATATAGAAAACAGCAGCATAAAAAGATATAAACTACATGCCCACAATGCATATTTCCGACTTTTGCTTTTTGTAATCATACCTACGACTGAGCAAACCAATCCAATACCAACTATTTGCAGAAAACCTTTACCTATAAATGTTTCTTGAATAAGCAATATAATGTTTAAATACAATAACGCTAGAAAGGCAATAATTAATGAAATAATCCCCATCCACGTTTCCTGTTTATAAATATGATTCTTTCTTTTTTTTAAGAATGCCAATTCCATAATCTCGCTTCACCTACTTTCAATTTTCTAACTTTTTCGTGGCTCATCAATTTTTCAACTTCTGCTTTAGGTCCTGTTACAACTGCCCCATATGTTTTTACCCCATTTTTTTCAAGGAAAGAAATACGCTTTGACAACTCTAATACTTTCGCTCTAGATAGCTTCACTGCTAAATTTTCATGCTTCTGTAATGACTTTAACACATCAATAAATTGTTCCTCATGAGGTGAATCACTTACAAAAGCACCACTTGGCCTTGAAATCATATCTGCCGGAAAGCCAACCGGGGCAACATACATACCCTCGTCATTCGTTTGCTTCTCCTCTAATCCTGTATTAACGGCATACCACACAATATCAATAGTAGGATACATATTCGTTACCTCTTGTACACTCAATAATTCTCTAAAAGATACAAATGCTTCTACTACAGATTCTTGTGGAAGACCCTTTAATACCTGCGCTTCTTCGCTACTATTATAGGACGCATTATAATTATTAGGATGAGACAATACCTCGTTATCTATATACGGGATTTCTGGAATTTTTTCATCTGTTGTATATTCACGGCTTACTCTCGTTGCTCTACTAAATACATAATCTGTTTTCTCTTCTCCTATTCGAATATCTTTCTTCCCTACCCTTTTATACAAATCAAAATGCAATTGTAAACTAAGCGGTAACAATGATTGCTCCATGTCCCTATCTTTCAAAAATACATTTGGTTCTGTTACACTTAACGTTTGATTTACTACATTCCGTATCTCCATTGCGTTTGTAGGTGCAAATACATAGTATGCGAGTGTAGATATATACAATATAGGTTGAATAAGTAATAAAAAAGTAAATACAATTAAAACATTCGTAATACGCGCTCTTTTCTTTCCTATTTTCAACACTTGTTCCTGTTTTCCATCAGGAAGAGAAGCAGGCCTTTGCTGAAGAGCTTCTTGTAACAATTCTTTATAATCTTCTTGTTCGGAATGAGGTTTATCATTTGTCATTTTGACTCTTTTCCTCCTTTAATAATTGTTTTAATCTCTTTCTCCCGCGAAATATGTGACTTTTATACGTGTTTAACTTTAAATCTAATACAGAAGCACCCTCTTCGTACGTTAATTCATGTACATCACATAATAAAATAGCTTGCGCCTCTACCACCGGCAAAGTATGAATAATCTGAATTAGTTTTTCATAACTATTTTTTGCGACTACATACTCTTCTGTAGATTCACCTGCTTGAATTGCCTCTAATTCCTCCGTTCCTACAAAAGATACTTTTTTCTCTTTCCTAACAAAATCAATAAACGTATGATATGCCACTTTAAAAAGCCATGATTTTACCTTTTGGTTTTCATAGTCTTCTAGATAAAGATACGCCCGATAAAAAGTCTCCTGCATCAAGTCCTCCGCTACATGATGGCTACGAGAAAGGGAAAATAAATACCGGTACACATCGTTGATATAAATCTTATATATTTCTTCAATTTCCATCCCCCTCCTCCTTTCACATATAACACGAATAAGCGAGTTAAAAAGTTGCATTATTTTTCCTTTTTATATTTTTATTTACAAAAAAAGAAATAACTCTTATAAATTCAAATAACTATTTACAATTATAAACAAAATATAAGATGTTATGACTGTAAATATACTTCAAAGCCAGTAAAAAACGATTCGGATGTTTACCTGCTCTTGTAGGTTGATTGTCAAATGACAATCGTCCTGTACGATATAACCACAGATAGGACTTCTTTGTTGTATCTCGACCTTGTTCAAGTAAGACTTGGAAGTTTGTTTCGTCCGTATAAATAAATATTCATGTATCCTTTCATACAAAGCCATTAACCATCATGTGTCATGATTAGATAATTCCCATTCTTTCTTTAATCGGTATCTTCTTACAACAAAAACTCTACTTTTAGTATGTACGGCGATTATCTCATGGGTTATTTACAAATTATATGTGACGACTAATTGACGCTTACATATACACAATTTCATCTCGCCATTTGTGACAAACAAGGCTCACACCTCACAATTCGGCACATGCGAGAAAGTTAGGTGGGGGCCTTGTGCCCCGTATATGCCCGATTGGTAAGGCCTAATAATCGGTTTGGGATGCTTGCCCCGAACTAATTAAACTTTCACTTTATAGGTTAAATACAGTTCCGTATGGGATCGTAAGAAAAGAACTTCCATATGGTGTAATAGGTTGCACTGGATAAAAATACTCCATAGATGAATAATACGGCTGGATACCTTGTTGCTGCATTTGTATTTGTTGTTGCATTTGTAACGCTTGTTGAACAGCTTGAACTGTACTTTGTGCTCCGCTATACGTTATAGATGTACCATATGCTGGTCGCATACCCGCTTGAGAATAAAAATACGAATAAAACATTTTTTTCAGCTCACTTTTATATAAGTTATTACAAATTATGTTATGATTCTTTATTTCAGTGGGTGCTGAAAGTTAGTCTATTAGCTTTGATTAGGTTTAAAAATTTCTATTATCTCTTACACTTTCATATTTCATTTACAAAGTTTATCTACTAATACTAGTTTAATTTTCGGAGGGGCATTTCATTTACAAGTTTTCGATAATTACTTTACAAACTAAAAAGATAAAAAATTCACTATTTCTAATTCAATTCGATTACTTTCGAAACTATACAAATGAATTTTTAAGATTATTAAAGGTAAATTATCTATCTATACATCCTCCACAAAATAAAAGCACCCTAAACGGATGCTTTATTTTTCACTACTATAATTTCTTAGCAATAATTCAATTGTCCACGAATTTCACCATTAGGATGTTGTACTGTATGAACATTAATATAAATGTTTCCAGATATGATTTCATTTACAAGAGTAGATAATGTTTGACCCGCTAACGGCCCAACCAAATCTTCTTGAGTAATCATTCCCGTAAGCGTTGCACACTCTATTGAAACCGGATTTGTTATTGGTCCAAATAAAAAAGCTATCACAGGACCGTTCGTTCCTTTTGCTCCAAGATGCAGATGGGCAGCTGTTACATCCTCTATATTGAATAGATCCAACTTGAATTTTAGGCTAAGTTCATCCCGACTTAATTTAAAGAAAGCCTCTCCTCGAGCGTCTGTTTCTACTGGTGGGACTTCATTTCTACCACGTAACTTTGCAAAAAACATATCTATCACTCCTATGCTTTTATATACTACCAATATATTCATATCCTTTTTATAAGGTGACAAAAAGGCAGCTGTTAGACTATTGAAAGTCACTTTATATAATAGATTAATTTATCAATTTTATTAAATTAATCTATTAATATATAACATTTTTAAATTTAATTCATATACTGTAGTAGATTACTAGAAAGGAGGTGTAAGCATGGAAAGTTGTGTTTTGTTCGTTAATGGACAACCTCTTTTAGTGGTATCAGTTGCTGGAATCGAAATTGCGAGATTAGAACTTTCACTTCAAGTAGCATTGACTTTAATAGCATTAGGGATTCCAATCTGTGCATAAAAGTTAGGTATTTATTAAAAAGAGGGTTTAAGCTCTCTTTTTTATTTTTATCTTTCCTTCACAACAAAAAAAGACGCCATTAAAATCACGGCATCACGTACAATAACTGCTATTTGTTTAATCATTACTTCACTAGCAATCCTAATTCATGTAGAATTTCTGAGAACGAATAGCCATATGCAAAACCTATAATACGAATCCCTGGGGTCCATCTATGTTCTAAATTTTCATTGTATGTTTTCTTATAATACTTTAATTCAGAATCTATATTATATTTGTCGTTAATAATTACTTCATCACTTTGAAATCCATCCATTTCAATCTGAACAGCTACGTACTCTGCTCCCTCAATTAAGGCTTTAATATAACACTTTTCTAATTCCTCTAATGTCATCCCCATTATTAACCTCCTATCATAATGGGCGTTTTGTTCGATAAAAAAGAGCATCTGAATCAGTAGATGCGAAGATATACAAAAGGTAATCTCATTGAGTATTTAATAGTTTATAAGCTGGTTACTTGTCCTACAACATATTATATGATTTTTATATAAAAATGGTTCATCAAAAAAAGTAAAAATCACCATTTATTATTTTAAAAGATAGTTACAATTTTATTTTTTAAGCTAGTCTATCAATCGCTCCCTTCTAATTCCTCACTTTCTTCACGTATTTGTCCAATTAATGAAAATACAGAACCTACAGCTTGGATCCAACTGCCTATGGTATCTATTGACTGTCCTTCTTTCTTTTTATCCAGCTCACTATTTACTTGATTGTCTAAGTTCCCCTCCGTATCATTTACTAGTTCGTCTTTACTATCCTGCCGCTCTCTTCTAATACTTTTCAGTTCATAAATCCCTCCAATTGCCTGCAATGAATTCCCTATAGCTTGCAATAAGTTTCCTACAATATTAAAAGATTCATCTTTATCTGAAGCATCTTCAAATTCATCTGCTAATGCTGTAAGTCCTCCTAAAGCCTGTGTCCAATTCCCAGCAATCACTAATTTTATTTTTGTTTCATCTTTAAACTCAATAACCAATCCAGATATTACAGTTACATTACCAATTGATTGAATTTCATTTCCGATTTTTTCAAGAGATATTTCTCCTTGACCATCAGCCTCTAAAGCGTTACCAACTGCTTGTAATGTGTTTCCATATATATTTAAATCCTCCCTTACATTACTACTTATAAAATAGAACGGTGTACTTCCAATAGCGGAAGTTATTGTACCTATAGCTGCTATCAATGCACCAAATATTTCTTTTAGTTGGTTCTCCATTTATAACCTATCCCAACATTAAGTAATTACTTTCATCCTATTCACTCACACATCTACCTGTTAAAAATTCAAACTGTTTCTGTTATCAATACTGTTACAAATACAGTTATAGATACGGTCCCAGTAAGGCTTGCTCTAACTGGTATAGCAACTGGAACTATTTGTGGATAATATTAAAAAAACAGAGGGACAAAAAAGCGGTCCCCCTATTTACTTTTTTAAAATCGCAATATACATGGAAAGGATATTAGTCATAATCAAAATTCGATTCATTTCATTTTTCGTATATATACTTTTATACATTAGTTTGTAAAACCCCTTGTATTAAGAAAAGTCACTGAGTATCTTTACGAACTTTAAACATAGTAATAAATTACCTATATCACACTCTAATCTTATTTTCCTAACCTCATATGCATCATCTCCTAAAATTCCTTACAAAATAAAAAAGCAGCTGTTAAGCTACTATAAATTCGTTTTACCCCCAAGAGAAATGATAAATGTATTCTCCTGTTACACTTTGATTAATCCCAATAATTCTAGCAAACCTCATTAAGTCCGCACCCTGAAGAAAATACATCGCAAGCATAACTGGCACTTGCGACCACATAAACTGATAAAGCTCCTCAACTCTCAGGTTTGTCGAAACAATTAAATCATTTACAGGCCCTTGATTCCATACAGAAGTTCTAACTGAACGAAACAGAAGATCTTTCCCATTAACCACGATTCGTGCCATACTTTGAGTTATGTCCACAACAATTCCCTCCATCATTACAAAAATCAGACCTGTGTATTTTACTCCTTTCGTTATAAATATTCTTAACCTTCATAAATGTCTAAGGCAAACCTCTATTTTTGCTTCTATTCAAATGAATTTATTTCACACAGTAAACAAGTTAATGAAATTTCAGTATTACTCTCCTCAACTTCCGTATCATTTAGATCATGTACACCCTTATTCAACTTTACAATCCGGTATGCAAAATTACATATCTTATTATCTCAATATCACTTTATTTACTACAAGTTGATAGAAAAACATTCAAACCAATTGATAAATCAACATTTGTAATTTAATTCCTTATTTTAAATCCCACCTTATTATTTTTAAACACTATATTCGAATAATTATATTGGAATTTCTTGTTGTATACACATCTATCTTTTTCAGGTATTATATACGAGAAGAGTAAGGTAAGAGTTACTCTTTGCCATTTTAGGAAAGGTCCTGTTGGAAACAACAGGACCTTTTTTCGTATTAGCAATACTCAATAAGAAACACAAAAGGCACGAAATTCACGCACCTTGGCTAAATATATAAAATTAATTGGCATTTCTGGATCAGCTTTACAATGGCCATTGTGCATGAACATCGATTTTTCTAGCATCTAGTTCACCTCCTTAAAAATGCAGGATTTCCCTTTTCAATATCGAATTAGTAATGTTTGGAAAGGGGGTGTAACATGGCGGAAATTAAGGTGGGACTTACACAATTTTTAGACTTCACACTGAAAAGTAGTGCAGCAAAAACAAATTTTGTAAAGAATCTAAAATCTCAACCTGAATATCACCCAGTTTTTGATTACTGGAAACAATTACGAGAAACTATTATTAAATTTCATAAAAACGAACTACCTTTTGAATATTTTGAAACATTAATACAAACTGTTGACCAGAAGAAAAAGCAAAACTATATTGATGTTATAAAGCAGTACAAAAAATTTATTAAAAACAAAGACGTCTCTTGGTTTGATCCAGGTAAATCACATTGGTTATCAGATAATTTAATCGTCCGCTCATCACCTGAACTCGGTTTGCTCATTAATGATGAGCCGCATCTTATTAAACTGTTTTTCAAAGGAAAAAAAGAGCGAATTGATAAATATAACATCAACTCAACACTGACGTTATTAAATGAATCAACATTTTCAAATGAACATAACGATGTGAATTATACGGTCCTTAACATCCAAAAGAACAGAATGTATACGAATAACTCTATTAATAATGATCATTTAATAGCACTTGAATCAGAAGCTCACCAACTTTGTTATTTATGGAATAAGATGCAAATGGTATAGTCATTTCTTTCAATACCCTGTTCACGCTTAATTTGGACACAATTTTCACAAATCCAATTCGTTTCGTTTAAGCTCACCTTCTTGTTTCTCAAAAACAATGCAGGGTGGGCGTTTTTTGAAAACAGTTTCTTTACGATCCATCTCAACATCCTAATTCCCCCCTCTGAAAGAATAATATAATGATCTCTTTCTACCACATCTACATTAACCGCCTGACTTCTTAACCGCTGAATAATTCCTAAGATGTTCTTACGATTCCTTTCTCGTTCCACATCATGTTTTTCTTTCGCTCTATACAGTGCAGCAATTCTCCCTCTTGTTACTCGCACTTCTTTCATCCACATTACTTTATTTGGTTGTGATTGTTGCTGGAACTCAGCTAACGCCGCCCTAACCTCTTCTCTCACAACTTCACGAATAAGTTCTTATAACGATTCCTTTAAATTCATACATGCATCCCCTACATCAATTTTTGAATTTCCTGCTTGTTGTTCAATTCACTCATAAAATTTATGAGTAATGATCATCCACCGTTTACATTCTCTAAGTGCTGGAAAGAGATTGCTTGTTTTATCCGACATTACTTTATTGCTGCTTCATAAACATCTCATAAAAATATCTGAGAAAAAGAATGTTATAGTAATGGCTAACATGAATACAATTCAATTTATCCTACTTATAATAGTAACCTTATAATTTCAGAAGTTTGACACAGCTCACGAAAAAGCTTATAAAGAAAAGTGAGGTTCCTAATATTCATTTCTAGAATTAAGATGCATATCTGAAAATAGCAAATGAACGACTAGGAAATAAAAGAGTAGAATCACACTGGATACCTACTCACATGTTATACCAGGACTTCAAGAAACTGCGGTGGATCAATTTGCTAACGAATTATTCGAAAAGAAAAACTCTCGTTAGAAGTTTTCATTTCATAGCAAATACACCAGCTAAACAACCAAAAATATTGATAGTGAAAAAGGAGAAACAAAACATGAAAGAAATCAAATCTGAACAGGAATTCAAAGACATCATCGCAAGTGAGGAGCCAGTAGTTGTTAAGTTCTTTACTACATGGTGCCCAGATTGCGTACGTATGGACAATTTTATCGGGGATGTAATGGAAGAGTTCAATAAGTTTGAATGGTATTCTATTAATAAAGATGAGTTCCCAAGTATCGCTGAGGAGTATCAAGTAATGGGTATTCCAAGTTTACTTGTATATCAAAATGATGAGAAGCTAGGCCACTTACATAGTGCTAACGCAAAAACTGAAGAACAAGTTACTGAGTTTTTAGAAGCATACTAAGATGAAAACCCTCTGAAAAATATTTTTCAGAGGGTTTTCTCTTTTTTCACAATTATCTTTCGTAGTTGTTTCGTCATATCTTCAGAAGTGTAATATGCTGTGTCTTCATGACCAATGTACATAATTACACTCCTTTCTCCTTCATCTCCAAGGTATAAATGTATACCCTTCGTATCACTATTTTCATATGTAATTAGTATATCATATTGTGGTATTTCACCTTTTCTCTTTTGTTTTTTCATGTCACTAAACATATTATTAATTCCACTGATTATTTGTTTGTCTTCTACGTTTAGAAAATAATTTTCATTTAATCCACCGAAGCCATTAAAAGTAGATATGGATACTTTAGAAATATTATGTTCCTTCACATTCTCGATATTTGATGAATTACACCCAGTTATTGTAAGAACAAAACATAGTAAGAAAAATATTTGTTTTTTCATCCGCTTACCCCCACCCTTTAATTGTAAATCAATCCCAATTAATTTCACACCCTAACTTTGCACCTTACAACATATTTTTCCTTCACGAAACTTTGTTATCCACTTCTTAAAAAGCTATAAAACGTCAACAATGTTTGTATAGACCCACACGAGTTTCGTTTGATACTCTATTTATAGAAAGAAATTCCTTGCAGAAAGGTGAGTGATTAAAATGGATACTCTTTCTCATAAAGAAGCTGATAAAGGTGCGATTGTCAGCATTATGGCCTACATATTTTTATCCTCTATGAAAATCATCATCAGTTATATTACCCTCTCTAACGCATTACGTGCTGACGGTTTAAATAACTTAACGGATATCGGTGCTTCTTTGGCGATATTAATTGGTCTAAAAATCTCTCGTAAACCTCGTGACCCAGATCATCCATATGGGCATTCGCGTGCGGAGCAAATTGCATCACTGGTTGCTTCTTTTATTATGGCAACGGTCGGATTAGAAGTTGTTATTAGTGCCATTCAATCTTTTTTAAATCCGAAACAAGCAGCGCCTAACGTCCTTGCTGCATGGGTTGCTTTATTTTCTGCTGTCGTTATGTACTTTGTATATTTGTATACGAAAAAGATTGCAGCTCGAACAAAAAGCAAATCATTAGAGGCCGCTGCAAAGGATAATTTATCAGATGCTCTCGTAAGTATTGGTACAGTAGTAGGTATTGTCGGTTCACAGTTCCAAATGCCTATTTTAGATCCGATTGCAGCTCTACTTGTCGGCCTTATTATTTGTAAAACCGCATGGGAGATTTTCGTAGAAGCTTCTCATATGCTAACGGATGGAATCGATCCAGATAAGATGGAAGAGTACGCTGATGCTATTGAACATATTGGTGGTGTGGAAAACATCGTAGATATTAGAGCGCGTATGTATGGGAATCAAACGTACGTTGATATTACAATCGAAGTAGATGCTCGTATGGATGTTGGTGAAAGTCATTGTATTACTGATAACATCGAGGCTATGCTTCGGAAAAAGTTTGGCATTTACCATGCACATATTCATGTTGAACCAATGGAAAAAGAACCTATTATGACATAGGTTCTTTTTTAATGAACGCTTTATGAAATATAACACATAAAACGAGCCAGCTACCGCCAGCTGCCCAGCCTGCTAATATGTCAGATGGATAGTGAACGCCAAGATATATTCGGCTAACTGAAATAGATAATACAACAAAGCTTGCTATAAAAATAATCAACAATTTTTTATGCAATGTAATACGCTCTTCTGTAATCGTGACGTATGCAATAAATCCTAAAAAAGCAGTAGCATTCATCGTATGACCGCTCGGAAAACTATATCCAGTTGCAGTAACAAGCTGCGTTACATCAGGTCTTGCTCGTTCGTACCATAGTTTAAGCATACTGTTTAAATAACGAGATCCATAATAATTAATTGTTAGAAGTAATGCACTAAGCAATTTTTTTCTAACGAGAAAGTACATTACAAGAATAATGAGTAACGGAAAATATACTCTTTTAGAACCAATAAAAGACACCCAAGTAAAGTAGGCTGTCAAATAGTCGTTTCGAAAACTTTGAATAAAATGCGCGACTATATTGTCAAATTTCTCAATACAAGCGGTATGATACGAAAGTGATAATACGACAAAACAAATGAGTAGCGTAAAACTTAACAAGTATAAATGTCGATATCGTTTCACATACATAACCTCACTATGCAAAAAAATGGAGCGGTTGTTTTAGTTTTCCTCTCCATTTCTTTTTTATGCATAGTTTATTAAAAAATATAATTGTTAATTTTTTCTTTCATCGTTGGAATATCTTCATTTGTTACTGTAAAGCGAATCACTTTCTCGTCAAGATCCAGCGCTTCTGCAAATAAACCTGCTAATCCACGAGATTTTCTGTCAACTTCCATAATAATCTCTAGGCGATCGTAAGCACTTGGCAAGATTAATAATTCTAGTTCGTCTAATTTCCCATAATACTGTCCGGAAACAGGAACAAACTCAAATTCTTGTGCAAATGGAACTTGCTTACGTAATTGATACGGTAATTCTTCACATTCTATATGACGCGCTTTAAAACCTAATTGATTTACACTCTCTAACACACTATTTAATAGTGCATTTGGCAACACTTGAATATAATCACGATCACTTGGATCTATACTGCGTTTAATATCAAGACCTGTATGCACCCAAACTGTTTTCATTCCAAGTGTAAGTGGCGTTTCAACTGGCACCTTAAATGAAAATGGAATTTCTTTCTTTTCATTCGGCTCAACAGAAAAAGGTTCTGTTAAACGAACTCGCTCTAGATCATATGTTGCTGTTACTTTTTTATCATCCACTTCTCGTACATATGATGTTGATAACGTTAAGTAAATGCTTTCAATTTGTTGGCTAACTGAACCACCAGTTATATGAACCTTCCCTAGTATCTCTTCTCCAACAATATACTCATCTTTTTCAAGAACTGTATCTACTTTTGTACTACCAATACCAACGCTTGCTAAAAACTTTTGAAACATGGAACCTCCATCCTTTCTAAAGCAAAAGCTACATCTTTTTTTAAATCTTGTACATTCTCATAGTACGGCGATTTTATTTGTAACATTCGCATAAGCATTTCACGATTATAATTTTCCAAAGTTAATTCGTCATACCATGGTTTTTCATGTTTTTCATTAGATTCATAGCCTGCATATAATAAAAATAATGAGAAATGACCAAGCGCATAAAAGTCGCTACGAAAATGAACTTCTCGCATCAAAGCTTGTTCACCTTCATAAGTTGTAGCTCGTTCATCACCCTCACCTTTCAATTTAGCCAATCCAAAATCAATAATACTAATTTGGTTTTCTTTCATTAATATGTTTGGAATGCGTAAATCTCGGTGAATAATACCTACACTATGAAACACCGATACAATTTCTAATATTTCATATAAAATTTTTAAAACTTCACGTTCTGTATATACATGCCCATCTAAGAAAATATAATCTTCGAAATTTTTACCAGGCATATATTCCATCACAAAAAAGCTTTTTTTCTCCCATACGAAATGATCGTATAAACTAGGAATTGCATGATGATTTAATGTTTGCAAAATCATTTTCTCTTGTTCAAATGATTTTCTACCAGACTCATATCTTTGTTTACTTTGTCTTAATTGTTTTAAGACTTTATATCTATTTATTTGTAAATCATTAACGACATATGTAACCCCATAACTACCCATTCCAATTACTGATTCGATTTTATAACGTCCTGCAACAATTGTATTTTTTCGCAGTGGTCTATCAAATAAAGCTAGTACATGACGCCATTTCATCAGCTACTTGAAAAGAAACTACGGCTTTTACGTTTTCTTTTATAATGTTGATGCCCATAACCAGATGAACGTCGTTTATAATCGCTACTTGAATATGAGCGCCCTCTATGACGATAATCACTACTTGAATACGAACGATATTTTTTCTTTCCTAATAAAGAATCAATAATTTTTTTGAACATCCCTTCACCTCTTGAGTAAAATTTTCTTTTAATTATACCAATAATTGTCGGCTATGTTTGTGACAAGTTTGTAAAGAGTAAAAAACGACGAGTTAAGCCCGTCGTTACTTTCACTCATCTTCTTCATCAAAAACTTCATCAATCATACATTTCTCTAATAAATACTCGAATGTAATATCTGCGAGATCTTCAATTTCTTCTCGTTTTGGAACGTATCCTCTTTCAATTAGTTGCTCATAAAAAAACTCCGCAATCTCTTCCGTATCAATTACGACTTCAATTTCCTTCATGAGCATCACTCCTTTATTTCTGTTTTATGAAAAAATCTCAAAATTATGTATATGAGATTAGAAAAATAGTTTTTCTTTTTTTATAGGTCATATCCTTTGGACGAGGTGCATACGATGGTAGTACAAGCTATCAAAAAGGGGGAAATAATTATGGAATACCAATACGAAGTAAAGCAAGAAGTAGGGCAAACAAAAGAAGAGTTCATGCATGAAGATCAATGGGCAGACTCTCTTGTTAAATGGCTTTTTATTTTTTTAATAATTGTAGGCATACCTTATACTGCATATGTTGTTGTTCAATTCATTCTCTCTTTCTAGTTAACTATTTTCTCTCTGTCAGTTTAACTAAATAATTATGAACAACATCCATAACAATTTTGTATTCTTCATCTTTAAATGTATCAAATAACAATTGGTAATCGTTATAAATATCAAGTAATCCATCAATGATTTCTTGACGATTTGTCTTAACACTCACTTTTTTTGAGTTGTTAATTGACTTTAATTTTCCTAAATCTAATTTATTCATGCCAGCTTTATCTTGTTTCATTTTCTTCAAAATTGCATTTGCCGTTTGAGCATTGGCAAGTAACGTTAAATCTGATTCATCCGCTTCTAACCATTCACCATCCGTAATTCGTGACAATTCATATATTGTATCTTCCCATGCGTCATTTTTATATCTCCATACTTCTGTACGAAAACCAACAATACGAAACACATCTTTATCATAACCTGTTACTTGCACGAGATCACCAAATGTGAAATTATAATTTAATTCAATCCACTCAGTTTCACCTTTTTTCATATCTTGCTCTGAAACGTGCTGCAATGTTTGCTCTACGTAAAATCCATCGTGATTATTGACTTCGTATACGTAAACTCCATCTAAAACCTTCATATTTGTGATTTTACCAACGGTTCCATATAGCGTAATCACGACTATGTCCCCTACGTTATATTTAGGTTGCTTTTTCCTTGCCATCTATATCTCTCCTTTTTTTGACGTCGTGATTTTGATAACAGTATATGCAATCTACATAAAAACGCTTATCACAGAAGCGTATATTCATAAATTTTTTCAATAAAAAATATCATCATATGAAAATTTATTTACAACGTAAAAAAAGCTAGCAAATAGACTAGCTTCACATCAAAAAATTTCATATAGTTTTTATCTCTCTTGTATGTACAAATCCCATGCTTCATCAAATATAGACATACTTTCTAGCATTCCACTTAACTCTAAGTATGAACTAATTTCATCATAATCTTCAGATTGCTTTGGAAAACTTAAATCATCATACATTGCCTCTGCTAAATTCGATATTTCATTACTAAATAAAGCTGCACGATGCTTCATCATATAGTGGTAAAATGTCTTTTTCAAAAATATTCCCTACCTTTCTAACTTGGGTACATTATACAAGGCAAAAAAGAAAAAAACCAGCATAAAAGCTGGTTAAAAGTCGAAATAATTCCTTTTTAGTAGTCTTGGTCTTCCCATTAATTCTTCATATGTTAGTTGTTTTGGTAAATCTTTCGTATAAATTAAAAACAACTGATCTTCTATTTCTTTCACAGTTTGATCTGATTGATAGTCCATACCACATGAGGAACAAGAAATGCATGGTGTCTCTTGGATTTCAATGGCTTTCGTACCATCTGGTAATTCCCAATATACAGTATTCAAGCTTTCTTTCGCTTCTGTACCGTCACACCACATACAATTCATACTGCATCACCCTCAGTTTTTTTGTCGTTCTCTTCTAATTTAGCCATTTGTGCTTGATATTTTTTATCTTTCAATTGGTCGCGCTTATCACGTTTATCTTTTAATGATGCATGAGTGTCATTATCTTCATAGTCTTTACGACGGTTCATACGCTGTAAGTCGTCTGGAACAAGGTTAAATTTCTTATCACTCATAAGACCTGCGATACCAACATCTGAACGTTTTTCTTCGTAGTTTGGATAGATTTCTTTAAAGTACCCTTCTGCTCTTCCTGGGATATAGCTCTCTGGCTCTGGATACGTTGTAATTACACCTTCAAAGTTACGAAGCACAACTTTATCTGCACTTTGCGAGATTAAATAGTTTGGTTGAAGCGCAATTTTTCCGCCTCCTCCTGGTGCATCAACAACGAATGTCGGAACCGCATAACCAGACGTATGTCCGCGTAAACCTTCAATAATTTCAAGACCTTTAGATACTGGTGCACGGAAGTGACCGATACCTTCAGATAAGTCACATTGATAAATATAGTATGGACGTACACGGATTTTTACTAGGTCATGCATAAGTTTTTTCATAATTGGCACGCTGTCGTTAATACCAGCTAAAATTACTGCTTGGTTTCCGACTGGAACACCAGCATTCGCTAACATTTCACATGCTTTTTTCGATTCCTCTGTAATTTCAATAGATGTATTGAAATGTGTATTTAACCATACTGGATGGTATTTTTTAATAATGTTACATAAGTTTTCTGTAATACGCTGCGGGAATACTACTGGCGCTCTTGTTCCGATACGAATAATCTCGACATGCGGAATCTCTCGTAAATTTTTTAATACATACTCTAAAATTTTATCATTAATTAGAAGTCCATCACCGCCAGAAATTAAAACGTCACGTACTTGTGGCGTTTCACTAATATAAGCAATTGCATCATCTAATTGTTTCTTTGGCACACCCATTCCAATTTGTCCACTAAAACGACGGCGTGTACAGTAACGACAATACATAGAACATTGATTCGTTACTAAGAATAATACACGGTCAGGATAACGATGTGTTAATCCTGGAACTGGTGAATCTTCATCTTCATGAAGCGGATCTTCTAAATCATATTTTGTTTTATATAACTCTTCCGAGATCGGTACTGATTGCATCCGAATCGGACAGCGTGGGTCATCAGGATTCATTAGCCAAGCATAGTACGGTGTAATGTTTAACGGGATCGTTTTCGTTGAAATTTTAACGCCCTCTTCTTCTTCAGATGTTAAGTTAATTACTTTCTTTAAATCATCTAACGTTTTGATCGTATTCGTTAATTGCCAAACCCAATCATTCCATTGCTCTTCAGTAACATCCTTCCACAACTCGATATCCTTCCAGTGACGATTTGGTTTGTATACATCGTGTAACATTGCTATTCCCCCTTTTTATACGCTCATCCTTTATATAAGCAATAGTTATGCCAACTTTACTTTATTGATAAGTAAATGTACGGAGAACCCTATTACATAAGCGAAAAAATATTTTTAAGCATTGTATGAAATCCATACATACTATCATATTCATTACTTTTTATATATGTAAAAGCTCTTT
The DNA here is from genome assembly GCF_921008455.1 of Bacillus basilensis. Lineage (NCBI taxonomy): Bacteria > Bacillati > Bacillota > Bacilli > Caryophanales > Bacillaceae > Bacillus > Bacillus basilensis. The sequence goes on along the minus strand of NZ_CAKLBZ010000001.1, from coordinate 2,284,892 downwards.
TATTGGTGCAAACACACAAAAACCGCCAATTATTCGGCGGTTTTGTCGTACTTACTCAGTTTATATTGAAGCGTTTGACGAGGGATACCTAACATTTTTGCAGCTTGTAATATATTCCCTTCCGTTTCAATTAACGCTTGATCTATTAATTCCTTCTCCGTTTGATGAAGTGCTTCTCTAAGCGGTAATATTCTCTTCTTCTTTGGAAGATTCTCTTTCCGAAATGCACGCGGTAAACAATTTGCTGTTAATGTATTCCCTTCTGCGATAATGACAGCATGTTCAATCGTATGTTTTAGCTCCCGAACATTTCCAGGCCATTGGTAAGCCTGTAGTCTTTCTTTCGCTTCCTGATCCATTTGAAGTACACCTTTTTTATAACTTTTATTATATTCATTCAAAAAATAAGACGCTAATAATAATACATCCTCCGTTCTTTCACGTAGCGGCGGAATATATAATGAAAACACATTTAATCTATAATATAAATCAGTGCGAATTTTATTCTCTCTTAAACATACTTCTGGTGGCTGATTCATTGCGGTAATAACACGAACATCCACTTTTCTCGTCTTATTATCACCAATTCGACGAATAACACCATCCTCTAATACACGTAACATCTTCGCTTGTAAATCGAGCGGCATTGAATTCAGTTCATCTAAAAACAATGTCCCTCCATCTACAAGTTCAAATAATCCCGCTCGTTCAATTGCCCCAGTATAACTACCTTTCGTCGTTCCAAACAATAAACTTTCTAATAGCGACTCCGGCAAAGCTGCGCAGTTTTGTGCAATAAACGGCTTGTTCTTCCGCTTAGAAGCTTCATGAATCGCTTGTACAAATAACTCTTTTCCTGTTCCTGTTTCCCCATATATTAAAACATTTGCATCAGTTGGGGCTACTTTTTGCGCTAATTCTTTCGTCTGTTTAAACCGAGCATCATTCGTCACTATCGTCTCAAATGCAACATGCTTTTTGATTGCTTTTTTTCTAGATGACCGCTTTATTTTCGACTGCAAATCTACAATTGTATCCGTAAGTTTTTGAACTGTGGAATAATCCTTTGCGATTTCAACAGCTCCAGCAATATTTCCATCTATAAAAATAGGTAATGTTGTATTTACTGTACAAATGTCTTCCCCATTTAAATTTTGATAATGCTGAACTTGATGAACGATTGGTTTTTTTGTATCTAACACTTTCATCAACGTACTTGTTTCCCTAGATAAAGAAGGGAACGCTTCTAACAAATGTTTACCTAACACTTTTTCAATTTTTGATCCATCGTGTTTTGCAGCTACAGTATTATAGAAAATTGTAATACCATTTTCATCTACTGCGTGTATTGCCTCATCAATACTGCCCAAAATCGCTTCAATGACTTCTTGTGTCGAAACTGCTAGCAATGTCATCCCCCCTCTTGCCGAAAATCCAGCAATTATATGCCGAATTTTCGGCATACCTATGTGCGATTATAAGCATGACGATTCCGTTCTATTTTTATACCGTACTATTTAGACAAATCTTTCACCCATATATTCATATCTTCTAACTTATCAAAAATATAGCAATTGTTCGCCAATCTTCCTGTATACGTATAACCTAACTGATGAAATGCCGCATTCATTCCGAAAGAAAGCGATCGAGCAATTGTATACGAGCAGAAAATCGATTTTTCTTGAAGTTCTTCTTCTAACTTAATTAGTAAACTTTTCATAAACCCATGTTTACGATATTCAGGTAAAGTAGCACAATTCGTTAATTCTGCATTTCCTTCTTTTATATTCATTTCTGCAGACGCCGTACTAATTATTTTCCCCTCGAATTCATACACAAAGTAAATTGTATCGTCTTCTTTCATCGTTTGTTTTACATAACTCGCTTCGTTTAAAGGAGTTGGATACACTTCAAATACTTTCCCAAAGACAGCTGCTAATTCTTCCGCATCCTCTACTGTCGCTTTTCTTAATAGAAATTTCTCTGGAACTATTTTTTCCTTTACTTCTTTCGCTTTTACACCGCTTAAAATGGTATCTTCCTCAGCCCAATGAATACTATTTCGTCTTTCATCATTATTAAATTTCACGAAGAAGTATGCATCGTGACCTTGAAAATAATGTGGTATCGTTGCTTCTAATAAAAAACCGAAAGAGAGCCATGTTGAAACATGCTCTCCCTTTCCTTTAACAATACATTTAGTGAAAGAATGTTTCTCTGCTAATTCGTCAATTGTTTGGATAATCCTCTCAATATTTCCTGTGCAGTGGTCTACTCGAATTCGTTTATTAAAATAGTCTAAAACGCCTTCTATTGTATAACCATTCGTCTGTTCTCTAAAAGATTCATAGTATTTCATTTTTTCACCTCACACCAATCTAGTAATGTACATGCAATAATTTTTGCGGCAGCTATCATTTTATCAACTTCTATATATTCGTTTGGATAATGTGCTACTTTCGTCTCACCTGGGCCAAATACTATCGTTGGTACATTGGCGATTTGTGTAAATAAACCTCCATCAGTCCCCCACGGAGATGCTTCAATAATTGGTTCGTTCCCTTCAATTTCAACAAAGTTATGCTCGAGAGTTGTAATTAACTCATGATTTTCTTCTAGTTCACCAGGAACCCATCTCGCTCCAAACCATTCTACTTCTACTGGATTTTCAACAAACCAATTGTCCACATCATTTAATTCAACGATCCAATTCTCGAACTCTTCTTTTGCTGCCTCTATAGTCTCATTCGGCGCGATACCGCATCTTCCTTCTAAAATTAAAGAATCAGGAACAGAACTTGGCCAGCTCCCACCTTCAATTTTCCCAATATTAATTGGAATTGGTATTGGTATTCCTTTAAATAATGGGTCTGTAATTCGGTCATTTCTTTTCTCTTCCAGTTTTCTCAAATGTTCTACAACAAACATACTTTTTTCAATTGCACTTACTCCTTCATAGCGTGTTCCACCGTGTGCTGCTTTCCCTTTCACATGTAAGCGAAACCACATGGACCCTTGTTGTTTCGGGAAAAACTTCATATTTGTTGGTTCAGGAATAATGGCACCATCCGCTTTATATCCTCGTAATATAGTCGCTAATGTTCCTGCCCCGCCACTTTCTTCTTCAATTACACTTTGAAAATAAATATCTCCTTTTAATTCAATACCAGATTCAATAATTGCTTCCATCGCAAGCATAAGTGAGACATTGCCGCCCTTCATATCTGTCGTTCCACGACCATATATACGATTTCCTATTTTCTCACCACTATAAGGATGATGGTCCCACTGGTTCACATCTCCTTCTGGTACGACATCAATATGTCCATTTAATATCATAGATTTCCCTTCGCCACTTCCTTTTAAAGTCGCTACAATATTTGGACTATCTGAAAAACTTGTACGCGGTGATACAAAATAGGGATGATCTTTCATTTTAGAAAATGAAGGCTCCCAAATATCAAGATCTAAACCTAGCTCACGTAATTTTTCAATCACAATTGCCTGCGCACCACTTTCATCACCAGATACGCTCTTTTCTTGAATTAATCGTTTTAAAAATTTTACGCTTTCCTCTTCATGACTCTCAATATAATCACAAACTTGTTTTTTTAATTGCTCCATATATTACATCTCCCCTCATTCAATTACTAGTAAGTTAGAGCCAATTTCAAAATCTGCTTCTGTATGTTGTTTTATATCTTCCACTGTGTATGGACTCATCAATTCTTGTAAAACAAGTCCCTCCTGCGTCACTTCCATAACTGCCATATCCGTAATAATTAAATCTACACATTTCTTTGAAGTTAATGGTAATGTACACTCCGAAACAATTTTTGCATTTCCGTATTTATCAACATGGTTCATCACAACAACGACTCGCTTCGCCTTTTGTGCCAAATCCATCGCTCCCCCAATACCTGGAACGCGTTTCCCTGGAACAATCCAGTTTGCTAAATCACCATTCTCACTTACTTGTAATGAACCAAGAATTGTTATATCTAGTAAACCTTTTCGAATCATCCCAAACGCTGTGCAACTATCAAAATAACTTGCTCCTGTAATAAGAGAGGTTGGCAAACCCGCTGCGTTACATAAATTTTCGTCTTCATTTCCTTTACTTGGCGTAGGTCCCATACCTACGATTCCATTTTCCGCATGAAACATAACATTTATATCGTCAGGCAGATGATTCGGTACAAGCGATGGTATGCCAATTCCTAAATTTACAATCATACCATTTTGTATTTCTTTCGCTGCACGTCTAGCAATCTTATCTCTCACTTCTATGCCCATACCCATTTCCAATTCACTCCTTCCGACGGTACGATATAATTTACAAATACTCCTGGGACAACAATTTCTTCTGGATTTAAACTTCCAAGTGGAACGATTTCTTCTGCCTCTACAATCGTTATATCCCCTGCCATAGCTACGTGAGGATTCATATTACGAGCACTTTTGTCAAACACAAGGTTACCAAATGGATCTGCTTTTTTCGCATATACAATCGCAACCTCAGCAGTTAATGCTGTTTCAACTAAATATGTCTTACCATTCATTTCAACTGTACGTTTTCCTTCTTCTACAATCGTATCAACACCTACATCAACTAACACCCCACCAAGTCCTACACCACCAGCGCGAATACGCTCCGCTAATGTTCCTTGGGGAGAAAATTCAACTTGTAACCTTCCTTCGTTTAGTTGTCTTCCTGCATTTGGATTTGAACCAATATGAGAAGTAACTAACGATTTTACTCTTTCATTCGTAACAAGACGACCAATTCCTACATCAGGAAATCCTGTGTCATTCCCTATTAAATTTAAATTTGTAACTCCTTTTTCTAATATCGCCTGTATTAAAGATGGAGGGGATCCGATGCCCCCAAATCCCCCAAACATTAATGTCATATCATCGTGGAATAAAGAAATTACTTCCTCAATCTCTTTTAATTTATCGAATGTATTCGTAATAGTTGTCATGCGATACTATGCCCTCCTTTTTGCATCATTTCTTCTACACTTTTTGCAAAAATTGAAAGTAATTCATCTAACTCGGAATATGTAGTTGTCATTGGCGGTGCCACAAGCAGTGCACTATCTTCTTTTCCTGCTTGCCCTGAAACGGCTTGGTATAAGAGAAGACCATTTTTAGCTGCAACCGAAATAAGTTCCGACGCCTTTGTAAACGGTTGCAATTCTACTCCAATCAGCAACCCTTTTCCGCGCACATCCGCAATGATTGTCGATTGTTGCTGAACTTTCTGTAATCCTTTTATTAAATACTCTCCCTTTTCAGCTGTTTTTTCAGGTAGATTATGTTTCTCCATATATTCAATAACAGCTAGCGCTGTTGCTGCAGATAATGGATTTGCACTTAGCGTATGCCCACTCATAACAGAACGTGACCCTCGTAAAATTGGCTCCAGAACACGGTCACTTACAACCGTCGCTGCCATTGGTGTATACCCAGCTCCTAAACCTTTACCAAGGGTCATAATATCCGGTTCTACACCCCAATGCTCCATCGCAAACCATGCGCCAGTACGACCAAGTCCAGTCATTACTTCATCAGCAATAAATAAAATATCATAATGACTACAAATATCTTTAATGACTTTATAATATTCTTTCGGCGGAACGACTGCGCCTCCAGCTGCTCCGATAATCGGTTCAGCAATAAAAGCTGCGATATGTTCTGCTCCAATTCTTTCAATTGATCTTTCAAGTTCAGTCGCACAAGCAAGCTGACAAGTCGGATATACCTTTTGCACCGGACATCTAAAACAATATGGAGCTGGAATAGTTGGATAATCTTCTAAAATTGACACGAAACGTTGTCTGCGTAGTGGATGCCCAGACATTGATAAGGCTCCCATCGTAATACCGTGATAACTCATCCATCGTGACAAAATTTTATGCTTCCCTTGAATACCTCGCTCTTGAAAATGCTGGATTGCAATTTTCATAGCTGTTTCATTTGCTTCCGTACCACTATTCACAAAAAAGCTCCAGTTCAAATCTCCTACACTTAAATCGCTTAATTTCTTCGCTAATTTTTCAGCTGGTTCACTCGTAAACTGTGATCTATAAACGAAAGCAATCTCCTCTGCTTGTTTTTTGATAACGTCTGCAATCTCCTTTACGCCATGCCCAATCCCTGCCGTAATTGCCCCTGACGAGCCATCAAAATATTTATTTCCGTTTTGATCATACAAATACACACCTTTTCCATGTGAAATCATTGGATACGGCTGACCAACAAGTGGTTTAATTAAGTAATCGCGCATAGCGCTCCCCCATTTCTCCAATTTGTATATATATATGAAGAAAATTGACGTTTCTTTCATAAAAAAGAACCCTCTGCGAAAGCAGTGAATTTATCAAAAAACTATTATAAAATATACAAATGAGTGCTAAATACATTTTTAAAAACAGAAAATTCAGAACTTAAATTGAAGACCAACCCTTATCTATACGCTCAAATAACCCTCCCTTATATAAAATTAACGCTTCACTAAATATTTTTCTAACATAATGCCAGCCTCGCTCAATTGCCGACATTGTGTAAACTTCGACGAAACTCCCTTTAAACTCCTTCCTATTCACCTACTTTATATTGCATATTTTCAAACAAAATTCGACAATTATCCTTACTAAATGCATAGCGATTATTTGTATAGAAACCAATATTCCACATACATTACCGTTCGTTTAGTACAATAAAAAAAGAACCGATTAACCACATTAATCAGTTCGGCACGACGCTCTATTACCGGTTAATACCTTCACTTGCAAAAATGAATCAAAAACTATAGCACAAAATCCTTCATAACTTCATTCCCAATCACTTTTGGGATAACCACATCCCAATTCGTCACTCCTTCCCTCAAATTCAAACTACCATTCCTTTATAAATTATGTAGGACAATTATCACTTCGTATGTGTATTTGCCTATAGTTTAAAAAATCCCTATTTTTTAAGAATTTCAGACCATGCATTTCAACGTCTTCATTACAAATTTTCTCCTTTAAAAACCATTTTTTCGCATAACCTCGTTCTTGCTAAGCATATAGTTTTAATGATGACAAAGGAGGAATGTTCATGTCTCAATCTGAACTCGAAAAATATGGACAAGAAGCTGCACGTTACGAACAACTCGCTCGTTACTATCAATTTCATAATCCGAAAAAATATGTAGAGTTATATATGAAATATTATGATGCACTTACGAAACTTGTACAGGCATATGAAAAAAGAGATTCACAAGAAGCTACTTTACCGTCACACATAAGGTTTTTTCACTCTGCTTCAAATACACCTGCAGTTGACATTTTAGTAAACGGGCAAAAGGTTATTAAAAATATTTCGTTTAAACAATTTAGTCCCTATTTAACATTAGGGCAAGGTAAATACCGTATAGATATTGTTCCTGTCGGAAACGAAACTCCCATTTTTTCAGCTTTAGTACCGATAATGGGAAATCACACTTATACTTTTGCCGCAATAAATAGTGATAATCATCTACAATTACAACCTATGCTTGATAATACACATTTACCAGCTGGCCAAGCAAAAATACGCTTTGCACATTTTTCTCCAGATACCCCTGTTGTAAATATAGATTTAAAAGGTGGAGATCATTTATTTGAAAATGTACTATTTAAACAAATAACAGATTTTTTAGAAGTTAGCCCTGGTACAGCAGATATTGAAGTTTCACTCGCAGATAATCCAAGCGTCTTACTAACTATACCGAATTTCAAAGTCGAACCGAACATCATTTATACAATTTCAATTTTAGGTTATTCAACGAAAGATCCTAAATTAGAAGCCGTTATACTTACGAATTAAAACAGTCTACACCATTCATTTGGTGTAGACTGTTTATTTTTGAAATACAATTTGAAATTCTGTCCAATCGTTATCTGAACGGCACATGATGGACCCATTATGTTTTTCTACAATTTGTTTACATACAAATAACCCAATACCAGTTCCTAACTTTTTAGTAGTTACAAATGGTTCAAAAATCGTTTCTACATTTTCAGCTGGAATCATTGGCCCATTATTTTTTATCACAATTCGAATCACTTGATCCTCTTCAAATACGTCAATGATAATTTTTCGTTCTTCTTTCATTGATTCAAGAGCGTCAATTGAGTTCATTAATATATTTAAAACTACTTGTCTCACTTCACTCCGATAGCCAACAAATGAAATTGGATACGGCAAATTCTTTTCAATCGAAACATTTGCATTGACCAAACTCGGATATAAGAACTGTATAATATCTTGAAACAAATCATTAAGCCAAAATCGTTCTGATTCAGTCCACATTTCTTTTTTCGATACGAGTAAAAATTGCGAAATACGAAAATTTAATTGGTCTAATTCATGCGAAATAATATCTAAATACGATAAACTAGGATGATCCGCCTTCAATAATTTGACAAATCCCATTATGGAAGTAAGTGGATTACGAAATTCATGTACAAAACTAGCTGACATTTGCCCTAAAATCGTCAGCCTTTCTTTATGTGTTTCGTTAATATATTGCTGTTTTTCCTCTAAATTTTTTGATATAATTTCCGAGTATTTTAAAACAGTATAATAAATTAATTTGTCAAAACAAGTATGTATTTGAGCCATAATTGGTTTCAATTCACGTGCGCTAACATCTAATTCACACATCGCTTCGAAAAGCTCATTTCTTCCCACATTTGCATTATAAACAAAATCACCAATATTCGCATCTGCTCCTGCACGTTCAATAGCAATTTTCTCGCATAATGGCTGAAGATAATCTATATCTTTTTCTTCCATAGTAAGTTCGATAATTAACTCTAATAAATCCTCTCCATTTTGAACTGCTTCTAGTTTAAATGGATCTTTATCGGAAATTATCATTTTGTTTTTCCAGTTCTCAACGAATTGGTGCCTGTTGTTTTTCAAGTGCGAACAAAATACTTCTTTAATATCCTTATCGATTGGAAAAACCCCCATTCCCTCCATTTCCATGCGACGAACACCCTTTATATTTTGAATATTAACACAAAAATCGCGATTCGTTAATAGATTATTGTCACATTTTGTTAATATGTGTTGATAAAATTTTTACGACTTTATTAATTGTTTAGATTGATACATTCCATTTTCCTTCATTTCATTCAAAGTTTTTTACATTTGATGAGACTTTTTTTGCATCCTGCTTCATTCTTTCGTACAATAGAAAATGAAAGGTGTGAAAAATATGGTAAATAAAAATGTGGAAGATTATCTCCAAGAAGGCATTTACGGCCAAAAGCAGAACAAACCAGAAGAACGTAATATGTATTTAACTACATTACGTGAGCGTGTGGAAATCGCTTTAACTATCGGTCAAGTAATGCAAAGTAATGTATATTCTGAAGTAGCTAGTAGCATGCGCTCTTCTCAATCATTACAAATATTCCTAAATGGTGGCATTGCTTACCCACATTTATCAAAATACATCAAATTAGCAAATGAAAAAAATATTCCTTTTACAATTGTTCAAAATAAAGGTACAGAAACACCAATCGGTTTAGTATTATCTCATAGCACTGCTGTAGATAAAGAACAAATTTATGTAGAAGATGCTATTTTCAAACAAGAAATGAAGTAAAAGGTACACTTGATTAAATGAAATTGTTCCGAGAAACGTAAAACAAACCATAAAAAACGAGTATGGAATCGTAAACATTTCCTACTCGTTTTTTTATTACGATGTTTAAGTTCTAGTTACTTTATTTTTTAATACACACTAATTTCATTTCTGTCATTTCTTCTATTGCATATTTAATACCTTCACGCCCCGTACCACTTTCTTTCACACCACCGTAAGGCATATGATCTACCCTGAACGTTGGAATATCATTTATCATGACACCACCAACTTCTAGCTCATCAATCGCACGCATTGCTTTGAACAAATTATTTGTGAATACGCCTGCTTGTAGACCGTAACGCGAATGATTTACTTTCTCTATTGCTTCATCAAATTCTTTAAATGTATTTACAGTCATGAGTGGACCAAATACTTCTTGGCACTGAACAGATACATGCTCTGGAACATTCGTTAATACAGTTGGTTCAAAAATCCTTTCATCACGTTTCTTACCACCATATAAAACATTCGCTCCTGCTTTAACTGCTTCTTGCACCCACATTTCAATTCGCTCTACATCTTTTTTCGAAATTAAAGCCGATACATCCGTTTCTTCAAGCAGTGGATCACCAACAACAACTGTTTCCATCGCTTTCGTTAGCTTTGAAAGAAATTCATCCATTCTCTTTTCATGTACAAAAACACGTTGTACCGAAATACAAACTTGTCCATTATTAACAAATGCTCCCCATTTTACACGTTCAATTATTTCATCCGTTAATTCTACATCTTCATCAATAATAACAGCAGCATTTGACCCTAGTTCTAGCGTAACTCGCTTTAACCCAGCCTTTGCCTTAATTCCAATTCCAACTTTCGGACTTCCCGTAAAAGTAATGGAAGCAACATCATCATTTGTAACTATCGCCTCACCTACAGTTGAACCAGGACCAGAAATAATATTTAAAGCTCCTTTTGGCAATCCAGCCTCTTCAAATAATTCAACTAATGCATAAGACGATAATGGTGTTTGATCAGCTGGTTTTAATACAACTGTATTTCCGGCAGCAATTGCAGGTCCAACTTTATGTGCTACTAAATTTAATGGAAAGTTAAATGGTGTAATTGCCCCTATAACCCCAATCGGTTTTCTTATTGTATAGGCAATACGGCCATCTGCACCAGGTGCTGCATCAAGTGGCAGTGTCTCGCCGTATATACGCTTCGCTTCTTCCGCTGCAAATTTGTATGTCTGAACAGTACGATCTACTTCTCCCCTCGCAGCACGAATTGGTTTTGCGGCCTCTTTTGCAATAATCTCTGCAAATTCTTCTCTTCTTTCATCCATTTTTTGTGCAACCTTCTCTAAAATAGTCGCACGATCATATGCAGATAATGTATTCATTTTTTTCATTGCATTTTTTGCAGCAGTAACAGCCTCTTTTACATCTTCTTCCGTTCCTTGTGCAATTTCCGCTAATGTATCTTCAGCATATGGTGCGTATAATGGTTTATACGTGTTTACAGACTTCCAATCTCCATTTATATATAAATGCTTTTTCATAATTCTTCTCCTTCCAAATATATGTATACAGCAATACTTCACCTAGTGAAAGGTCTGATTTATGTCATTGTATCATAGCCCTTATTCTCCAAAAAACATTATGCTCAAAAAAACTCTGCCATATAGCAGAGTCTATGAACTAATTTGTTCTTGTAATGAAATTTGTTTTTCATCTTCTAACATAACAATTGATTCTACAGTTTTTGTAACTTCTAATCTCTTAATATAGTGTCCATCTAATTCTTTCACACAAAACTTATAATTTTCAATTTCAATGAAATCCTCTTCAGCAATTTCTATATTCTTCGTTAAAATCCAACCACCTATTGTATCAACACCATTATCATCAATCGTTAAACCTAATAACGTATTTACTTCACTAACAAGCACTTTTCCCTCTAGTATTGTTTTCGTTTCACTTACTTGTTGAATTTCTGGCTGTTCATCTGTATCAAATTCGTCTTGAATATCTCCAACTATTTCTTCTAAAATATCTTCAACAGTAACAAGTCCAGACGTACCACCATATTCATCTATCAATATAGCAATATGTGTTCTTTCTTTTTGCATTTTTAAAAATAAGTCGTGTATTGGGATAGAGTCGATAACTAAAATGATTGGCCTAATATATTGCTCTACTTTCTTATTACTAACCGCCTTATGCTGCACAAAATCTGTGAAAATATCTTTAAAGTTTACAAAACCTATTACGTGATCTTTATCACCATCAACAACTGGATATCTCGTATATTTTTCCCGAGACATTTTTTGCAAAGCTTCTTCAGCAGGCATTTCTTTACTTATAATATGCATCTCAGTTCGGGGTACCATTATTTCTTTTGCTATACGATCATCAAATTCAAAGATTTTATTTACATATTTATATTCAGACTGATTAATCTCGCCATTTTTGTAACTTTCTGAAACTAATAACCGTAATTCTTCTTCTGAATGAACCTCATCGTGCCCTTTCGGCGGTTTCAACCCTAGGAACTTCGTAATAATTCGGGCTGATCCATTTAATAGCCAAATAAACGGAAACGCCATACGATAAAAGAAAATTAACGGTTTAGCAACAAATAAACTCACTTGTTCAGCTTTTTGAATCGCAAATGTTTTTGGGGCCAATTCCCCTATTACAACATGTAAAAATGTAATAAGCAAAAACACTAAAATTACAGCAAAAATGTCTGCTAGTTGAGTAGAAATGTTCAAATTAACAAAAAGAGTGTCAAACATTTGCTTTAATGCAGGTTTACCAAACCACCCAATCCCCAGAGCTGTAACTGTTATTCCTAGCTGACAAGCTGATAAATATTCGTCTAAGTTTGTAATGACTGTTTTGACAGGTGTTGCGCGATTATTTCCTTCTGCAATTAAATAGTCAATTCGTGAACTTCGCACTTTAACAATTGCAAATTCTGCTGCAACGAAAAATGCCGTTAAGGCAATTAAAACAATCACTATACTTATACTATATATGTCCAAATACTTTTCCTTACTTACATTGTAAGCAAGGAAGCCACCTCCTACTTAATTTTATTCAAGTGAAGTAAGCATTCTAATACTTTAACAAAATTCTACATTAGCAACCACCTTTTTATATATTATATGCATACATAAAAAAGATATTTATCATTATGATAATCTAATTCATTTCCCTTAGTCAAATAATTCTAAATCTTACAATGTTTTTATATACACGATATATTCTTCACAGCCTCATTTCGTGAAAAAACACTTTCTTTGCCGATTCTACACTTCTTTTGTCACACCAGAAGGGAACTTACTTCATAGATCGAAATCATTCAACAGGATATATATAGGAGGGATTATTTTGGAATATAAAACACCATTTATCGCAAAAAAATTAGGTGTTAGCCCAAAAGCTGTTGTCCGGATTGCACAACAATTAAATCTTACGATAGAAAAAAATAAATATGGTCACTTTATTTTTACACAAGATGATTTAGATCAAATGTTAGAATACCATCTTTCACAAATAGAGCATCCCCAAAGCTCTCAACCTGCTCAAAAAACATCATCAAATGATGTTGAAGAATTAAAAACTCAAGTAAACACAATTGTTCAAAACATATCATCGCATGATTTTGAGCAATTAACCGCTCAATTAAACACTATTACAAGAAGGCTAGATCGAATGGAAGAACAAATGCAAGATAAAGCAAATGATGTTGTTACGTACCAACTTTTACAACATCGCCGTGAAATGGAGGAAATGTTAGAGCGAATTCAAAAGCTAGAAGTTTCCCTTAAGAAAGAAGAACCAATATATATTACTCCTGATACAAAACCAACATATGAACGAGAAAAAAAACCGAAGCGCCGTAAAATGATTTTTAGTATATTTGGATTATAATTTTTAGACCCTTATTAAAATAATAAGGGTCTTTTTTCATGAAGAATGATTTCATATTAAAATAGCATTCTCTTTATTATACATATTCATTTCGTTTTATTTGGTTAACATAATATTTTTACTGTATTCTGCGATTAATGCCTGTGCATGAGCATTCCCTTGAATCACATCTCGAAATTCTTTTAAAGAATACAAATGTGTAGCCCCTTTTCGGGCATGAATTCGTACTGGTACACCTTGTAAAGTATCATGAAACTGAAATGGATTATCTATCGGTTCAATTGGGAAACCGAGTGTTAATAAATACATATACATTCTTTTTGTAACTGCTGCAATATACCATTCTGCTTTCGTTTCTAATGCATGCATAAATAAAATAGCTGTTAATCTTTTGAAGTGTCCTCTCCCACGAGACGTTTTCGCAATACTTAACTTGCCTATTTCATATACATTTTTCAAATCTTTCACTAAGTCATTTTTAGAAAACGGATAGAAAAACTCAGAATTCGATTGTTCTGGTACCGTATACTTAATACATTCTACTGTACCGATATGATGTTCATCTTCTATTAATAAAAATCGTGATGGATTTAAATTACGTTCTACGAACATTAAGTTTCTTTCTTCACAAAAATCTCCCCATAGTTGCTCGAACCAAAAATGTTCTTCCTTTGTTTGAACACGCTGGAACATATATACCCGCCTTTCCCATCGCCGCTCTGTTTTTGATAACGCTTTCACTATCTATCATATAAGAACAAATCTTCGTATGCAACTAAAAATATTTACGACTTATTATATTCTGTAAAATGAATTAAATTCCACCTTTATTGTCTTTTATCCCTCATGTACCGCTCTTCTTACAACATATTTAGATTACTTTCAAATTCAAATCGTATTATGCTTCTTTCCATACTGCATATAATTCTGCTTAATCTAAAAGAAATCCTTTATGAAAAAGGATTTCTTTTACTTCTTAATGCTTTTTAACCACTTCTCAAAAATTTGTACCATTCCATGTTTTCCAGCTAATTTCTCTTCTCCTTGTTTCGTTTTATATGGATATAGTTGCAAGAACACACCGCACCCAGACTCAATTTTTTTACTGTGCATATGACTTCCTGGATATACACAAATGACTTCATAAATGGCCCTTCGATAATAGACTCGCCTTCCATCCTGTTCTTCTACATATTTTATAGACCAGTACTTATACATTTGCTCTGTTGCTTTTGTATTTCCAACGTGCTGAAAAATATTGTACATTGGGCTATACTTCACTTCAATAATAATAGAAGATTGATATACATATTTCTCTTCTTCCTTTACATAACAGTCTAAGCGAATATCTGGCTTCTTCGTGTCTTCTCCATTATAAAAATTACTCCCTTTACTTAATGCAATAAGTGGATGTGTTTCAATTAAATCATTAAATGCGACATTCACTCTAATATCATCTCGATGTAAAACTACTGTCGTTCCATCTTGTAATCCATCAACATAAAAATGTTCCTGTATTTGTTCACGAATGGAATTTCTAGCCTCAAAACCAATTTGCTCTAACATGGAAATAACGATAAAAAAAGCGTAGTATTCATACACTAAAAATGTTGGTTTATAAACAAATAATAAAGATGGGGATTGTTCTGTATATTGTGGAAGTATATCTAAATGCTGTAGTAATTGTTGATGTGGTATCGGTAAATTATGTGAGTTCATGTTACCCGTTTCAGAAACTTCTCTCCAAAATGGAGAATGCGTTAAAGTTTGAAAATATTGTACACTTTCATGTACAAAATGCGCTAATATTTTATATTCTTGTATCTTCATAGAACTTTTTCGTAAATCCGCCTCTTTTAGTAAATGTAAATTTTTATATTTTTGTTTCTCTCTATCGGTAACTGATCCATTACGCTCAATTGTTTGTATAATCGTTTTTACAGCTTGAAATTCTTCAGATTTCTTCTTTTTTGCTCTTTCTAATATTTCAATTGTTTGGCACAAAAAACTTTCAGCTTCAAGTAAATAGAGATAAAATTGCATCGCTTTAAATTTAAGAAATGCATTTTCCTTACTATTTTTTTGTTCTATAAACTTACGATTATAATATTTTGCATACGGTTTTCTATCCGCTACTACGGTTCCTTTTCTCGTTGCTTTACGCTCCTTTTCTTCCCATTTATATTCATGTATAAATTTTGAACTCGATTCTATTTTCTTAAAAATTTGCTTTATCTTTTTCATTTTTTGCGGCAACTTTCTAAGTAACACTAAATAAGAAGAATCTTCAATATCACTAAGTGTAGAGAAAGTCTTTTTATAATAACCTCTATCTAAAATCAACTCATTTAAAATTGATTTCACATAGTTTTGAATCATTTCAAATTGGTCATCAAAAAAATTTTTAGGGACGACTTGAAAAGCGCCATAATACGTTCTATCTTCTATATTCACTTCAAAATGATATAAACCACAACGCCATGGATAAAAGAATTCTGTTTTACCATGTTCATATATTAGTACTTTTTGTTTTTTTTCATTTATTTCATACTTTGACTCTTTTATATTTTTCTGCCCCTCATATACTTTATTCCATATAAAAGTAATATTCATTGGACTTTCATAATGGTAATGCAATCTGATTGGTTTTAATTCTTGTACTTTATAAATACATTGAACTAATGCTGTAGTAGATGTACAAAGACGATTTAATAAAATATATTCCCCTTTTGCCTCTGTTCCAATGATTAACTTTAATACAAAAGGAAGTGTTTCTTTCGTATCAACGATTTCTGTTTCATATCGCCCTTCATTTTGCATAGCCATACAACTCCAGTTCTCTACGCTTTTCTCTTATATATGCTAAAGAGTGTTCAAATGTAGATACTCTGTTTGCAAGTGGAGATTGCAAGAGAGGTACTAATGTCGCTCCCCTTTTTACTTCTTCTGAAAGTAAAGAACCCACCATCATTTCAGTCCCTCTTATTTTCGTCAATACACGTTGCTTTATTTGTAAATCAAATCCCTCTTCTCTACTGATCATATAGGAATGATTATTTTGGAACGGTATATTTTGCAAGTAAGTAGCTATTGCGTTTGCACATCGAAAAGAAATTCCCTTTGACGCATCGTGTGATGACAATACACCATGTAACTTATCTAATAGCTCTAACTCTTCTTCAGAAAACACTTCAATCATTGATTTATTCCTGACCCAATTTATGCGAAATTCTCCTGCAGTTACTTTCAGAGGTGGTTGTAATACAACTTTCTCTTGTTCCATACACATCTCACAAAACGGAATCTTTCGTAAAGTTATTACATTCGTCCGATCTAATAATCGATCTGAGAGCTCTTTCGTTGTTTCATCAAAATTTACAGTACCTACAAATATAATATTTTCTCCAATTTCAATTGTTGGTGGAATTGGATTTTCTTTTTCTTGTACACCTTCATACAAATTTAAAATACGGTTTTGCTTTTCAAGTTGAAGAACAGATAGAAACGGAGTAAACCAATGCTCAATATGTGACATATTCATTTCATCAAAAACGATTATATACAGTTGATTTTGATTTTCTTTTGCTTTCATTAATGCCCTAACTAATTTTGTTTCACTTTTAATAAAAGTACCATTTGGGTGAAGGTAACCAAGTAAATCATGTGGTTCTTGGTACGATGGTGAAATCGGAATCCAAACCAATTCTTCCCCATACTTTAATCCGAGTGCTTCTGCATAAGCTTGCACAAAACGGGATTTCCCAGCGCCTGGTATACCACCAAGAATCGTCAACATATTTGTTTTTACGCTTATATGAAAATTATAAATATCCGTTTCATCCAAATATATCCCTTTATTACGCACAAAACTTTTTACATACTGTAAAAAGACGGATTCACGCTCATCCCATTCCCATTCATCCTTATGCACTTTTATTTCCTCTACCTCTACAAGCTTACCTTCTTCAGTCATTCGTTTTTTTAATTGCTCATACACATGATTGCTTACAAAATATAATTGATCTTCTACCGCTATTTCTACATACTTCATCCAGTCATTTAATTCTATATACTTACATTCCCGCTGCTGTTCAAAATATGCGATTGAACTAATTGATGATGACTTTAAAGATATATTTCCATATAACCTTCCCTCGTGCCACAATAATTCAGGAGGCTCAAAGTCTTTCGGATATTTTGGCATTAGAAATGACAAATAACCATTACTAAGTTTTCTTTCTAAAGACTCTCCCTTTCTGTAATCGGAAACTTTAGGTACTGGAATCATTTTATAGTCGTTTGCCATTTCTCGCGGTTCTTCTGCACAAATTAACTCCACGTATATATGTCCTCTTTCATAATAGAGACGAAACATAACCAATTGTTTTTCTAATTTTCTTTTCTTTAATTCCGAAAAGACTTTTTCATTCTTTTTATTGCTACATAAACCTTCAAATACGTATGGTTCATTTTTTAATTGCTCTTGTAACGTGAATGGTATTGGCGATAGGCATTGTACAAAGAAATTTTCTCCACTCTTCTCTCTCTCTGCTTTTGTAAACTTTCCGATAAACCTCATATAGTACATTCGTTTTATAAAACTTGGCTGAAGAGCTTTATGTAATTTCACCTTCGTCACCTTCTTTTTTCATACTATTCTTAGTGTATGAAAGAAACACAAAACTAGAAACAAAAAACCTGACGTTATCCGCCAGGTTCAAAATGAAAACGTATATTAATGAGATGGAAATGCTTTTTTTTCTTGTAAAATGGCATTATGGGCAATTTTTATTTTAGCAAGTACATATCGTAATCGATCTTCAGCGTTTTCATCTTTATTTTGCTGTAATTCCGCCAAATTCTCTACAGCACTCGCTAAATTTTCAATCACTCCTCGCAGTTCAGGATGATGATTAAAAAAAGATTCTTGCACTAATACTTTCCTTACTTCACTCGCTAAATCAGCAATTCTAGTCAACTGTTCTTTTTCTTCCATTTTCATCCCTCCTGAATATCTTATGTATTAAATATTCTCTAGACAAAGAAAAAAGCCCTTTAAATGAAAAGGACTTTTACATTTTTATATTTCCAGTCAATAACATATAAAGAGATGTGACAGCTGCAACTACAATTGCCCACATTACATATCTCTCTATGCCAGTAAAACAACGATTCCCTTTTTCTTTTCTTGCATACATATAAACAATAATCCCGATTCCATATACGATTGAAACGAGTAATAAATTCTTTAAACCAGCTGCATAAATAAGCCATACAGAGTAAATGGAAGCAGCTAAAGCTAGCAAACCGTTTTTTACTTTTGCATCTTTTAGTTCATTTGTAATTACCAATTTAAATTGGAATAACGCCGATAATAAATATGGTACTAAAATTGATGTTGATGCTATGAAATACATAATTTGATATGTTGATTCTGAAAACAGAACAATTATAAAGATAATTTGGGCAACACCATTTGAGATCCATAATGCCATATGCGGCGTTTGTTTTTTATTTGTTTTCGTAAAGACTTTCGGAAACACGCCATCTTTTCCTGCTACGTGGGAAATTTCAGAAACAAGTAAAAACCAACCTATTAATGTACCTACAAGTGAAGCAACTAATCCGATATTAATCGCAACTGCGCCCCATGTCCCAACAACATGTTCTAATACATGTCCCATTGACGGCGTTTCTAAAACAGCAAGCTCTCCCCTTGTCATCGCTCCCATTGATAGGACAGAAATTAAAATATAAATAGACATTACTAAAATAAGCCCTAATACTGTCGCTTTACCTACATCTCGACTATTTTTTGCTCTTCCAGATAATACTACCGCTCCTTCAACCCCAATGAAAACCCAAAGAGTTACAAGCATTGTATTTTTCACTTGACCAAGTATAGAGGAAACTGAAATAGTTCCTTCTCCCCAAAAATCATGTGTAAATGTATCCCATCGAAACGCTGTTACCATGACAACAATGAATAATACGATTGGAACCAATTTTCCTATTGTTGCGATCACATTCATAATTGATGCTTCACGAATTCCAAATAAAATTAGAAAATGAAGTGTCCATAATAAAAGCGATGCTCCAACGATAGACGCAACATTATTTCCGCCTTTAAAAATGGGGAAGAAATAACCTAATGTACTAAACAGTAACATGATTGTTGCAACGTTTCCTAAAATTCCTGCTAGCCAGTATCCCCAAGCACTGTTAAATCCAATATATTCACCGAAACCAGCACGTGCATAACTATAAATTCCGCCCTCAAGCTCCGGTTTTTGTCTTGCTAACGTTTGATATACGAGCGCAAGTGGAATCATTCCCATCGCTGTAATACACCAGCCAATTATTATAGATCCACTATTCGCTCCTACTGCTAAATCATGCGGTAAACTAAAAACACCGCCACCAACCATTGTTCCGACTACTAATGCAATTAATGGAAAAAACCCTAACTTCTTTTCTATTTGTACCACCCCATCTGTCATTCTAGGTGTTATGTTCGTTCAACTATTAAAGTCACCTTTTCTCTAATAGACGTTTCTCTTATATTTTTTCAGGAAAACATTACTTATTCTAAAAGAAAATGAAGAAAAATGGAATACTTTTTTGAAAAAATGTATAAGTATGCACAAAAAAACCGTTCATTTTGTAATGAACGGTCATTTCACACATATAAATTTGTATATTTTTTGTAAAATTAACGAATTAAATTCTCCTTTTGTAAAAATTGTTTCGCAACCTCTTCACTACTTTTCCCATTCACATTTACTTCATAATTCATTTTTCGCATTTCTTCATCTGTAATCTTCCCAGATAATTTATTTAACACTTTTTCAAGTTCAGGATATTTCTGTAATGTCTCTTTTCTTAATAATGGTGCACCTTGGTATGGTGGGAATAATCCTTTATCATCTTTTAGTACTTTAAGTCCGTATTGCTCCAACTCACTATCTGTTGAATATGCATCGATTACGTTAACATCCCCTGATTGAATTGCACTATAACGTAGTTTCGGTTCCATCGTTTTCACATTTGAAAACTTATAGTTATATAATTTTTGCATTCCTTTATAACCGTCTTCACGATCAGCAAATTCTAATGTAAATCCTACTTTCGCATCCTGTGCAATTTTCCCTAAATCAGAAATTGTATTTATATTATTTTGAGCTGCTATTTTTTTCGGCATAGCTAATGCATATGTATTGTTATACTCCATTGGCTTCAACATGGCCATATTATATTTCTTTTCCATTCCTATGCGAGCTTGTTCATATACTTCATCACGATTTGTACTTCTCGGTTCTTCCTTCACGAAAGTAGATAAAGCTGTTCCTGAAAACTCTGGGTATATATCTACTTCTCCTGATTTTAACGCTTCAAATACAAACGCTGTTTTTCCAAGACCTGGTTTTAATTGTACGTGTAAATCGGTATCTTGTTCAATAAGCTGCTTATACATTTGAATTAAAATTTCAGGTTCTGATCCAAGTTTCCCCGCAATAACAATATCTTTCTTTTGCGTATTCCAAAGAAATGGAGCGGCGACCATTACAAGAGCGATGCATATCGTCAATATAACACGCTTAGAAGAGCGTTTTGGTTGTTCAAGTATGCGAAGTACTACATCAAAGAATAAAGCGAGTAACGCGGCTGGTACGGCCCCTAAAATGATAAGCGCATGATCATTCCGATCGATACCAAGTAAAATGAGTTTACCGAGCCCACCAGCACCTATAAGAGCTGCTAATGTAGCTGTTCCAACAATTAATACCATCGCCGTACGAATACCGGCCATAATAATTGGTAAGGCAAGAGGAAGTTCTACCTTCCACAGTCTTCTCCAACTATTCATCCCCATAGCTCTCGCTGCTTCTATTAGAGATTCATCTAATTCTCTTATTCCTGTATATGTATTTCGTAAAATAGGTAATAGTGCATACACAACTAATGCAATAATGGCTGGAAGTTTGCCAATTCCTACTAACGGAATTAATAGTCCTAGTAATGCAAGCGATGGGACCGTCTGCATTACTGCTGAAGTTCCTATTATAAACTCAGCCAGTCGTTCTTTTCTCGTTAATAAAATGCCAAGTGGCACTGCAATAATTACTGCAAAAAATAATGAAATAAGCGATATTTGTAGATGCTCACTTAATGCAGTTAGTAATTCTATTTTTCGTTCTTGGAACGTTTGTATAAAATCAGTCACTGTTTAGCCTCTTTCCTTCATTTGTTCAACAATGTAATTGACAATATGACGACTTGTTAAAGCGCCAACATATTGACCATTTTCTTCAACTGGAACGACTTCTTCAGCTCGTACACGAACTAATGCTTCTTGTAAAGAAGAATGTAATGATAGTGCCTCCCCTTCTACCCGCATGCTTTCATCAAGTGGTAATACATCTTCTATACTTTTCCCCTCATACCAAGGTCGTCCACGATTTCCAATGAACTCCTCTACAAATTCATTTTTCGGATTATGTATAATACCTTCTGGTGTATCTAATTGAACAACTTTTCCTTCTTTCATAATACAAATACGATCTCCAAGCGATAACGCTTCTTGCATATCATGCGTTACGAACACAATTGTTTTTTGAATCTTTTTTTGCAATTGTACAATATCCTTCTGAAGCTGTTCCCTACTTAACGGATCTAACGCACTAAACGGTTCATCCATAAGAACGATTTTCGGATTTGCGGCTAATGCCCGTACGACACCAACACGTTGTTTTTGCCCCCCTGACAATTCATCAGGCATACGATTACGATATACATCTGGTTCTAGCCCGACCATCTGTAGCAACTCATCGACACGGGCTTTTATTTTTTCTTTATTCCATTTTCTCATTTCAGGAACAACTGCAATATTTTCTGCAATTGTCATATGCGGAAACAAAGCGATTTGCTGCAGCACGTACCCTATATCCCAACGTAATTCATTAATATTATATTGTTGAATATCTTTTCCATCGATTAAAATTGAGCCTTCTGTCGTTTCAATTAAACGATTAATCATCTTCATTGTCGTTGTTTTCCCGCAACCACTCGGACCAATGAGAACAAAAAATTCTCCTTTTTTAATTTCTAAATGCAATGAATCCACTGCTTTTGTGCCATCTTCATATGATTTTGACACTTGATTAAACTGAATCACAAATACAACCCCTTTATCGTTGTTTCCTTTATTTTGATGGAATATGGAATTCATTTCAAATGATACGCATTATTCTACAAAAAAAGAGCTCACATTTGAGCTCTAACGGTCTAACAATATTGTTTTTATTATAGCAGCATATTCACGCACATACATTTTTCTCTTAGAACGCATTGGTGTTTCAGCAGCTAGTGCCTCCATCTTCATACCTAAACGCTTTGCAATTATTTTCGTTCTATATAAATGATACGTATTACTTACAACTACCGCATGTTTCACATCATATAAATCCATACTAAACTTTAAATTTTCATACGTATTTGTAGAGCTGTCTTCTATTAAAATACGACTCTCATCTATACCATGTGCTATTAAATAGTTTCTCATACTGTGAGCTTCTGGTATATCTTCATCTTCCCCTTGACCGCCTGAAACAATTACTTTTACATCAGGATGAGAATATAAATATTCCAGCGCTACATCTAAACGATTTCGAAGAGATAAAGACGGTTTATCTCCAAATAACTTTGCACCCAGTATAAGAACGTACGGAGAGTCATGGCTCAACTTTTCACGAGCAACTTTCTTCATTCGAAACGTCATATAAATAATGTATATTGGTGGTAATAATAAGATGATAAGCAAGATCCATTTGTTCATAAATAAGTTTGCACTCCCTTTCTTTTTATTATATAGAAAAAGATAGGAAGGCAGAAGAACTTTTTATACGATTGATTTATTTGAAACGTTCGTCCCTACTTTACGTTGTGAAAGTACATAATAAATAGCGATTCCTAATGAAAAGATCAATATGCAGCTTAATACGTAAAAAGGGAGCATTACCCCAGCTTTAGATACACCAGCTGTAAACAGCATTAATAATACAATTCGTATTCCTGTACCAATTAATCGAAATAAGCTGTCTACGCGTCCCATTACTTCGTTTGGAATTTCCTCCATCATCAATACATTTCTCGCCACTCTTGTCCCCGCATTTCCAATCGCATGTAAAATCGCAAGTCCATATAACAAAATTACGGAAGGTTCAATAATCATTACGGTAATTGAAATTACATAAATGAACATCGTCATAACGATTGAAACTTCTGTTTTCACATATTTCATTATAAGTGGAATACAGATCCCTGCAACAACCGCTCCGACACCGTACATCATGCCCTCTATTGCATATACAGAGGCATTGGCTTTGAGTATATCCGAAATATAAACTGGTATTAAATAATTTGCCATCATGACACCGATAAACGGCATATAAGTGGCCAGTAAGAACCAAAAGAGCTTGGGACGTTTTTTCATAAAGTGAATTCTTTCGAACAATTGCTTCTTAAATGTTACTTTCTTTTTTACTTCCTTTTTCTTTACGTATGGTATACATAAGAACAGGAAAAGTGCTCCTACAAAAGTAAACATATCTACTAACAAAATCCACTTCAAAGACACAATTTCAATTAGGAAGCTCGCGGCTGCTCCAGAAATAACTTGTGTTAACTGTCCTTGTATTTCCATCGTCCCACTTAAACTTTTATAATGTTCTGCTTGAAAAATTTCTTGGTTAAATGCAAAAATTGTAGGATAAAATAACAAATAGTAAAAAGACCCTGCTATATAAATAAGAATATAGTGAATAGAATGATAGGATTGCCCCGCAAATCCCCATATAACCATTATTCCGATTACGGCTATCCCGATTCCTTCGTTACATAACAATAAAGATTTTCTTGAGAAGCGATCAATACTTTGCCCGATAAATGGCGTTAATAAAAACATAATCAGAGTTGAGATGATGGAAACATAGCCAAACGTTGTCTCCCCGCCACTTTCTTTAATTAACAACCATGGAATCGTTATCATTACAATTCCGGAACCAATAGCTGATAGACTATTGGCCCCCAGAATGAAATACAAGCGTGAATCTTTATATAGAGATGACATATCACTCAACTCCTAGTTGCTTTTTCACCTCTTTATATACACTCATATATGCTTTTAATTCTTTAACTAAATCATGAATTAATGGTTTTGCATCTTCTCCGAGTTCACCGTCTTGTACATGAAGTCCATCAAGCACCACTTGTTTTGGTATTGCATTTGCATATACCCCTCTAGCAACAGTGCGCATACTGTTTAATGCGTTAATTCCACCTTTACCGCCTCCTGCAACCGCAAGTAATGCGACAGGTTTATGAACAAATTCACTACTACTTAAGTAATCTAATGAATTTTTCAGCGCGCCGCTCATCGCATTATGATATTCTGGTGTACATAATACTACCCCATCAGCAGCTTTCACTAACGCCTTTAATTTTTTTACCGCTTCTAATTCGCGTTGTGATTCTTCCCCGTTATATAACGGTAACTCTTCTATCGCTAAATCATATAATTCCCCTTCAAATTGATCTGCAATATATTTTGCTACCACGCGAGTTCTACCGAATTTTCTTGGTGTACCGTTAATAACAACTAGTTTCATCATTATTTCTCCCCTTTGTTTTCAAGTTACACTTATATATTATCAGAAATTTCTATACAAAACACAATATAAAGAGGGAACTATCTTGATAAAATAGTATGATAGAAGAAAAAAAGAACTCATACGAAAGTATGAGTTCTTCACAATTACTTTTTCTCCCCTTTAGGACTCAGTATGCCTATACTACCTTTAGCTTCAAAATGGTTATACGCTTTTTCTGCTAATTTGATACGTTCTTCTGGTAAGGCTACATATTTCATTATATTGTCTATCATTTTTTCGTACGAAGTAAATACAATTCCTGGCCACTCTATCTCGTCTTCGGGATTACTATTTTCCGAAATAATAAACTTCTTATTTGCCACTGCATAAGAAACACGTGGTGTCTCAAGAATTCCTGATAAGTAAAAATGAATATTTAAAATAATTTTAGACCTAGCAATTAGCTCATTTCTAGCAATTCCCCAAGCATTATTTTTAAAAACAATATTTAAATTGGGTGCAACTGCTTTTAATTGATCCAAAATAGCTTGCCGCCTCGGATTAAGAGCACCTATAAACAGTATATCAATGTCTTCCGTAATCTCATCTTCAAATGCATCTTTTTTTATTTCTAAAGTTGGTGCATAGTTCATTCCTACATGTTTTATTTCTTTTCCTACTCCCTTTTGTTTTAACCATTCTATATTTTGTTTACTATAATCCCAAATTTCTTTATCTTTTAATAACATTAAATAAAGTGGGTGCGCATAAGGGCTTCCTTCATATAGCTGTTCTAGATTATAAATAATTGCATTTTTCGGAAGTAGATTCGGGTTATGTGCATATGTATGCGCTCCAAAAACAATTGTATTTTTCACATTTTCTAGTATTGTTTCTGATATGATTGCTGTATTTCCCTCCTGCTCTAATCGCCATTTCAAAGCTCGCGCGACATCTATGAAGCTCCCATACGTCTTTGGGCATATAAACAGACAATAATCATATCCTTTATTCAAATATGCTTCCATTAACCTTAAATTATTTTTATATAAATCCACATCCGGATATTTCAGTAAAAGCTCATTTGCATGTTTTTTTGCTACTTTATATAATCCAGCATAATAAGCAGCAATGCACCTTCTTAATTCAATTCTTTGCCGATGCTCATCTGCTACGTCCATGTCTAAAAGAAGATTTGCGATACAATATGCTTTTAAATGATCACGATCATAATAGTAATCTAGTAGTGGCATCAATTCTTCATACGTATTTCCATGCACCGATTCCCCTAGTTCTAGCGCCCATCGTATTAATTCCATGATTACTCCACTACTCCTTTAACCGAAATTGTATTTAATAAAATTTCGCATTACTTTCCACCATATTTGCTATATGCAATGGTAACTCTTCTTTTTTCGATTCTAAATATTTTTGTGATACTGCACCTAAATGTTTTTTATGTGGTATATAAAAAGCATTTATAGAAATCTCATAATCAAATAAGTAATCATACACATGATAATCTACAAATAGAAGATCATCTTTCGGAAAAGGCACTTCCTTTCCCTGCAGAGCATACATCAAAGCAATATTGCTTTGAGATTTTAATCGATACATTCTTGCAAGTTGATATAACGGCTCAGCCCTAGTTGGTCTATATTCCCACGCCTTTTGAAAATAAAGAACAGCTAATGCTGTATATTGTTCTTCTTGCTTCTTAGCATTTTCTTTTTCATCCGCTTCTGTTACTTCATGTTGTTTATTGGCTGAACGGTTCGCTAATTGTTCATAACAAAATCCTATTCGCAATAACGAGTAGAATACCTCTTCAACCCATCCGCCTGCTTCCACTCGTTTTTTATACCATTTAATTGAATCTTCAAATTGACTTAAATGAAAATAAGTTTGGGCTAAATAAAATAAATATCTTATATGCAAGTCTGGCGTTGTTTCTGGGTCGTTTATTCCTTGTAACAGCAACCTCTCATCTCTTTCAAATTTATCAGCTTTACTACCGCCATCCCCAGGATCATTAACGACAAGCGTCTCTAGCCTAGCTACTCTCGTATTGTAATTCGCTCCAACTTTGGAACGATCTATATCCCAATACTCATGAGTAACACCGACAGATTTCCATGGTAAAGAAGCTTTTAAAAGCCGTGTAAGCCAATATTTAATATGAATATCATATTGCAGTGTAAGATAATGGTCTTCCGTTAAACTAGTCTTATCAAACTCAGGATCAACTTCTAATATCATATCTGCATCTAATATTAATAAATAGTCTGCTTCTGGATATGTTTTTTGTGCTAATGAAACAGCTAAACTTCTATTATAACCAAAGTTTTTAAATGGTTCATGATGAACTGTTCCAGGAATTTCATTTTCTTCACACCAATTTTCAATAATTTCAGGTGTATTATCAGTTGATCCAGTATCACAAATAGAAACAAAATCTACAATTGATTTTGTAGCATTTAAACATCTTTCCATAATTCTAGACTCGTTTTTAACAATCATACAAAGACATAATTTTTTTTCTTCTCCTACATTCTTCACTTGCTCATTTCCCATTTAACCACCTCATATTTTATTAACACGCTCTTTTCATATGTAACACCATTTCATAGCTACACTGATGACATAAGCATCCTTTTACTATTTATGAAAACTTCATTTTATTTATTCTTATTTTTATATTGGGACATTAGCTAGAATGAGTTAATTATTACTAACAAAAACAAGGATTAAGCATTTATGAGTATGTATGAATCCTTTACAACTTTATTATTAGTTAAAGACGAAAATATTAAATACATTGTTCAATCGATGAACATTGAAGCTGTCATTTGTAATAAAAAACAATGACTGATTGCTATTTTAAAATTAGTGATTTCTTAAGCTATAAAAAAAGAAACTTGCGCTTATGCACAAGTTTCTTTTCAAAAACATCCTTATTTTTTTACAACTTCATGTCCGCCGAACTGATTACGTAGTGCTGAAACTACTTTTCCATGGAATGTATCATCTTCTTGAGAACGGTAGCGCATAAATAGTGACATCGCGATTACCGGTGCCGCTGCTTGAAGTTCAAGTGCCGTTTCAACAGTCCATTTCCCTTCTCCTGAAGAGTTCATTACACCTTTAATGCCATCTAGTTTCGGATCTTCTGCAAATGCTTTTTCAGTTAAGTCCATTAACCAGCCACGGATAACTGATCCGTTCGCCCATACTTTTGCAACATCTTCATAATTGAAATCAAAATCACTTTTATCTAACACTTCAAAGCCTTCAGCGATTGCTTGCATCATGCCGTACTCAATACCGTTATGTACCATTTTTAAGAAATGCCCACTACCAACGCGGCCTGCATAAGAATACCCATTTTCTACCGCTAAATCTTTAAATAAAGGTTCTAATTGATCATAAATTTCTTTTTCTCCACCAACCATTAAGCAAGCACCGTATCTCGCTCCTACTACACCACCAGATGTTCCGATATCTACGTAATGTAAACCAAAGCTTTTCGCTTCTTCTGCACGGCGTAACGTATCTTTATAGAATGAATTTCCGCCTTCAATAACGATATCGCCTTCCTCTAATAATGGATATACATCTTTTAGTACTGACTCTACAACTTCTCCAGCAGGTACCATTACCCAAATTGTACGAGGAGCTTCTAGTTCAGCAATCATTTCTTTTAATGTATGACGTGCAGTAATTCCTAGTTTTCCTGCCTTTTCAACAAGCTCTTTATTTACGTCATATACAACTACTTCATGCTTGTCTTCATATAAATGTTCCGCTAATGGGAATCCCATTTTTCCTAATCCAATTAAACCTAGTTTCATATTAATCAATCTCCCATTCTATACAAATATATTTAATAACGAAATTAGTCCAAGTGCTACAACAGATAGTATCGTCTCCATTGCAGTCCATGTTAATAATGTTTCTTTCACTGTCATTCCAAAATACTCTTTAATCATCCAAAATCCAGAATCATTTACATGTGATAAAATTAATGACCCAGCACCTGTTGCAAGTGCTAGTAGTTCAACATTTACACCTGGTGTACTTGCTGCAATCGGTGCAACAATTCCAGCAGCTGTCATCATTGAAACAGTAGCTGATCCAGTTGCAATTCGGATAAGTGCCGCAATTCCCCAGCCTAATAATATTGGTGAAATGTGAGATTCTTTCGCCATTTCTGCGATTGTCGTTCCAATTCCAGAATCTAATAATACTTTATTAAATGCTCCGCCTGCACCAATAACTAACAGTATGTTCGCAATTGGGCCTAAGCAATCATTTGTAAATTGTAACACTTTATCTTTTGAGAAACCTTTTGCATAACCAAGACTAAAGAAAGAATATATCGTTGCAATTAATAATGCAACTATTGGATCTCCAATAAAGTGCAATACTTGTGCAAGTTGACTTGTTTTGCTTAGCGCTACTTCCGCTATTGATGCACCTAGCATAAGAAATACTGGAAGTAAAATAGTAAACAATGTATTTCCGAAACTAGGAAGTTCCTTCTTCTTATCTCTTTCAATAAATTGCTCCGCTATATCTAATGGTACTTCTTTATGTATACGAGCACCGATCCATTTTCCATAAAGCGGACCTGAAATAATTGCAGTTGGAAGTCCGACAATTAATGCATATAAAATTGTCTTCCCTACATCTGCTTTAAAAATACCTACCGCTGCCATCGCTGCTGGATGCGGCGGAACGAGTCCGTGTACAACAGATAGCCCTGCTACAAGCGGGATACCGATTGTAATAAGTGATACCCCAGTTTCTAACGCAATTGTAAATACTAATGGAATTAATAGTACAAATCCAACTTGGAAAAACACTGGAATTCCCACTAAAAATGCAACGAACATCATTGCCCAGTGAACACGTTTCTTCCCAAAACGATCAATCAATGTATTAGCAATTCGTTCAGCACCGCCAGATTCGGCCATCATTTTTCCAAGCATCGTTCCTAGTGCTAAAACTATCGCTAAAAACCCTAACGTATTACCAAGCCCTAATTTAATAGAATCAATAATCCCTGGATCTTTTGGTGAAGTTCCAATCAATGGCATTCCCATTGCCAGCCCTACACCGATTGCTGTTAAAATTAATGCGACAAACGGATGCCATTTTACTACCGTAATAAGTAAAAGTAGTATGACAACTGCCGCTAGTACGATCCCAACTACCATTTCTCCCAATCCCCCTATTGTTTACGTTGGAAAGCAGCTATACAATCAAATTCTTCTTTCAGACGATTGTAAAGTCGTTCATACATATAAAACATTTCTAAATAAATAGCCGTATTTTCTTTATTCGGTACATGGTGATGGACAATATCAATCCAATCCTTTACCTCTTCAAGAGAATCGATTTTTCCTACAGCATATAAAGCAACTGCCGCTGCCCCAAGCGCAGATGCTTCATGACTTTCAGGAACAAGCAATTCTTTTCCCATCATATCGGATAACATTTGTCTCCAAAATGGAGATTTCGCAAATCCTCCTGAAACGCGTATTTCAGTAAGTGGTCCGGTACAATCCCTGATTGCGAGCGCTACTGAATATACACTCATACAAACGCCTTCCATGACTGCACGTATAAAATGTTCTCGTTTATGCTGAAGGTTTATTCCGAAGAATGTACCACGAGCATTTGCATTCCAGTAAGGTGCACGTTCACCAGATAAGAAAGGCAAGAACAGTAATCCATCAGCTCCAGCCGGTACACTTTCCGCATACTTAATTAATAAATCATACGGATCAATCCCAAGCTTCCTTGCTACTTCTTGCTCCGGACTACCAAATTCATCACGTAACCATCTCAATAATATTCCGCCGTTATTCGTTGGTCCGCCGATCACCCAATGCTCGTCTGTTAATGCATAACAAAACGTTCTTCCTTTTTCATCTGTATTAACACTTGATGAAATCGTTCGAACTGCACCACTTGTTCCAATCGTAATTGCAGCTGAGCCAGGCGATATTGCACCAACGCCTACATTCGCAAGAACTCCATCACTTGCACCAATAACAACTGGAGTATCTTTACGAATCCCCATCTTTTGTGCTAATTCCGGTTTCATACCCGATAAAATATATGTAGTTGGTACTGGAGTTGATAATTGTTCTGTAGAAATATTTAACATTCCCAACACATCAACATCCCAATTTAACGTTTCTAAATTGAATAACCCTGTAGCAGAAGCAATGGAATAATCAACTACGTAGCGTGAAAATAATTGGTAAATAACATACTCTTTAATAGAAATAAATTTATAAGCACTTTTATATAATTCTGGTTCCTCTTCTTTCATCCATAACAACTTAGATAGTGGAGACATTGGATGAATTGGTGTACCTGTACGTTTATAAATTTCATGTCCATTCATATGTTGTAATAATTTTTCTGCTTGTTTCGTACTACGATTATCTGCCCAAATAATAGAGCGCGTTAACGGCGCACCATTTTCATCTACTGCAATTAATGCGTGCATTGCTGTACTAATACCGATTGAAGAAATATCTTCTGGTAATACATTACCCTTTTCGATGGCAACGCTTACAGTTTTATAGACAGCGGCACATATTACATCCGGATCTTGCTCAGCCCATCCGACGTTCGGTTGAATAATTGGATAATCAACTGCATGTGATGCAACGACTTTTCCTTTTTCTGTGAACACAACCGTTTTTGTACTTGTGGTACCGATATCAATCCCGATTACTCTCCCCCTTGTTTCCATACGAATCTTCCCTTCGTTTCTAGCAAAATACGATCTAGTAAACCGTTTACATGAATCAGTATATAAAATATTTTTTCTTTAATCAAGTTTTAAAAAGAAAATTTTTTTCATAACGAAAAATAAATCCCCTAATTCCATTTCATTTACATACTATATGTAGCTTTTCCGTCCGGTAAAATTGCATCATATTCGTTTCGCAACACACTCTTTTTCTAGTTTTTGGGTAACTAGTTCTTTAGCTTGATGGGTATGTGGTTCGTTGTACAAAACTAACATTTTTAGTAAGATTTCATAAGGTATTAGGAGATAAAAAGTTTTAAATTCCTTAACCAAATTGTTGTAATAGATCAGATACAAAAACGCCATCCTTTCCTATGATTCTATAGAAAGAATAGCGTATTTTTTCATTAAGGTATATTATTCTAAATTTATTGATGTAGTTGAGATGGACTCACTTTTTGAATTTGAACAAGTATATCAAACGCTTTACCTAATGATATATCAACAGTTTTGGGTATATGAGGCCCTTCGGTAGTTACTCCAGCGAAAATTGGATTTTGTTCGTTTAACCAAGTTTTTGTCACGCCGTTTGCCTTACGTAAATCAATAAAAAATTGATCTTTTTTAACTTGTCCAAAGATGTAGTTATAACTGTTTGGATCATCCGATTTTAATATTCCATATGGGCCAAATTCACCATCGCTATTCTTGACATTGTATTGTCCTTCATAAACTGACGTTCCAATAGATACGTACTGTTTTCCATAATACTCTGCTAAATGCTGCCCAGCTACTTTAGGGTATATAAAAGGAAGCATATTTGTTTTCGAAACGTGTCCATTATGTCCCCAGACAATGGTTTTTCCTAAATGTTCTTCAGTCCACTTCGCATTTTCATACATTGCAATATCATGTTTCAAATATAAATCCGATGGTTTATCAGGAGGTGACGTTAACATTGTAGTAAACTGTTCAATAATACGAGCATTTTGTTTTATCCATGCGAACTCTTTAGATTTCCCATTTAAATAACTTTTATTTTCCTCTAATAAAGCACTAATTTGTTTAGCATCTGAAATATACTTTTCTTTTTCTTCTTTCGTAAGGCTTTCAAAAGTACTCATATCCTTTGTTACAGGAATAAGACCTTTTATCTTCTCTTCTACCCTCGGCACAAGTTTTGAATTGGTTCTTTTAACATATTCTATTATATTATTATAAACATTCTCGTTTACTGATTGAATGTCCATCCCGATGATACGCACTTTAGATTTATGTTTTGGATTAGCATTATATTGCCGAATCCAATCAAGTAAATCTAACATTTCTTTCGTCTTAAATACAGGTGATAGATGTTGGCTTGGATTTCCCTTACCAGTAAGAACATATCGATCAAGTTCTAAAGCTCTGTCCCACCCCTCTTCTAAAACTAGGTTGGTATAGCCCTTTTCAGATACTAAATAATTCACAATACGGTTTTTCATCGTAAAAAACTTCATGAGCCCCATGCGTAGCTTCACCTAAACCTACAATTGAAGCTGAACCTACCATATTCTTAAGTGGTTTTAAATCATTAAAAGATGCATTTGGATTCGTTGTTTTTAAAGGCTTCGCGTGCATTTCTAACCATTCCGCTATTTGATTTTTATTGTAGGGAGCTGTAACAGAAACTCCTGTTTTCGAGTCTGCATAAGTACTTCCTACAAAATTAGTCAGTATTATAGCAGAAACACCAAGTGCAGTAATCATTTTCTTTTTCATAAAACCCTCCTGAAATATTTACTTAAAACGATAGCGTTCTTTTATACTTAATTACGAGTATTAAATTTTTTTAGAGTAAGTTGTTTTTTGCACCAAAATGGTATATTTTAAACTGTCAACTACCCCCACTGAGATAAAGCCTTTCAGTGGGGGCTTGAGTTAGAACGCTAGGTCTTTTCGGTCTATCGCTAGACAGTTTGACGCTCTAGCATTCATGCCACCTTATGGTAACACCCCAAGTAAGTTTTTGGTTGGTACTGGCAACGAACGATCGTTTTCCCACTTGCACCACCCTTCCGAAAAAGAGCAGTTCTTCCTTGTGGAAGAAGCCACCACTCAGATTAACCTGGCGTGTGCTACAAGCCCCGACAAGTCGAGTACACATGGATGGTTGACGCACCTACTAAGCTATGCGCGAAGCAACAGCCTTACGTTTTTGCACTTCTAATAGAATTGGCGTTTTCACTCTAAGATTGTCATCCCATTCTACAACTCTTGATTTTTGCAATGTATTCAATGCACCATTAATATCAGCGTGGATGCATGTTCCTGCTTTACTTTGGTACAGACCACGCGTAATTCGTTTGCCACTAAAGCGATAATGAGTTCTATCATCCTTAGACCAAACTGGAACCGGATCTTTATCAAGAAAACTAGCTTTTGAAGTATAGCTTTCTTCTTGTTTTAAAAATCGGATACCTTCTTTTATACATTTATTCTCAATCGCTGCCATCAGTTTATGGAATGGGATTTGAACAAATGTTTGATTATTCTTTTTCCCCATATCAGATTTTTGTTTCCAGCCAGCGTTATACCCTACGACAACCGTATCTATGCCAAATGCTTTCACTTTTTGGAACAACAAGCCTACCGTTTGTGAAATGTAACCATTTATTTTTCTTTCTCGTTTATGCCAAAGTGCAGCGATTTTATTCGTTACAACGCGTTTGGAAAGTCCATTTTCTATATTTTTCAGCTGGAGATTACGTATCATTTTGTTGAAGTACTGGTTAATGGATTTTAGTTTTTTTCCATCAATTAAAAATGCATCACCTGTATTGGTTGCGCAACTTACTAATCTATCTACACCTAAATCGCAACTCAAAGCGTTACTCGTAGTCGTGGATTGCTTCTTCATTTGAGAAACGTGCATTTCATATGTGTAATGCACCTCAAAGAACCGACCTTTTTGCTTCGGTACAATCTCAATGTAGGAGATTTTTTTATTCCTTAAGTTTTTAGGCATACGTATTTGAATAGAACCGAATTTTTTTCTGAATGCAACGTTCATCGGAATGATCCAATACCCGTTATCATCTACTTTTGGCACCTGATAGATTTCAATGATTCGTTTGTCAGTGGAACGAGAATAATTTGGAAACTTCGGACGCCCTGTGAACTTCCCAGGATTTTTCTTCCACTGTTCCAACGCTTTAAAAAAGCTCTTCACTTCTGTAAATAGAGCTCTACGAATCGCTTGAACAGAGTTTGATTGCATGCCCCAGTAGTTCATATCGGCTTGCATAGCAGTGTCCACTGCTTTTACAGTA
This sequence comes from Bacillus basilensis, assembly GCF_921008455.1. NCBI lineage: Bacteria > Bacillati > Bacillota > Bacilli > Caryophanales > Bacillaceae > Bacillus > Bacillus basilensis. The sequence goes on along the minus strand of NZ_CAKLBZ010000001.1, from coordinate 2,249,586 downwards.
GCCATCTTGTTATTGTTCAAGTAACTTTGTTTTATCGTGTACAATCCAACATTTCGCAATGCTTTTGAACTATGTGACATGCGTTGCAGTAAGCGGAATTCTTTAGCTGTGAGACAAGCTCGTCCGATATTCTGTTTCTGCGTGAATCGTTGCATGGTTTCTCTTTTCCTTTGTTTACGTAATACTTTCACTGATTTTTGTAACTGTTAACTACTTTTGACAAATCAATATTTAGAACGGAACAAAATGTGAACATGGTCTTCATCGTAATTCCTTTTGGTTCAAGCAGCCAAATGATTATGATTATCATTATTCAATTTCGTTGTCCTACGATATATTCCCTCCTTATCTAGGGCAGATTATATCGTAAGACAAAAGAAACAAAATTGTTTCGTCTATCTGCTGACGGCAATTCATCTCCCCCTGAATTGTTGGGCTTCACCCGTAACACAAATCAGATGGAGTCTTCTTGCCGAAAAGGATAAAACTATGACAAAACTTCTCCTTTTTGCCTACTTCCTAAATTCAGCAAGTAAAATACTTTTAAAAGGATCAGGATTACTAAAGTTAAAGCTGTTCAAATTGACGGCCAATGTATGCTTGCCTCCAAGTGTTCCACCAACAAAAGTGGAAAACCCTAGAACACTACCTCTATGTCCCCATACCGAGACACCGTTCGGAAGCTTAAATTCAACGATTCCAAGACCATACCCCGCTCCTTCTCTATCTGTAGAAACTGTAGTAAGCATTTGATTTAGCTGCTGTTCCTTCAGCAATTTACCACTGAGTAAGTATGAGAAGAATTTATTTAAATCGTCAGCAGTAGAAATCATATCTCCATCCGAGCTACCTGGGTTAATATACGTAACGTCTTTTAGCTCACTTGCTCCGTCTAGTTGGATATAGCCACGGGCATGCTTGGTGCCTGGAATCACGCTTGAATTACCAGGTAGAAATGTATTTGACAAATCAAGCGGTTCAATAATCCGATTTTCAACCTCTTCCGCGTAGCTGTTGCCAGTTACTTTTTCAATAAGGATCCCCAGTAATACGTATCCTGTGTTTGAATAAGACCAACCCTTTCCTGGGGCAAAGTCTGGGGGAAGTGAAATCCCCATCTTTACAAATTCTTCAGCCGTATACGATTTTTTTGTATCCATAATATCGAAGTCTTTTGAATTTATATAGTCAGCAATACCACTTGTATGATTCAATATTTGCCGGATCGTAATCTGGTTACCATCATATCCGTTTCCTTGAATGACACCAGGCAACCATTTTTCAATGGAGTCGTCTAGATTCAAACGATTCTCTCCAGATAATTGAAGTAGAACTGTTGCAATGAACGTTTTCGTTACACTGCCAATACGAAAGCGAAAATCTGCTTTCATTGGTTTCTTGGTTCTCACATCCGCTACCCCAGCGGTATAACTCCAAGTTTTACCACCCTTAGAAATGTTAGCGAGTATTCCCGGGTATCCAAGTTGTAGTGCATCCCGTATTGCTTTCTTAACGGAAGTACGATCGCTTTGCGTACTTGTTTGTAACGAACTAGATACATTTTGCGTGGGTTCTGCTTTTACAATTGAGTTTGGTGTTATATATAACAGGGAACTTCCAGCTATTAAAAGTGCTAGACTTGCACATGTAATTTTACTGCGTGTTTTCATAAAGCATTCCTCTCCCCTATTTAAATTGTATTGATGGTTGATAGGTATGTCATATGCTAACCACATAGCTATCAACTCTCCCAATGATAAAAGTCAACACTGAATTTGCAATCATCTATAGGTCAATTATTTCTACAAGCAACTCTCTGACCTAATAAATGATTAATCCCTCTTCTTCAGATGTCTGTTAACTTCTATAATTTCTTCTTTTCTTCCATAGAGTTTTATTAATTTGTTTTTATAAAAATATATAGTAACTATTCCCCCTCTCGTTCTTCTCTATATTTTGATCATACACATTGAAAATCTCTTTTTTCTTACTCCTTTCTTACAAATTCCTTACGTTCAAAACTACTTCTATATTTCGGTGGTTTTTATTTTAAGAAAACTTAGTTCTATTAACTTAATAGCAATGGAATAGCACCAAATGCCAATCAACTGAAGAAAAGTAAATGCCTCGAAAATGGAAATACTGCGCATTTTTCTTAATAGACATAGGAATCGGCTCCTTACTATAACCTTTTAACCACATAAATTTATATTACGTATTATAATTATAAAACTTAATTAATTTCTTATTTTTCAGAAAAATAAAAACAATAACAAGGAATTTATTGTATAATGTTGTAAAAAGATGTCGGAGGGATTTAATGTTAAATAAAATATCTCAATTCACAATAAAGCTTTCATCGATTCTCTTATCACTCTTATTATTATTAAATTTACCTTATTTATTTATCACTCAAAATGGATTTACCTTTCAACCAATTCTTTTTTTTAATCAGATTGTTACTATGTTAAAAGATGTTTTCTCCCCTGAATCATTAGTGGTTATAGGATCAGACCCGAAATTTGGTAGTTTCAAAAAAACACCCTTATTCCCAACTGTTTTAGAACCTTACCTATATTCATTTACTGTATTATTTTTAGCCTTTTTACTTGCGCTCTTTCTATCATCTAGCATGGCATTTTTTTATTTTTTAGCAAAAGATTATATAAAAAAATGGATAAACCGAATTGTGTTCATATTAGAAGCTGTCCCTGATATGATGATGATGATTTGTTTGCAAATATTTTTCATATGGGTACTTAAGAAATTTGGGGAATCTCCTGTCACCATTATTTCTTTTAATGAAAATCGAGCTTATTTACTCCCTATTTTATCTTTAGCAGTCTTACCTACATTACAAATGTTTCGGATGATGGTGTTATACATAAAAGAAGAACATGGAAAAGATTATGTAGAGGTTGCCTATGGAAAAGGCCTTTCATCAAGTTATATACTATGCATTCATTTATTCAAAAATATATCTATCCACTTCTTCCACCATTTAAAAACGATTTTTGTTTTCTTACTTTCTAATTTATTCATATTAGAATTTGTTTTTAATATGGAAGGCATTATTCAATTTTTATTTAATAAGGCGTTTGTTTCACCTCCAGCTGCATTTATCATACTTGTTATGATTATTGTACCGTTTTATGCCATTTTCCAAATAATCTCATTCATGATGAGTAGATGGCAAAAGCAATTGAAAGGAGTAGCATTATGAAATCTATTTGGAAATCAAAACGCTTTTTAGTCGGCTTTACTTATCTATTCATACTTATTTCAGCTAGTTTTATTTATAGTTGGTTCTTTAAAGATAACATCCCAAAACCTCCTCAGTTACTTTACAATGACAATAACGAATTACTTGGAAAGGCTCCCTTTCCGCCATCGTTAATTCCGCCTTTTGGATCTGATCGTTTTGGAGAGTCTGTTTTCTTACAAATTGTAGAAGGAGCAAAATTCACTATTTTATTAGCCGTCGCAATTAGCTTCTTTCGAATTTTATGTGGAACATGTATAGGAATCCTCTTAAGTTTATTTGCTCCAAAACTCAAGAGATTTTTCCAGGCATGCTCAGAAGTTTTTTATTATATTCCAACTCTATTTATCGCATTCATACTCATCACGCCCGTTAATATTGTAATCATATCAAATGCTGATGGGTTAGATCCAAATATTTCATTTACGTTTTATCAAGTACTCGTACTTATTTTCGTCGCTCTGCCTACACTTTCTTTATATATATCCTCAGAGGTTGATGAATTTATGAAACGAGATTACATCTTAAGTTCAAAATTACTGGGTGCTAGCCGTTTTCATATTATCAAAAAACACTTACGAGTCTTATTACTTGACCGCTTATTTGTATTATTTATGGAACATATCGTCCAAACACTCATACTCGTTATCCATTTAGCGTTGCTTAACATTGTAATTGGCGGGATACAAATGCGTGAACTCTATGACGGAGTGCTTAAACCTGTTTCTCTATCTAATGATTGGGCAGGCCTTATTGGATTAAATCGTAATGAAATGAATCTTTCATGGTGGATTATTTTTTATACTCTCTCTTCATTCTTTATTACGATTCTATTTATTAAGCTTATGACAATCGGGATTCAAGATACACTGAAAGCAAGAGATTCGCAAACTGTAGCAATTCAATCCGTTCCAGATCAAAAGAAATTTGTTAAACATAAAGATTCTTTTTCGTTTGCAAATAAAGTGAACCTTTAATCATGTCTCATTAATCAAGTATGAATTGACATTGATATCAGTAGAATATAAAAAAGATGATCCCTATTGAATACAGGGATCATCTTTTTTATGCAGTCTAACTTTTTTACATGTACTTTGTTAGACTCATACTTTTTATATTTAAAGTGAATTATTTGCAATCACAATTATGCTGTTTAAAATCTATTACCATACGCCCTTGAATTCTACCTTGTTCCATTTCTTCGAATACATTTTGAACTTTATCTAAAGAACAAGTTTGAACAACCGGCACTACTTTCCCTTCTGCCCCGAACATAAATGCCTCTTCTAGATCCTTACGAGTACCGACTAGAGAGCCAACCACTTCAATTCCGTCTAGTACAAGACGCGGAATGTTCAAATCCATAGTTTCTACTGGTAAACCTACTGCAACGACTTTACCACAAGCACGTACTGCGTCAACTGCTGAATTGAAGGCTACTTTTGAAACAGCTGTTACTACAGCAGCATAAGCACCACCAAACTCCTCTTGAATAATCTTATCAGCAGGACCTTGAGAAATTGGATTGATAGTCATATCAGCACCAACCTCTTTTGCTAAGGCTAGTTTATCATCATTAATATCTACTGCGATTACCTTTGCACCAAATACATTTTTAGCATATTGGATAGCTAAGTTACCTAATCCACCACAACCATAGATTACGATAGGTTGACCAGGTTTAATATCTGATACTTTTATTGCTTTATATGTAGTTACGCCCGCACATGTGATTGATGATGCTTGAGCAGGATCTAATCCTTCTGGTACTTTCACCGCATAATCAGCTGTAACAATACATTGCTCAGCCATACCACCATCTACTGAATAACCAGCATTCTTAACTTCGCGGCAAAATGTTTCTCTACCAGTCACGCAATACTCACAACGTCCACAAGATTGGAACATCCATGCAATACTTACACGGTCTCCTATCTTTAGTGAAGTAACATCATCAGCGATTTCCGTCACAATACCTACACCCTCATGACCAAGAATACGGCCATCTGTGTTTCCAAAATCATGATTTGCAACGTGTAAATCAGTATGACAAACCCCACAATACTCTACATCTACTAGTGCTTCACCTGAGTGTAACGGGCGTAATTCCTTTTCAATAACTTCAATATTTGCTTTTCTATTTTTATTAACTGCTACTGCTTTCATATGTGATCTCCCCTTTAGTGTTTTAGAATTTTTTATGAGTTCATCTCACAACTTCTGTCTTCACTAGTTTGGCTAATCATCGTGCCAAATTTAAGTGTTCAATCATCATTACATGTTTATCATAACATGACACTTCATAAACAAATTGTGAAATTATGAACAATGTTTGAATTATTGCATAAGTCGGTTTTTATTTTATATTTTTAAAAATGAGAGTCTATCACTGCCTATAAGTAAGTCACATATTTCTACAAGAAAATAAATCAGCAAACTATTTACCAATAAAAAAAGCCCTTCATTTGAAGAGCTTTTTTTATATTCGTTTCATCGAAATTGTTTCACGTATACTTTGTAAATTTTGCAATGTTTCTTCTTGGCGTTGTAACGATAAACCAACGTATAAAGTATCTAACAAACTTAACTGTGCTAATCTTGATGAACTTGCTTCTGTGCGGAATTCTGTCTCACGTGTTGAAGTATAGAGCGTTATATCAGCAAGTTGACTTAATGCCGATTTCTGATAGCTCGTAATCGCAATAATTTTAGCTCCTCTTGCTCTCGCTATTTCTAATGCTTCAAGTAATCCTTTATTGCTACCAGAATGAGAAATAGCGATAACAACTGAATTTTCCGAGAGTAAACCTGCTCCCATAATTTGAAAATGCGAATCAGTATGAGCGATACATGAAATACCCGTTCTCATAAACTTATGATACGCATCCATCGCAATAATACCAGAGCCACCATTTCCATAAAACTCGATTCGATTTGCTTCTTGCAAAGCTTTTACAGCTTGCTCTAATGCTGTGTCATTTAACAAATGTAATGTATCTTGCAGTCCTGTAATATGCGAATGAAAAACTTTTTTAGCAACAGTTACCATACTATCTTCTGCTGATACTTCTTCATGAATATTTTGCATCGGTGTATGTACAATTTCACGAGCTAATGTAATCTTTAAATCTTGAAATCCTTGCAAACCAAGGTGTTTACATAAGCGGAATATCGTAGCTTCGGAACTATTCGTAACTTCTGCTAATTCAGTAATAGATTTATGTACAACATCTTGTGGATGTTTCAAAATATGTTCGGCAATACTTCGCAATTTCGGTGACAAACCGTTTAACGAAGCCTGAATTTTTCCAATCCCACTTCTTGTTCCAGGCATAGCATATCGTCCCCTTCCATCGTAGCTTTATCCCGTAAAAACCCAATTGGTGTGAGCTAATAATTAGCGGGAATAGACCCTCCACTAATTAAAGTTTCACTTTATTGTACCTAATTATTGAAAGAAGAAAAACCTTTATTCAGCTTTACAATAAACTTTTAATTGTTCCTATGTATTCTTTCATAATATGTGACACAATTATTCACACTTATTATTTCTCCCCGTGTTTCACTGCGTACAATGCAGCTTGCGTACGATCATCTACTTCCAATTTAGCTAAAACATTTGAAACATGTGTTTTCACAGTTTGTTCTGTAATATGAAGCTCTGCTGCAATTTCCTTATTACTTCTTCCTTTCGCAATTTCACGAAGTACCTCTTGCTCTCTTTTCGTTAACATCGAAAAATGGTTTTCTTTTTCCTTCTTAACTGCTGACCGTCCTAATAGTGCTGGTGTTACTTTCGGATGAAAATTCGTATTTCCTTGGTGTACTGCAATAATAGAAGCAACAAGTTGTTCAGGTTGCACTTCTTTTAATTGATAACCATCTGCTCCAGCTTCTAGTGCTGGTAAAACATAATCTTGCTCTGAAAAACTACTTAATATAAGTATCTTTATTGTTTCATCATATTGTTTTATTCGTTTTGTTGCTTCAATACCATCCATCTTCGGCATTGATAGATCCATTAATACTACATCTGGTCTTTCCGTTCGGACAAATGTTAATGCCTCTTCACCATTTTCTGCTTCCCCAACTATTTCAAATTCTTCTCTCGTTTTCAAAAAGAATACAAGTCCTCTTCGAACGATATGATGATCCTCAACTAGTAGTAATTTAATTTTCAACCTTCTTCTCCCCTTCAAACCGGCAATTGAATTTCAATTTTCGTACCCTTTTTCAGCTCAGTTTTTATTTGAAATGATCCCCTCATTAACTGAATACGTTCCTTCATACTTTTTAAGCCGAGCGCTGACTCTCTTACGTGATCTTGTATAAATCCTATTCCGTTATCCTCTATGTAAAAATACAGCTGATTATTTTCTATTTTCAAAAGAACATTTACCTTTTCACATGAAGCATGTTTTTTACAATTATGTATTGCTTCTTGACTAATACGCCATAAAACTTCTTCTATTTCATCTCCAATTGAAACCATTCCATCAATTCGAACTTCCACGTGAACCCCTAACAACTTTCCGTAATTTTTAATTGCTTCTGCTAAACCTTTCTCTAATCCTTCCGGTCTTAATTGCCAAATCAAAAGTGTCATCTCTTGTAATGCTTCCTGTGATAATTCTCCAATATAGCTCAACATCTCTTGCAAGTCTCTATCTTGTGTCATATTTAGAGTACCTTTTGCTGTTAGCATAATAGAAAATAACAATTGTTTTACTGAATCATGTAAATCACGTGCAAGTCGATTTCTTTCAGCTACCACTACGTATTTACGTTCTTTTTCCACTAACTGAATACGTTGTATTGTCGTTCCTATTTGAAATGCAATCGATTCTAATAATGCTAATTCTTCCTCTGAAAAATGTGTTTTTTGAGGAGAGGCGACATTTAATAGACCAAACTTCTCCGATCCAGATCTAAGGGGAATTGTCGCATGATGCGTAACATCTTCGGTATCTCCCCAATTACATTCAATCGCATCCTCTATTCGCTTACATTCAATAATATTTGTCGCTTTTTCCAATCTGCCATTTACAAAACGCTCTACACACCAGCAGTCTCCTTCACACATCGGCTTTTTCTCTTGCCACGTAAGAGCTGGTGGTAAGTTTTGATCTACAAGCATACGGTGCTTTCCACTTTCATCAATAAAAAAGATCCACCCTGTTTGTAAATTCATAACTTGTAACAATGTATGTAACACTTTTTCTAACATGTCTTGTAAATCTGTTGCTTCATTTAATAATTCAGCAATTGCTTTTAATGCTTCTAAACGATGCATCTCTTTTTCTTCAAAGTTCATTTTCATCACCAACTACCATTATAACATTAAGAAATTTCTAAATTCTACAAATACAGAAAGAACTGAATTCCTTCAGCTCTTTCTTTATATCAAATCATTTTATTATTTTTATTCTATACAATGTTGGAAGCAGAATTTTTTTTAACAAACTGTTCTACTTTAGCTGTCCGATAAAGATTGCCCACTGTGGATATGCTGTAAACTTTCAGTAGTAACAACCATATTGGCTGCTGGCATTTGTACTTGATTCTTATGGAACATAGACATTAATTCAAATCTTACTTGTCTAGAAGTTTCAAAATAATCTTCTGGCTTTATTAAACCTGTAATACAAAATTCATATCCAACGTATTTCAGATTCGGGTTTAAATCTGTAACACCAACATATTTAAATGGTTCAACAGCTTCATCATCTACTTTATAAAGACTTGGAGCCAATTTTTCATTACAATTAACACAAACTTCTTCTAACAATTCCTTTACTCTTGTAGGATCTTCCTGATAACTTACCGTAATCCGTTCAATTACTCGCATCCAGCCTTTATTAAAATTTTGTATCGTTCTAATCTCTCCATGTGGTATGGTAAGGAGTTTTCCTGACCATTCACGAATTTGCATAAAACGAATACTAATTTCCTCAATCGTTCCTGAGTTTGTTCCGTTAAAAGTAACAAAATCGCCAACACGAAACTCTTTGTCCGCTAATCTCGCAAAGCCTAATATAACATCTTTCAACATCTGTTGTGCAGCAAAACCGATAACAACCCCCGCTATCCCTGCACCTGCAATGATACTTTTTATATCTACAAATTGGCTAATTAAATATATGATTAGACTGATGATAATAATATATCTAAAAATAGATCGAATCACACTTTGAATCGTTTGCTCTACCTCTTCATCAAAAAAGCTTGATTTCCTAAAAAACCAATCAATAATGCGGTTTATTACAAAAGAAATAATGATCAGAACTAAAGCAAATAGTAAAAATCTTAAAAGCAAAAACTCCCGTACATAATTAAAAAATTCTTCAGTATACGTTAATAAACTCATCCATCCACTTCCTTAACTAATAAAAATTTCATACAAAACTGATTTATTGTAATACTTTTTGATTTCCTTAAGACTTGTTACACATCCTCCTATAAATATACCCTTTTTCATAATCTAAAGGGAGATTGCAATAGAATTTTTTATAAACGACTTTATTTTATGACCGCAATACTTCCATCAACAAAAAAGGAAATAATAATACCGCGCCGAATAGTTCATTTGAAAATATTTTGATTCGCGGAGGTTACTAACAATGGGGTATATCGAAGAACTAAGAGAAGTTATTGGATCAAGACCACTCAATCTAGCAGGAGTTGCTGTAGCTGTTTTCAATAAACAAGGACAAATATTACTTCAACAAAGACGAAATGGAATTTGGGGTGTCCCTGGTGGATTCATTGAACTAGGTGAATCAACAGAGGAAGCAGGAAGACGAGAAGTGCTCGAAGAAACAGGGATTGAAATAGGAACTTTACAGTTAATAAGCGTATTTTCTGGAAAAGAATTTTTTGTGAAATTACCGAACGGGGATGAATTTTACCCTATAACGATCGCATATCTTTGCAAAGACCTTACAGGCGGTACGTTAAAAGCTGATGGAATTGAATCATTACATGTACAATTTTTTGATATAAATGCGTTACCAGAAAAAATAAGTCCGTTCCTAAAAAAACTAATCGAGCAAAATGTCGTTTCTATTTAAAAGTAAAAAAGAGACCTTTTTTAACGGCCTCTTTTTTCACTTCACTTCTGCGTCTAAACAAGATTTAAAATGTCCAAGTGCATATTCATGACCTTGTGCATTAAAAGATGCAACTGCCTTTTCAAAAACAACAATTTTAAATCCTTTATTATAAGCGTCTACTGCTGTGTGAAGAACACAAATATCAGTACATACCCCTACAAGATGAACCTCTTCAATTCCTCTTTCTCTTAACTTCATCTCTAAGTCTGTCCCTGCAAATGCGCTATATCGTGTTTTATCCATATAATATACATTCTCAGCATTTTTATATGTTTCGTATACATCTTGTAATTCACCAAACAACTCTCTTCCATTTGTGCCAGCTATATTATGAGGCGGGAATAATTTTGATTCTGGATGATATACATCATTTTCTTCATGTTTATCAATCGCAAAGACAACGTAATCTCCATTTTCAATATATTGCTTCGTTATTTGTACAATTTCTTTCTCAATTTCTTGGCCCGGCTTACCGCAAGTTAGAGCACCTTTTTCAGCTACAAAATCATATGTATAATCAATATTTATAAGAGCTCGCTTCATTACTATCTCTCCTTCTCCTGTTTCACAGTAAACAATAGAAAATTTGTTATTACGACATCGTATGTACTATTCGACATTTCAAATGAAATACCTACATTTTACTTGTAAAACTTCCCTTAATTTGAGTTTATCATAGAACAGGTACACAATGACAAACCATACACTTCCAATTAACAAATCATGAATTTCATAATCGAACGTAACGTGAATTATCTCTTGTATAGTAAACCAAATTATTCACTATTACCTCATTCCATCTAAACAAAAAAGCACACTACTTTTTTGAGTAATGTACTTTTTATTCTTATTAAGACGCAGGCTTTGTCTCAAATGTTGCTTGATTAAAACTAATAACCTTTCCTTTCGGGTCATTGTTTTCATACTGAACTGCAGTAATTGTATGACTACCTGTTTCAAGCGTCTTTTCTTTTAATTGTACTGTTGTCTGTGTTGTACTAGTTACTTGATGTTTATCTGCAAATACTTGATCTACAAATACGAATGTTTCTTTATCATTTTGAAAATTAGAAAGCTCTAATTCAACGTGTTGAATTAAAGTATCCTTTTTAATGAATACGGTTGGTATATTGCCATTTTCAGAAGTGCCATCTGGAGTAATAACTTTCACTTTCCCTTCTCCAATTGGCATTGCTCCTTCAGGAAATACAACTATATTCTCATTACTTGCGTTTACAACTTGTTCTTCTGGCTTTGATTGTGTACCCTCTTTTTCCTTTGGAGCACCGCAACCAACTAATAACAATACAGACAATCCAGTGATTATGAATTTTTTCAAAATTCATCCCCCCTGTCATTTCATTATAATTTATTATACAAAAATAACTTTTAGATTTTAAGACTACTTTCAACACTTTCATGAACAAATAGAATCTTGCTCACGATTAATGTATCATACTTTCCTTAATAGAACATTAATTTTTTTTATGAAATAAATAGTAATTCCCTCTTATCTATCATTTTAGCCCAACATATGAATTACATACCCTCAAAAATAAAAAGACATTGTTAGTTCAATGTCTTTTCCATACAGCAATTAAAAAACAAATGTTGTAATCTCATCTACTTCTTTTCTTGGAAGTTTCTTCGGCTTATCTTTCGGAAAACCGAGTGAAATAACCATATTTATTTGTTTTTCAGGCTCAATTTGTAAATATTGTCGTAGTTCACCTTGAGCTAACAATACAGGTCCTGTCATTGGGCAAGTACCAAGCCCCTTCGCATGTGCAGCCAACATTAAGTTTTGTGCCGCTAAACAGCTACTCTTAATTCCTTCTTCTTCCCAAACTGAATCTGGAACAAAAGCAATTGGATCAAATATTTTTTCACGAAACTTTGATTCATATGGCGTTGCCAAACATACAATTAATACTGGTGCCTCCGAGAAAGCTGTTGCATATGGTCCGAAAGAACGTGTAAGTAATTTCCCTGCTTTCTCTTCTCCGTTTTCTGCCGCTTTTGCCGCAAGTTTATGTAATGCATCCCATGTCATTTGTTCAATTTCTTTAATTTTTTCTCGGTTCATAATGACCAAGAATTCCCAAGTTTGTGAGTTCGTATCACTCGGTGCATAACGAGCACAATCAATAATTTCTTTTATATCACTAGTGGATACTTCTTGTTCTGTGAACTTTCTAACACTTCGTCTACCGTGAATTACTTCTTTAAAATCTTCATAATTCATACATTAAATCCCCTTTTTACAGCGTTTTCAAATCTTGTCCTATGCTTGAATTATATCATGAAAAAAAGCTGGAGGAATACCAGCTTTTTTCTTCAATATTAGTTCATAACTTTAAACAATCTAATACTTTCTTCATATGCCACTTGGAGTTTCTTTGTAATCGGTCCTCTCTCGCCGTTTCCAAACTGCTCGTCACCAATTTGAACGACTGGGAATATTTCAAGTGGTGTCGCTGTAAAGAAGCACTCATCAGCCTCATATACTTCTTGTAGTGAAAATTCTCGTTCTTCTACATCAATATGTAACTCATTCGCTAATGTAATAACGTAGTGACGTGTAATGCCGTGTAGAATGAAATTGTCAGCTGGGTGTGTAATCAATTTATTATTTTTCACAATAAAGAAATTCGAATGACACCCTTCAGTAACAATGCCATCTCGTACTAATATCGCTTCTTGATAGCCTTGTTCATTTATTTTATTTTTAATCATGATATTAGGAAGAAGATTTAATGATTTTATATGGCAAAACTTCCATCTTATATCTTCTTCTACTGTTACCTTGATTCCTGCTTCCATTGAAGCAACTGGTCTTGGAAACGAAACAAGATTTGCAAAATATGTCGGTTGTAAGTCTGACTCATATACATGATTACGTGGTTGAGCCCCTCTTGATATTTGCAAATATACATTCCCATCTTCTTGAAATTGATTTTTTTCAATCATTTGATGTAACTCTTCCACCAACTCTTCCTTCGTAAACGGTGGAATTAATTTTATTTCTTCCATAGAATTAAAGAATCGTTCCAAATGTAAATCTAATAGATGTGGTTTCCCATCATATAGTCTAAATACCTCGTATATACCGTCACCAAATTGAAAGCCTCTCTCCTCTAATGGAATCATCGGTTGTTCTTCCTTCGTATTTACAATTCTCCCGTTAAACAAAATCCAATCTTTATGAGTAGCTTCCATTTATTCCCACTCCTTTATTCCATGATTGGTTTAATTGTACAACTTATCCATAATTAAAAGAAGGAATTTTCTGTATTTTAACCAATAAAAAAGTGCATCACCCATTTAAAGTGATGCACTCGATTATTCATTTACTTCAGAAAATATTTTTCAATATCATCTAACATAAGGTTTGCAGCTACAATACCACCTGCTGTATTCCAAATCACTTCATCTACTTGGAATACTTTATTATCTTTAGAAGCCTGTAACTGCTTAAATAATGGATCTTCTGTCCATTCTTTCGCTAACGTGTTTCCTTCATTATTTTTATCCGCATCTTTATCCGATGTGAAATAGAATAAATAGTCCCCGTCCATATTTGGAATTTGCTCTTTTGTAATTCCTTTAATTGCAAATTCATCTTTATCTTGTAGTGGTGGTCGTTTAAATCCAATATCATTTAATACAACGCCTGAGAATGAATTTTTTTGATATATACGAACATCACCAGGGACGAAGCGAATAATTGAAACTTTAGAATTAATTTTATCGCCTAATTGTTCTCTTATTCCTGCAATACGCTTTTTATAATCATTAAGAGCATTTTGTCCTTCTTTTTCTTTATTTACAGCTTTTGTATAAAGTGTAAAGTTTTCTTTCCAATCACCGCGTAATGTTTCAGCATATACTGTTGGCGCGATTTCTTTTAACTGCTCGTATATTTTTTCGTGACGCATTTTATTTCCGATAATTAAATCCGGCTGAAGCTTCATTACTGCTTCTAAATTAATGTCACGCTCAGTTCCTACTACTTTCGTATTTTTTAGCTCTTTCGCTACATGAGGATACCATTCATCACCAGCTCTTGGTTTTGTCGTTCCAACTGGCGTTACTCCAACAGTTAAAAGTGCCTCAGCGCCTTCATTTGTTAAAACAACAACTCTTTTTGGCGTACCATTTACTGTCGTTTCGCCCATTGCATGTTTTATCGTATATGAATCTTTTGCTTTAGCTGATGTATCATTTTCTTTCTTTTCTTCTTTACTACACCCTGCGATTATGATTGTTAGTAGCATAATACAAAATATAAGCATATTTTTAGTGCGTATCATAAGTCCTCCTAGTTGAAATTGATTATCATTTACTTTTTAAAGAGTAATGTATATCTCATACATTGTCAATAGATATATCAGAAAACTTTTTCAATATATATAATTTAAACCTCATTTTTATTCAAAATATTTTGTACTTATTTACTGCTCATATTATTTAACCGTAACATGTGAAAAATAAGTGGACATAAGAAAGTAATTGTCATTCCAGTCAATACATAACGTAAATAATACATATCAGGTATTACTTTTTTTAATAGGAGCTGTACCACTAACAAGATACTAAGACCCAATACTGTTTTTGACACTTGTATTTTTAAATTATTAGTTTCATTCATTTTAATAAAATGATTTTCTAGCATGATACCAATTGTAGAACCTGTCAAAACTCCTAGCAATTTAAAATTATCTATTTGGTCCGTCAAAAAATACATAATGATTGAAACTACCAATACAATTCGTTGTAACAATATAAATTTCCTATCACTTAATTCCACTGTTACTTTCGTATATAAATAAACAACTATGACACTAATTAAAACGGCACCTATTATATCACTGAGCCAATGTACACGTAAATATAGACGAGAAGTAGCAATAAATATAATAAAAATAATTCCAATGATCCAAATGATTCTCTTTTTACATAAAATCATGAATGAGCCCCAAAATGTTGTCGCTAACTGGACGTGCATACTTGGAAAAGAATAACTTGCGACTGATTTTTCATATAAAGCTTGAATTCCGTCATATGTATACGGTCTTGGGATTTTCATAAATTCTTTTGCCACTATCCCTATATATCCAGAGAAACAAAGCATAACAATCATATGAAATGCTTTTCTTTTAGAAACGCACCAATATAAAATCGAAATTACAACTAAATACAACGTTTCATTTGCAATACTGGATATAAGTTTAAAAAATGTTGTAAGTACACTTCCTTCCAGACTGGTCATCCATTCAAGAAACAACATATCAATATTATACATAAAAAACGATACCTCCAAAAAAAATCCTTCTACTATTTGTCAGCACTTAATATAAACTAGTTGATTAACATTTCAAATTTATACACCCACTTACGTTACAGATTAAGAATACATAGTACCACATACTAAAAACAGATAATATGTTATATCCTCTAATCATTTTTATAAATTTTAATGAAATTTTGAGCTTTATATACAAAGCCATTACAATTACAAATAAAAAAACCGCCTTATGTAAGGCGGTTTCTATCATTTTGCTTTAACCAATTTAAAATAAATATATACGATTGATAGTGAATATAACGCATGCAAAATAAAAGAAATAAAAGTGCTATTCCAGTGGTACTATACAGCAAACCGAACTTTAAAAAAATATTTAAAAGCGGCGGAAAGTTCGTTATGTTTTGTAATGTAATAAGCATACAAAATAAAAGGAAAAACACAGGCGCATATTGTAATTCATATGGATTTCTCTTCTTATTCATTCTTTTTCGAATAAACATATGGCTTAGCTCTGCTACTAAAAAACACCCTCCAATTAATACAAGACCAGAAGTCATCGTCATACATCCACCTGCCTTATATTTATCCCGCATAAGTACTCATCGTTATATTTTCTTCACATATATTCCATCTTCCTCATTAAAACCAAAGCTCTCAATGAAAGATTTTGCTTGTTCCGTTAATTCCGTTTGTAATACCTTTATCTCTTTCACATTTCTTTCTTTCATCATCGTTTCAAATGTAAAATACGTATTTGTTCCATAACCGTAACTTTGATAATCAAAGTGAATAATTAGCTGAGATAAAATCGCACTCTCCTCTTGAACACGATAATCTATTACACCAATATATGTATCATCGACTTTCACACAATACTGTACTTCTTTCTCACTTAAACTATGTGAGCGAAACATTTCTTTAACAACGCTTTCATTTTCTACAGTAACTTTCTCAAACGTAATCATATGTTGTCCATCCTTTTACTATTATTGTATCAATAATGCGTCCTATTTATGAAAAAAACCTTAAGACCATATGCGATCTTAAGGTTTTTCTAATTAAACTAAGCTATACGCACGTTTCGTTTCTTCGTGGAACTTATTCGTATCGTATTTATGCTCAACATAAATTTGGTGCCATACCATAAACGCAAGTACAGTCCAAATTTTACGGCTATAATCGCCTTTATCTGCACAATGTGCTTCCAGTAAGTTTAATACATACTGTTTGTCGATTAAATGCTCTGTTTTACTCTCGTTTATAATATTGATAGCCCAATCATGCATTTCGTCTTTTAACCAGTGACGAATTGGTACTGGGAATCCAAGTTTCTTACGATCTAATACGTGATCTGGAACGATTCCGCGTGCTGCTTCACGTAAAATAGCTTTCGTAGTTCCGTTAGCAATCTTTAATTCAGTTGGAATTTTAGATGCAACATCGAATACTTCTTTATCTAAGAACGGTACACGAAGTTCTAATGAGTTTGCCATTGTCATTTTATCAGCTTTTAATAAAATGTCACCGCGTAACCATGTGAACATGTCAATGTATTGCATTTTGCTTACATCATCATAATCTTTAATTTCGTTATACAATGGTTTCGTGATATCCATATAGTTAACACTTTCATTGTAATACTTCATTAATTCCGCTTTCTCTTCTTCACGGAAGATTTTCGCGTTTCCATAGTAACGCTCTTCAATTGGCGTACATCCACGCTCTAGGAAGCTCTTTCCTTTAAAGCCTTCTTTCAGAGCACCACTTAATGCTTTTAGGACGCTCTTTCCTGGGCTAGGAATGTAAGAGAACATTTTTAGTGAGTTTGGCTCACGATAAATGTTATATCCACCAAATAGCTCGTCTGCACCTTCACCCGAAAGAACAACTGTTACATGCTTACGTGCTTCTTTTGCAACGAAGTACAATGGTACAGCTGCTGGATCTGCTAAAGGATCATCCATATGCCAAATGATTTTTGGGAACTCATCCATAAACTCTTTCGCTGAAATGAATACGTTATGGTTTTTAACGCCTAATTTCTCAGCAGTTTCTTTCGCAACATCAACTTCACTGAAACCACGTTGCTCAAAACCAACAGAGAATGTCAATAGGTTCGGATTCATTTCTCTTGCAATAGAAGCGATAATAGATGAATCGATACCACCAGATAAGAATGAACCTACTGGTACATCACTACGCATATGCACTTTTACAGAATCATATAGCACATCACGAATCGCTTGGATATGCTCCTCTTTCGTTGCACTTGAAGCATTGAAATAAGGTTTCCAGTAGCGATGGATTTCCATCTCTTTACCGATTTCTTTTACGAAATAATGACCAGGCTCGATTTTGTTAACATCAATTGTTAATGTTTCTGGCTCTGGACCATATTGGTACGTAAAGTAATGTTGCAGTGACGTTGGATTAACGCCTTTATCTTCCATCACATGCATAATACTTTTCTTCTCAGATGCGAAGAATGTAGTATCACCCTGTTGTGCGATGTATAAAGGTTTAATACCGAAGTGATCACGTGCCCCGAAAAGTTTCTTCTCTTCACGATCCCAAATCATAAATGCAAACATACCACGAAGATAGTCTACACATTTTTCTTTCATATGTGCATACAATGCAATGATAACTTCTGTATCAGATTGCGTTGCAAACGTTGCACCTTTTTCAAGTAACATTTCACGTAATTCTACATAGTTGTAAATTTCACCATTAAAAATAATTACATATCGATCATTTTCATAAGTTAGCGGCTGATGTCCTGCCTCTAAGTCAATGATACTTAAACGGCGGAAGCCAAATTGTACATGTTCATCACGAAAATATCCTTCGTCATCTGGACCGCGGTGGAAAATCATCGTGTTCATATTTTCAAATTGATGTTTTTCTGCTTCTGAAAACTCTCTAGGGTTTTCACATAAACATCCTACAAAACCACACATACTTCTTACCCTCTTTCAGTTTTCATTCTGTCTCTATACTACTATATCAACCCTATTTATACTAGCATAATCAACTGAATATGGCGACCAAAAACTATAAAAAAATCACTCCATTTCACATTTTTAACAATTTTTTATGAAAACATGAAAACTAGGCACTCACCTTTCTCCGCTTTTGTCATATGATATTGCAAATTGATTTCTAGGAGGGAATACCATGAGTGAAGAAAAAAAAGACTCTTCTCGCCCACCGGTTCGCAATTATTTAAAGCAAATTGATGATTTCTTCGAGCAAACACCACTTCGTAATGTAATCGCTGATTTAAATCATTTTTTCCAAAAAGGAAACCGTTTATTAACATTCCCTGTAGATTTATATGAAGTTGGTAAAGAACTCGTTGTTACAGCTGAACTACCAGGTATACAAAAAGAACAAATTCAAATTGAAATACAAAGTGAATACTTAAAAGTCTCTGTAAAAGAAGAGATACTAGAAGAAGCTGAAGAAGAAACATCTCATAACTATTATCGCCGGGAACGCTCCATTTCAGAAGCATCAAGATTGATTAAATTACCGTACTCCATTAATAAAAAAGCAGCGAAAGCTTCGTATCAAAATGGCGTATTAGAAATTCGAGCACCAAAACTTCCACAGCAACATGACATTTTATCCATAGACTAAGGTAAAAAAAGAAGGGTGCTTTGCACCCTTCTTTTTAATCCACTAATCGCTTCATATCACGTATAATGTCTTCGTACGGCGTATTACTAATGCCACTATACTTTTTCATTACTTTTCCGTTTTGATCAATTAAATAAAATGACGTACCATGTATCACTTGACCATTTTCAGGTTTATCTACAAGTGATTGGAAATTATCTTTTGAAAACTTTGTAATATCTTCTAACGAATAGCCCGTTAATAAATTCCAGTTACTAGTATCCTCTGTAAACTTTTGAATGAAAGCCTTCAAATTCTCCGGCTTATCAAGGTCTGGATCTACACTAAACGAAACAAACTGAACGTCTAATTTCTCTTCTTTTGCCATCTTTTGCAGTTTTGCCATATTAGCAGTCATTGGCGGACAAACTGTTTGACAGTTTGTGAACATAAAATCTGCAACCCAAACTTTCCCTTTTAAATCTTTTGTGCCAAATGGCTTTCCATCTTGATTTGTAAATTGGAAAGTTTCTAAATCCCAATTCAATGGTTTACGAAGCTTTGAACCTGATCCACTACATCCAGCAAGTACAAAGAGACAAAATACAACCATAAGACCAATTACTTTTTGATAACGCTTCATTTATAAACCTCTTTTCTCTATCCTAAATTTAAATAGGTTATGTTTATCATAACAAAAGTTAACACTACGAGAAAATTGTTTACTACATTTGTTCACGAAATCGTACGAATTTACGTATGTTACTTCTTTATTTCAAGCGAATTACTAGACAAAATACATTTTCCCACTAATATTTCTCTAAATAGAAGTTGCAAAAATAATTTTATTGGTGCTTTTGTAAATACCTACCCCTATTTTTTTACAATTACTTAAACATTCATCCATGTTATACACTGTATTCCTTAACAACATTTCGGTACAATACAATTACAACGATTTTAAATGAGGTGATGTTCATGGCAAAGCGCTATGAAAATATGGATAATGTTAGCACAAAAAAATCAATTCGCTCTTTTTTACGCTGGCGTAAAGAACGAAAGCAAAACAAAACAGATTTTTCTTTCTTAGTAGAACAATCACCCGTTAAACAAAGTGCATTTTTGCAAAGTAATGTTGAAAAGACGACTGTCACATGGATTGGGCATTCCACTTTCCTTATCCAAACGAATGGACTTAATATATTAACGGATCCAGTATGGGCCAATAAATTAAAGCTAGTTCCAAGACTTACAGAACCTGGACTTTCTATAAAAGAACTACCTAAAATTGATATTGTCCTTCTTTCACATGGTCATTATGATCATTTAGATTTTTCAACACTTCGCCAACTTAACGATGACGTATTATACTTAGTACCCATTGGGCTAAAAAAATTATTTACTCGTAAAAAATTCAACAATGTAGAAGAGTATAAATGGTGGGAAAGTACGACTATTGATGACGTTTCCTTTCACTTCGTCCCTGCTCAACACTGGACGAGAAGATCATTATTTGATATGAATACTTCTCACTGGGGTGGCTGGATTATTAAGAATGACAATATGGAGGAAACCATTTATTTTTGTGGAGACAGTGGCTATTTCCAAGGTTTCAAAGAAATTGGTAAACGCTTTTCCATTGATATTGCTCTTATGCCAATTGGTGCTTATGAACCAGAATGGTTTATGAAAGTATCTCATGTTTCACCTGAAGAGGCAGTGCAAGCTTATTTAGATTTAAACGCTACGCATTTTATTCCAATGCATTACGGAGCTTTTGCACTCGCCGATGAAACACCCCGCGAAGCAATAACTAGACTTCGAAATAATTGGAATTTGCGTATGTTACCGTGGGAACAACTGCATGTACTCTTCTTAGGTCAAACTTTCACTTATAATAGCGTAACAAATGATAAGCAAGTGAATGAAAAAATTGAAACGTTACATGTATAACTGAGCTACTTATTTTCTATAACTAACATATAATATAGAAAATTATAAAGGGTGCTTTCTATGAATGGATATTTACAGACGCGCTATATCATTAGCGGTAGTGCCTGTATAGCCCTACTTATTTCTTACTTTCTATTTACATAAAAAAGCTACTTGAAATATATTTTCAAGTAGCTTTTTTATTACTCTGCTAAATACATAAATCCGATTGCACCCGGACCTGTATGAGTACTAATAATAGGCGTTGTATAGAAAATTTCTGATTGAGCAAACCCACTCACTTTTTCAACCGCCTCTTTTACACTTTCAGCTAAAGGAATTGCTTTCGCATGTGGAATTGCTACAGCTTTTACAACTTTTCCAGCTGTATCTTCCTCAAATAACTTAGCTAACGTTTTTACAATTTGGCCTTGGCTACGCACTTTCGTTACAGGGTTATAAACACCATCTTCAAGGCTAGCAATTGGCTTTATATTAAGCAGTGAACCGATAAATGCTTTTCCTTTACCGATACGCCCACCCTTCACTAAGTTCTCCAATGTATTTACTACTACATATAAACGAGTATTCTTTCTCACTTCATCTACACGTTTTAAAATTTCTTCTAGTGAGCGTCCTTCATTTGCCATTTTCGCAGCTTCAATTACTTGATATGCTAAAGCATGTGTAATAAATTGCGAATCAACAACTGTTACTTTTGTATCAGTCATTGATGCAGCACTATTTGCAGTTGCCACAGTACCACTCATTCCACTTGTCATATGAATGGAAAGTACTTCACTTCCATCTTCACCTAGCTTGTCATACATTTCTACAAATGTACCCATTGCTGGTTGTGATGTTTTTGGTAGTTCCTCTGATTTAAGCATTTCTTCAATAAATTCATCCGGTTGTAGATCTACGCGATCTAAATATGTTTGTCCATTTACAGAGATTGATAATGGTAGAACATGAATGTCATACTTATCAATTACCTCTTGTGATAAATCTGCCGTTGAATCTGTTACAATTTTAATTTTTTGCATATTATATTCTTCCCTTTCCAATACGCTCTCCCTGTTATTATACTAGTATTCCCATTGCTTTCAACAATTTGGAACGAAATTTCATCAAATTAATTATATTTTTATATCTAAATCGAAAAAGACAGAGTTTCTAACCCTGTCTCTACTCTATATCATGCATTTTTTTCAAGAGTATTTGTTTTATATACATTTAAATAATCATTCCACTTCAAACAATTTTGTAAATATTCACGGAAAGAATACGAAAATCTTGGGTGTTTTTGTTTTTGAATTTTTGCAATAAATAATTGAAGACGAGACTGAATTAGAAACGATAATGGATGCTGCGCCTGTAGGACAGGGATTTCAAATATTTTAATACAATCCCCTGTTGAATGAGTGAAATAAAAACTTTTCGTAATCACAATATCAATCCTCTTTTTCATTGGATTTTGAACTTTCTCTACTTTACGCTGTAACACGTGTTTAAAGTGGAGACCCCTATGAATACAACAGTATCCTTAGACAGTCCCTTTAATCCTTATAGTTTGAAGATTTATCCTCTATTCATCTCCACCTAATCCATCCCCCATCCTAAATATCCGTTAAGACAGGAATCTCGTTATCCGTAAATTACTTAATACATTCAGTATAAACTTATAAAAGCGCAAAGTTTGTCTAAATTTTGGAGATTCTATAATTTTTTTCTTCTATATATTGTATACGTTTATAGCTAGAGTATAACAAATAAATAAAAAAAGTGCCTTTATAACGAGGCACTTTTCGACTGAATTTCTTCTCTTTTCTTTTTGCGCTTAGTAACAATCTTTGATAGAGCGATACTAATTTCATAAATACAAATAAGTGGGACAGCTACTAAACTGTGTGATAAAAAATCAGGAGGTGATATACACGATGCAATGATAATCAATGCTACGTATGCATACCTTCTTATTTTTATGAGAAATTCCGCCGTCAACAATCCAATACTTGTTAAAAACATTACAACTACAGGTAATTCAAAAATTACAGCAAATGGAACTGTTAAATTAAGAACAAAATGAAAATACTTTTCTGTCGTAAACATCGTATTAAACATTTCGTTACCTATCGTAGTTAAAAAATGAAATAAAAACGGCATTACAACGAAATATCCAAAACATAAACCAGCAATAAATAATATGGACAATACTGGTATATACATCAATGTCATCTTTTGTTCATTTGGATGTAAACCCGGTTTTACAAATAACCAAATTTGTATAGCAGCAAAAGGAATTGTACAAACGATAGCAAATACTGTAGCAATCGAGAAAAAAATCCACAATACATCACTCGGTCCCAGAACTGTTAACTTCATCGGCAAGTCTTTTACGAGCCAAAAATATATATCCTTCGTAAAAGTAAATCCAATAATTAAAAATAGTACAAATGATAAGACTGTATATATTACTCGTTTACGAAGCTCAACAATGTGTTCTACTACGCTCATTTCTTGATCTTCCATCTCGTTCACCACACTTTATTTATCCATTACAAGGAAAATCCATTACATTTTCTCCTTCTTTTCCTTCTCTTGAAATGCGTCATCTGTCAATTCTTTCGTTGATTTTTTAAACTCTTTTAACGTTTCCCCTAAAGCCTTTCCGATCTCCGGCAATTTTTTAGGCCCAAATAAAATGAGTACAGCTACTAAAATTAAAATTAACCCTGGAAAGCCAATATTTGAAAACATTTCTCCATCCCCTTTATTAGTAGATTCCTTGTCCTACTATTACATAATTTTATTTTGTCAAAAAAGTTTGAAAACGTCAACAAATCCATTGCCTTTTATCAAAAAAATTCAAAAATATAATCAATTATACAAATTTCATTTTCTATTGCCCTTGTGTATGATATGGTAAGGGAAACGACATATTATTTTATGATAGTAGAAAGGATTTGCATTATGACTGAAAAAATGACACGAATGACGCAGTTTGTTAAAGAAGAAATTGCAAATGCAATTACACATGGTATCGGTGCCATTTTAAGCATCCCTGCCTTAATTATACTGATTATTCACGCCTCTAAGCATGGTACCGCATCTGCTGTAGTTGCATTTACGGTTTATGGTGTAAGCATGTTCTTACTGTACTTGTTTTCAACATTGCTACATAGCATTCACCATCCAAAAGTAGAAAAATTATTTACTATACTAGATCACTCAGCCATTTATTTATTAATCGCTGGCACATATACTCCTTTTTTACTTATTACACTTCGCGGAACATTAGGCTGGACGTTACTCGCTATTATATGGACACTAGCAATCGGGGGTATCGTCTTCAAAATCTTCTTTGTACGTCGCTTTATTAAGGCATCAACGTTATGCTATATCATTATGGGATGGCTTATAATCGTTGCCATTAAACCACTTTATGAAAATCTAACTGGACATGGTTTTTCACTACTTTTAGCGGGCGGAATTTTATATTCTGTAGGGGCTATATTCTTCCTTTGGGAAAAGTTGCCTTTCAATCATGCCATTTGGCATCTCTTCGTCTTAGGTGGTAGTGCGATGATGTTCTTCTGCGTACTCTTTTACGTCTTACCTACAGCATAATAAAAAAGGTTTCAGCTTATATCAAGCTGAAACCTTTTTTATTACTTATGTAATTGTGATGCGATAACTTCCTGTGTATGCTTCGTTAACTCTTTAATATCCACATTCGCATACTCTTTAGGTGTAATCGGCTTAGAAATTGTTACTGTTGCATGAGCTGGTTTCATACGGTTTCCATTCGCTTCAAACATTTTATATGTCCCATCTAGTGTTACAGGTAAAATTGCTACACCAGATTTTACTGCAAGGTGAAAACTTCCCGCTTTAAACTCTCCAATTTCGCCACCCTTACTTCTTGTCCCTTCTGGGAAAATTACGATAGAATGTCCATTCTTTAATAGCTCAATTCCATCTTTAATTGCTTGAAGTGATTGACGACGATCGCTACGATCCATAAATACACAATTCATAAGTTCCATCCAAGTTGGTACAACTGGAAACTTTTTAATCTCTGCTTTTGAAACGAATCCAATTGGTTTATTTAAGTAACCTAGTAAAATAGGGATATCCATATTACTCTGATGATTACTTACAACTAGTACCGGCTTGTCTTTCGGGACATTTTCAAGCCCTTTAACTTCTACTGCCCCACCAGCTACACGTACCATTTTCTTACCAAACCAATTTGTCGTTTTGTACACAGCATTATCTTTTTCTTGTGGCGACATCGTATTTACTTGTCTTTTAAGACGCCACATTCTCGGTGTAATCGCTATTACGATTAAAATTAAATAAAAGATTTTAAAAAACGTTTGAATCATACAGAACCCCCACCTATTATCATTCCGACCTTCATTATACTAGACAAACGAAGGAAAAAGAAGAAAAAATGTCCAAACAGCAAGTGTTTGGACATTTTTAAGTATTCTATATTAGAAACGTTTTGCTAATTCACGAGCATTAGCAATTGCTGCTTCTTTAATTTCTGGTGCTTTTTCAGGATTTGCATTCATACCTTCAACTGCAATATATTCAGTATCGTTTACACCGATGAATCCTAATACTGTTTTTAAGTGATTGCGACCGAAGTCTACAGCTGCATATGCTCCTTCAGAATAAACGCCACCTGTAGCTTGAATGTGAAGTGCTTTTTTACCTTCTAATAAGCCAACTGGACCATTTTCAGTATATTTGAATGTTTTACCCGCGATTGCTAAGTTATCTAAGTATGCTTTTACTACTGGTGGATAGCTAAAGTTCCACATTGGAGTTACGAATACATAACGATCTGCATGCATAAATGTTTCTAAGTTTGTGTTCATTGCTGCAACTTTTTGTTGTTGAGCTTCAGTTAAAGTTTCAAATCCTTCACCTGCTGCAAATTTACCCCAAGCAGCAAATACATCTGCATCAATTGCTGGTACAGTAGTATTGAATAAATCAACTGTTACAACTTCGTCTTGTGGATGCTCGTTTTTATAAGCTTCGATGAAAGCTTCTCCTACTGCCATTCCGAAAGAACCTTCTGCTGAATTTGGATTTGCTGTGATAAATAGTACTTTTGTCATTGTATTCTCTCCCTTTTCTCTCTTTACCTTTAATTCAAGATTTATTTTTTAAAAGTTAATAACTTACCTTATGTAAGTATAATACAAAAAGTTTTAATTAATGTCAATAAAAAATAGCTACTTTTTTTTTCGTAAGTTAATGATTTATTTTGTTTCTTTAAAATTAATTATATAGATATTAAGAGTTTTTTCATACAAAAAGGCTACCTCTACAAATTATAGAGATAGCCTTTTATTACATATTATTTTTGAAAAACATGTTTCACTTTTTCAGCTGGAATATTACTTCCACCTCTACCTTTTACATCTTCAATCATCATTGTAATGACCATATCTGGTGAATTTAAATCAAACGCAGCGAACCAACCTAGTTCTTTTCCTTCAGCCTCTTTTGATACTTTTAATTCCGCTGTACCTGTTTTCCCAGCAAGAGTCATGCCATCAATTTTAGCAATTTTCCCTGTACCATCTGGATCATTAATTACTTTCGTCATAGCAGTTTTTAATATATCCTGGTTGCCTTTTGAAATGACATTCTCTTTCCAAACTTTTGGTTGCTTATCTGTTTTAATAATATATGGAGAAGGTATGTTTCCGTCATTAACAATTGGTGCGTACGTTAATGCTAGATGGAGTGGCGTCATTAATACTTGCCCTTGTCCATAACCTGTGTCTGCCATTTGAATATCATTTTTAATACCATCATTGGCGATTTTAGAAGCTGGGAATCCATATTCAATTGGTAATTTCTCATCGAATCCGAATTTTTTCGCTTCACTCATAAATTTATCTTTTCCGATTTTCAAAGCTTCTTGTGCGAAATAAATATTATCCGAGTATTTCATCGCCTTATCAAAATCAACCGGATTTGCATCTTTTACACGCGTTACATAATAATTACCCCAAGAAGAATCTTTTGTCCATTTCAATCCTTCAATTTTCAACTCTTCTTTTGGATCAATTGTTTTCGTTTCAAGACCGATTGCAGCTGTAATAGGCTTAAATACAGAACCCGGAACTGATAATTGTGTAAATCGATTGGTCATCGGTTTCTTCGGATCATTATTTACCGCATCGCGTTGCGCTTTTGATGCCCCTCTTGCGATCGTATTTGGATTATACGCTGGCGTGCTCACAAGTGCAAGTGTTTCTCCAGTCTTTGGATTAATTGCTGCACTTGATCCTACCTCATTTTTCATTTCATTATAAATTTCGGCTTGAACAGCGCTATCAATTGTTAAAGTTACATTTTCTCCATCAACAGCATCTGTTTTGGCTAAATTTTTAATTTCTTTTCCTTTTGCATCTTCTACAAAGACACGACCACCTTTTTTACCGCGTAGCTTCTCTTCCAGTACTTGCTCTAAACCAGCTTTACCTACTGAATCATCCGCTTGATAGCCTTTCTTTTGTAGCGTTTTTAAATCTTCAGCATTCACTTTTCCAATATAACCAGTAAGATGTGCTGCTGCTTCTCCTAACGGATATGAACGAACATTTACTGGTTTTGTTGCAACACCCGGTAAATCTATGTACGTATTTTGTGTTGCTCCTTCAGGCAATATTCCCATTGGTACTAGGTAATTTGGTTTTACCCATTTAGCTGCTAGTTTTTGATCAATTTCTTCTACAGACATATTTAACAACTTCGCTACCGTTTCTTTCGTTTGCGGAGCAGCATCCCCTAGCTGTTCAGGAATCATTCCGATTTCAGAGGCTTTACCATTTACCGCAAGATATTTACCGTTACGGTCATATATTTCTCCTCGTTTTGGTTGCGTCGTTTGCATGCGCACTTTACTATCTTTCATCATGCCTGGGAATATGAAATCAGGAGTCCAATCTACTTTCCAAGATTCTTTATCTCCATCTTTTTCTTTCACCATTTTTGCTTCATGGCCAAAAGTGATTTTACCACCCACTGTATCCATGCTTACTTTAAAAGGGACAGGACCTTCATCTTTTTTATCTTCTTTTACTTCCCCTGTTTCTACTTTTAAATCTTTCACTTCAATGCCAGAATAAATTTTTTCATATTTCTCAGTGAACTCTTTCTTTGAAATATCTTTTTTTGCCTTTTCTGATAATTGATCATACATTTCTGCAAATTTTTGTTTATTCCATGCTTTTGCATATGTATCAAATGCTTCTTGTGGTTTTTCTTCTTTACCACATCCAACTAACATGAATGTTAAGCAAAGAAAAAGAATCCCCCATATCTTTCTCAATCGATTCTCCTCCTTTTTCTACACAAATACTTTAGAAAATTTTAGCATTTTTACATGCTATCTTTTATTATAGCACTATCGAATGTCATCTATAAACTCATATTGATGAATACAAATAAAAAGATTGATGTGAATTTTCACATCAATCTTTATTATTATTGCTGCTTCTCATATACATGGTAATAGTACGTATAAGGATTTTTTTCATCTGTTAAACCTTTTTCTACAAAAACTTCTTTCCAATTTGTCATATCGATTTCTGGGAAGAATGTATCTCCTTCAAATGCATGATGGATTTTTGTTATATATAACTTGTCTACGTAAGGTAAAAAGAGATCATAAATTTGCGCCCCGCCAAAAATAAAAATTTCCTCTTCATTTTTGCATAGCTCAAACACTTCTTCTACAGAATGTGCTACTTCACAGCCTTCCACATGATATCCTTCATTACGAGTTACAATAATATTACGTCTTCCAGGCAGTGGTCTACCAATCGCTTCATAGTTCTTTCTGCCCATAATAAGCGGATGACCCATCGTTGTTTTTTTTACATACTGTAATTCACTCGGTAAACGCCAAGGTAAATTATTATCTTTACCAATTACTCTATTCTCGTCCATTGCGACCATAAATGAAACTATCATCTTTTCATCTCCTCTACAATTACACTGCAACCGGTGCTTTAATTGCTGGGTGTGGATCATATCCTTCAATCGTTAAGTCTTCCATTTCAAAATCGAACACAGATTTCACATCTGGATTTAATGTAAGTTTCGGGAATGGACGTGTTTCACGTGCCAATTGCTTTTCTACTTGCTCAAAATGATTTGTATAAATGTGTGCATCTCCAATTGTATGAACAAATTCACCCACTTCAAGACCACATTCATGTGCAATTAAATGTGTTAGTAATGAATAACTTGCAATGTTAAATGGAATTCCAAGGAATATGTCACCACTTCTTTGATATAGCTGACAAGAAAGTTTGCCATCCGCTACATAAAATTGGAATAGCGTATGACAAGGCGGTAATGCCATACTTGGTACATCTTCAGGATTCCAAGCGGAAACAATTAGGCGACGTGAGTCTGGCGTTTTTTTAATCATTTCAATTACATCTTTTAATTGATCAAGCGTCTCACCAGCTGTCGTTTTCCAAGCACGCCACTGCTTTCCGTATACGTCACCTAAATAACCATATTTATTTGAGAAATCATCATTTTCTAGAACGTTCTTTTTAAACAATTCCATTTGCTCATCGTACTGCACTTTAAATTCCTCATCTTGTTGTGAGCGAAGACCGAAATCAGTCATGTCAGGACCAGTATACTCGTCGCTTTCTACCCAGCTCTTAAATGCCCATTCATTCCAAATGTTATTATTATGCTGCAATAAATAGCGAATATTTGTATCACCTTTCATAAACCAAAGCAATTCACTTGCTACAAGGCGAAACGGCACTCTCTTTGTCGTTAATAAAGGAAAACCTTTACTTAGATCAAAACGCATTTGATAACCAAATACAGATACAGTGCCTGTCCCTGTACGATCTTCTTTCTTCGTACCGTGCTCCATTACATGACGGCATAAATTTAAGTATTCATTTTCAGCATGTTTCATATATAGAAAAACCTTCTTTCAATCTTATATGGAATTTATCATAACATGAAAAACAGCAAATTTAATAATCTTGATTAATAAAATTTATTTCAGTAATTCTTACAAAATTATTAACTTTCCATAATTAAAAAGGTTTTCATTTTCTATTACCGAAAGTATAGGGCGGTAGGGAAAAATTTATATTTGGAGGTTAGAAGTATGTCTAAAATTGAAACTCCTGTAATGACTACTTTACAAACGACAGTTGAAAAAATGATGAAGGATTTAAATGTTCCTGGAGTTGCTGTAGCTATTATAAAAGACGGTGAAGTTATTATTTCAGAAGGTTTCGGCTATCGTAATTTAGAGACAAAAGAGCCTGTTTCACCGAGTACTCGGTTCGCAATCGGTTCCTCAACGAAAGCTTTTGGCACACTTTCATTAAGTTTATTAGCACAGCAAAAAAAGTTTAATTGGGATACTCCTGTCCAGTCTTATATACCTAACTTCTCTTTATCTGAACTACTTGCTAGCTCACAAGTTACTGGACGAGATTTAGCTTCTCATCGAACTGGTGTAAGCCGTCATGAGGCTCTTTGGTATAGCTCTTCCTTATCTCGAGAAGATCTTGTCGAAAAAATAAAACATTTACCGCTTGATGCACCGTTCCGCACATCATTTCTGTATAACAACTTAATGTATGCGACAATTAGTTATATTGTAGAAAACATTACGAATCAAACGTGGGAGCAATACGCTACAGAACATATTTTAGAACCTTTAAATATGAGACATACAAACTTCTCTGTTACAGATTCACAAACTACAGATGATTATGCTTTACCTTACGTTGAAAATGACGGTGAAATAAAAGAAGTTCCATTCCATAACATCGATACAGTCGGCGCTGCTGGGTGTATTAATTCTACAATTGAAGATATGGCAAATTGGGTCCTGCTTCACTTAAACAAAGGGAAATTTGGAGATCATGAATTAATCTCCTCTGAACTATTACAACAAATGTATACACCACATAATTTCATTCCAGATCAACCAATTTTATCACTTCCTGAATCTCCATTAAATAGTTACGGTCTTGGTTGGTTTATTAGCGCTTATCGTGGTAATAAGGTAATTCATCATGGCGGTAATATTGATGGATTTTCAGCACTTGTTTCATTCACACCAACAGAAAACATAGGCCTTGTCATTTTAACGAATGCTGGAGGCACATTACTGCCTACTTATCTCGCTAATCAAATTTATGATGAACTACTTGAATTAGAATCCATCGATTGGCATAAACGTGCAGTAGAAGATACTGAAAAAATGAAGGAAATGATGAAAGAAACAACTGAATCCCTTCCTGAACAAATAAAAGGGACTACCCCTTCTCACAAGTTAGATGACTACACTGGTACTTTTGAACATTCTGCATACGGAACATTACAAGTATACAAACAAGATGATTCGTTATATGTACAATTTATGGAGATGGATGTTCAATTAGGGCATCATCATTACGACATCTTCTCTGCAAAAGTTGACTTATTCCAAATGAAAATGAATCTATTATTTGCATATGAAATGAATGTGAACGGTGAATTCCCATCCCTTCAGTTACATGTACCAGCCATGCTAAGTACTCAGCCGCTTGCATTTAAGAAAATTAAATAAATTTTAAATAGAGGGATGATAACACTTCCCTCTATTTCCATTTAAATCCCTCATCAAAAAAAGGATAATACGTAACGGGCACAGAATTCTATTATTCAACTAATTAAATTATCAGGAGGAAAAGCTGTGTACATAGAAATTTTTAAAGAAATTGTTTCGATTACTCATCACGATTATTCAGCTTGTATAGATAAAAAAGGATGGGACGATCCTACTACTTATTTACAGACAATCGAGAAACTAGAGAAACAAGGAGAACTAACACCAGTACAATTTACTGAAATTGTACGTGATTACTTATTAGACTTTAAAGATAATCATATGTTTTTCAAAATGAGCTCTAACAATCAACCCCTTAACAGTGTTGGCTTTCAAGTAAAAAGATACGAAGACCGCCTATATATTACATCCACTTCACAGGAAATAAGAGTGAAAAAGGGACAGTCTATTCTAGCATTAGATAATATGAAAGTTCCTGAGCTATTAATAAAATATAAGAAGTATTTAAATG
Organism: Bacillus basilensis; assembly: GCF_921008455.1. Taxonomy (NCBI): domain Bacteria; kingdom Bacillati; phylum Bacillota; class Bacilli; order Caryophanales; family Bacillaceae; genus Bacillus; species Bacillus basilensis. Next base: position 2,217,198 of record NZ_CAKLBZ010000001.1, on the reverse strand, counting down.
AGCATACATATGAACGTGAAAAATGGGATTATGTTTTATTAAAATCATCAAATTGTACAATCATAGATGAAAATGGAGTAACCGAAACCATTACTTTGCAAAAGTATAAACAAAACGAATACACGCCTATTTATTCATTGAAACAGTATAATAAAGATACACTCTTAATTACTTTGACGGATTTTGCAAATACTGAAGCTATTAATAAACTATTAGACTCACACAAAGATGAACTTAATTCTTTTCCGAACTTAATTATAGATGTGCGACTGAATCGTGGCGGAAGTGATGACGCATTTTTCAACCTACTTCCTTACTTATTTGAAGACAAAGAAATTTCTCTTTTGGATCCTTCAGATACAATGCAATTAAATCATACAGAACGAAACTTTCATTTACGTATAAAAGACATCGAAATGGAAGATTATGATTCTTTAGACGAACTTTCCAAATTATTCACTAATATGTTTATTCAAGATTTAAAAAAGAATTATAAAAAAGGATTCGTTACATTTGATACTTCTGAGTTACCAAAAGAACTTCAATCATTAAAAATAAACGGAAGAAAATCACCTAATAGAGTAGTTATATTAACAGATGTTACATGCGGAAGTTCCGGTGATTCTTTTGTAGAAGTTGCAAAAAAATCATTGAAAGTAAAAGTAATAGGTCGTCCTACTGCTGGTTTAAATGATTATTCTAATTTAGCAGTAATGGAATGGGCTGATACATTCGCTCTTTACTACCCTACTTCACGACTTTCAATTATAGATAAAGGCGAAGGAATGTCCGGAATTGGTATTCAACCACATATACATATCTCGTGGACTCCGGAACATATACAAGAAGACGTAGATTTAAAGTTAGCATTACAACTACTTCAAAACGAAGAATGGTAAAAAATAAAGGTAGATGTGACTCACACCTACCTTTCTATTTCATATTAATCTTTTCTGGTTGAAACCAAATGGGCTTTAATAGCTCAAAATCTTTATGATCCTCTAAAACTACAGTAAGACGTTCTAACGTATCATCTAACATATGCGGTGCTGCTCGTAATGTCCAGACAACTGAAGAGAAAACCGTCATGCCAACGTACACCGCATATAATCTCCAGAACTCCTCAGGTATTATTCCGTTATAATATCCAGTAATTTGTCCAATCGCATATGGGATACTAATGTCCCTTGCAAATAGTGCAATTTTTACGAAATCATGGAGTGGGTCGCCCCAATCATAACCATTAAAATCAACAATACCTACATATTTCCCATCCCCTACAATTATATTTTCTAAATGAAAATCATCGTGTTGAAATCGATTCGGGCGGTTTTGTAAATACATTTCATTTTCATCGATAAACTTAATGATTTTATCATCATTTTTTATTTTTATTCCGCATGTTTTATATGCCTCTACATATTTTTGATGTTTTTTCATTGCTCTTTCATACCATGGAAGTATATCATTAGGAGCTTCATATGTATGCATTTTTGCTAAATCTTTTCCTGCCTCTATACCAATTTCATATTGTTCTTTTGGTGAATACGTAGGCAATAGCTTCTTTGCATCTTCCCCTTCTAAATATGAAAAAATACTATAGCATACACTTTCTTCTTCCAATATACCTATTTCAATCGGCCTTTGTGCCTGTACGTTACGTTTTGCCATTTCATTTAAAATTTGAAACTCTATTTTTCTTCTTTCATACTCTTGTATATCGCCAATCCGTAACAAATATTTTTCATCATCAATTGTCGTAACTATATATTTTTTATCAGGTGAAAAGCCTTTAGAAATTTCTTCAATATTCGCTGCATCTTTTACTATTTGTATATTGTTTTGCCATGCTGTAATTGTCTTCATATTTATTCCCCTTATATTTCTACATTTGGTGTATACGCTATTTCTATAATAAACCCATTCGGATCATAAAAATCCATCGTATAGTACCCTTCCGAATAATGATTCATTTCAATTGGACCACGTATTACGTTCACTTTCGTACTAGAAAGAAACTCTGCTACCTCATCAATACCTTCTCTTTTAATAGCTTGGTAACAAATATGTCTTGGTCCTAAAGTCTTTACAATCTCCCCATCTACTTCTTTAAAATATATTTCACTTTCTCCATCAAATTATTGAAAAAGCATATCATAAAAAGAAATGGATTCCTCTTAATTTGCTACCCAAAATTTAATATGATGAATACCTTTTCGAAGTGTATTCATATTAAGAATACGCCCCTGTACTACTTGGACAATTTCCATCGGCGTATTGACCATAAAATCTGGCGCATCTTTTTTTACCGTTTCAATGACATCATATCCCCAAGATACCCAAATTACATTCACCCCAGCCTTTTTACATGCTGCTACGTCTCGCTGTTCATCACCGACATATAACATATCTTTCTCTGTTATCTTTTTCGATTTTAAAAACCTTTTAATCATTTTATCTTTACCGAACAAGTTTTTAGAGCAATATACTTCTTGAATATTTTCTATATCATTATTGTGTAAAAATGCCCGAATATGCTCTTCTGAATTAGAGGATATGACCGCAATTCCATAGCCTTTTTTATGTAGTTCATCTAATACATCCTTCATCCCATGAAATAAAACGAGGTCTTTTATAGCCGGTTGGTACATTTTATAAAACTCCAGCGCTAAAATTGGTAGTTTATACAGTGGTACATCGAGCTGTTTACCTCTCTCTGGCATCGTTAATTTACGTAAATACTCAATTTCTTCTTCCCTTACCGTTTTATATCCGTGCTTTTCAGCAAGTTGATTATAAATTGGTACAAATATATTTTGTGAATCTACTAATGTGCCATCAAAGTCAAAAACAATATATTTTTGCATTCCCATACACCCTTTGCTTCTTTTTCTAAACCTATCTTATTCAACAACATAGTTGTCTTACCCTTCTATAAAAATAAAAAAGAACAAGATTTTCTCTTGTTCTTTTTAAGAAAGCCATTTTGGCGGTACATTCGTATTCCAATAAATATTTCCTAATTCATGATGTCCTGAGTATCCATCATCAAAACGATGATAGTGGAAATTAAAATAGTAACCATCTTGCGGTGGATGATCTCGTCTTACATGAAATCGAAGTAAATCATTTCCTGATTTCGTATCATAAACGTGAAAAATCTTTTCATTATTTCCACCAGCCGGTCTTTGAGAAATTGCTAATGATTGTAACGACTCCTCTGGTACATCATTTGCAAGTTCAGCAATTGCCTCTTCAATTTTTGGTAATACTACATCTTTAAACTCATCTTCAATTACTGGACCAATTTTAGTACCAAACTTTTGCATAGACTGTTTTTCTGCTTCTTGCATCGCATAAGTAATAAAAGTATCAGTGGTTAACCTGTCATTCGTTTCTTCATATGTATAGGACGTGCTCTCCAAATTTGGTTGCCCAGCTGTGCTCGTAGGCTTGTCCGCAGCTTTGGCATTATCAAGTAATATGGAAGGAGGCGTCACTAAACCAAATGTAAATACGGTAATTAATGCGACTAAGGTTTTTCTAAACCAATTTGGCATTTATGTTCCCTCCCCTTTCACTCATTATATTTTATATAACGGTTGTTTCTTCTATTATACAAAATGATTGTAATTTTTGCACTTTACAATTTTGTTAACGTTCACATATTTTTCACTTGAATATGAAATTGTAAGATTTCATACAATAAAAATACAACAACAATGAGGAGGCCACCAGATGACTTTAGATGTCATGTATTCCGCCGCAAGTATACTCGTTTTAATATATTTTATTTATCAATGTGTTACAGACTAGAAAAAGAGCCATTTTCCGGCTCTTTTTCTATGGTAAGAATACAATCCAACCAATCAATACTATAAAAATAATCCCAGCAATTACAGCTGGTAATAAATAAAAATGAGAAAGTATAACTATTCCATACAAAAGTATTACTGGAAGTAATAAATAGCGATCTGCCTTCCATCTTAACAATAGTAATTTACCTTCATCACAATATAAATGAAGAAACATTTTTTTCGTAAATTCATTCCAATAATCACGTGCATAGCGAGAAATTGCAACTAAGGCAAATAAGAGAATAATAGCCGCAATCCACCTCGGACTCATACTAATACTTACTGTGCTTATACATACAATTTGAATATAAAATATTCGTGCACTACTTGTACGGAAGAATTCTTTCAAAAAGGATTCAACAATACGATAATCCTTTTTCTTCCCTAAAAACTTTTTAGAACGAGGAAACATCCACGGTTTTTTATTCGAACTACTCGGTTTAGCTGCATGACCACCAACTTGCATAATCCCACTCGTCCAGCGCATACTTTCTTCTTTCTCTTTCTCAACCTCTTTAAAAAATGAATTTTTATAATTTAGTTTTTCTTTTATCAATACGATAATTAGAAAAACTGCTAGACCGATACATAGTATAGAATAAAATGAATTTTTATAAATAAGAAACAGACTCACTCCAAAAAAGGATAGACTTATAGAAAATATAACATTTTTTATAATCCATAGTAGCCATCGTTTCCCCACACGTACATGAATAAATCTCGTTAACAACGACAACATAAATCGAAATACAGTAAAGAATAGCCAAAATAATACGACTTGTACCTTCGTCACTCCAATACTTTTTATCAACACTGGTAACATGGAAACTACTACCACTACATTTGTTATCGCTATCCGAATAAACGTATATGTCATGCCATACTGGATTAACTTTTGCATGTGTGCTGGATACGAAATTAAAAATAAACTATCCGCTTGCTCAAAAAATGAACGAACTCCTCTTGCATATGTAATCACATAAAATGCCAGTAGACCTAATCCAAAATAAACCGCCTCTCTCATCGATTGTTCTTCCATCCACAGTGAACGATAATAAATCCCTATAAATATAAGTGCTGGAATAATAATATATAGCCCAACTGTCCAATCAGTTATAGAACGTATGGATTTCCATTTCCGCCCTAGTTCATGGCGCAATCTTTTATAAAATTGTTGTTTAATCATGCTGTTCACGCCTTACGATTACATCAAAACAGTCTAATAATGAACTACCCGGCATTTCTGCTAACGTTTGGATAGATTCTAAATGTCCATATGCGACTAATGTTCCTTGCGAAATGAGTAAAAATCTCTCACAAATTTTTTCAGCAGTATCTAATACGTGCGTACAAAGTAAAATTCCTGCCCCGCGTTCTTTTTCTTTATATAAATAATTTAAAAACTCTTTCGTAGCTACCGGATCTAAACCAATAAAAGGTTCGTCAATGATATAAAAATCTGGCTCAGTTAAAAAAGCTAATATGAGCATCGATTTTTGTTTCATTCCTTTTGAAAACTTTGATAAATACTCATGTTTATGTTTATCCATTCGAAACATATGTAATAACTCTTTAGCTTTCCATTCCCAGCTTTCGGCTTCGTTCTCGCGAGCAGCCATTAATAATTCAATATGTTCCCATAGCGTCAAATAATCATAATATGTCGGGTGTTCTGGCACATATGCATACGGATTCTTCTTCTCGCCAAATGATATTTCACCATTCATATTTACAAGCAACCCGAGCATTGTTTTAATCGTCGTACTTTTCCCGGCACCATTTGCGCCAATAAGAGCAACTAATTCACCTTTTTCAATAGAAAAAGCGATATCATGAATTGCTTTTTCACCTATTTCATATCCAGCAGAGCGGATATTTACTTCTAACATACATTCCCCTTCTTTCCATTTTCAATACAAACAAGGAAAAGAATAACATATAACTATCTATATATCATTATAAAATATTTATTTTCATAGCAGGAAAAAATATTTTTTAACAGAATAATAAATATTTGATTACATTTTATTGGAGTGGATAATATGTCTTTTCAAATTCGTGAAGCGACGATAGACGATATAGATGCACTTTGCTCTTTAACGAAAGAATTAAAAGGATCCTCTATTTCCTATGAAGATATGAACAACCGATTGCAATTCGTAAAAGTGAGTCCTTTTGATTTTTTATATGTTTATGAAGAAGAAGAAACTACATTTGGATTACTTGGGTTTCGTATACGTGAAAATTTAGAAGATGTAACTCGGTATGGAGAAATTTCAATTATTAGCGTTGATTCTACAATACGACGAAAAGGCATTGGACAAGTATTAATGGATTATGCAGAGCAATTAGCAAAGAAGCATAATTGCATTGGCACATGGCTAGTTAGTGGAACAAAACGAGTACAAGCTCATCCTTTTTATAAAAAATTGGGATATGAAGTAAATGGCTATCGATTTGTAAAATATTTTTAAACTACTTTTTAATGGAAAGGACTATAACTATGGCAAACATTCAAGCAATTTTCATTGATCGTGACGGTACAATTGGCGGTGACACTACTATACATTACCCTGGATCTTTTACTTTATTCCCCTTTACAAAAGCAGCTTTGCAAAAACTAAAAGCTCAAAATATAAAAATTTTCTCTTTCACAAATCAACCAGGTATTGCGGATGGAATAGCGACTATAGCCGATTTTTCACAAGAATTAGAAGGCTTCGGTTTTGATGATATTTACGTATGTCCTCATAAACATGGTAATGGTTGTGAATGCCGGAAACCAAGTACAGGTATGCTTCTTAAAGCAGCGGAAAAACATGGGCTTGATTTAACACAATGTGCTGTAGTTGGTGATCGCTGGACTGATATCGTTGCAGGAGCAAAAGTAAACGCAACAACGATTTTAGTACGAACAGGCGCTGGATATGATGCTTTACATACATACCGAGACAAATGGGCTCATATTGAACCAAACTACATTGCAGAAAACTTTGAAGATGCAACAAATTGGGTTTTAAATCAACTATAATGCAATTTAAAAGAGACGCCTTCAAAATGAATGCGCCTCTTTTTCATCTAAGATTTTTTAAAACGTTAGTTCATAATGGAAATAACGATTATCTCTCAAATATCCATTTTCAGCGTATAATCGCTGCGCTGATAGATTGTCTATCTCTGTTTGTAATTTTACACCTTTTGCACCATTTTCTAAGGCAAATTCTTTCGCAGCTTCTAATAATTTTTTTCCTGTTCCTGCTCCGCGCTTAGCAGCTTGTACAAATAAATCATTTAAAATCCATAATTCTTTCATCGAAATAGACGAAAATGATGGATATAATTGCGTGAATCCAATATATTCACCGTCTTCAACTGCCACGAAAATAACAGATTCTTTTCTCTCCATTCGATTTCGTAAAAATACTTTTGCTCCCTCTATATCAGAATCTTGTCTATAAAACATACGATAGTTATTAAAAACTGATGCTAGTCCATCTAAATCTGCAATTGTTGCCTCATATATTCTCATTTTACTCCGTTCCCCTTCCAATACTGTCTCATTATGTCCGTTGCCCATTTAGGCTGTAGAATTTCTTCTTTCGGCATAAACTCTTTCATTATTGGCTTTATATCCAATATAGGGGTGCCATCAATAGCATCTAACCCCTCAACAATAATTGATTTACCTTCTCTTTTAATTACCTTTACAATTGTTGCTCCTATGCGATTCGGACGATTTTTCCCACGCTGTGCAAAAATGCCTACTTTAGGATAATCATGATTATTTCTAGGGTGTCTAGCAACATATTGAATTTGTTCATCAGTTACTTTATGAAAATAAAAAACTACTTCAATATGAGAAAAATCTTCAATCCCTTGTATACTTTCCTCTGTATACATTTCAGTTAAAGTAATATAGGATCTTACTTCTCCCCACTCATCATCTTTTATTTCCCTTCTTTCATTATGTACAAATGCGATTGGTTGAACTGAAAACATACGCATTCCCCCTTAAATGTAACCACTTACATTATAAAGTATTTTCTGAATGTTTTCCACACATGCGCACTAGGTTACATAATATAATTATACTCTATTCTGTAAGGCGAAATTAACTGCTTCAACTGCATGTATATGAGTTGTGTCGAATATCGGAATGGATACGTCTTCCTGCTTTATTAATAATCCTATTTCTGTACAACCTAATATGATTCCTTGTGCCCCTTCTTGTACTAGCTCTTCTATAACTCTTTTATAATATACTCTAGATTGAGATATTATCTTTCCTAAACACAATTCCGTATATATTACTTCGTTTATCTTATCTCTATCCTTTTCTGATGGTACCATTACTTTTATATGATTCTCTTCAATACGTGACTTATAGAAATCTTGCTCCATTGTATATTTAGTTCCAAGCAAACCAACTGTTTGAATATCTTTTCTTTTAATTTCTTTTGCAGTTGCATCAGCAATATGTACGATTGGAATATGAATATACTCCTTTATTTTTCCAACTACTTTATGCATTGTATTTGTGCAAATAATTATAAAGTCTGCTCCTCCCTTTTGTAATGAATGTGCTGCATTCCCTAGAATTTGTCCTGCACCATCCCAATCACCACTAGACTGATATCGTTCAATCTCTTCAAAATCCACACTATTAATTAAACATTTAGCTGAATGTAACCCACCTAATCTACTTTTTATTTCTTCATTTAAGACTCGGTAATATTCAGAAGTTGATTCCCAACTCATCCCACCAATAAGACCTATCGTTTTCATACAAACACCTACCTAAACTATTTTTATACAACTAATAATGATATTTTATTATGTACATTATACACAATAAAACAAGACTTTACGTTTATCATATAAAGTCTTGTTTTAACCTAAATAAGATGTTAATAATGAAGATTAATTCTAAATTCATTTCCTCGGAAATTTTTATTGAATATTCTGAAATTAACACTTCGATGTTTTTATAGAATCTTCATATCGATAATGAAAACATTCTCGATACAACTGCTTGATTTCATCATAGGATGGTACTCGTGGATTATTTCCTGGGCTACCACTTTCAATTGCATCTGACGCCATTTTAGAAATAGCTTTTTCAAATTCACCTTCACCAATTCCATATTCTTTTAAATTTGGAATACGAAGATCAAAACAAAGTTTTTTTATTTCCCTCAGCGTGTAGTCAGCTACTTCTTCATCACAATCTGAATACAAATCTTTATTTAAACAGCGGCCAATTTCCGCTAATCTTTTTACCGCACTACCTTTTGTATATTCTAAAACTGCAGGTAATAGTATTGCATTCGATATACCATGTGGTACATGAAATAATGCTCCTACTGGTCTTGACATTCCATGAACTAATGTAACAGATGCGTTCGAAAATGCAATTCCAGCTTGTAAGGAAGCAATCATCATCGCTTCTCTTGCCTCCATATTCTCTCCATCTTCATATGCAATACGTAAATACTTCATAATACTTTCAATTGCTGAAAGAGCGAGTACATCTGTAAGTGATTGTGAAACTTTAGAAATATATGCTTCGACTGCATGACATAATGCATCTATCCCTGTTGCTGCTGTTATATGAGCTGGTACCGAACGTGTTAAAATCGGGTCAATTATAGCTACTTGCGGGGTAAAACTTGGATGCTTCATCATCATTTTTACATCTGTTCGTTTATTCGTTATTACTGCTACACTTGTTACTTCTGATCCAGTGCCAGAAGTTGTTGGAATTGCAATAAGTGGTAGCGGATCATTGTCTATTTCTAAATCCTTTTGAACATAATCTTCCACTTCTCCACCATTTGTATATAACACCGCAACTGCTTTCGCAGCATCAATACAACTTCCACCACCAAGACCGATAATAAAATCACATTTTCCTTCTTTACATACAGTTAATGCTTCTAACACGTGTATATTTGTAGGCTCTGCATTCACTTTATTATATGTAATAGTAGTAATACCTTTTGCATTTAGTTGTTTTATACACTTTTCAATGTACCCTAATTTCTCCATAATTGTATCAGAAACTATGAAAGCTCTTTTCCCCAATTTCTTTGATTGTTCCCCCAGTTTTTCAAGTGAATTTCTCCCATATAATACAGACTTCGGCATACGAAACTCAGCAATTTCTTGCAAGTACTCCACCCCTTCTTATCATTCATTTATTATCTAATTTTAATAAATTCCTGTTAAAGTATAGAATGCGATAACCAAAAATACAGCAAGCGTTTTCAATACTGTGATGGCAAAGATATCTTTATAAGATTGTTTATGAGTTAATCCCGTTACTGTAAGGATAGTAATAATAGCCCCGTTATGTGGTAATGTATCCATTCCTCCTGATGCCATTGATACGATACGGTGCATTACTTCTAATGGAATATCAAATTGATTAGCCGCTGCAATAAACTTATCTCCCATTGCACTTAAAACGATTCCCATTCCTCCTGATGCAGAGCCTGTAATACCAGCTAAAATATTCGTCGTGACTGCTCCATTCACGAGGGGGTTTGTGAATGTGGCAGAGATGCCATCTCGCATAATCGCAAAGCCTGGAAGTGCTGCGATGACACCACCGAATCCAAACTCAGCTCCTGTATTCATCGTTGCAAGTAATGCTCCACCAATACTTGTATTCAATCCAGCTTGAAATCCTGTTACTACTCGTTTCCAATATAATAATAACGTAGTTACTATACCTATAATAAGTGCCAATTCTACTGACCAGATTCCAACTACTGCGCTTAATTCTACTTTTCCAAATGCTTTCATACCAATTGTAGAAAAATCAAAACCATTCGGATACCACTTCGGTATCATAATAGTAAAAACTTTATTCATTACACCTACTAAAATAAGTGGAATAAAAGCAATTACTTGCTGTACTCTTGTAATTTCAATACTTTTAAGTAACGGCATATCTTTTTGTTCTACTTGTAAAGATGCTGCCATTTCAGTATTCCCATCGTTGAAACCAAAATATCCTTCACCTGCTGCCTTGGCCTTCTTTCGTCTACTCTCTAAATATAGTAAACCTAATGTAAGAACAAAAATTGCTCCTACAATTCCAAGTATTGGCGCAGCATAAATGTCCGTTTTGAAAAATGTTGTAGGTATTACGTTTTGAATTTGTGGTGATCCAGGTAGCGCATCCATTGTAAATGTCACTGCTCCAAGCACGATTGTCCCAGGGATTAAACGCTTTGGAATATTCGCTTGTCGAAACAACTTAGCTGCGAATGGATATACAGCAAACACTACTACATACACACTAACACCACTATACGTTAAAATAGCTCCCATTAATACAATCGCTAATATCGTACGTTTTTCACCAACTAACTCTATAATTGTCTTTGCAATAGAGTCCGCAATCCCTGACATTTCTACTACTTTCCCAAATATTGCTCCTAGTAAAAATACAGGGAAATATAACTTTATAAATCCTACCATTTTCTCCATAAAGATATTAGAAAAGAAAGGTAATACAAAACTAGGCTCTGTCAAAAATACCGCAAATAATGCAAATATCGGTGCAAATAAAATAACAGAAAACCCTCTATATGCTACAAACATAAGTAAACTAAGTGCTAATAATATAATAACTAGCTCCAATTATACCCCTCCCTTAAACTGAAAATTCAAACTTTTATTGATAAACTTCTACTACTAATCTTTTGATTCTGACACCCCTCCTCTTATTCATACAAATTTTTCATGCTAAAAATGTCTAATTATAAGTATTCGATTACATATAAAAAATCCCTTTAAACAAAAAACGATTTCATCGTCAGACGTTATAAAGGGATTGGTATTCTCTATATTTACTGCTTTATTAAACTATTCTCTATACAAAAATGATGTAGCTCTTTTACATCATTCGCAATATGAGTCGCACCAACTTCAGTCAATTCTGTTTTATTACCATAACCATATAAAACGCCGATTGAAGCAATTTCATTATGATTCGCACCGATTATATCATGCTTTCTATCTCCAATCATAACAATCCCTTCTCTATTAAGTTCTTCATTTTTGTGTAAAATATGAGCAATAATCTCTTCTTTTTTTATTCTTGTACCATCTAAATTCCTTCCAACAATATCTTCAAAATAATCCGTTAATTGAAAGTGCTCTAGTACTTGCTTTGCAAATACTGTAGGCTTTGAAGTTGATACAAATAAACCACGCTGCTTTAAATATTCACGGAAATAAAAAACAGCTCGTTCAACCTCTCCTTCACTCATATTATATCTCTCTATGAATGATTGCTGAATGGGAGGGCCAATAAATGAATCTAACTCGCTTATATGTAATTCTTCTATGCCAACCTTTTTTAATGCATACAATACTGAATTTATAATCCCTTCTTTCGGATCCGTTAATGTTCCATCTAAATCAAATAGAAATGTTGTGTACATGTTTCATTCCCCCACTCATTTTACTTTATAAGTAACCTATAACATATTTCCCCACTCCCCCTTCTATTATACTATCATTATCTTTTTTCTGAAAAATTACTTTTCCTATGTCACATACTTTCAGTTACAAAAAACGATACATATGATAAAGTAAAAAAGTTACAATTATTTTAATAGAAACTGGTGAAACAAATGTCAATTACATTAATTTTTATAATGGCTTTCACAATTGTCATCCATGCTGTTGAAACTAGCTCTTATAGTATTCGATTAGCTGGTGTACGTTTAAAAAAGATTGCCGTTGCCTTATCCGTCGTAGGAATGGTACTGCTTATTTCAAGAACATCTAACTTACTACAAGCCTTTTTAATCGGTGGTATTGTCGATGAAGCAAAATTAGATTCTTCTATTGATTTAGAGCATATTATACGGCTCGTTCTATTATCTGCTTCTGTTGGTACATTGCTTGCGATTATACTGTACCCAACTTTGACAAAACTATTTGGATACGTCATTCAAAACTTTGAAACAGATGGTTCATTCATTCGAATGATGAAGACGAATAACATTCAAAAATTAAAGTACACAAACAAATATGTACGGTTTCCAAAGTTAGAAATGATTCATAGACTGCGTATCGGTGGTATTCCAAAACGTATTATGCTTATTAACATGTTTGCTACTGCTATTTATACAGCAGGTGTTCTTGCTGCCCTTTACGCTTCTTTTCTAAATCCAGACTATGCAACAAACGCAAGTACAGCTTCTGGTCTTGTAAATGGTTTTGCTACAATTTTATTAACGGTACTACTCGATCCACGCATCGCTCTTTTAACAGAACGTGCTTTACAATCAGAGCATGGTGCTGAATCTATGAGTAAAATGTACGGTTGGCTAATGATTTCTAGACTTTTCGGTACATTATTAGCACAACTACTATTTGTACCAGGTGCTTACTGGATTTTATGGATTATTGAACTAATACATTAATTTACTAGAAAGGTGAGTTTATTAATGAATATACAAACAGAGCAAGATATAATTCGCTTAATAGAAAACGATGCATGGATGATGAATGTATTACAAATAGCGAAATCATTAGAACTACCTGATTGGTGGATTTGTGCCGGATTTATTCGTTCTAAAATTTGGGATACTTTACATAACTACGAAGTAAGAACGACTACACCAGACGTTGATGTCATTTATTTTGATCCTTTTCGTAAAGATGAGGTATACGAACAATCATTAGAAAAGAAACTGATAAATTTGGATACCTCTATACCTTGGTCAGTAAAGAATCAAGCTCGTATGCATGTGGTGAATAACATGCCACCCTATTCCTCTTCTATCGATGCTATTTCTAAATTTCCTGAAACAGCAACGGCTTTAGGGGTTACATTAAACGAAAAAAACAAAGTTATATTAACCACTCCGTGCGGTATTGAAGATGTTCTTTCCTTACAAGTAAGACCAACAGCTCATTTTCTTAAATCGAAAGAACGTATACATATGTACAAAAACAGAGTTATTAAAAAGAATTGGCAAAGTAAGTGGCCTAACATAACAATCACATATCCATAAATTTAGAAAGGGTGTTTCTTATTTATAGAAGCACCCTTTTCTTCATTTCAAAAAATGTATGACTGTTTCTGCGAATCTATCTGCTTCCTCATAATGAGGTGAATGACCGCTCTCTTCAAATGCGATATACTTGCCGTTTCGAGCATCTTTATTAAATGTTTCAATTTGTTTTTCACACGTTACTACATCATATTTTCCTACAAGTAATAACATTGGATTCTGTACATCTTTTATTTTAGATAATAATGACGTATGACATGCTCCTTCTAATTTTAATCTATCAAAATGAATTTTGGAGCGTTTTGAAAATACTTCCCACTCTTGATCACTGTATAAACTCTCATCTGTCCTATCTTCCTTATTATTGTAAATCTCCATTCTTTTTTCTTCTAATTCTTCGCTTAATCTTATATAAGCATCAAGCAACTCTTCTGAACTAGCATTGCTAGATGAATAAGCTATGGACTCTTCTGCTACTTCTTCCTTTCCATACTTTTTTAATAACTCCCCTGTCTTTTGTAACAAAGCTCTACTTGTTAATGCAAAATCGAAAGTTGGTCCTTCAAATATTATTTTCTCTATTGAACTTGGATATATCGACGCATATAACAATGCTAAATATCCACCGAAAGAATGTCCAATTACAGACCACTTCTCAATTTGTAATACTTTTTTTAGTTCCTCACAGTCTTCAATCAAATCTTTTAATCCAAAAGCTTCGTCCTCAGTAATTTCTTCAGAGCGACAAACACCTCTTTGATCAATCATAATTACATATAGAGAATCTTTTAAACGTTCCGCTTGATGAAATGAAAAATCATAGCAACTTTCTCCTGGTCCACCATGCAAGTATAAGACTGGATTCTTTTTAGGATTTCCATGCGTTTCAACGTATAGCTTTTCCCCTCTAATATTCATGTATTTCCCTGTTTCTATCAAATGCGCCTTTATAATCATCACCTTCTTTTTTACTGAATATTATAACATTCAATATTAAATAACCCCTATTACATTTAAAAAGACAATAATTATTGCGAGCGGTGCTACAAATCGAAGTAAAAATGCCCAGAAAGTAAATACTTTCTTTCCATAATTTCCACCTACAAAAAACTCTGCTTCTAGCACCTTCTTTTCCATTTTGAATGAAACGAAAATACTAATAAATAGTGCTCCAAGTGGCATTAATATATTACTAGATAAGAAGTCTATTGCATCAAATATATTCTTTCCGAAAATCGTAATATCACTCCATACTCCAAATGATAACCCTGATGGTATACCTACTAAGAAAATGCAGAAACCGATCATCCATGATAATTTTCTTCTTCTTTCTTGTTCACCATTTGCTACTGCTGAAACAACAGTCTCTAATAAAGAAAATGCTGATGTTAATGTCGCAAATGTAAATAGTGCAAGGAATACTGTTAAGAAAAACCCACCGAATGGAATTTGACTAAATACAGATGGTAATACGATAAATAGTAATCCAGGCCCTTCTGTTGGCTCCATTCCTAATGAAAATACAGCTGGAAAAATAGCAAGACCTGCAAATAATGAAACAAATAAATTCAATCCAACAATTGTTATTGCTGATTTTGGTAAACTTTCTTTTTTATTTAAATAGGAACTATACGTGACCATTATCGAAATCCCGATACTAATCGCAAAGAACGATTGACCCATTGCGAACAAAATACTTTCTGAAGTAATCTTTGAAAAATCTGGTTGTAAGAAAAACTTCACACCTTCCATTGCATTATCAAGTGTTAGTGATCGAACAATAAGAGCAACAAATAAAACAAACAATGCTGGCAACATATATTTACTTGCTTTTTCAATTCCGTTTTGTACACCTTTTGATACAACCCAAATCGTAATGAACATAAAAGCGAAATGCCCCATAATCGCCCAAGCGGGATTTCCAATTGTTTCAGTAAATAATGTACCGTAATTCTGTCCTGGAGTAATAAGTTGCCCAGTTACTCCTCTGAATAAATAAATTAATACCCATCCACCTACAACACTATAAAACGAAAGTAATATAAAACACGTTCCAACGCCAAGGCGTCCAATCCAGTGCCACCCTGTATTTGGTGCAATACTTTTAAATGCTCCAACTGCTTGTTTTTGTGTACTGCGTCCAATCATAAATTCAGCTATAAGTAGTGGTAGTCCAATTAATACAGTAAATAATATAAAGATTAAAAAGAATGCTCCTCCCCCGCTCTTTCCAGCGATATAAGGAAACTTCCATATCGCGCCAAGTCCAATTGCTGATCCTGCTGCAGCCATTATAAAACCTAATTTCGAAGTCCATTGCTCCGTCTGTTTCATCTCATTTTCCTCCTAATTAAATCTTTTTATATAAATAAATAAATTTTATAAACCTATCCAAATAAACCCTCCATTTCTTTTTATATAAAATAAAAAAATGGCCCAGCATCTCTTTATATAAAGAGACGCTAAGCCATTTACTTAACGCGGTACCACCCTTATTGATTCCATTATGAATCCACCTTAGTAGTAATCGTTTGATTACAAACCTAATATCGAAGGTTAACCGTTAAGATTTACTAAGAATGTGATTCCGTTCCACCTTACTGCTCCTAGGCGAGTTCAGGATGTCATTTGACTATGTCACACCAACCCATAGCTCTCTGTACAAATATACGACCTTACTACTCCTATTCAACACATTTTAATATTTAGAATATATTTTCTTTTGAAATTAATATGAAGTATATCTGTTATATTAGTAACTGTCAAGGTATATATTAAAATTTAATGAGAAATCCTTTTTTATTTTTCATTATCCTTCGTCATCAGTACCTTCTTCTTGATCATCGTCATCTTGTTGTTGTGATGACTCCTTTTGTTGAATAGCGTTATTTACCGTTGTAGTAGACATAACTCCACCTCTTATTATATGTATTCTTACATCACCCGTTAAAACGTACTTTACGATGATTTCAAAAAATAATACAATCCCTCTACTATCGTCATACACTGCACATAGCCATTACAATCTATAAAAATTTAACAATTAATGCACTTATAAAATTATTATTCTCTTTTAAACTTTCACGTTACAACACAAAAAAGCACTTGTTGCCTTTCATAGACAATCAAGTGCTTTAAGTTCATATGTTTTTTAAGTAACATTAAATTTGTAAGTTTTATAGTAACAATATGACACCTTTTACATGTCATGATAACTACTACGTTAAAACTTACGAGTTTGTACGAGTTCATTAGTTTAATATATATTCCATGTGTTTATATTCAGCACCCAATAAAATGTCATCTCGCCTAAGCTCGTACTTCGTTTTCTATTCTATCATTGCACACAGTACTCCATAATGGTACAACCATCATGGAGTTTATTCTTCAAAATAGCCATTTCTTTTTCTACCCACTTCTCATATATGCTTATGCATGTTTACGTTAAACCACTACAAGCTTTTATCATATATGGTATTGCACTCAATTTTTTGTATCTTCAAGATTTTTAAGATGTTTTTCTAAGTATTTTTTCCCTGAATTACTTTTAGGCATAAGACCAAGATGTTCATATTCCCAAATAATCATTCTCTCGTGCGAATTTTCATCCGAAAGGTCATCATAATTAAAGTCAATATTAAACTTTCCTGTATTATCAAAAATCATAGTGAAATTTGTCCAAGCTTCTTGATCATTATCAATAAACTCTTTCTTCATTCTCTTGATACAATCTAACAAACGATGCCACTTCTTAAAATATTCTTCTTCTGGGACATTAAAGTGTTCAAAAATACTATGACTGTAAATAGGAGTACTATTCTCTTCAGGGTAGTAATAAAAATATGACTCTTGAGCACCTTCTCCAACCTCACCATACAGGTAAACCTTAAACCAATTCTCTGGAATTGTATCAATTACAACCTCTGCTATTTCATTGTATAACTTGCTTAATTTTTCATCATTCATCTAATTTCCCTCCTGGTACATTATCAAAATTCCTCAATCTCCATCTATCTTCATCACCAATTTTATATCTAATAACAAAACTGTCTGGACGTTTTGAATTCCCGCTATAATTCGGCGTTATTTTCACCCTAACTTTATCACCATCATTAAGAGCATTAGCCCATTCATTCTCTAGTTTTTTCCATTCTCCTCTGTTTAAGTTACTATTCATTGGAACTAAATTATCCATATTACCAGAGCCTTTAAATATAGTTGCAATTAAATGTCCGCCGTCATCATCAGGCAACCTATTTTCTCGTCCTGTTGCTACCTGCATTCCTGTATTTCGTTTTCCTTTTTGAAGTATTAATTCTTCTGCCTCAACATCTACTATTCTACCAAGCTCATCTGTTGTATATTAATAACCATCCTCAGTAATATAACGTACGTTTGGCGCAAGTTCTTTCCTTCCATTTTTCCCTTTAATAATTTGTTTCCCAAGATCCCCCTCTTTTATTTCAGTTATCTTAGGAGTATTACCCGTACCCTTAGTGCACTTATAAAATTATAACTCTCTTTTCACTTTTCGTTCTAAAATCAAAAAAGTACTCTTCTTCTCTTGTAAAACAAGCAAGCACTAAGTTAAATGAACAAAAAAACAGACCAATCATAGTGTTATCTGACTATAATCGGCCTGTCTAACGTAGTATTATTACGTTAAATAATATCTATAATTCTTACTATAAACCAACATTTACCCTGTTTATATCTAAAACATCTGAGATACCTTTCTCATTCATTTTTTTTAGTAGGTACTCATAACCCTTTTCTAACGCCAGATTTCTTTCTTCTTCATAAATAGGAACAAGTGTATAAATATTTATATCTCCTTGTTCAACTTGAACTTTATCTAGTCCGAATTCTTTGGGACGACATACCATTATACATGATAATTTTGTATTCGATGCAAATGGTTGTGGGGGTTCTCCATTGGGAAGAATAACTCCTTCAGCAAGCCATCCATCATAAATATGTGGAATATGAGCTACTTTCCTTAACCATTCAAGAGGCCAATAATAGTTTTTGTCCTCCATATTCTCTTTCCCAACTACCCAACTCGAAGGCAATTTCAATAACAATTCTGCATATTTAAACTCGCTTTCTTCATTTGAATAACCCATAGGTACATCACTCATACCTGTAGTTACCAGAGTTACAAAATCTTTATTCATTGACGGAGAAATTATATGGATATTGACTGAAACTTTACTACCAGGAACAATCTCAATTATAGTATTTTGGATAGTTCCAAAGTATTTAGTTACATGCTCTAAGATTTCATCATGATAATCTTGATTATTATCATTTACTTCGGTTATAGTAGTAGTCAATTCTTTTTGGTTCTCTAATAACTTTACAATTTCTAATTGACCCTGTTCCCTTGCAAAAGTTAATGCATCTATATCTTTCATGGATTCACCACTATATTTAACTTTTGTATCTATCCCACTCTCAATTAACAGTTTTGCAATATCAACATGCTCATTACTAATTGCACCAAACAATGGATTCCTTTCGGGCTCACTTGTGTCCATATCAGCTCCACATGACAATAAATATCTTACTATATCAATATGCCCTTCAGAAGCAGCTTCGTTTAATGCTCCACCACCATATACGCCACCTAACGTATTTATATTTGACCCAAGTTCTACTAGTTTTTTTACTATATCCAACTTCCCTCTAGAAGCAGCAACGTGAAGCCATGTCCCAAAAGGTGTCATCATATTTAAAAGTTCTTTATTAGAACCAATTAATTCAGCCACCTCTTCAACATTACCATTTTTTATAGATGACCTGATTTCTTTTGCAACCTGCTTACTATCCATCTTAATTACTTCCTCCTTTTTGCAATATCTCAAAGTTTATTAAGCATTTCTAATATATCATCTCTATCTCCACCAGCATCTCTTACTTTTTTCAGGTTATCAACAACATTTCTAAGCGCTTCAATACCATGCTGACCTTTAACCCTATTGGGAGCCCAAACAAGATTTTCAAGTCCTAAAATCGGATCAATATCATATTCCTTTAATATCTCTTGCCCCTCTTTAACTAATTCTTTTTGGGCTTTTCCATTTCCCTTTTTAAATACAATATGATGCGCATGCGGATCATACATATCTTTTGGAGGATCTCCTATATTCTTTTTTAAATAAGCTCCATAATCAATTTTGTCTACATCCTTAGTAACCTTACCCGTACCCTATGTTGTAATCTTAAACTCTCACAATAAAAAAGAAAACCATGTAAAACCTTATTAAACTACTTCTTTTTCTTCCACTACCGGCAATTCATAAGCTGTTTTATATTTCATCATGCCATAAACAATGTTTACAAGCCTTCTCATAATACATACCAATGCTTGTCCCTTTGTTTTTCCTTCTTTTAGTTTCTTCTGATAGTACGCATGAAACACTGGATTTCGTGGCATCTTACTTCTTTTCGCTACTTGCACTTGCTGTACAGCTAAATTATAAAATAAAGCGTGTAACGCCCTGTTTCCTTGTTTGCTTTTATGTGTCTTACCTTTTCCGCCAGAACCAAAGTAAACCGGCGCAATCCCCGCAAATCGTGCTAATTTATTAGCATTTGGAAATCGTCTTACATCCCCAATTTCAGCTATTAATGCTGATGCCGTCACAAGTTCTATTCCCGGCATCGTCTCTAATTGATAATCTAGTAGTTTTACTAGCTGTTTTAATTCTCTTTCGATGTATTTCATTTCCTTCTTTTTAAACTCAATGCCCCTTACAATACTTCTTACTAAAAAATCTCGCGTTTCCTGATACTCTTTCATTGTTTGTCCATCTTCTTTTACAAGTTTTAATATGTCGCTTGCTTTCTTTACTGAACATGTATTGTTGCTAACATCTAATAAAAAAGCTGTTAATTGCTTTATATTCGTCCCCTCTAAACAAGAGGATGACGGATATTGCTGCCAAAACGCTAATGCTGTTTTCCCATCTAACTCTGAGAAAAACTTTTTATAGCTTGGATAATGATGATTTAATTGAATATGTAGTTGATTCTTTAACGCACTTTGTGCTTTTACTAATGCATTCCTTCTTGATACTAGTTGTTGTATCGACCAAAATAAATCGTTTGGCTTTGCATCTGGCAATTGATTAAATTTGTTTACCAGTATGCGTGCTACACATTCTGCATCCCAACTATCATTTTTTTGTATCATCACTTGGCTTTTTCGTTCTAAAAATGATAAAGCTGGATTTACTTCTTTCACAACTCGTTCATGGTCTACTAAATATTTCGCTAATGCTCTTCCATAACCACCAACATCTTCTAAACCAAATACAACAGTTATCCCATCACACACATATGTCTCTACTTCTAATAAGAACTTCGAAAATGCAGATGGTTTATTCTCAAATTGTATTTCTCCTAGTTTCTCTTGCCAACAATTAATAATAACAGCCGTATGATGCTCCTTATGTAAATCTACTCCTACATACAAATAGTTCTGTCTATTATGCATAACTCATCCCTCTATTCAATGATTTAGTCATATATAAAAATGTCGGCAACCTTAGTTCGAGCGTTCATCTTCCGATGCGCATAGGTACGCAAGCCTATCCATTTTCATAATTTCATAAGTACATATAGTAAAATGAGCGATTTTTTTAAGTACGACTGTTATATAATTGCTGGATGTTTCCCATTTGTTTGTATTTGCCCGTATGTATATACCCCTCGATAAAAGTTCTCTCGGTCTAACATGCGTTTCACTTGTACTTTCGTAAACCGCTTCCCTTTCTGTGTACAATAGCCTTCCATATTCAGTCTTTCTGCCAATTGAGTAAGTGACCAATGCTTAAAAAAGTGTCGTAGCTCAAATAGTCTACGTACAACGATTGCTTTATTAGTATCCACTTCTAACACTTTTTGTCCTTTATTTGCCCTGTAACCAAACATCACACCGCCACCTGCATATCCACCTTGTTCTGCTTTCTTCTTTCTGCCTCGACTTAGTTTTAATGCAATTTCAAGACGTTGATATTGATCTAATAGTTCTAACATGCCATTTACTAAAAAGTCATTAGGGTCATGTGTATATATACTGTAATTCAGTTGTTCAATTGCTTTCACATCAACCTTGTGTTTCTTTAGCTCTCGTTGTATTAACACTTTTGCCATATCAGAGCGCCATAACCGAGATGTATTTAGTACAATAACTTTGCTCACTTGATGATATGACATATCCGACAATAGCTCTTGTAAACCTTCACGTTCAACTGTTAATCCATCTTCATCTACTTTCGCTCCGCTGATTCCTTTATCTTCGTATATGTGAAGCAGTTGTAGTTTATTTTCGATGCAGTACCGTTCAATTTCTTCTACTTGATACGTTAGGCTATACCCTTCACGCACTTGTCCTTCCGTTGAAACTCGTACATAACCAACTACTTTCTCTCCCATATTGAGCCCCTTCCCGTTACAGCAATTAAAGTCCCTGTAACGTTTACCCGTTTTTTGCGGATAACGTATGCATAACGTCCATCCGTTAAAACGTACTTTACGATGACTTCAAAAAATAACACAACCCTTTATTTTTTCTTCTACTATCGTCATACCCTGTACACAGCCATTACAATCTATAAAAATTTAACACTTAGCGCACTTATAAAATTATAATGTGTCTACTCATTTCTATCCTAAAACGCAAAAAAGCACTTGTTGCCTTCAATTGACAATCAAGTGCTTTAAGTTCATATGTTTTTAAGTAGCATAAATTTGTAAGTTTTGTAGTAACAGTATGACACCTTTTGTATATCATGACAACTACTACGTTAAAACTTACGAGTTTGTACGAGTTCGTTAGTTTAATGTCCATTCCATGTGTTTATATTTATCGCCCGGTAAAATGTCATCTCGCCTAAGCTCGTACTTTGTTTTCTATTCTATCATTGTACATTGTACCCCATGATGGTTCAACCATCATGAAGTACGTACTTTCTAACAGCCTATTATTTTCCTGTACACTTCATAATACGTTTTAAATTAATTACAGCCAATACTTTGTCACTCCTGTATGCAAATGCTGTAACCTTTATAAGTCACTAAATCTATCTTTAAATTCCTTTTACGCAGCTAAACATTTAACTTTTCAAAAATTTAAGATACTTAGTATTCTTAGGATTCCCAAAACATCTACCTTCTGATTTTGTATTGGCAATGCTAAAAAATTCTTTTGCGGTTTCTAAATCATCTAATTCAAAAGCAACTTTCCCTGCAATAAATTCCTTGTCACCGGAATCTATACGTGCAAATCCAGTTAAAAATATTTTATCTGCCCACTCCTTTGCTTTTTTTAAATCATTTACCATAAAACAAGTAGAGATAATATCCTTAACTAAATGGTAACTCTCTTCACAATAAATACCTTTAGGATTAGGTATTATATCCCATGCCTCTTCTAATAACACAATAGAATCATTATAGTTACCATTATTAAATTGTTCATTACTTTTTTCCAAAAGACTTTCAAATTCTTCTTTTATAGGTGATTGTAAAATAGCCATATTTATCCTCCTCAAATCATATCCTTAATCAATTCAAAATACTTTTCATCCTCATTATAATAGAGTTTATAGCCTTCTAAAATGTAAGCTCTTAACAAATACTCCTTAGCTTTATCAAGCTCTCCACACTCGAATAAACTCTCTCCAAGTCTCAGTAAAATAAATGGATTTGAAATACCATCCGGACAATTTAGTGCATTATATAAATTACTTTTTGCTTTCTCATACTCACGATTTAAAAAATAAGTATCTCCTAATGCTGTATAAATCCATGTACTTGTTTCCCAATCGGTCTTCGGCAACGGAACCAAATCCAGAGCAGCTATATAACTCTCTATTGCCTTATCATCTTTCCCTTTTTCAATAAAAGCATTTCCCTCGTTACATAATTTTACAATTCGATCATACACTTGATCGTTGAGTTCCAATATAAACCCCTCCCAATAATCATTTATTTGGTGACAAGTAGGTTTCATTTAACTTTGCACCTGCGGATCGATTTAACCTATAATGATCTAATACATAATTATTGGAGTCTAACATCCATTCTCTAACTTCTGGGGACTTCGCTCCATAATATCTACCTGTACTGTTCCACCATGAAACTGCATCTGTTAAATGAGCCATATCTGCTTGATCTATTGGATACCATTTATTATCACTTGCCATAAATTCTATTTCACCATCACGTGTTGTACGGATTTTTGGTGGAATTTCATTTTCCATTCTTTCCATTACTTCTTTACCCGTTTTGGAGCCTTTTCCAGGCGTATTCCCCATATATTCCAAGCGTTTTGTTATGCCACTTGGTTCAGGTAAACCCACTTCTTTATTACTTGCGTAACCCCCATCTGGTCGGTGCCATTTTCCATTTACATCTTGATAATAACCTTTAGGAGTTTCACCCGTACCCTTAACAACCTTACTCTCCATATACTGATAAGCCTCTTTCAGAGAATACTGTCCTCCTCCTGAGACCCTTCCTACTCCAGCCACGGCGAATCCTTTTCCCTCGCCTGGGATCCATTTGTATTCCAGTAATGTTTTTACTGCGTGCTGGATCTTTTCATTCCCTTGCAAGAAGGTTGTTTTTACGGTTGTGGCACCTTTGTTCCATAGACTTCCGATTTTGTCGGCAAATCCTTTTGCTGTGGAAGCTACAAAGTTTACACCCTCTTTTACTTTGTGGCTGGCTGTTTTTATACCATCGACAGCTGCTTTTCCAGCTTTTCCGGCTACCATTGTTACGCCTTCGCCTAGTCTTTTTCCTGCTTTTACAATCGTCTTCCCAAAGCTAGAAGCGACATACTTTATTCCTTTTCCAGCAAGACTTGCCACTTTTCCAACAGGAACAAAGTTTAGGAGTGTCCATCCTGCGGCGATGAGTCTTTCTTTTGATGATAATTCTTTTCCTGTAATAGGGTCTTTACCGGTAACTGCACGAATTGCATCATTTACTCCAATGAATTCAGCTGCTCCTTCTACTCCCTTTTCCCACCATGATTTTTCATGTTTCTTTTCTTTTTTATGGGTTTCTTTCAATTTTTCATTTTGTTTCTTTTGATATTCTTCATCTGCTTGACGAAACTTTTGAGCGATACGCCGTAATTCTTTTTCTGTAACTTGTAAGTTACGTATGTAAGATTCCATGAGTCTCATTGATCTCATATATTCCCCATAAAAATGTTGACTCGTTGCTCCTTGCCATTGCATTTGAATACTAAACATAGATTGATTGAGATTTTGTTGTATGTTCTGGCTGTGTGTTTGCATCTCTGATATGTTTTTGGCAATTTGTTCGAGTTGTTCAGGTTTGACCTTAATTTCCAAACCTTCTCCCACCTTCCTCTATTTTATACCAAAAAGAAATAGAACTGCATCAATTTTTACTTATTCCCTTTAGAAAAAACATCAAAAATACTGTTATCACAAATCGCTTCAATTTCTTCCTTTACAAATAATTTTTGAAATTTTGTTCCTGGGTTTAATATTACATTTGCCTCTAAATCTATCGTCTTTAATAATTCAACTGCATTCATAGAAACATACGGACATTCTTCTGGAATAACCATTTCTAAATGTTTCAAATCAGAATACAGTGGTAACATTAATCCTTCTTCCATTTCAAAATAATGAATTTGCAATTGTGTATTTTCAGTTGAAATCAAATTCCCTTCTTCATCTACAGTTGTATCTCCCTCTACAGAAGCAACAACGTACAAATTTGATTTCTGTAATATCTCATAAAAATGAACTCTTTTTTCTTCATTCTGTAAAGCTTCCACTAACGCCTCATCTAATGGACAAATTTCTACTAAACTCATTGAATTTCACTCCTTATGCGAAATTTAAATTCGTTATTTTTGAATATTGATTACTGGTACTTCTTTTGAATCATTAGTTCTATTCACTAGATTTAAGTAGAAATGTGATACTGTAGTAGTATAATATGGCGAAATCCAAAGGTATGGGAGATTTAGTGTAAACATTCCCACCAATGAACCTAAAATAAACCAACCAATGAAACTTAACCAAGTGATAAATAAATCTAACTTATGTCCTTTCATCATCATTTTACTTTTTTTAATTGCTTCACTTGCTGTACATTCTGGATCCTCTAACATAATGTAGAAAGCCATAGAATAAGAGAAAAATTTAATAATACCTGGAACAATGAACAAAAGACTCCATAAGCTAATAAATATTGTTTGTAAGATACCTAGTTTCATAGCTCTAAATATATTATTTGAATTGAAACCAGCAAATAAATCACCTATTGTGGTAGATTCATTTTTTGCTAAACGTAATGTAATTGTATAATAGCCGTAACTCATAACACTTTGTACAACAATATAAAGAATAAAAATAATAGCCCATACAATAATTTGAGATAAAATAAAACCAAAATTAATTTGAGGTTCGCCGTATGCATAATATACAAAGTTCTCGGGTCCTATAACGTCTATAAACAAACCAAAAATTAGAAATACTACTATACCAATGATATACATACTTGCTACGGGAATGAGGTAATTAAGAAACGTTGAACCTACCCCTAATCCCCAATGACCTTTCAATGAGGATAATGCTTCCCTTTTTAAATTGCTAATCATCTTTTTTCCACCTTTCAAATTCTCCATTGCGAATAGCGTGACTATGATGAATAATTAATGAGTTTAGTAAAATTCAAATTTCTACTAAACTCATTAATATTTACTCCTTATGCGGAATAATTTCGCCATCTTACGCAAAGTAAGATGGCGAATGTTAAATCCAATTATTTTTTAACGTTCATAGCTTTAATTTTTTCTACATTCTCTTTTGCTTGTTTCGTTATTTCTCCATTAATAGCATTTGCATATTTATCACGACTTAAAAATTCAAAACATTTATATGCATTATTCGTATCAGTTGCAGACATATATCCTGCACCTTTATTAAACATTTTTAGAGCTACCGTATTCATCCATTCTTTTGCATCTGCTTCTGGATATCCTAGTTCCATAGAATGATAAGTTAATTCAATTGCTGAAGCTAAATCTTCAATCGTATCTTTATTCCCGCTTACCTTTGCAGCTTCAAATGTACTCAAATACTCAATTGCCGCTTTTACCCCATCTTTAATTCCTAATTCTTCGATACCTGGTGTTTTATATAAAATTTGATAGTTATTTAACGCTGATTTATATTGCGTTTTTTCTAATTGTTTTGCTTCTTTAATTACAAGACCAGCAACATTAGAAAATCCTGTTTTATCAACAACACCGCGTGAAGCTGCTTGACCATAATAATGTAAAGCATTATAAAGGCTCGTTTGTCCTTCTTTATTTGCTTCATCACCTGCTAATTGAATAAGTTGAATTCCCTCCATTTTTTTGGATGCATTATCAATCATATTCATACCGCTAATTTGGCCAATCGTTTTATCAATATCTTTTAACTGTGCAAGTAATGCGTATGACGGTAATAACGTTTTACCTACTTCACTTTGCCATCCTGTCGTTCCATTCATTTTATTCCATTCATTTTCTGTATCTGTCCATAATTTATTCGCATAATTAACCATTTCTTCTCTTGAACGTTCCAATGGGTGCTTTGTACGAATTGCATTTGCAATATTTAATACCGCTGTATAATATTCTCCATTATTTGCAGCATCGTTTGCTTTTCTTTCAAACATTAGCGGCATTAATAACTTATGAGATTCATCTTGAACAGATTTTTCTACTCTTCCCGTATTTGCTAATAAATTCGCTTTATTTATAGCATCTTCCACTGTAAATTTAGGATCTTTTATTTGTCCACGTAGTCCCTCTACAGCCGCACTAAATTGCTTTTCTAATTTTTCTTTTTGTTCTCCTGTTGCACCGTCAATATACTGATTTGCTAATAGTAAAGCATTTTCATATTGTGGATTCGCCGGATTTAAATATGTTTCTATTTGATCGATTTCTTGACTAAATGGTTCAGATTTTACTTGTGCTTTTTGAGTACTTGAATCTATATTATTTGTTTTATCGTTATTTTTGGCACCTTCAGTCTTTGCATCTTTTTGGCTTTTTTCAGTTGCTGTACTTGTTGCCTCATTTTCACTTACCTTTTCTTTTGTAACTGCTTTTCCTTCATTACTGCTAGTATTTTCTTTTACAGGGCTTGCTTTTTCTTTTGTCTCAGTTGCAGACATCACTACTGATGTTTGGATGTTAAGGTTCTGTAATTCTTCTTGTAATAGCTTGTTGAAAATATCTTCTACATCTTGATTCGCTTTTTCTACTAATGTAGGATCTACGCTTTCAAATACTGATGTAACTAAATACAATTTACTTAATGCTTGTTCTAAAGATGCTACATCCCCTGTATTTGACCACTCTCTTTTTTCTTCTGTTGCTGTTTGATAAACTTTTTCTGCTACAGATTTAATATAATCCTTCTTATTTTCACTTAAATATCTTTGTAGCTCTTCTGGTGTAGTAACCGATTCATTTAGTACATTCATTTGATTACGTAAATAGAATAGTGCTCTCTCATTTGAATATTCACCACTTGTAAGAATTTGTTCTACATTATCTAATGTTAACTTATGTTCAGCTATCGATTTCGATTTTGATGGTGTATTCAATTGGCTAACAAGCGTCCAGTCTTCCTTTTTACTATAGTAGTTCGTTAAATTATTTAATGCATTTTCATCTAGTTCTTTTTGACTCGTATAAAAATCATTAAAGAAAACAGATGAGTAATATTTTCCATTTCCAGCGTACCACTCAACTAAAATATCGCCCGTTTTTGGTGATACTGTAATTATTGGGTGTGTTGGTGTTGGATCCGGTTTTTGTTCTGGTTCTGGTTCTGGTTTTGGTTCTGGTTCTGGTTCTGGTTCTGGTTTTGGTTTTTCTGTTTCAGTTCCTCCCGTTTCAGTTCCTCCTGTTTCAGTTCCTCCTGTTTCAGTTCCTCCTGTTCCAGTTCCTCCTGTTCCAGTTCCTCCTGTTCCAGTTCCTCCTGTTCCAGTTCCTCCTGTTCCAGTTCCTCCTGTTTCAGTCCCTTCTGTTCCAGCTCCTCCTGTTCCGGTGTTAGTTTTTGGCGGTTCTACAGTAGATGTAGGTAATTGAGCATTATCATTATTTTTACTTGGTTCTGCCACAGGTCCAACCATATTAGTTGGCAAATCTAACTTTTGTGGAGTTGGTGCATCTGATAATTTGATTTGTGGATCTTTCTTTTCCACCGATACTTCGTCTGGTTTATACGTTACTGGCGTAATTGGTGATTTATTATTTCCAATTAAGTCTGCTAAATTAATAGTTGGTTTTTCGCCCGGTTTTTCATCTTTTTTTGCAGGATCAGCAACTAAATTTGGGAACATAGACTGTAACTTCCCTCCTGTAATACGATCATCTTTTTTCTCTTCTGTATTACTTGCTAGTTTTACTGGTTCTTTTCCTGCTGTCCTAAAGCCTTTGTCATACACAAGATATCCTGACGTTCCTAGTAAAG
Source organism: Bacillus basilensis (assembly GCF_921008455.1). Taxonomy (NCBI): domain Bacteria; kingdom Bacillati; phylum Bacillota; class Bacilli; order Caryophanales; family Bacillaceae; genus Bacillus; species Bacillus basilensis. Next base: position 2,187,765 of record NZ_CAKLBZ010000001.1, on the reverse strand, counting down.
CTACTGACATTACCGATATAGCGACTTTTTTCCCTAAGTTATTATTGTTTTCCTCCATGTCCTTTTCCCCTTTTCCTATCTTTATTGAATCCAACCGTTTGTTTTCATTTCTGTTAGTTTTTCTTGCGCGGCTCTTACTTCAGATTCATTTTCATTTGCTTGCACTGTTTTTCTTAAGAAGCGACTTGCTTCCTCATATTTTTTCTGTTTAATTTTAAACATCCCAAATGCAAAATTCACATGCGGATTTTCATCGTTTTGTGAGTATGCTTCTGTGAAAAGCTTCTCTGCTTCATTTCCTTGTCCCACTTTATCGTATAAAATCCCTATATTTACAAGCGTATTTATGTCGCGTGTTCCACTGCTGACAACTCTATTGTAAGCTTCTAACGCTTGCTGATATGCAGCAGTACTCTTTGCGCCATCTCGCGTTTCATAAAACTGGCCCGCTTCGTAATACACAATTCCTAGTTGATTTAACAACTCAATATTTTTCATATCTTTTTGAATCGCTACTTGTAAAATGTGCGATGCTTGTTGATAATTTATTTCTTTCTTCGCACTATCAATTAAGTTTGTTTTATTCCAAAGCACATATAAATTTGAAAGTTCAATTGTATATATGGCATTCTTTGAATCTTGCATAATAGCTTCTTTAAAGAAAGATTCTGCTTTGTCTAACTGTACAGTTGCTGTTGAAAGTTGACCTTTTAAATACGAAACAATTGCCTTATCCTCATTTGTTTTCGTGCTCATTTTGACAATAACATCTTCTGCCTTTTCAAATTCTTTCATTTTCATATGACTTACAGCTAAATCTCGCATCGCATCTTTTTTGTATGGTTCAATTCCTTTTGCATTATTCGCTAACGCTTGTTCAAAATTTTGCACTGCTTCTTGATATTTTCCAATGCGGAAATTTGCTGAAGCTAATAAATAAGCAGCTTCATTATTTTCTTTATCTATTTCTCTATCTTTTATTAGTTTTGTAATATAATCGATTGCAATTTTATTTTTTCCTTCAGCAACGTAAATCGTTGCTAATTGGAGATATGCCTCGTCTTTACCCTTCACAGCAATTGCATGCCCAACAGCTTCTTCTGCTTTTGTATATTTTTTATCATCATAAGCTTGTCGTGCTTGTTCCATAAACTTTTGATATTTCGCGTTTGTTGTGTAGAAATAAAATAACGTTGAACCACCTATAACAACCACTACAGTTGAACCAATAATCAAAATTCGCTTTTTATTCTTTTTCCACCATGTAGAAAAAGCTGATGGTTCACTTTGTTCATGCGCTACTGTAAGTGGTTGATTTGATGCTTTTGCATTTAAAATCTCATCATCTATATCATATTCCACTTGTTTTTTCGTTTGTTTCCGGCTCTGTAGAATACTATTTGGAACTGTAATTGTAGCTGCTACTTCTTGCTGCGACTCTGTTCCTTGTCCTTCTTTTATCTCTTCAATAATGCTTTCAATTTCCTGCTTTAATGCCTGATCAATGTTTGGAAATTGTACGATTCGTGAATAGACGAAACAAGCAAATGCTGCATTGTTTTCTCGTTCCAATTCAGTAGCTAATTCCAAATAATGCTGTAGGACCATTTTTTTATTTATTTCAGGCTCTTGACTCTCCATAGTTTGAATGATATATGCGAGTTCTTTTTGCAGAGCTGTTGATGGATTGAGTGAATTGAAAATTATTTTATACTCATATAATGCCGCTTGTTTAAATCCTCTCTCTTCTAATAATCTTGCAATTTCCAAACATTTTGATACAAAAAGAGAGTGTTCTTCTGCTGACTGCCTTTCCGCATCAATTTTTATTCTTTCTCTCACGCTATTAAATACATCGTACCACTGTGCAAAGCTTGGGCATTCTGCGAAAGAGTTACTACTCCATGCCTGCTTAAATAATTTTGCAATTTCCCCATTCCATTGATTATGTAATACTTGCTGAAGTAACGTATATCTTTCACATTCTGTCTGCATTTCTTCCGTTTTAAAGTAACTTGCATCCGTCCATTTTTTATTTCGAACTTCTTCACTACACCAACTCAATATTTCTCCTAATAAAATGGCACCTGCAAATCGATCGGCTTCTTTTTGCCATACTCCACTTTTTAAATACATTGGTGCGTAGCCCGCTGAACCTGCTGGCAATAACGAAGGTCTTTTCGTTTTTGGACCATACATTTGCTCAACATCAACAAGTTCGATATAGTGTTGGCCTTCAATTGGATTTTCACTTAAGAAAGGTATGAGTACGTTGCTAGACGATAAATCATTATGAGCAACTTCATTTTCCTCCATCATTTTAAGTGTTGTAAGAAATGCTTCTGCAATAAAGAAGCATTGTTCTTTTGATAACATTCGTTGTTCTTGTAAAATATCAGCCCAAGTTGGACCTTCAATCCAAGGCATTACAATACTATTAGCAAGATCTTCTGATTTTTCGATTGCAGATGTATGTTCTTCTTTAGTAACGATATAGCGTGAACATACTTTAAGACCTACTAAGGAAGAAAGTGGTTTCAAAAATGCTAGTTGATGTTTTTCCTCGCGATAGCGTTCCTTAAAAACTTTTAATGCAATTCGTTCCACACCATTTTCCTGTTGTAATTGATAGACTGTTCCTTGTCTTCCCTCTTGACCATAGGGCATTTCAATACCAATTACAGCTGGGTGTTTCTCAAAACGATAAACATCTTTATTAAGACTAATTTTTTCTCCTACTTCTGGTCGGAATCCCATTTTATCCCCTTACTCTCGTATAACAATTTTTCAAAAAAAAGACCAGGAACAATAGCTCCTGATCTTTTGCAATTGTTCTATTCTTAGTATGCGTTATCTGTGTTACGGAATTTATCAGCAATACGTTTTAAGTCTGTTGAAATACCCTCTAAGATTGGAATATATTGCTGCATTGCTTGTTTAGATTGGATAAATTCTCCACGGAACTTCGCTTGTGTTGCCCCAGCCCATTGTCCTTCTAAACTATTAATATCGCCTTCAAGTCTATTAATTTGACTTTGTGCTTCTCCTGCTGCGTTTTTAAAGTTTCCTGCGATTCTTTCAAGTTCTTCTGGTGTGATTTTAATTTCTGCCATCGTAATAATTTCCCCTTTCAAATCATAAATGATACAACAATTAGATTATAAACTATATTCATACAATTTTAAAAGAGTTAAATTACAAAAAAATTCTATTTTCTAGTAATTTAACCCTATTTTAATATTATTTCACTTTTAATTCAGACCATTTCACACTAATTTTATCTGTCATCGTGCGAAGTAAATGTAATGGTGTATATGCACATTTTATTTTGATTGGCTTTCTACGTATGCAATATCCATCCCCGCTTAATAATTCTTGATCCATTTCAGTATGTGGCAGTTTCATATTAAAGAAATACACATCGTTATTTTGTGTCGTTCCCAATAAATAACCAATACTTCTCTTTCTAATTTCTGCAAACCATTTTTCATGTGAATAGCTATTTAAGCTAGACGTAGTAGCCGCAGTCATAAAGTGAATCCCTTTATTTTTACAATTTTGGACTATTAGTTCCATTTTGTTTTTTGCCTCATAATCAGTAGATAATACAGTTAACATTTGATCAATATCATCAATTGCAATGATTATTCTCTTATATGGAAACTCCACTGTTACGTTTGAATCTATAGAAGGCATTACTGCTTCTCTATTATTTATTAACTCTAACAATTCATCTAACATTTCTTTTAATTGCATACTATCTGTAACCTTCTTCTTTACATGAGGTAAATCTCCCAGAGCTAATATGCCTGTAGGTCTTTCACCAAGGTCTACTAAGTATAGCTCAACCTTTTCTGGAGAGTATTGGTATGCAGTCGTGAACAGAAGCGTTTGTAATAGCGATGTTTTTCCACCTTCTATTCTTCCCCCAACAAATATATGACTCATTTCATCTAAAGAAAAACTTTGCAAATGAATGTCCTCTGTTTCTATACCTGCTGAAATTTGGGCTGTTTCTAATTCTTCAATCATATGCTCTACAAATATTTCTTTAGGTACCATTGGAATAGCTTTTGCTTTTTCACCATTCCATTCTCCATTCATTTTTTGAATAATTGTTTTTAATTGTTGAGAGTACTCAAGTTCACTTTCACCAATAAACGGCAATGCTGCTTGGAATAGTTCCGGCGGTTGCCCTTTCATTAATCCACGGCCAACAGGAACTTCAATTAATGGGAATTTAGGTCTGCCAACTAAGTTATGATATTCTGTTCCATCTTGCAATTCAAATGTAAGTGCCATCGGTATATTATTCCGAACACGATCGAACATATCAATTGTTTGATTCAGAGAAAAATAGAAATATACTCCGTATGTACTTGATTCGCGTAATAATAATTCTAATACTTCATTTTCTTTCTCAAATTCATTTTTGAACCTTATATAACCATCTACCATTACTACTATAGCTGGTATTTTCTTTTCTACCATTCGGTTATACATAGAGAATGACTTTGCACCGATATTAGAAAAACTCTCTTTTCTATGCGTGATTTCCTTCTTTAAAAATCCGAATAGACGTTTCATTTTCTCATTTTCGCCTTCTTGTATAATCCCGCCTATATGAGGTAAATCTCTAAAATCTAAGAACATTCGACCAAAATCAATAACATAGAAATTCACTTCTTCTGGTGTATGAGATACAGCTAAGGACATAATAATTGTTTGCAACATCGTCGTTTTTCCTGTACCTGGCATACCATAAATATTTAAATGCCCTTCTTGTAAATCTAATTTCTGAGGAAATTGTGCTTGATTTGCAACATCATCAATTAATCCTACCGTTACTTGTAAATATTCTTTCGGTTTATTCCACTCAGCAATTGTCCAATTTTCCATAGCATAAAATTCTTTTAACAGTAATTTTTCCGGTAATGGATCCAGCCAAGGTCCTGGTAATGCTTTAATATTTTCTTTTTCTGATACGCTCTGTACATATTGAATAAAAGCTTGTAATTGCTTTGGACTATTTGTCATTGGTTTTGGACGCTTTTTCACTTTTATTCTTTCACCGGAAAGCTTCACTTCTGTAAAGTCAACAATATCAAGAACTTTCTCTTCATCTGGATTATAAGGTGCTCCGCTCCATGCAGATTGGAATAATTCCAATACTTCATTGCTACCAACTTGGAGATACCCTCGTCCTGGTACATTGATTTTAGATGCATCTGGAATCTTAAGCATTTCACGACTATCTGCGTCATCTTGTACACGTAAACAAATTCGAAAACGCGAGTTACTCCAAATCTTGTCATTTACAACCCCTGAAGGTTTTTGAGTTGCTAATAATAAGTGAACTCCTAAAGTTCTTCCTATGGCAGCGACACTAATTAGCTCGTCCATAAATTCAGGTTGTTCCTTTTTCATTTGAGCAAACTCATCAATAACAATAAATAAATGTGGTAAAGGTTCTTTTTCACGCCAGCTTGTTTCATAATATTCATCTAGATGCTGCACATTTCCAGCCTGAATGAATAATTTTTGTCTCCGCTCTAATTCTGCCTTTAATGAAATTCTGGCACGCTCAATTAAGTTTGGATCCTCTAGGTTCGTAATAGATGCAATAATGTGCGGTAATCCCGCAAATGTGTTTGACATTCCACCACCTTTATAATCGATAAGCATAAATGCCATCTCATGAGGGTGATAGGTCGCTGCTAACGCCGCTATTATAGACTGAATCACTTCACTTTTTCCTGATCCTGTTGTACCAGCCATTAGACCGTGCGGACCATGCCCTTTTTTCTCTATTTTATCGTGAATATTTAGAAAAACAGGTTTACTTCCTTCTCTTACACCAATTGGAACCGGTAATGAAGTCGGATATCGATTTTCTTTCCATCTCTCTAGCACTTGTAACTCTTCCATATTTTTAGCTTGAAACAAGTCTAAAAATGTTAATACTTTCGGAATGTTGGCTGCTGTAGAACTTTTCATCCGAATTGGAGCAATGCTTCGCGCTCCTAGTTCACATCGTTCAAATGAAAGTCGATCTACTTTAAAACTAGCACGCGTTGTCCCACTATTTTCAGTTGAACTTGAAAACGTTTCTACTAATTCACCATTTTCTCCATTTAAACTTATAACAAGATCACATTCCATCGGTAACCGTTCCTTTTGTTCCGCAAAAATAAATGTAGAAGCCCCTACACTTTCACCTTCTCTAAGTAACATTGGCGTTAAAGGATCATCCTCTATAAATTCTCTTGCTGATAAGAAAAAGACATACATTGGAATTAAAGGAACTTTTGCATCCGCTTGCGCAGAAGAATTATAGATTCTACGCATGTTAAGGGGGGTAAATAGTACTTCAGCTAGTTTCTGTGCATCTTGTTGATTTTCAGATAAAAAGCGCATACTTCTCTGTTCATCCCATACGTGAGGAAGCCACCTCATCCAATCCCACTGCTTTTTCTCCTTCTCATGATAAAATGCTGCTATTTTCACTTCATTTGGTGCATGATGCGTCATAATTTGTGTCGTTACAATTCGAATAAAGTTTAGTCTATCTTCTTTATTTCCGACTACACCAATTACATCGTTTTTTTTCAAAGAAATTGAAATGTGCCCATTCGGTATCGTATTGAAATCCCTTTTCACATTTTGCGCTTCTGTAACTAATGGATTTTCTTCATAACCTTTCTGTTCAGGCACCTTCAATTCTACAAGAAATGGTCTTTCTCCTGTACCAATACGAATATCTAAAAAGTCTGGGCTTTCAGGTGTACGCTCCCATAAATTACTTTCCCGATTTTCAATTCTTTGTACACTTTTTAATGGGCTTGGATTTTGTGTAATTAAATATTTTGCTTGTTCAACCTTTAGCGTATCTAATTCCACTCGATGCTTTTGAATTTGCTCTAAATATCTTGTTTGTAATTGTTCAACCATTTGACGATGTTCTTTCTTTTTACGGAAATGCCCCATCGTTGTAATTACATATGATCCCAACATTGGAATACTTGAAACCATCATTAATGGCATATAACTTGAATTCATCTTCATAAATTTCATCATTACAAAATATAATACCAATGTTAAAACCGTCATCATTGCTGGCAGTAACATTGTTTCAATTGAAAACTTCGGCTCCTCCGGTATATTCGGCGGATCATGAATAATAACATCCCCTGTTGGTATATCTACTTTCACACGCGGAGAGCGTTGAAAATACGGTGATTTTTGCACAAAACATTTCTCCTTCCCCATTCAAAAACTATTACTCAATAATTTTCCATACATAATCTTCTTCACTAGTAGATATATCTTGTTTAACCGGTTCATTATAAACTTCTTCTGCCGGTAGCATTTCAAAAGAAGGGATAATCGATCCTTTTTTATATAGCATTACATATTGTCCATCCCACACATCATTATCGCGCAACGTTTCATCATTTCGAATAGAATGCCATTCTTCTTTATCTTTTGCCACTCTAATTTCATAGGTAACGCTCAATGCTTCATCTATTTTTTCATGATGTAAAATTGCTTCAATAATTTGTACCGCTTTTACGTCATTTGGAATTGCAATATCAATTTCTTCATTTGACTGTTTTATGTATGTCACAATAATCTCTTCCACGTTTATTCACCTTTTTCCATCGTGTTTGTTACCAAGAAACATCTAAAAATGAAATATCATCACTTGTCGGAGAGTTCTGTGCCCTCTCGATTTCTTTTAACACTTCCTCAAAATTATACTGCTTAAGTGGTGCAAGTCCGTCTGAGTGAATAACTATCCGATTAGCTTCTTGTCTAGATACTGTCTTTGAAAAAACCGCCAATTCCCCGCCAATAATGCCACGCTGTGTAGACCATCTTTTCTCTATATTTCTCTCAAACTTCATTACATTCGAACAATTCTCCTTATCTTGAAACAATTGTACAAATGAATCACCATGTGTAACTATCGTTATTTTTGCTTTATCTTGATTTGGAATAAGTTCTATTTTCCCTCCAATAAACATCGCTTCACTACCTTGTTTTCGCTTTTCTTCCAAAACATCGCGTAGTAACCACGGTGTTTCTTCTGGCAATCGAAATGCACTCACTTCCTCTGAAGCTTCTTCTATCCAATTTTTTAACTGTTCATTTATTAATGTAGTAATATCCAGTTCACTTTTTTGACATGTTTCAAACAAGTTTAATAACTTCATACCAAGAAACTCTGCAGCAATTTCACCATGAAAAGACAGCCCTACACCGTCACATAACGCAAATATGAAACTAGTTCCATTATCTTGAAATGCTAAGAAGTCTTGTCCACTCTCATTTAAATCCTGCGTTTCTGTTGCTCTTACATAGCTATATCTATAAGTAAAATGTTTAGTTTTCTTTTCTTGCAATACCGTTTCTTTCTTTTGCGATAGGATATATTTCACCATACTTCTCCCTCCTATCGAACCGGCGTTGCAGCAGACATTTGAAATCCAAGTGATACTAAGTCCGCATTTGTTCCAGGAAACATCATCACCGCACCATCTGCAATATGAAATCCATGTTCCGTCATCATCTCACGATAGCTTTGAGGGATAGGCGATGAAAGTCTTTGCAACTTTGCACCATACTCATCTGTAATTTCTGTATTTGACATAATCCCTTCCCACTTCTTTATATTAGTAATTTGTTCTTGCATAATTTCATCTGAAATAAAAATATTTTCAATTAGTACATTTCCATCAGGTACAGACATATTCATAATTCTTCGTACAATTAATTCTGGATCTTCACCAGTTGAAGCACCATCTGTCATATGACAAACAACAGGAGCTGGCCCTTCTTGTAGATTTGGTAATTCCTTTTGCAATAACTTCTCCACTACAGAGAAAGCTTTTGCTGTATCAGTTAAACGATGCGTTTGGATTTTTTCTAGTGGGCGCAGTCTTGCTACCTCGTCTATTGTTTTCACACCACCCAATAAATCAAAAACATGATCGCTATAGGCTAAAATAGATAACTTATACCTCGGGAGCAAGCGACTACCTTTTGTTGAACGAAATACCATTTGGCGAATCGCTAAAGAAAGAGCATCCGTTACAATATCAATTCTTCTTTTTTCTTCTCCCCCTGCATCCATCATTTGGTTCATTGATGCGCTTACATCAAGAAGATAAATTATATAAGCTGGTGTTTGTTGTGTTGCTTGCGTTTGATATAACATGTTTCATACCCTTCCATACATTATTATATGAACTTTTTTTATATTCATATTTCATTATAACTTATGAATTTTCTTTTTCTCAATTCATTATAAAATGTTCTTAATATAATTTACATATTTTCACACAAAAAATATTATTATTCTCTTTCACTTTTATTGAAATGCAAAGCACCCTTCTATACTATAGAAGGGTGCTAATGTTATGGTATAAGACGCGTACAATCTCTCGGAAAAGCACTCGCTTCTCTCACATTCGATAACTCTAAAAGTTTATATACAACTCTCTCTAATCCAATTCCAAAACCACCATGCGGGGGACACCCATATCGGAATGTATTTAAATAAGATTGAAATTTATCGGGATGTAATCCTTTTTCTTTAAAAGAAGCAAGTAACATTTCATAATTATGAATTCGTTGTGCTCCTGATGTTATTTCTAATCCTTTATATAGTAGGTCGAACGAATCAGTAATAGCCGGATTCTCGTTATTTGGCATCGTATACATCGGTCTCGCTTCTTTCGGATAATGTGTAATAAAAACAAATTCACTCTTATATGTTTCCTTCACATATTTCCCTAGTAACTTTTCACCTTCTGTATCTAAATCCCCTATAGGAGATTCTTTACGATACTTACTTTTCAAGATTTCTTGTGCTTCTAACAATGTGATTTTCGGTATTTCAGTAATGACAGGTACTTCTATTTGTAATAGTTGTAGTTCTTTCTCACAGTTTTTTGCTACTTGTTGAAACATATATCGTAAAACATCTGTTTCTAATTGCATCACTTCATGAAAATCATGAATAAAGCCAAGCTCTACGTCTAACGATATATATTCATTTAAATGACGGGAAGAATTGTGATGTTCCGCCCTATAAACAGGTGCAATTTCAAAAACACGTTCGAGTCCCCCAGCTACCATCATTTGTTTATAAAACTGTGGTGATTGTGCTAAATAAGCTTCTTTTTGGAAGTATGGAAGCTTAAAAACATTCGCTCCTCCTTCTGCCCCTTGGGAAACAATTTTCGGAGTAAATATACGTGTGAAATCGTTCTCTATAAGGAATTCACTAAAGCTCTGAACGAGTGTAGATTTCACTTTAAATATCGCCGCAGTTCGCTCATGTCTTAATGATAATACTCTCTCATTAAGTAGTTGATCTAAACCAACTTGTAACTTCTTTTTATTTATTTCAAACGGAAGTGGTTCTGCACCATTTAATATTTTCACTTCGTGAGCAAGTACTTCTACGCCTAATTCTGTTTTTGACGTCTCAACTATTTCACCAATTACGTGGACAACACTTTCTACATCGACTTTGAATCCAGCTAACTCGTTTTCTAATACACATTGAATTACTCCCGTTCTGTCCCGTAATAATAAAAAACTAACATTACCTAGATGACGAATCTTTTTTACCCATCCTTGAAGTGATACAACCTTTCCGCTTTGCTCCGTACATTCTTTTGTGAGTGAACGTTTCATGATTTGACCCATTACATTTCCCTCCAGTAATTTTATATTTATTTACGTTATTGTTGTTGTCATCGTCATCATCCACGGTCACTCACCTCCTTTCAAAGAATACAAAAATCCGCCCCTAAAAATAGGGACGGATTTTTCCGCGGTACCACCCAAATTGTCATAATGACCATCTTAGCCCTGATAACGGTAGGTACCGTTTGCTTTTACTAATTATCACGTTCAAAGCAACACTCACAGGTGTCTTTCCATCATGCGGTATCGCAATCTTTCCAGCAACCGATTGCTCTCTGTAGACCTTTGCATCATGTACTTTTCCTGATCATCACTTTTTATATTTACAGATTATTCTATCTCTTCACTCTATAAAATGCAAGCACTTTTAAATATATTTTGATTTTTCACATCCAGTTTTGTACAATCTCCTCTAAAGCCATTCCACGTGAACCTTTCAATAAAACAACATCCTTTTTCGTTATAACTCTCAATACTTCCTCTGCTATCTCGGCTTTATTATCAAATGACTGTACTTTTCCTGTATGATAGTCCTTTCTTGCTTCTTCCGCTACAATTTCGGCTAACTCTCCATACGTAAATACATATTGAATGCTCTCCTCATTTAACATTTTACCAATTTCTCTATGATATGTTTCAGCTTTCTTCCCTAACTCCAACATATCCCCAATCACTATAATTTTTTTCTTATAGGCATTTAATTTCTGTAACGTTTCAATTGCAGCCTTCATGGAGGAAGGACTGGCATTCCATGCATCGTTAATAATTGTAAAACCTGTTTTAGCGGTTAAAAACTGAAAGCGCATTTGTGTAATATTTATTTCTTGCAATGCTTCTTGTATTTTTTCTATAGGAACTTTGTAAAATTGACCTACAGCGATTCCGACAATCGTATTAAAAATATTATGTTTTCCATGTAAGGGAACATCGTACTGTATTTTTGAATTATTTAATTTAAAATGAACACCATATTCATCTAATTGTACGTTTGTTGGAAACAAATCATTTGTATACTTTCCACCAAATGACTTACATTCTATACCTAGCATATTAATATTTTGAGAAAGTAATGGCTCATCACCATTATATAAAAACAGTCCATCGTCATTTAATCCGTCTACAATTTCAAATTTAGCCTTCGCAATCTCTTCTCTTGATCCAAGCGTTTCTAAGTGAGACTGTCCAATCATTGTAATAATCGCTACATCTGGCTGAGCTATTCGTGATAATTTTCGAATTTGTCCTTTTTCACTCATTCCCATTTCAAGTATTAAGAACTCAGTATTTCGTTTCATTTCTAAAATTGTTAAAGGTAAACCGATTTGACTATTAAAATTATCTTTTGTTTTATGCACTCTATAAGTTGAACTTAAAATGCCTCCTATTATATCTTTTACTGTAGTCTTGCCATTACTACCGGTAATTCCGATTACTTTTACATTTATCTCGCTTCGATAAAATTGTGCCAATTGTTGCAAAGCAAACAAAGTTTCATCTACAAATATAATTGGAATCCCTTTTAGCGGAGTACCGTAAGGCTTTTTCCATAAGGAAGCGACAGCCCCATTATCCATTGCCTCTTTCACATACTCATGCCCATCTTTCACCCTAATGATTGGAACGAATAAATTTCCTTCTTTAATATTTTTGGAATTTATGCAGACACCATGTACCTCTATAAGATGAAAGGATTCTTGTAATCCTTCTCCATTTACTATCTCTTTAAGTTTTTTCAAATTCATTTGAATCAAAGTATCACCTTTTTTCCATTTAATTACATATTTACCGTTTTATTTACGCATATTAATAAAAATTTTATAGTGAGGTGTTAATATGAAAAAAGCGATTAGTTTCTTTCTTCTTTTGTTATGCCTAATTGTAGTGAATGAAACATACGCCTACTCACCAAAATCTTTACCCATCTCCCAAAACTCTGATCAATGGCAAGTGAATATTGATGAACCGAAAAAAATAAGCAACAAGGTGCTTCAAGCTAAAAAAGATGAATTTCAAACCTATCAATTTTCAGTAAAAAATGTTGGCAAAAACGAAGTATATAACGTTCAAGTTGAAGTCTTTCGTAATGAACCAAATATGAAAACAAAATACGAACTCTTTTCACGAAAAGAAAGTCGTCTCGCAAGCGGGAAAACCGGATTTAAACATGCTAACTTCCCTGTTTCTACAAAAGCAGATGAGGTTGATGTAATCATTACTTGGCAAGAACACCCTTTCCGCTCAATGAGAAACGGTCAAAAAGTTGAGTCTAGGAAATTTAAAGAGCATTTTGTTTTTAAAGACGAGAAAAAATAAATGGAATGCGGATAAATTCACACTATCATTCATATAGCTTAATTTACTAGTACCAGTTCTTAAGCAAATTAAAAAGTCGTGGCTTATAACGCCACGACTTTTTATATTAATTCGTACTAATTCCTCTTGCCGCCCAAATACGATCGATATCAGCAGCGTGTTGTCCGCCATATAAAAGAGCATCTGCTTGCTTAATCGCTTTTGCTCCATCACTGAATTTAGAATTTGGCGTTAATGACCAATGTGATTGTAAAATAATTTTTGTTGCAACATCACGGCCAAAAGCTTGTGCCATCTCATATTGTCCTTGTGACCAAATTTCACCGTCAGCATGTACTTGATTTTTTATATCTTTCGGATACACTTTATTCGTATCTAATCGGCGTAAGCACGTTGGATCTGAACTAGAATAAGCCGCCGCATCCCACTCTCCAACACATGCTTTTCCGTAACCTGTAGTCGATACAGCATCTTCATAAGTAGCACCTAAGAAGTCACCAAATCCTTCTCCCATCGCTCCGCCTTCTAGTGAACTTCCAAACCCAGGAACTTGATTATCTTGAATTGAATGTCCATATTCATGCGCAATAATGCCAGCATCTTCTGCATCATCGACTCCTCCAGTACCGAAAGTTAAAGCCTTTGTTGATGGTGAATAAAATGAGTTATCAGCTGTTGTTCCATTTACATTTACTTTAATGGAACGATTGTTAATATTTTGAAACCCAAGACTTTGAATATAACGCTGCAATGTATCAATATGATAATACGACATCACATCTTCAAAGCTATCATTTGCACGTGTATAGTTGAATTGTAAGTTTGTAGATTTTGTTCTCGCTTTTGAAGATATCGTTACATACTCTCCAATTAAAAATCCTGTCCCATCTAAACCTTTTAACGTAACAGTTTTTAATTGATTCGTTAGCGCTGTTGAATCTGCATCGTTATTATCTTTTAATCCTGCTAAACTCCCACTTGATACGACAGGGTTAGGTAAAAATACTTTTCCTGTTCCTTCTACTTTTCGGTTTATATCAACCTTTTTAATTAACTTTCCATTTTCCGCATCAATAAATGTTTCCCATGCACCAAATGGATTATTAGAATGGACAACCACTTTATATACTGGACGAGCAATTCCCTCTTCAATAATGTATCCAAATTCTTTATCTGTAGGAGCCCATAAGTTTTGCTCACTTGCTTCTCCAACATACGCCATTGATTTTTGTATTGCATCTTTTTCACTAATTTTTGTCGGTACTTCCTTCACACCTTTAACAGATTGATAATCAGAAACAGCAAGTACTCCCTTTCCCTCTCCGTTAAGAGTAACTGTAATTTGCTTGGAAAATACAGGTGCACCATTCACAACTTGTTGGAATCTAACATATGAAGCTACTGACGTTTCTGTTGTAGAAATATATTGCAAGTCTGAAAGGTCTGGCTTTAATCCGTACTGATTGGCATTCCCTTTTAAATATTCAATAGCTTTTTTCTGTGGCGAATAAGCTTCCACCTTTACTTGTTTCTTTGTCTCTACTGCAGAAACAGTAGAAAGCGTCCCCATTACTAATGGCACAGTCATCGCCATTGCCACCATTTTTTTATTAAACATAGAACCACTCCCCCTAATAAAGTAGCCCAACCTTTTCCCATTACCACTAGGCAATCATTCTTTACAAAATGGATGGATAAAAATTGAATCTACGTTTAATTCTCTATGAACAATTCTATTACCTTTGTATTTATTACAGATGAAACTTTCTCAATAATTGCATGTAAAATGAAATAAATTTTTAAAAGAACCGTATGAAGAACAGACTTGTTTTTTTACCTAACGGTAGGTTGAAAATAAAAATAATTCATGATATGTTTTATGAAAGGAGGCGTTACAATGAGTAAAAGTGAAGAAACCTTCTCTTCAATTATGGATGTTAGTTACCGATTATTTGCTGAATACGGCATTGCTAAAACAACTTATACGATGATTGCTGAGGAAGTTGGGATTGCAAAACCATCTATATATTATTACTTTAAATCTAAAGATTCTTTAATTGAAGTTATCTTTACTGAATTATGCAAGGCTATGCAGTTTTCTGCGTTTTTCGATACAGAAGCATTTACGAAAGAAAATTTTGTTGAGAAATGTGTTGAAATTGGCTTTAAAATGATAGATGAACAGCTTAACGATCCATATTTTAATCGTGTGTTGCAAGAATATGTATTACTATCTTCAAGAAACGATATGTACAAAGAGCGATTACTAACTGTGCAAACAGAATATTTACAAGGATTTGAATCACTCCTTACAAAAGCAACTGAACTTCAATTAATTGAAAATAAAAACCTAGTTTCAAAAGCTCATATGTTAGCATTAGTGCTTGATAATATCGGGAATTTTATGATGTTACATGTAGATATGAATTATAAACAAATATGGCTTGAGGCTGTAAACAGCATTTTTGAAGGAAGGGATTGAAGTGAATACAAAAAAGCGCATTATCGGATTGGATTTTGCTAGAGCTTTGGCGATGTTTGGTATGCTGCTTGTTAATTTTATGGTGATAACAGGTGCAGAAGGAAATGGTCCCCCATTTTTAATAACTTTCATGTCACTTTTTGAAGGTAGAGCTTCTGCCTTATTTGTTATACTTGCTGGAATTGGCATATCTTTAATGACTAGATCATCTGTTGCTAGCAATGAAAAAATAAAAATTTCTAATAGACGAAAAATCATATGGAAACGGGCACTATTCTTATTTATTTTAGGATTACTTTTATACGTAATGGAGTGGACTGGGGATATATTACACTACTACGGTGTTTACCTTTTCGTTGCTGCATTACTCATTACAGTACGAAAAAAAGCATTACTATTGTTATCCTACTCTTGGCACAATCTCTTCAGCTTACTTTCAATACTTTCGAAGGTTGGGGAGGCCCTACTCCATTTATAAACTATGTAGACTTCTGGACAGTAAACGGTTTTCTTCGCAATCTATTCTTTAATGGTTATCACCCTTTTTTCCCTTGGTTTTCGTTCTTCTTAATCGGTATGATAATTGGCCGGCTAGACCTTCATAATAGGATAATTAGAAAGAGATTACTCTTTCTCGGTATTACAACCACAATATTGACAGAACATTTATCAGAAGGACTTACCTACTACTTTATTCCATACATCGGCAAAGAGGCAGCTACATTTTTGTTTAATACAGGACCCATTTTACCAAATTTATTATACATTTTATCTGCTACTGGATCAGTCTTTTCTATATTAATAATTTGCCTCTATATCACTGAAAAATTTGAAAATAATTGGTTTGTTACTTCCATTGTACAAACCGGACAATTAACATTAACTCATTATGTAAGTCATGTATTTATCGGGATTGGGACATTAATTCTATTAAATAGAATGGAACATCAAACACTACTTTTTGTTTTATTATTTGCTACTGCATTTTTCATTTTCAGTATTTTGTTTAGCGTATTATGGAGAAAGAAATTTTCTAGAGGACCTATCGAATGGATTATGAGGAAATTAGCTAGTTAATTTACCTTCATACAAAAAGGAAGTTGGAATCATTCCAACTTCCTTTTTTCTTTACTGAGCTGCACTTAATTTAATGCGGACTTTTGTCTCACCTACAGATAGTTCATCGTCTTCAGTCGTTAAGTTACCAAATGAAAATTGCTTAACGAGTAAATTTTCTTCCAACAGATCTTTATGATTCGTTAATGTTTGCTTCAGCTCTTCCTCTGTATCAAGAATAACATCCACTCGTAAATTTACTGGTAAATTCAACTGCTTACGATATTCTTGAACGGCGCGAATAAACTCACGTGCTACTCCTTCTTGTAACAATTCTTCCGTTACATTTGTATCTAACATTACTGTATATTGTCCGTTAGTCGTATTAGAGAAGCCTGATTTTGCAACTTTTTCAACCATTACATCTTCAGCTGTTACAACTATTTCTTCTCCTGAGGCTGCTTCGTAAACTGCTCTTTCTGTAGATACAAAGTTTTGTACCTCGTCTTGTGATAATTGTTTTAGCCAACCATTTACTGCATTTACATTCTTACCGAACTTCGGTCCCGCCGTTTTAAAATTCAGCTTTAATTGATAGGATGTATACTTCGTTTCATCTAGTTCAACGTGGAACGATTTTACATTTAGTTCATCCATAACGATATCACGATAAGATTCCCAATCCATATCATTCTCGTTATGCTCCAGTAGTACGAGTTCTGCTAGCGGTTGTTTTACTTTTAAAGAATGTTGATTACGGTTACTTCTTCCAAGTTCAACAACTTGTAAAACAGCATCCATTTCCGCTTCTAATTTAGGTTGTAGTAATGTTTCATTTACAACTGGATAATCCTCTAAATGAACGCTACTTCCAGTTAAATTCAAATGAATATCTTCAGCGACAAACGGTGTAAATGGTGCAATTAGTTTACTAATTGTTACAAGCACTTCATGAAGTGTCTCATATGCAGCTGCTTTTTCAGCATTCATACCAGATTCCCAGAAACGATTACGTGATCGTCTTACGTACCAGTTACTTACTTCATCTACAAGCGCCGCGATTTCACGAGCTGCATTCGTAAATTGATAATCATCAAGCGCTGTTCTCACTTTTTTCGTTGTGCTATGCAATCTTGATAATACCCATTCATCTAATTTCGTCCGCTTTACATCATACGTTTCGTTCGGATTATACTTATCTAAATTTGCATATAAAACGTAGAAGCTATACACATTGACTAACGTATCTACAAATTTAGATTTTGCTTCCAGTACTGTTCTTTCAGAAAAACGCTTTGCATTCCACGGAGCACTGTCAACGAGTAGAGCCCATCTTAGAGCATCTGCACCAAACTTCTCTACTAAATCAACTGGATCTAGTGCATTCCCTTTACTTTTAGACATTTTCTGTCCTTCCTCATCTAGAACATGCCCTAGTGATAACACTCGTTTATACGGTACTTTTCCTGTATATAGTGCTGATACAGCTAATAAACTATAAAACCAGCCGCGTGTTTGATCAATTCCTTCTGCAATTACATCTGCTGGAAACTGTTCTTCAAATAACTCTTTATTTTCAAACGGATAATGATATTGCGCAAATGGCATGGAACCACTATCAAACCAAACATCAATTACTTCTGGTGTACGATTCATTGTACTTCCGCATTTTTCGCAGCAAACTTGCACTTCATCTACATACGGCTTATGCAATTCTAAATCTTCCGGTGTTTCTTTCGTACTATGCTTTCTTAAATCAGCAATGCTTTTCGGTGCGAATTGATGATCGCAATTTTCACATTCCCAAACATTTAATGGTGTTCCCCAATATCTATTTCGGCTAATATTCCAGTCCACCATGTTTTCTAAAAACTTACCAAAGCGTCCATGTTTCATATGATCTGGATACCAAGTAACAGTATCGTTATTTTGTAAAAATGTTTCCTTAATTGCAGTCGTTCGGATTAACCAACTCTCTCCTGCATAATAAAGAAGCGGTGAATCACAACGCCAGCAATGCGGGTAACTATGTTCATACTTTTCTTTATGGTATAGTAAACCTTCCTTCGCTAAATAACGAACGATATCTACGTCACAATCTTTTACAAATTTACCTTTCAAAAATGGTACTGCTTCTGTATACTCACCTTTCTCATCTACAACATGTAAGAATGACAATCCTTCACTTTGAACGACTCTATAATCGTCTTCCCCATATGCTGGAGCGATATGAACAAGTCCTGTACCACTATCTGCCGTTACGAAATCTGCTCCGATTACACGGTAACCATTTGTAACTTCTTTCATTGGAAACGGTGCTGTATAAGAAGTATTTAATAATTCTTCCCCTTTATGAACAGATAGTACTTCATAGTTTTCTTTTAATACATCTTGCACACGTTCTTTCGCAACAATGTATACATGACCTTCTTGTTTCGCTTTAACATATTCCATATTTGGATGTACAGCGAGTGCAACATTTGCTGGAAGTGTCCAAGGTGTTGTTGTCCAACCTAGGAAATATTCATTTTCACTATCTTTTACTTTAAACTTAACTGTTGCACTTAAATCTTTTACTGTTTTATACCCTTGTGCAACCTCATGTGAACTTAGTGAAGTTTGACAACTTGGGCAATATGGTGAAACTCTATGCCCTTTATACAATAATCCTTTTTCATGAATCGTCCCTAAAATATGCCATACACTTTCGATATATGGATTCTTTAACGTAACGTATGGATCATCCATATCTACCCAATAACCGATACTTTCAGTGAATTCACGCCACTGCTTCTCGTATGTGAATACACTCTCTTTACACTTCTTAATAAATGGCTCAATTCCATACTCTTCGATTTCATGTTTACCAGAAATACCGAGTTGCTTCTCAACACCTAATTCTACAGGCAAACCGTGTGTATCCCATCCCGCTTTTCTTAACACTTTATAACCAGCCATCGTTTTATATCTTGCTACTACATCTTTAATTGTTCGTCCAAGTGCATGACCTACATGCGGTAGTCCGTTCGCCGTTGGTGGTCCTTCATAAAACACAAAAGATTGTGCGCCTTCTCGATTCTGAATTGATTGCTCGAAAATGCTTTGCTCGTTCCACTGTTTACGAATACGTGTTTCTCTCCCTACAGCTGACTCTTTTACATCTACTTTCTTCATCTACAATCACTCCTTTGAATATTTTAAAGCACACAAAAAACCCGTCCCTATGAAGTAGGGACGGGTTTACCCGCGATACCACCCTAATTCTATTAGCTCTTCACTAATAGCACTTAGCAACGTACTATCATACGTGTTCTTTGTAACGGTAGACATCCGTCCGGGCTTACTCACTTTCAGCCTCGGCTCCTCGGAGATGATTTTCAAATAACGTCTGCACACCGGCTTTCAGCAACATACCGGCTCTCTGGGGAACAGTACACTATTTTACTCTTTCTCGTCTTCAGATTTGTATACTTTGTTAAAAGCTATTTTATTCCATCGGGCAATAAATTGTCAACTAATTCAAAATATATTTTTACTCTTTTTCCCTATTCGTATACAATTACTTTTCAAATTCTCGCAATGCTGCTAAGTTTTCATCATCCTCGATAAGTTCAGCGAAAAATCCTGACTCATCCTCACGAAGTACAATTTCAAGCTCTTCTTTCGCCTCTTCCATTCTGTTTAACTGTGCTAAATAACAAGCACGATCGTATCTTGCTAAGAAATCACTCTCATCAATTGTTAATACTTCATTTGTTATTTTTTCTGCCTTTATCGTTTGTCCGGCACCATGATACGAAGATGCTAAAGAAAGCAGAATTGCGGTTTCATTTGGATGGTGTATACAAGCATTTTTCAATACATGAATTGCCTCTTCAAACCTTTCTTGACTTTGATACATTTCTCCTAAAGCAAGAAACGCTCTACTTACAAACGGTGTTTGCTCCGTTAATTGTAAGGTAATCTTTTCTGCTTTTCTTACTTCTCCTGCTTTAAAGAAGACTTGTGCTTGCAGAAGAAGGGTATCATAATCATCTGGTAACTCTCGAACCATTCGCTTCGTTAATTCCGAAGCATCTCGTAACATATCTTCCTCCTCACACTCTATGAAAAGATTTACAAGTTGCTTCGCTACATCGTAATCCCATTTATGTTCTAACGATGTTTGCAATACATCTACTGCTTCTTTATACATCGCCACATTCTCGTAAAATAGTGCAAATCGCTGCGCTGCCATACTATTTTTCGAATTTAGCTTTAAGGAAATTTCATATAAATCAATGATTGTAGTAATAATCGAAATTTCTTTCGCACGGTTTTTCATACGATAAAAAGCTCTCGTAAATATGGATTTTTTCGGCTGTTCATTTTGTTGACGTTCAATCCATCTTTCTGCAACCGCAGATGCAGCATACATAAATGCCATACTTCTTTCTACTTTTTTCACTTTTAATGTATGAAGAAAATCTCGTATGTTAGACAATTTCTTATGTTGTTCTATCGCTTTTACATATACATCAAATATACGTTCATTCTTTACATCTTTTTGTATCACTTTCATTGCAATTTCAATCGCTTTTGCATTTCTATTTTTCACTAATACTTTTGCATAATGATATAGAACTTCTGTATGCTCACCATCTACTTGTAGTGCTTCTTCAATCTGCGCTTGTTCTTTATCTATTTCATCCATCGCTCCATATACGTAGGCAATCGCATCTAATCGCCATATTTCAGGTACTTCGTCTGCTAATTGTTCCAGTTCAGTCAGCAACTCTTCCTGAAGATTCATCTCTACTGAAAGCTGTGCCAAATATTCCATATTAATATGCAGCGGCTCTTCTTTCATTGCCTGAACCATATGACTTTGTTCTTTAGAGCGGTTTTCTTCTTTTTCGTATATTTCTGCAAGCTGTAAATGTACACCTACGAAATTCCCATCAAGCTCTAAACATGTTTCATACGCTTGTTTTGCTTCCACCAATTGCCCTAATGCCATAAGTGTTTCACCAATTCGGTAATAAGGTAATGCTGTTGCCTTTTGTTCTATCGCCTTATTATATCTTTTCATCGCTTGGCCGTACTGCCCAATAGATTCATATAAAATACCTGTATAACAACCGAATTCACTTACTTCATTTCTTTCTTTGTGTAGCGTTCTTAAAAATGCTATCCCTCGTTGTACAAATACAGTTCCTTTAATTCGATTCACATATTCATCTAACGCACTTGCTACATTATATTCGCTCTGCTTTATACCACTCTCTAACTTAGACAACGCTACTTTAAACCCTTCTTCATTTCCACCAAGTTCAACCTCAGCATCCCATAAAACCATTCCCGCATTCATATGAAAATCTTGGCTCTTTTCAATTTGTTTTTCAATACCGAGAATATATTCTTTTGCTTCCTTGTATTGCTCTCTTGCCATATAAACTTGTGTAAGTCCGAAATGAGAATAAACATCCTCATCATTTTCTTCTAAAGCACGCTTATACAATACTTCTGCTTCTTCAAGACTATCATTTTGAAAGTGATAATCACCTAATTTTACGTATAGAGGTGCTTTATCATCACAATTCTCAATACCTTTTGATAAAATTTCTTTCGTACTTTCCTCATCCTTCAAATCAGATTCGTATATTTCCGAAAGTTTCGTATAAATGTAAGGTGCATTGCTATCCAAATGAATCGCTATTTGAAGCCCTTTTATCGCTAAATGTAATTTCCCTAAATGATGCGCACATCTCGCTCGCTCATACCATACATGTGCTTCATTTTTATACTCTTTTAACAGATCGTTAAAGATTTCATACGCTTCTTCATATCTTTCTAAATCTATTAATATTAACCCGTGATTCGTTAAAGTGAATCTTTCTGGACTACGTTCTAAAGCAACTTGAGAAAACTGCAATGCCTTTTCAGATTGATCGATATACATATATGATAATGCGAGAAAACTCCAAGCAATCGGCTGATCTGCATCTAATTGTAATGAGGAACGAAAACTTGAAATTGCTTCTATATAACTTTCCTGTTCAAAAGCATATCTTCCGTTTATTAAATGATATAAAGCACGATTATTTTTCTTCTCAACACTCGCGAGCATTTGCCCTGCTTTTTCTAATTCTTGAAGGCGAATAAAGCACTGCGCACCATGTAATTTAACAAAATCTGAGTTCGGAAACCTCTCCATTAACTTTTCAATACAAGATAAAATAAACTTATTATCTACTTCAACATCTAAATGTTTAATCGTATATAACCACGTATTCGGATTATCACTCGTCTCTTTTAAAAACTGTACTAAGCTATGAATCCCATCTTTATCTTGTTCATCTAAATGATCCGTTAAAGAAAAAATGGATTTAAAATAATGATTTTCTTCTTCATTTAAAAATGATAATTGTTCCTTCTTTTCTTTCGGAACAAACGTAATCGCTAAACAACCTGTATAACGATATTTTTCTTGTAACTTACTATATTCCACAATAACTGGTTCTATAAAGTTCGGATCTTGAACATAAAAAGCTTGTAACGTATCATCATATCCAGCTAGCACTTGCACATGTGAAGCATGCTCAATATCTATACTTAATAAAACGGGAATCCCCTGATCTAGCAGTCTCTTATAATTTTCCACATTCCCTTTAAAATAACGATATTCATAACCTAATTCTTCTAAATAAGAAACAGTATCTGAAAACTTCGAGCCAGTCATATCAAAAATAAACTCTGCTATTTCATCTTGTGTACGTTTTTCTCCCCATAACTGCAACATCATTTCTAAACTTGTCGGCACACAATAATTATCCTTTTGTACAATTGGAACTATAGGTAAGTGAACCTTTTTTCCATCTGGATTTTTTTCTAAATTATGATATAAAGACTCTTTTAAACTTTTTTCTTCTTTTAATAACTGTTGTAAATCTACAAGTTTATTCATTTTGTAAAACGCTTCTGCACGTAAATGTACAAAATAAGCTTTATAAGCATGATAAGGAAGCTGATTATTTATATTATCTATTACCGCTAACATCTCTTCATACTTCTCTAAATCTAATAAATATTTTACCTTTTCAAAATGAAAATATGGTACTTGCGGGAACTTTACAATCGCATCATCAATTAGCTGTAATGCACGTTTTTGTTCTCCTTTATTCGCATATAACTGTGATAATAAATAGGTAGATAACTCTTCACAATCTTTATGCTGCATGCCAGCTATAAATTGTTCTTCTGCTTTCTCCCATTCACCTGTATGCATATAGACGTAGCCCCATTTATCAAATACAGCACGTGCACTGTACTCTTCTGCCCTTTTCATATAAAAAAGGGCTTCTTCATTTCGTTTCATTTCTAGCAAACATCGTACTAACGTAAAATATGTTTTCGCTAAAAGATCAACTTCTATTTCTTCTTTATTTACCTCTTCTAACGAATCTTTTAACAACTGTTCTACTTCAAGTATTTTCCGCTCATCAATTAACTCATCACAATATAAAGAGAGCGTTCTCATATTTGGGAATTTTTTATATGCATAGCGAATGAGGAATGAACTGTATTGGTGCATAAGCCCTTCATCAGTAAGACGTATTAATATATCAAACTCTTTATGTGAAGGAATATTAGCAAGCCAATTCTTCAAATAAGATAAAGTATTCTTTTCTTTTATATATGAAATTTCATTATTTATTTCCTGTAATCCATCTATAAATCTCTTGCCTTTCAAACAAGCATCTAACTGCTTAAAATCTAGCATGTATTCACCTCGAATATTTATTTAAACTGCTACTTGCTTAGATTTTACACATCATATAGTAGGTATTCAACTAAAATCACTTATAATGAGTGGTATTAATTAATATTATTCAAATTTATAACAAAATATAGTAAAAATGATTGTTTTTCTCTGTATTTTGTTTGATTATATGTAATAACGTAACATGTGAATCTTATCTTTCGAAAGGTGAACTCTGTACATAAAATTATATCGTCGATAATTCAAATATATCAGCGATTCTTTCGTTTTATCGGCGATTTTCAAAATATATCGACCGATTCTTAACATATATCAGCGATTATATGTCGAATATCGACTTATCGACAATAAATGACATTTTTTCATTTATCAAATTGCAAATATACAAAAACACCGTAATCATCACTAGAAAACACACCAGTTGAAGTTAATGCCGAATTCCCAAATATAGATACTTTTTCAATTGAAGAAAATTCATTAACAAGTACAATCACAATCTAAACAATCCGTACAGTCTACATCGCCACAATCTGATTTTCTCTTTCTTTTGTTTCTTTTAAGATAATAATACAGCAGCCAAATCAGTAGTGCGCAAATAACAAAAGCTATTATTGCTTCTGTATACTTGTTTTGAATTATAAAACCGATTCCACTTCCGCCTGAAATAAAAATTAGAATTAAGTAAACCCAGAACATTTATGTAAATACCTCCGTTACTATATACCTTAAGATAATATCCATATAACACTAGACGAAATGGATAACCCCATACCATTACCGCTTAATACACCGGTAGTTACTTTTAGCAAATTTGTGCTGCTTCTCCATTTCTACTTTTGGATGAATCCATCAATGAGTAACGGAATTTGAGCAGAAAATGATAGTATGATTGCCAAAAGAAATGAAGGGGTTATATAAAAATAAATTGGAAACATTAAAATACCGATAAGCATGCCTGTACAACGCGCACATAAAGGTATGTACTTTTGTAGTTTAAGGAAACTTCTCTCCGCTCTTCTATGACAAGGAATTTGCAAAATTAAAGTTCGGATCAATATGAATCACCCTCTCTAAAAAGATTTTAATTGATTTTGCAAAAGAATTATATATCTAATAAAAAAACAAACCAGGTTCATACTAAAACCGGTTTGTCAGTTTACTACTATGCTACATCTCCTCAGGAGCATCCACCCCAAGTAAACGTAATCCTTCTTTTAATACAACCGTCACAGCATACACTAATGCCAGTCTGCTATCTTTCTCTTCGCTCTCTTCCAATATACGCACATTTCCATAATATTTATTAAACGATTGTGCTACATCTAATACGTATTTCGAAATGATTGATGGCTCATTTTTGGTGAAGGCTGCTTCAATTATTTGCGGGAATTTGTTTAGTAATTTTACGACACTCCAACTATGATCATCTTTTAATACAAACGTACACGTTTCAAATTCTACACTTTCTTTTCTTAAAATAGAGCAAGCACGTGCATGTGTGTACTGGACATATGGGCCTGTTTCACCTTCAAATTTCAGCATGTTTTCTAATGAAAATTCGATATTGTGCATACGTTCGTTTTTTAAATCGTGGAAGATGACTGCACCAACACCGACTTGCTTTGCTACTTCTTCTTTTTGCTTTAAGTTTGGATTTTTCTCTTCAATATTTTGTTTTGCAAGTTCGATTGCTTCCTCAAGTACCTCTTCAAGTAAAATAACTCTCCCTTTACGTGTCGACATTTTCTTACCATCTTTTAAAATGAACCCAAACGGTACATGTTCCATTCCATCAACCCAAGTATATCCAAGCTTTTTTAATACAGTGAAAAATTGATTGAAGTGTAAACTTTGTTCCGGGCCAACTACATATAATGCTTTATCAAATGCGTATGTGTTTTGACGATATAACGCTGCTGTTAAGTCACGCGTTGCGTAAATAGTCGCACCATCTGATTTTCTAATTAAGCAAGGCGGCATTCCCTCTTCTTCTAAATTAACAACTAATGCACCTTCTGACTCTTCAAGCAAATCATGTTCCTCTAAAATCCCAATAAAGTCTTCCATTAAATTATTATAAAAAGCTTCTCCTTGATAATTAGTAAATTCAACACCGAGAAGTTCATAAATACGAGAAAATTCTTTTAAGGATTCGTGGCGGAACCAATTCCAAAGCTCAACTGCTTCTTCATCACCTTCTTCTAATTTCTTAAACCAAGCGCGTCCATCTTCTTCTAGTTCTTCGTCGTCTTTTACCTCTTCATGGAATTGAACATATAACTTAAATAGTTCACGTATTGGATCCTCTTTAACTACTGCTTCATTTCCCCATTTTTTATAGGCGGTAATTAACTTTCCAAACTGTGTTCCCCAATCCCCAATATAATTAATTCCTACAACTTCATAGCCACATTTTTCAGCGATATGTTTCAGGGAATTTCCAATCATTGTAGAACGTAAATGCCCCATCGAAAAAGGTTTCGCGATATTTGGAGAGGAATAATCGATAACGACCGTTTTTTCACAGCCAATGTGATTTTGGCCGTACTCTTCTTTCTCCGCTAAAACCGTTTTTAATACTGCATCACTTACAGTTTCACGATTAAAAAATACATTTACGTAAGGACCAACAGCCTCTGTTTTCGTAAAGAACGGGTCACTTAATTTCTCCGTAACTTCCTTTGCGATTAAAGCTGGTGATTTTTTATATTGCTTCGCAAGTGAAAAACATGGGAACGCTGCATCTCCAAAATCATCTTGTTTTGGTGTTTCAATTAAGTCTAAAATTTGGTTTTGCGTTAATTCATCCTTTAAAATACTGGATAAACTTTTCGCAAAATGCGTGTTATAATCCATGAAATAACCTCCTTATTTTTTAAAACACAAAAAACTCGTCTCTAAAAAAGAGACGAGTTTTAACCCGTGGTACCACCCTTGTTGTTCATTACGAACCACTTTCCCGTTTATAACGAGGACAGGGGGCCTCGGCTTACTCTACTATTCGTTCAAGAAGCATCTCCGAAGTGCGCTTCATCTTTTTCTTCCGCACTAGGCTCACACCATCCCTAGCTCGCTTTCCGTCTAAAAAAGACTACTCTCTTCATCACAGACAGTATATTTAATTAATTATTGCTTATTATACATCTTTTCAAACAATTAGCAAAGGTCAATTACACCAAAGTGAAACTTAGCACTTTTTCTTTTGTATACGTGAAAATTATGTTTTTCAAATCTAGAACTACGGAAATGATCTTTCAGAACGACACGCTTTCTCGCCAC
This sequence comes from Bacillus basilensis, assembly GCF_921008455.1. Lineage (NCBI taxonomy): Bacteria > Bacillati > Bacillota > Bacilli > Caryophanales > Bacillaceae > Bacillus > Bacillus basilensis. Next base: position 2,160,154 of record NZ_CAKLBZ010000001.1, on the reverse strand, counting down.
ACGCTTCGCTTCCGCAATTGTTTCGTCAGTAATATCATGATACAAAGCGAAGTGTTTTAACCCTTTTATTCCATCTGATTCTATGACAGTTTCTTCAAACATTGGATCCAGATAAACAACATCATAACTATTATCCTCACATTGTTTTAAAAACTGAAAATGCTCCGTTTGCTTTACATTAATTCGTTGCATTGCTTCATCAATTTCAGAAACGGATGAAGACCATGTTTGCAAACCATTTCCCATGATGTAAGCCATATATTCATTGCCTTCAAGTCCTGTTACTTTTCCGCTTTCACCAACAATATAACTAGCTACAATACTATCTGATGCCATACCGAGCGTACAATCTAACACTGTCATTCCGCTCTCTAATTTAGCAGCTTGTACAAATGGATCGTGTTCTCCGCGCATTAACCTTTTCACACGAAACATCGCTGAGTTTGGATGAAAGAAAAACGACTCTTCCGTACCTTTTGGATAAATAGCTAATCGGTTTTTGCCCACAACAAGTATATCTTGTTCATACTGCTCATGCAGTGTATGTACTGGTATGTCATTACGTTTAACGAAAGAACTATTTAATTCTGCTGCTACCTTATTTGCATAATCTGTCATTTCTTTGTTTGTTCTTCCTGCTGTTGTTACTATCATTGTTTCACCTCTATATAAAGAAAAGAGGGAGATTTACTCTCCCCCTTCTTTAGCAATTCTTTTCGAAAGCTTGTTCTAAGTTCGTAATAATTTCGTCCATAGTTGCACCTTCAATTTCATGACGGTGAATGAAGTGAACAACTTCTTTTCCTTTTAATAATGCCATTGATGGTGAAGATGGAGGAATTTCTCCGAAGTATTCACGCATTTTTGCAGTAGCATCTTTATCTTGACCTGCGAATACAGTTACAAGATGATCAGGTTGTTTTTCAGCACGAACAACTGCTTGACCTGCTGATGGACGTGCTAAACCAGCTGCACAACCACAAACAGAGTTTACAACTACTAAAGTTGTGCCTGCCGTGTTTTCCATAAATTCTGTTACAGCTTCTTCTGTAGTTAACTCTTCAAATCCAGAACGTACTAATTCTTGGCGCATTGGAATTACCATTTGGCGCATGTATTCTTCATAAGCATTTGACATCTTGTAATCTCTCCTTCAACTTTCATTCCAAGTTCATCATATCACGCTCTATTAATAGGTGCAAAAGAAACATAACGATGATTTCATTTTTTTGAAGGGATTTCACAAACCCCTTCACGGCAATGTCCAACTGGGACAAGTTTTCTATTGTTAGCGATATAATCGTATACTTTACTTCCAAATCCAAGTACGATAGATAGCTTTATAAAAGGCACTGCAAACCAATAAGATGGAACAGCCTTTGCTAATACATGTATGCTATGAATTCCGTCATACCACTTACTATTTTTTAAAATATACAATCTTTGTTCCATCTTACTTTGTAGTTCTTGAGAAATTTCATACCTCTCAACTATATCTTCATCTCGAAATGAAACAAATTTCATCTTACCCTTTTTATCTAGTTTTTTCGTACGATCTGCAACCGCCGTACACATCGGACACCAACTATCATAGAAAACAATCATACATTATTCCCCTTTACGAGACTCCGTCATTTGTTTCCATACAGAACCTTTTGCTTCTTCTCCGCCCTCAATACGCTCTAATGCTAGACGCGCTTGCATTGCTACTTCAAACTCTGGATCATCTTGCGCTGCTTTTAATGCTGGAATCGCACTTTCATCTCCAAGTTCAAATAAGAACATCGCTGCACGCCAGCGTACTAATTTACTTGGATCTTTCAGAGATTTAATCATAACGAACATCGCTGCTGGGTCACCTACGTCTGATAAGCAATCGCCCGCTGTACGGCGTACACTTACTGAACGATCTAATAGTGCTTTATATAATAACGGTAATACTTCATCACCTTTTACCATACCTAAATATGCTGTTGCTAAACGACGGATTGAAACTTTTTCATCATCTAACGCCATCTTCAACACTGGAATATCGTCTTCTGTAGGATCCATTTGTTCTAATGCTGCAAAACGGTTTTTCCAGTCAGCATCTTTCATCATCTCTTCTGTTACTTTATATGGCTCACGCTTTTGAATCGTTACTTCAACAGCCCCTGCCTGATTTAATAATTCTGTAACCGTTTCATTTACACGTTCTTCTGAATAAGCAGCAACAATTTCTTCTACTACTTCTTTCCCGATTTCTTCAAAATTACCGTAACGTGTACTTTGTTCCACCCATTTACGTTCTTTTACAACGTTTGGTGCAGACATTTGAACTTTCATAATTGATTCTTTAAAACGATCTGGTAAACCAACACGTTCTTCCGTCGTTCCATCTGTTAACTTTACTTGCATGGGAATTGTAAAGAACATTTGAACAAACACTTTCACTTCTCCAAAATGAGCAAGTTGTTGTTCTTCACTTTCTTCTACTACTTCTTCGCCGAAAACAGCACGAACTTGTTGTAATAAAACTTTCCAGTCATACTTTGCATTTCGCTCCACCGCTAAAAAGTCGGCTACATGATATACACCTTTAATGCCTTCAATTTTCAAAATTTCTTGCACTTGCATTGGCGCTTGTTCTTTATTTTCATTTGTATAATTATTACGCGCTCCCGATGGTAATACTTCATTCAAAATAACTTTCATTGTATTTGGACTTGGCGTCGGTTCAATTGCTTTAATCTTCACGTAAAAAACTCTCCTTTATTGCGTGTTCTTAGGTGTATTGTAACATGTTCCACCTCTCTAAACCTACTCGGATGCTTTATCTTGCTGATTTCTTTCCATCATCATACTTTTTCATTCTTTCTCTTTCCACCTAATTCCCCCAAACCATTGTTTAAAGTCCTCTCTTATTGCGATGAGCCCTCCCGTCTTCTCTCCAAAAAGGTAATACTCTCAATCATAACTTCCGTTCTATATATTCTCTTTCCTTGTTCATCGTCGTAATTACTCGTATGAATACGCCCTGTAATCCCAACAAGAGACCCCTTCGTACAATATTCAGTTACATTCTCAGCCGATTTTCGCCAAACGACACAATTAATAAAATCTACTTGTTGCTCACCTAAACTATTTCGAAAACCTCTATTCACCGCAACACATACTCGTGCATAAGCGACGCCTTGCTTTGTGTAGTATAATTCTGGCTCCTTTGTCAATCTACCGATTAATACAACTCGATTCATCATAAGTTATACCACCTCACATATTTTTCTTCATTGTAAAGAAAAATGTGTGGAGGGTAAAAAGTGTAAAATAATATATTTTATAGTAAAAAAAATTATTTCATATCTTATAAAAACAAAAAAGAAACCTAACATATTATAAACATGTAAGGTTTCAAAAAATTATACTTCACTGCAGGATATGTAATATCCTCCGCGAGCCATCTTTATTTCAACACGGTACAATACACTTCCTAAATAAAAAGTAATCGG